>JBMOFV010000005.1:0-139357 GCA_049318705.1 Chitinophagaceae bacterium
TTTGTATCGGAAAGTAAGCAATCCTTTCCAAATTACGCCTCCGCACTTTTTGCTTTTTTCCCTTTTAACTTACCCAGCCTTCGTTTTCCCACCAGCTAAAAATTGCGCCAATTTTACTTCCAGAAGTGTGCCGAGAATTTCTTTGATAGGATGGTGTGATTTACCCATGAACAAACGTTTGTTTACAAATCCTGCGGTGGCTCCAATAATTGTTCTGAGAAATGAGGATGGTTTTTTGTCGGTTTGAGGCAAAATTTCATGAAGCGCCGATCCGATTAGTTGAATAGGAGAGAACTGTTCACTCAAATATTGTAATTCCATTTTAACTTCTTCCTTTGCGTGAATTTGTTCTTCTTTCAGCAATTTTATTTTTTTCTTCAATAGTAATAGCCTGCTCATAGTTCTTCTTGATCTTTGGTGGTTTCAGTTTGTAGAATCAGTTTGTTTTGAAGGGGATTTTTAAAAACACGCGTTTTGAACAATATGACCAAAATAGCCAATAACAAATAAAAAGTAGCCACCAATATAAACCCCAGATATTGAGTATCAGAATAGACATTGATCCAAATAGCGATAGCAACAGAACCAAACAAAATAGCTAATAATAATAGGGTGAAAAATAAAAAATAAGTAATGAGTTGAGCCAGCATATCAGTTGCAGATTCCACTATTTTTAATTTGTATAGGGCTATACTGGTATTCAAATAGTGGGAAACTTTTTCAAAAAGCAGTTCAACGGGTGTGGTATCTTTTCTAATTACTTATTTAAGGTCTGCTTATTTAACATGAAAGTGATTGATTTTTATTTAATTCCAAGACTATTGGGTTACCATGAAATGCCTGAATACATTAAAATGAACGGATTTAGGCAAGCCACTTTATCAATTTTCTTAGTGATCTTCAACTTCTGTTTACTTATCCCAGGAATATTCTTTTCAAGGTCTTATTCCTGTGGGTTAAGCAGCAGCTCCTGTTTAATGGCTGATGGTTTATTCTAAGAAACAGAAGACTTGGCATGTGTCATGACGCCATCGTATTTCTCTTTTCCTTCTTTAACCACATGTTCAGCCTGACTAACTAATTCTTCATAACTTTCTTTGGCTTTATCGATATAGCCATTCACTGTGTCTTTCATTTGTTCCACATAATCTTCGCCTTTGTCAAGAATTCGACGACGTGTACGACTTCCACTTGCAGGGGCAAACAATACGCCGGCAATGGCTCCAACAGCTAAGCCAACTACGGCTCCCAAGACAATTTTTCCTGTACTCATATTTTTATATTTTTTGGTTTTTGTAATTATTTTTCTCCACGAATGATTCTTAAAAGGATAGCGATCACTGCAATAACAAGAAGTACATGCACAATTTGACCAGCGCCAAATCCGAAGTACCCAATGAACCAGAGGATCACCAATACGATGGCCACTAAGTAAAGTAAATTTCCCATAGTTTGTTTAATAATTTAAGGTTGATTGTGTTTGAAGTTTATGTAAGATTCGAACATTTAATTCAGTATTTAATCTGATTGTAAAGGTCTGTCTAATTCATTCCCTTTTGTTACGTTTTCATTTGTATTAGTTACATCATTCAAACTGTAAACAATCAATTTTCATTTTTGTTTCGGACAAGTTTATGGATTATTGCGCCAAATAGCCACCATCTATTTCCAAAGCGGATCCGGTCATAAATGAGCTTTGATCGGTACATAGAAAAAGAAATCCATTCGCAATTTCTTCCGCACTTCCAAAACGTTTCATCGGGTGTAAATGCAAAATATTTTTTTCAATTTCGGAATGATGACTGATGCCACCCTTTTCTAACAAAGGAGTGGCAATAAATCCCGGACAAATAGCGTTAATTCGAATATTATTTTCAGCGTATTCCAAGGCTGCAGTTTGTGTTAAGCCGAGTACACCATGTTTGGCGGCAACATAATGGCAAGAGGAAGAAAAACCCACCTTGCCGAGAATGGATGACATGTTTACAATGATGCCTTGTTTTTGAATGGCCATTTGAGCCAGTTCGTGGCGCATACAATTAAAAACCCCTGATAAATTCACTCCAATGACTTTCGCCCAGGCGCTCTCAGGCATTTCCCCAGTTAAATGGGCCTCACCACCGATACCCGCATTGTTCAGTGCAATATCTAAACGGCCAAATGTTTTTACGATTTGTTGGATGGTCGATTGCACTTGCTCAAAACTTGAAACATCACAAGCCATAAACTGAGCTGTTTCATTGTGTTCCTTTATTTCCTGCAGGATAGTATCCCTCGTTTCAGATTCCAAATCGGCAAGGATTACGTTCGCACCTTCTTTTGCTGCAAGTATGGCACATGCTTTTCCAATTCCAGATAAAGCACCGGTTATAAATACGGTTTTGTCTTTTAATAATTTCATGATTTTTTGATTGATTAAGTACTTGATTAAAAATTTAACAGACTATCGAACCAATTTTTTGCACGACAACTTTAAAAAAGAATGAAGTGTAATAGATGAATGCTTGATTATCACGTTTGACTCAATATGTCCAGATTCGGTGTGAAGGTTCTAATGCTTATTTGATCACCGATAACCACCTTGAAATACTTGGGTTGATTAACTAGGGATCAATCAGGAGGCCTTCTTTTTTTATTTTTTTGTAAACCACTTTGGCAATTTCTTTGGTCATTTGTTCAATACTCGAGGGGGATACGCTTTCAGTTATGGCCGTCCAAATAATTTTATCCTGTGGTATTGAAAACAAGGTGATTTCAACCGTATAAGTTTTCATGTTTATGGAGTGGTCGGGCATAGAATAGATTTCCCAACTTCGATAAAAAAGCCCATTAAAATTTTGGTAGTAACTGGGATAGCTTGAAAATGGAGCTCCCGGTCGGACATAAACTTCACGATCGATATCGATTAAACGTAAAAGAATTGCACCATCAAATTTTTGTTCTTCCAAAATCCGTTGGAAGGATTCGTTTTTAATGTCCAGATTTTTAGAAAACAAAGTATGTGATGCTGCACCTTTTCCTTTTAAGAAACGAACAATTTCATTTTCTGATTTTATTCTTCGGGTATCGTTCAATAAAAAGGACGCAACCAGAATTTTTTTCAGAGAAGAATATTTTACTTCGTGTGAACTATTGCTCTTCGTGGAAATAATCCGGGTGGAATAACATCCTGTAGTGAACAGACAAAATCCGGCGAGTATGGATATAATAGTAGACTTCATATTTTATCATGAGAATTTATGGGGGTCCAATCAGCATGGAATCATAGCACAACCTTTCTGCTGATGAACACTTAATTTTTCATGGTCTGTCATCTTTTCTTTAAGCATTTCTTGTTGAGCAGGATACTCATTCGGAGACTCCTTTAAACTGCTTAAGCTGGAGAATTCCTTTAAGGTGCCTATAGCTTTTCCACCCAATTTTGTAATTCGTTCGGCAATAAGATCTGCGGTTTCTTCGATTTGAATATATTGTTCCTGAAATAATTTGTGTAATTCCATAAAACTATTTCCAGAGACATTCCAATGGAATTTTCGCGTTTTTACATAGAGTAACATTTCATCGGCAAGTAGTTGACTTAATATGGTCGTGCTTTTCGAGAGGTTTTTTTCGGTGATACCGATAGATGGTTTCATTTTGTTTATTTATTTAATAGCCAATACCATCCTGAGAAGATTTAGAATCCAATACCATGATTAGTTCCTGAATGCCAACATTGATAAGTTCCACTTCACATAAAATGTTAATTTCCTCACCAATCATCAAACCGCCGAATTCAATTTCTTTGTTCCAATCTAAGTTCCAATCGTTGCGATTAATTTTCCCGCTTACTACAAATCCAGATTTTTCCTGTCCGGTGATATCCTTGGTAATCCCTCCATATTCGACATCTAACTGTATACGTTTGGTAATTCCTTTCATGGATAAATTTCCCCAAAGTTCATGATGGCCTAAGCGATCGGATTGGCCAATATTTTGTGAGGTGAATGAAATTTGATGATGATTTTTAACATCGAAGAAGTCAACCCCTTTGAGGTGATTGTCTCGTTTACTATCTCCGGTTGTTAGTGAATCTGCATCAATCCATAAATCAATTTCAGCTGTTGTGAAATCTTTACCGCTGGTATATATGGATGCATCAAATCGAGTGAATTTTCCTTTTAAATTCGAAATCATCAGATGTCGAACTTTAAATTCTATTTCACTATGTCTGAGATCTATATTCCATTTTGTTTTGTTTTCCATGGTTCCTGGTTTAGTGATGGATGATGGTTATTGTTTGGACAGAATGTAAAAATTTGATTTGATTAGGGGTTCTGACACAAATAAGAGTAGGTTATTCTTAAATATTCTTTGATCGCGTGAAATAGGATTTTAAAAGAACATCCTTCAGCGTTACCTCTGCGGGGATGTGATTATCAAACGCTACTTAATCGATTCGACTTGCTGTTTAGCCTCAGTCCGATGGGCTTCAGAGGCATGCACTGCATGTCCATTGGCTTTGACGGCACTGGAAAGGGCTTTTTCGGTATGCCCATTTTCGTAGTGCGTAGCTGCATCCCGATGATGTCGTGAAGCTTGTTCATGATGTTCAGCGGCTAATTGATGATTCGCGATAGATTGTTTTTGATTAGCAACCGGAACCTGTAATTTATCGGGCGTTGCATTTTTTGAGGATTTCATAGCTTATTTATTTTAAGTGAAGATTTGATTTCTTTTGGCAAAGTTCGATTGAAGTAAATTGAATTAATTACTAAATTCACTGCAATAGTTACATGATTCAAATGCTTTGCGGTCTTCCCAATCGATTTAGGTTTTGAAGAAGTCTTGGTTCATTTTGGAGCACATCAAAGTCAAGGTATTGTAGCATAAGTATTTACCTCATCATCTTTAATGATATATCTTCCAGTAAACACATTTGAAATGGAACCCTAATTGTTTTACTTGTATTTTGTCAGAAAGAATCATCAATCAGGCTATTTTGCTCAAATCGGGCCGGTTTCTGTAGTCATTTTATGGTGATGACAGCTTATCCACTTTTCACCGAATGGTAACAAGCACCCGATTGTTGAAGTAAATAAATCCCCTAAATTTGCCGGTTAGGACTCGGGTAATTCCGTTAAATCCTTCATAAAATTTCAGATTCGAATGAAACAACTTTATACGTTGATCTTGATGATTTGCTCGCTGGCTTCATTGGCTCAGACATCTATTGTTAAGGGGAAAATAATTCATCAGGATACCAAATTGCCTTTTGCAGAGGTTTCAGTAAGTATACCGAAGGTGAAAGTAGCAACTGCAACGAATGGAGAAGGTGATTTTATCATCAGTAATGTCCCTTTTGGCAGTTGGGAACTCCGATATTCTTTTGATGGGGTCAACGAAGAAAGTCTGATGATACAGGTTACGGGCCCGGTCACCAATTTAGATGTGATTGAATTAAAGTCCGTCGATCCGAATAATAACAACTATACGCTGGATAATTCCGGCGGAAATGTGGAAGATGCCACATCCAACGATAATAATTCAGCCAGTGCTTCAGGCCAAAACGTAGCCTCCGTATTAAATGCCGCCCGCGACCCTTATCTGAATGCCGCCACCTTTGGATGGGGACAATATTTTTACAGGATGAGGGGCTATGAAAATGACAATAATCTCCTTTTCATGAATGGTGTTCCGATGAATGACCTGGAAGAGGGTGGTGTTTTCTTTAATTCATGGAGTGGTTTGAATGATGTTTTCCGTGGACGCAGTTTGAATTTAGGTTTAGCGCCCAATGAATTTAATTTCGGGGGTGTTGGGCTGAATACTTCTTTGGATGCCACTGCTTCGAATCAACGAAAAGGAACACGTATCACCTATACCTCCACGAATCGATCATATCGGAATCGTTTAATGGTTACCCACTCATCCGGATTGATGAAAAATGGCTGGGCTTATTCACTTTCTGTATCCCGACGATGGGCTCAGGAAGGAGCGATACCAGGTACTTTTTATGATGGGTTGGCCTATTATGCTGCTGTTGAAAAAAGATTTAAAAAACAAGGCATCAACCTCATGATTGTTGGGTCTCCGGTAACACGGGGTAAGGTTGGTCCTGCCACCAAAGAAGCTTTTGAACTGGCCGGCACAAATCTTTACAATCCTAACTGGGGTTATCAGGGTGGAGAAGTTCGTAATTCCAGGGTATTTAAATCGCATGCCCCTATGGCGATTTTAACCCATGATGCCCGCCTTTCAGAAAATACCATTTTAACAACAGCCATTTCTTATCAAACAGGGGAAACATCTACTACTTCTTTTGATTGGTATAATGCTGCCGATCCTCGACCCGATTATTACAAATACATGCCTACTTATATTGATTCTCCAAGTGCGACTCAAGAAGCCATCGATTGGTACAATGCGCACCCCGAAGATCATTATTTACAAGTTCAGTGGGATCGATTATATGAAGCCAACCGGATGAATAAAAAATCTGGTTTTGGACGTTCTATTTATATGTTGGGTGCGGATGTGGAAGCCTCTCGTAAAATCAATGCAGCCGTGAACCTCGAAAGCATTGTGAATGATCATATTGTACTTTATACAGGCATCAGTTTTCAAAATCAAAAGAACCATAATTTCAGAAGGGTAGAGGATTTACTCGGTGGCGATTACTGGGAGAATATCAATCAATTTGCCGAAGATGGTATTTTAGGAAGTGCCGTTTCTGTTTTGCTGAATATGGATGATGTGACAACCAGAAGAGAGGTGGGCGATGAATACGGTTACAATTATAATATCCATTTTAATAAAGCCAATTGGTTTGGACAAGGGGTATTTACTTATAACAAATTTGATTTTTTTCTGGCTGGTGAATTAGGGTATACCGGTTTTTATCGCGAAGGTATTTACCGGCATGGTTTGTTTCCGAATAATTCAAAAGGAAACTCTTCTACCATGACTTTCTTTAATTACAAAGCAAAAGGTGGGGTGACTTACAAATTAAACGGCCGCAATTATTTATACGCCAACGGAAGTATCGGAACAAGAGCGCCATTTGTGGACAATGTATTTATTGCCCCACGTACCCGCAACACAACCATTGAAAATGCACAAAATGAAAAAATTCAAAGCGCTGAAGTCGGTTATTTATTACGTTCTCCAAATGTAAAAGGTCGATTGACTTTCTTCGTCACCGAAGTAGAAGGCGCATCCGATATCAAACGTTATTTCAACGATAACTCGGCAGTAGGGTTTTCATTTACCAACAATGTGTTGCAAAATTTAAATAAACGTTATACGGGATTAGAATTTGGAACTGAAGTGAAAATCAGTCCTAGTTTTACCCTCAACTTAGCAGCAGCCTGGACCCAGGCATATTATACTTCAAGGGCCACTTCTCGTTTGTATGACGACAATGAAGAAGCCATTACGCAAGGAACTGTGAGTCCTAAAACGGATACGGTTTATATTAAGAATTATTATGTACCTGCCGGGCCTCAAACTGCATTACAAGCTGCATTAAATTACCGCTCAAAACGATTCTGGTTTGCCAGTATCAGTTTCAACTATCTCGCCAATAACTGGATTGATTTTGCTCCAGCACGTCGTACAATTGAAGGAGTGGATTTATTAAAATATAAAAGTGAAGAATGGAGTGCTGCCATCGATCAGCAAAGACTTCCTTCTTTTTATACCGTTGATTTATTCGGTGGAAAATCGTTCAAAGTCAACAAGTACATCAAGAAAGCAGGTAATAATACCTTCTTGAACCTGAATATCGGTATCAGTAACGTCCTGAACAATAAAAATATCAAATTATATGGTTTTGAAAACCTGCGTTTAGGAGGCAATTCGGCACAGCCTGATTGGTTTGTTCCACGTTATGCCCATGCTTTGGGAATTCAGTATTTCATCAATTTAGCCTTAAGATTTTAAACATAAACAAATAACATTCGTAATGAAAAAAGTGTTTTTACCGGTTGCTGCCATTTTGCTTTTCGCCATTTTGGGGTATACCTCTTGTGTGAAAAAAGAATTTGATTCACCACCGGATACAACCCTGAATGATCCTAACTTGCCAGTTAATAAAACTATTTGGGAGCTTAAACAAATGTATACAGGTGTTCCTACCCTTATTGAGGATGATATTACCGTTGCAGGCGTTGTTGTGGCAGATGACCGAAGTGGAAATTTTTACAAACAAATCATAATTCAGGATACCAGCAGTGGGATGCCTGTTTTGATCAACCGCAGTGGATTATACTCCGACTTCCCGATTGGTCGTAAGGTATATATTAAATGTAAAGGTTTATATCTTGGTGCTTATGGCGGAATGGTTCAAATTGGACATACCCCTGATAACAACAATGAAATCAGCAGTATTCCAAGTGGTTTAATCAGTAAATATGTCATCAAAGGAAAGTTTGATTTGAGTCAGGTTACTGCTCGTAAAGTATCGATCATGGAATTGAATAACCTCAATAGCAGCATTAAATGGTTGGGTACTTTGATCGAAATTGACAGTGCTCAATTTGTAGGTTCTGATGTGGGCGTTCCATTTGCGCAGGATCCAACAATTTCTTCAGCTACTGAGTTGGAAGTGGAAGATTGCGCTGAAACAAAAATCATCCTGAGAAATAGTGGTTATTCGACTTTTAAATTTGCTTTGTCTCCGGCAGGAAAAGGTCCGCTACAGGCAATTTATTCACGATATAATTCTACACCACAATTGTTTATTCGCGATACAACGGATGTACAATTTAATGGACCCCGTTGTAATGCCTTGTTGACTTTACAAACGATCCGATTTATTCGCAATATGTATCCTGGCACAGGAAATTTTACCGTTCCTACAGGTACTAAAATTAAAGGTGTGGTCATCTCTGATAAGTCAAAATCAAATATCAACAGCCAAAATATTGCCATCCAGGATGCAACCGGTGGGATTATTGTTCGTTTTAGCACGAGCAGCGGCTTACCTAGCTTAGGTGATGAAGTTGAAGTGAATCTTTCAGGAGCTACTTTGTCTGAATACTTTGGCGTTTTACAAGTGGGTAATTTATCTTCATCTAAATTTATTAAAACAGGTACTGGTACGATTACGCCTATAATAACAACTATCAAACAGGCATTGGATAGTTTACAAGTTTGGGAATCTACATTAGTTAAAGTAAATGGAGCTACCATATCCGGAACTCCTGCAACTTATTCGGGCAATAAAACACTGGCAGATGGCTCTGGTTCATCATTGACCTTATTTACCTTTTCTTCTGCTACATTTGCCACTACAAATTATACAACAGGTACGGTTTCGGTTACGGGTATTTTAGGAGAGTATACCACCTCCACAAGTTCAACAAAACAAATCAGCATCCGTAACTTGAATGATGTAACCCCTTAAAATGTTAAATTAAAAAAGATATGAAAAAAATTTTATTGTCATTAGTGGTTATTGCTGCTACAATGACCAGTTTCGCTCAAATGCCTTTCGTTTTGTCTGGCACCAATTACACCCAAAGTTTCGATAATTTAGGCAGTGGTTTGCCGATGGGATGGCGTGTAGATACCCTGGTAAATAAAAATGCCGGTTTGGGAAATGATGCCCAAGTGCGATACTCTAGTACTACTGTAACCTGGTCGAGCACATCGCGTGGTTTTAAAAATGTGGCCTCGGCAGATGGGTTGACTTCTGCTTCCAGTAGCGCTGATCAAAACAATAGCACGGATAGGGCTTTGGCGGTACGTCAGGTAGGATCTAATGCCGGTTGGGATGATTTAGATAGTTTGGTATCCTTTAATTTTGGAATAGCGAATACCACAGGTTTGACCGGATTTAATTTGCAATTTAAAATTCAATCATTGCACACAGCAGCCACACGAAATAATAATTGGATTGTACAATATGGCTTTGGGTCAAATCCAAGTTCATTCACGACAATGGCTACTTCACCTGCGGTTCTTGTTTTAGATAGTAACTTTAGTAATACATCGGTGACCGTTAATTTTGGAGCTGCATTGAATAATCAAAGTCAACCCGTTTGGATTCGTATTATGGCTGGTGATACATCGAGTGGTTCTGGTAGCAGACCATTGGTTGCCATTGACGATTTTAACCTGAGCTGGACTGGTTCAGCCGCAGGAGACCCTAAACCATTGATTGCCTCTTTAAATCCTCAGGATAATGCAACAGGTGTAGCAATCACAACGGTTCCTGCCATCACTTTTGATAAGAACATCAGCTCCGGTACAGGGAATGTATATATTCGAAATCTCAGCGACGCTACGACACAAACCCTGGCAGTTGGAAGTATCGGTGTGGCTGGAATGACGGCTACGTTGACAGGTACAACTTTATTAAACGGTAAAAACTATGCCATTCAGTTTGATTCAACCTGCTTTACCGCTTCAGGAAATAACTCTTACGGAATTTATGATTCAACCACCTGGAATTTTACAACCGTTCCGGCGACCAATCCTGCACAAACTTCCCTGAACGAGACCTTCACAGGATGTAATGCACCAACCTTTGGTTTGTTTACAGAATTCAGTGTAAATGGAACGCAAACATGGCGTTGTTCTAACTTCGGACGAAATGATACAGATGCCGTTTATATGAATGGTTTTGCTGGTGGTTCATCCAATGACAATGAAGATTGGTTGATTTCACCGGCTATGAATTTAAGCGCTATGACCAATCCTTATTTACATTTTTGGAGCAAGCGTCGTTTCAACGGAAACAATACCAAAGAAGTATTTGTTTCAAATAACTATACAGGAACCGGCGATCCAAATGCAGTTGGCTGGACCAATTTAAACGTAAATTTCTCAAGCTTAGATACCACTTACATTCCTTTTTATAATAACAATTTGACGTCTTACAAAGCCAGCAATTTTCATTTTGCATTTAAATATGTTTCAGCTGCCAGTGGTACTGCAGACGAATGGAGCATTGATGATGTGTATGTAACAGATGGTCCGGTAAGTGTAAGAGATTTATCTGCTATCGACCTGCAATTCGCGGTTGTCGGTCAGGTTTCCGAATCTTTGCAAATGATTTTTAATGCTGAATTTGCACAAGAGTTGAACGTGGAAATACTTTCAACAAGCGGACAGGTTCTGTCTAAATCTATGATACAAATTGCTGCCGGTAAAAATACCCGTCAGATGGATGTTTCATCTTTGGCAAATGGTGTTTATATGGTTCGTGTTGGAAAAGGACAACAAACTGCTGTTGCCAAGTTTACCAAAAACTAATCATTCCCTCCAGTTTGAAAGGGAATCAAACAAATACTTTAAAAACCGCCTTTCGGGGCGGTTTTTTTATGGAAGCCAATCATTTCCATGAAATATTGAGTTTATATGCAAAAAAATAATCAAATAATTGTATTTTACACCCCAAATAGATTTGCATGATTCAGAAGCTAAGCGCTTTTACGATTTGTTTGATACTGAGTAGTTTTATGTCGCAGGCGCAATTTCGCGTGGGCCCAACGGGTGGGTTAAATTTTAACCGTCAAGTGTTTAAATCAAATACCAATCGATACGAAGGGCTTTTTCGAAGTCGCCTTGGTTTTCATGTTGGTTTACAATCCGATTTGATCCTCAATAAACACATGACCTTTCAATCTGAGCTTTTATACACCCTGAAGGGCGGTTATTTTAAATCGGACCGTGTAAATGTGTCAGAAGAATATTGGTCTGATTTGAGTTATGTTCAATTGCCTTTGATGCTTACCTACAAATTGGACGTGAACAAAGCTTATATTTTTGTGGCAGGTGGACCGTTTTTAAGCAAACTAATTCATACCGCTCATCGTTATTATAGCAATGGCGAAAACATTGAAAATGGTCAATTGCGGATAGGATTGGATATTTTTACCGACCAGATTAAGCCATGGGATGCCGGGGTTAAACTCAAAGCTGGTTTTGAATTAAAAAAGGGATTTAGTATGTCGGCTTTTTACGACATTTCAACTGCTGACATCAATCCACAGTTTACGGTTACACGAAATAAAACCTTTGGTGTACAATGGGCCTTTTTATTCTCGACCACCGAAGAGGATCGTTACAACCGGTTTGAAAGTTTTTACGAATTCTAATAAACGTTTATCTTGAAAAAATTTGCATTGGTCACCGGTGGGAGCCGGGGTATTGGGCGCGCAGTTTGTATCCGACTGGCTGAAATGGGATACCATATCCTGATCAATTATAAAGGCAACGAGACAGAGGCCATTAATACGCAGAATGCCTGTATCACCTTGGGTGTGGAAGCCGAACTTTTGCGATTCGATGTAGGATCTTCGGTGGAAATAGAAAAAGTTTTAGGGGCATGGATAGAATCCGCGGCCAAAGAAAAAATCATCGAAGTTTTGGTCAATAACGCAGGTATTCGTATGGATACTTTGATGTCATTTATGAGCGATACGCAGTGGTCGCAAGTTTTGGATACCAGTTTAGGCGGTATGTTTCATGTAACCAGACAAGTACTGAATCCGATGGTGATGAATCGTTTTGGTCGTATTATCAATATGGTATCACTAAGTGGTTTAAAAGGTATGGCAGGGCAAGTGAACTATAGTGCCGCGAAAGCCGGCATGATTGGAGCTACAAAGGCTCTTGCTCAGGAAGTGGCGCGCCGAAATGTAACTGTGAATGCCATAGCCCCTGGTTTTATTCAATCGGATATGACTGCAGATTTAGATGAAAAAGAGTTGAGTCAAATGATCCCCATGAAACGTTTCGGTAAACCCGAGGAAGTGGCGGCATTGGTTGGATTTTTGGTTTCTAAAGAAGCTGCTTATATCACCGGTCAGGTTATTTCGGTAAACGGTGGATTATACAATTAAGTTTCTTTGCTGAAGAAAACTGACGAATTGTCCAATGAATTCTGAAAAGATGCGTGAATTTGAAATAGAGACACTGGAAAAAGTGGAGGAGATGTTCGCGTGTTTTCCACTTATTCAATGGTTGAATCCTCAAATGTCGTTGGATACTTATCAGGCCTATCTCAAACGAATGGTAGAAGCCGGATATCGTCAGGTAGTTTTTCGCAAGGACAAAGACTTAATCGCCGTATCGGGTTATTGGTTGGGTGTCAAATTATATTGTGGTCCCTATCTGGAAGTGGATAATTTGGTGGTTCATCAAGATTTCCGGGGGCAGGGGATTGGCCAACAAATCATGGAATTTTTACAACTTGAAGCTCAACAAAAGGGATGTTTGATGATGATGCTGGACGCCTATAAAAACAATACCCAGGCCGGACAATTTTATTCCAACCTGGGTTTTGAAGCTAAAGGCAATCACTGGATACGCCCTGTTTAAGATTTTCCTATGCCATGTGTAAAGCCAATAATGGAACATGGCTATGATAGGCCATCACTTTGGTTTGGCTTTTATGAAACAATGATTCAAACCATGAATACTTCTTCGGCAAAAGAATCACCATTTGCATATCCTTGTCATGAATAAACTGTTGCAGTGCTTCCTGGAAATTTTCATGTTCCATAAAATGAAATTCATAATCAATATCTGAAAACATTTCTTTTAATTGTTCTAATTCGCGGAGGGCATCCGGGTCAGAAGCACGTTTAAGTTTATCTACATTTAAGATATTTAATTTGGCATTAAACAATTTGCTAAATACCCGGATGGCTACAGAAGGGGTGGTTTGATTCACATTGCGCAAATCACTGGCGAAACAAATTCGTTCCACGGGTATAAACTTCGCATCTTTCGGGATGATGAATAAAGGTTGATGTAAATTTTGCATGGCTAAAAAGGCATTGCTGCCTACCAATTGATCCATGACGGTGCCACTACCCGTGAGTCCCATCACCACGGCTACGGGTTGAATTTCGTCGCAAACTGATTTTAAAGATTCAATTAAAAATCCGGTATCCACTCGTACATGAAAAGGCACCTGAGGATAATCAGCTTGCAACTTTTCCTTTTTTTCGTTGAGTTTTAAGGTTGCATCCTGGGTCATTTGGGGGGTGTCGTCCACATATACCACATGCGATAAATTGGGTGGGGTGAATTGTACCACATGGTAAAGAGTGATTTCCAAATGATAATGATGGGCCATATCAATGGCATATTGTAAGGCATTGTCAGCGACAATTGAAAAGTCAGTCGGAACCAGTAAAGTATTCATATTTTTAGTTTTTTGTTGTACAAAGTTCAGTTCTCGTGAAACAACTTTCTATGACAATTATCAGTATTGGGGCTGATTTTTATCCTGTGTTTTTATATTTTAATGAAATAGTTTAACTTTCGAAAAAATTTGAAATGGCAGACGAAAACTACATGCTCGAAGATAAGCGATTTATGTTTGTAATTGACGATGATCCTGTACAGGTTGAAATGATCAAGGATTACCTGAAGGATCGTTATATTTTTGATATCCGGGTATTTGATAGCGGAGAGGCAGCAATGGAACAGATTCAGCAGTTAAAACCAGAAATAGTGGTTTTGGATTATCATTTAAATGCCAATAATCCCGGTGCAAAAAATGGAATTGAAGTGCTCAAACAAATCAAACAAATTAATTCACAAACAAAGGTGATTATGTTTTCGGCGCAGGATAATATTAATATCGCCTTGGAGAGTATGCGCAATGGTGCTTATGACTATATTATTAAAGGAGAAACGGCTTTTAATAAAATGGAAACTACCGTTAACCGCTTAGGCGAAATGCACAAACTGGAGGCCGTGAATACTGCTCAAAAGAGAACGATTACCTTTTTGGCGGTCATCATCGGACTGATTGTATTGATGGGTGTTTTATACTTCTATTTTGGAGCACCTTTCATGAAAAAAGGAATTTAATCATTAACTTTGACGTTTTTAAGAGGCAATTCCAAAACTGGGATGGCCTCTTTTTTATTGGGTGAAAAATTGATCCGGGAAAGTCAATGAGTACCCCCAAACCAATAGATCAATTACCGCATCATTCAACGGTTAAAAATTATTGAATTTGTTGTTCAGAAATGATCGTATGATTCACACCAAACAAAGCCTTATTTTTTCTTGGTTTTCAGGCTTTCTGATTTGAGCTCTTTAGCCTTGATTGAATACTTTTGACTGGATGACAATGCAGCAATGAGCGTTTCGGCTTTGAGCGTCTGTCCCGAATTTAAATAGGCCTGGGCGAGGTAATACATGATTTCTTCTTTTTCCTCACCCTGACTTTGCTGCACCAAGGGCTCCAGTATTTGGATTGCTTCTTTATAATTTCCTTTTTGAACGGCTTTGCGCCCTTTTCTTAAACTGCCCTCTGAACCGGCCTTTTGCCGAACCACCTCTTCAAATGAATTGGTTTCATTGGCATTCCTGTTGGAACTGGAATAATTCAGTTGATTACTCTGTGGGGACGAATAAAGGCTGCGGTCATTGTTATTTTTTAATCCTGCACCGGAAACGACTTTTTTATTGATGGGAATGGGTGCTGCTTCCTTGGCAAGGGCAGGTGCTGACTCGTTCTTATTTATATCTAGGGCATATGAGCCATCTGATTCAGTAGCATCATCCAATGGGGCATTCTTTATTTCAGGTTCAAGGGTTTCTACAGATTTTTCTACTTGAGGTATTTTTTGATCTTTAGTTGCAAAATTTTTGGGCGCTTCTTCCACCGGTTTCAATAATTTTACATCAGACTTTTCTTTTGAATCCGATGCCATACTTTCTGAACTTGTTGTCGGTACCTCTGCATTGGATTGATTGAGTGCGTCGATGGAATCCACTTTTAATTGAATAATCTCACCTGATGCGTTGTCTGGTTTATTGTATGCAGCATCTTTTGTTTCGGATTGACTTTTCCCTTTTTCATGTACAAGAACTTCACCGTGGTCGTTGAGGACATAAATCCCATAACCTCCCAATCCCATGAATAATAAAATGGAAGCGGCCCAAGCCCATCTGAAATCTTTTCGCTGAGGTTTTAGAGGGGATTTAGCGGGCATCGACTTTATGATGGTGGGGGCAGGTTCAACTTTGGGCTTAATCAGGGTTTGCAGTTGCTCTTTCAAAGGTTGTAAGTCTTCTGCTGCAGGCATGCCGGATTCCATGAAACCATCGATGGCATCACTACAAAGCATACATTCACATAAATGGGTTTCAACCAAACGCACTTCTTCAGGCTCCAACTGCTGAGCCAGATATTGCTGCATCTGATTGAGGGTCAGGCATTTACTTTGGGTCCATATGTCCGACGTTTCAATCATTTTCCTGTTCGGCTATTTTCAATTTTAAATTTCTTTTTCCGTTTTGTATAAAACTTTTCACTTGCATAAAATTAAATCCAGTCATTTCCATAATCTCCTGATAGGATTTTTTTTCCAGATAAAATAAAGTTACACATTTTTTTTGGTCATCATTTAAGCCCTCGATGGCAAGTTCCATCCGCTCCAATAATTTTTCTTTTTCTAAAACCGGATGCAGGGTATCTTCATATTCCATACTATATTCCGGAAATACATCAACAGAACGGGTTTGGTGATTGTTTTTACGAAGAATCATCAAACAATGGTTTTGAGTCACCCGGTGAAGCCATGCCCTGAAAATCTGTACATCATGTCGGTGCAGATCTTGTAGCAATTTTTCAAAAATTTGCATGGTAGCATCTCTGGCTGCTTCCGGATTTTTTAAATATTTAAGAGAGACTCCATAGGCCAAATGTTGGTATCGCTCAAATAAAACGCCCATAGCCTCCGTGTTTCCTTTAAAACGGAATAAGGAGACCAATTCTTCATCCTGTAAATTTTTGAGCGGAGTGTTCACCAAAGAGGAACGAAATTAAGGAATTTTCATTGTAATCCTGACGCAAATTCCTGGCTTCTTTTCAATTACGAACCTTCAAATTCAGGATTGAGGTTTAATCGCTGATTTTTGAACCACGCCTTCATCATTCCATTTCAATATCAATGAATAAACACCTTTTAGGTTATTTAGTGAATGGTCAAAGTATAGAAATGAGTGGGTAATTTCAAGATTCAACTTAAGTTTGTAGCCATGTTAGAATTCTTGGAATCTGTTGTTCCTCTTGCACCCTTAAGAAAGACGGCTGATCATCGTTCAGCCCTTTATTCACAGCTATTGATGGGCGATTTAATTCAACCCATAGGTGAGGCTGAAGGGGATTGGCTACCGGTGCAGGTTTTGGGTGATGAGCAAAAGGTGTATGTTTTGCGTACTCAGGTTCAACCCACATCCCGGAATAAAAACCAGGAGCATGTGATTTTTTCGAGTAGTGCTTCTTTAAAAACAGAAAAAGAAAGCTTCGTTTTATCAGCGGGAACCCGATTTGAAATCACTGATAAAGACCAGGTGATGATAGGTGATGTTAACGGTGAACTGACCCATCATTCAGAAATCAATCCAGCGGATGCCATTTTTCAATTCATGGGGAGTCCTTATCAATGGGGAGGCATGAGTATTTTTGGAATAGATTGTTCGGGACTTTCAGCCATGTACTATCGATTTATGGGCATTCAATTACCTCATCTGGCCTCTGCACAAATTCAGTACGGTCAGCCACTTGATTTTTTATCAACGGCTCAATTGGGAGATTTGGCTTTCTTTGAAAATTCACTCGGCGAAATTCATCATGTTGGAATCTTGCTCAATGATCGTGAAATTCTGCACGCCTCTGAGTCGAACGGATGTGTTCGAATCGATTATATTGATCAGGAAGGTATTATTCAAAAAAGAGGAGGAAGCCGCAGCCATCGTTTAAGATTGGTCAAACGCTTAGGGATTTAAATGGCCCAATTCATACAAGTCCATGATTTCATTCATCTTTTCTTCTTCGTTATTTTGCTCATAGGCGGTTGCAAGGGCTTCCATATGGCTCAGCATAATTTGTTGATGAGACAAAGGTTTGAAGTGGTCATCATTACTTTCTAACTGATACTTTTTTAAATAGGCTTCCACGTCGTTTTGACTGTAAATAGTTCCATTATTGGGGTCTATATAAAACTGAATGACTGTGCGTGGGAGCTTATCAAAAAAATCGGTATGATGCCCAAAATATGCCAAAAGATATTGGCGGGGTAATTGAATGGTTATTACCGACAAATCGAGTTTTTCGCAAAGCAATTGATAAATCAACGACAAGGAATAGATGTTTCCGGATTTATTTTGCATCACCTCGTTTAGAAAAAAAAGATTGGTTTTATTTTCGTCTAAATCCACTCCTTTGAATTTATACATATTGTAAAATATACTGTTCAGAATATTCACCTGTTCCAATGGAGTGAGGTAGGGCGTCATTTCTAACCAGCAACTTTGATAAATATTTTTGAAGGTTCGTCTGATTTCTGTTTCATCAACATCGGGATATCGATATCGCGCCAATAATATGGCCCCTTCCATCAAATCAGGACGATCTTGTTTAAACCATTTTTGAAACCCTTTATAAATATCATTGTAGTTTACTTTGTGGATGATGTTTTCAATTCTTTCCTGAACCTTAGAGTCGGCAGTGTTTTCCCATAAGGTTTCCAGATTAGGAATGATATCTTTCCCAAAATCTAAAATTTTTGCGGATATGGCCGTATACACCTCCTGATCCGGATCATCGAGGAGTTTTAGCAAAGCATCTATTTCACGGGTTGGTTGCATAAAGATAACAAGTGGGTTATGAAGTAAAAGTAAAAGAAAGTGCTTGGGATAGAAATTTAGTTTTACACAAAACGCGAATAAATGTGGATGAATCTATCGGGTATAATTCAGGATTATTTAAATTAGAAACGATAAATTTTCTCAAATCTGAAAATCAAGTCGGGAAATACGATAAAAACCACCAAATTTGCAGTTGAATATGTCGGTTAAAGTACAACAACTCACAAAATTTTATGGCGAACAAATTGCCGTAAATGCCATACAATTTGAAATTGCAAAAGGTGAAATCGTAGGATTTCTTGGACCCAATGGGGCCGGAAAATCAACGACCATGAAAATCATTTCGGGTTATATTCCACCTACTTCCGGACAAGCCTTTGTATGCGGTTTGGATGTGAGTGAAAATGAGTTGGCTATTAAATCGCGTATTGGTTATTTGCCAGAAAGTAATCCACTTTATCATGATATGTATGTTCGGGAGTATTTGGAATTTCTGGCCGGTGTGCACAAGTTGGGATCAAAGTCAGCAACTCGTGTGGACGAAATGATTCTTCAAACTGGTCTAAGCAAGGAATCGAAAAAGAAAATTGGTGAATTGTCGAAAGGGTATAAACAACGGGTAGGCATTGCTCAGGCCATGTTGCATGACCCCGAGGTGTTGATTCTGGATGAACCCACTTCCGGCTTGGACCCCAATCAAATTGTGGAGATTCGTGAATTGATTCGGCATTTTGGAAAAGAAAAAACGGTGATTCTTTCAACCCATATCATGCAGGAAGTTGAGGCCATGTGCGATCGGGTGATTTTAATCAATCAAGGGAGTATAGTTGCCGATCAAAGTCTTCCCAATCTTAAACAAAACTATCCGGGATTATCACTGGAGCAAATTTTCCGTCAACTCACCGGTTTACCCATTGAATCGAAATCTGAAGTCCTGGCAGACTGATCCATGAAAAAGGACTAAATTTGGTTTGATTAACCAATCCAACCTCAATCATGAAATTGTCTCGTAGAACTTTTCTTCAACAAAGTTTGAAGTTAACTGCTGGTGCGGCAGTTGTTTCCAGTCCATTATCTGCATTCGCCATACACCAAAAACCAAAAGTATTGATCATAGGCGCCGGATTTGCGGGATTGTCGGCCGCTTATCATTGTCATCTCAAAGGCATTCCGTTTGAGGTCATAGAAAGTCGGGATCGGGTAGGAGGGCGCGTGTTTTCATATCCCATGATGGAAGAGAATCAGTTGATTACGGAATTAGGAGCCGAATGGATTGGCAATGATCACAGCCAGATTTTAAAACTCTGTGATCAGTTTGGAATACCGGTGCAGGACAATCAACTGAAAACAAGAGCCATTTATAAAGGCCGCTATCATGAATCTGTACAGGATTTGTTTTCCCGAAAATGGTCGGACAAATACAGTAGTTTATTGAGCTATTATCGAAATTTAAGTGATGAAAAAAAAGAACAATTGGGCCGTTCCATTGATCCGATTGATTGGTGGAGATACTTATACAATGCCGGTTGTACCGATACAGATCTTGAGTTACATGAACTGATGGATAGTACCGATTTTGGGGAAAGTATTCGTCACGTATCGGCTTATGCGGCCCTGGATGAATATGCCAAAACGAGCGAAGGTTCTATCAATCAGATGGATAAAAAAATGACTGGCGGGAATCAAACACTCGCTCGAAAAATGATGGAATTGTTTCCGGAGAAAGTACATAGCGGGCTTCATGTTTTACAAATCATTCAAAATAAAAGGGTTCAGGTTATATGCAAAGGCGGAAGAACCTTTGAAGGGGATCGTTTGATTTGTACCGTTCCTACACTCGCCCTAAAAAAGATGATTTGGCAACCTGCACTTCCTTCTTCCATGTTAAGGGCTATTGATCAATTACAATATGCCCGCATTAATAAACATGCTACCCGATATAGTGAAAGGTTCTGGAAGGATGAAAGTTTTGATTTGCTCACAGATACTTCTGCACATTATTTTTATCATGCCACTAAATTGCAAACCGGCACGGATAAAGGCGTATTAATTAGCTATACGATTGGCGATAAAGCAGCAGTGGTAGCCAATCAAAGCGATGCCATGAATGCTGAGGCTATCCGTCAAGCCCTGAAACCTGCATTTGGTGATATTGACTCATTACGAGAAAAACAGACGAATTACTATTGGGGCAATGATAAATACTCATTAGGAGCTTATGCATTTTATGGAAAAGGGCAATGGTTTGAATTGTTTGAAGCCCTGAATCAAAAACATCATCATACCATTTTTGCGGGTGAACATTTGTCTGAAAACTGGCAAGGTTTTATGGAGGGGGCTTTGGAGACAGGCAGAGATGCCGTTGAAAAACTTTAAATCTGGTCGTTAACGATAGATATATTGTCCAATGGGTTCAATCAAAATGGGCGATTCCTTGCGACAATAATACCGAACGAGTTGATTATTGGTTGAAACTTTTGCTTTGCCTTTGGCGTCAGTTTGTAAAATGCGTTGTTCCTGCAAACGATCATTTTTATCATACAGGTATTGGATGATTTGTTCGTATTGTTTGCCTTTTTGCCGGGGACTCATCGCATACAAACTATCACAAATTAATTTATTTGTTTTGTCGTACACGTAAACCGATGTTTTTAATCGATTGCTATCGCTTACAAATAGCGTTTCTTTTTGCGTCAATTGGCCTTTTTGAAAAATGTACTTTCTTTTTTGATGTTGTTTTACAAGACCATCTAATTCTGTAAATTCTTTCCAATCTTCACTGAGTATTTGTTTGCTCATTTTGAAGTCGCTTTGCGAACTTTTATAGAATGTGGTGCTCAATGTATTTTCATCCACATGTGTTAAACTATCTTTATCGTATTGAAACAAAGTTTGTTGACGCAGGGTAGTGGAACGATTCACGGAGTCATATGTTTCCCTTCTTTTTTGAAGCATTTGAACAGGCGCATTTTTATAAATTAAAATTTCACGATCAACCGGAATTTGTTCGAAAGCCATATTGATGCTAAAATTTCGAATGACTACTTCCTGTGCGATATATTGATATGTCGAGCGGCGATTATTAATCCATTTATCCGAAACACGGTCAAAACGATACTCATTTCGCACAATAGGACGAAATTGAAGGTCATACTCGTAAGTGATTTTTTTGATGGCTTGTAAACCATTGGTAGCCAATCCAAACATTTGGTAGTAAATGATGGAATCAGGGCGGTAAACAATTTGTTGGGCATTGCTCTTTTCAACGCGAAGGAATAAAGTGAGCAGGAGTGTCAGGGTTCCAGTATTAATAAATCTCATGGTTATTTTTGTAGCGCTTTAATCGTTTTTCGGCCCGGTTTAATTTCATGGAAACTTTTTTCTTTTCATCCGGCGTCCAAAACCCGTCACGTTCTGCTAATTCTATTGTTTTTTTGATGATGGATTGTTCTTCCATTAATTTTCGATATTCATTTTCTGTGACATGACCATTTCGATAGGCCTTTTGGATAATTTTTTCCTGCCTCCTTTGTTGGTCGTGCATTTCACGACTTCCTCTGGCTTCAGCAATAAATGGAAGGAGCATAAATAGTATGATTAAATATCTTTTCATCGAACTCTTTTTTTAGTATCCTGAGGTAAAATTATTTCTTTTTTCGCTTTTTTCCTTTCACAATAATTCCATTCCATTTTTCATCACAGGCATTGATGATTTTACCCTCACCAACGAACTGAATTTGGTCTTCACGATGAACGGTAATCTGACTTCCTTTGGGCATATGAAATGGAAGATGAATTTCGAGCCTGCCTTTTTTTCCCAAGGATAAATCTCCTTTCGAATAAAATTCATTTTGACCGGGGCCAGGAGATATAATCAACGGTCGATTAATGTACGTTGATTTGCGCCGAATATCCGGTAGATTATGTTCCCACAACCCACGACCATAAGTGGATGCGATGATTTTTCCTCGGCAATAATTGATGTTCAATTCTGTAATGATACATTTCGGTAATTCAGTTCCTAGTAGTTTCCAGCTTTGTTGTACCCCTTCCCGAATATAAACCCCTTGTTGGGAGGATGCGATGAGTACATCATCACTGCCATCGATGTATCGGATATCACTCAGATAATAAACAGGAAGCCCTTCGGAATAGTCCACCCAGTTTGTGCCACCATCCATACTAAAGAGTACCCTTGTAGTGGCTTTGCATGGGTTGAGATAATCGCCCAAATATCCGAGTGAAATCCACAAACGATCGGGATCCTGAGGATCAACACAAATGGCATGGATGCGGGTATCTCCAAAAAAACGATCGCCCAGTTTTAACTGCTGACTGATATCGGTAAAATGTTTTCCGCTATCTGTACTTTTAAATAATTTAGACCAGGATTGAGATGCATAAACGATTTCCGGATGGGAACTGCAGAGTCCTAAAGTGAGTATGGGATGATCAAATCCGGTGATGTTACGTACCCACTTTTTACGACCTGGAAAAAGGATATCCAAATCATGACTGGCGACATACAAGGTTCCATTTTCATGCATGTGCAAAGTTCTTTTATTCATCGAATGAGGTTTGGCTTCTAAACCCGTGTTTTTCATCAATGGAGCTATGTCGTTGTAAGATGCGGATAATAGAAAGGCATTGTATTGCCCGTAAACAAGGCCTTTCTGAATGCCTGAATATTCAATATCATATCCATCTCCTTTGATATCAACGATCCAACGATTTTGTTGAGGAAGATAACTCATGATGGAATTATCCTGTGAACCTGCGCTGATGATTCCGGTAAATGGTGAACTGCTGAGTCCATAAAATTGTGTAATCGGTAAAGTACGACCGTTTAAATTCCGAAAGTGTTTGCCACCATCAGAAGAAAATGATAAACCACCATCGGTCATCAGGTATAAATGATCATTTTCTCCATCTGCACTGGAATAGGTGATATACATTCGTCGAATATCTGGATGAGGAATATTGTTTGAGCCATTACTATATGAATAAAGATTGGAAAATGTATGTCCTGCATCTGTTGATTTATACAAGGTCGTACCTCCATAGTAAATGACCGATGGATTGATGGCATTTACACAAAGCCCATACATCCAATAAATACTCTCGTAGGAACCACCCTGAATTTCAACGAGTGAGTCTACTTTTAATTCTTCAGTATCGATGAAATACAAAAACTGTTCGTTGGATTCACTCAGCGTACGATGCAAAATGAATTGCTTGGGACGATTGGGAATATGAACAATTTTCAGGGTGTTTGTATTCCGGGAATCAGCTGGTTTATGTGCCTGTCTGAATAACTGAGTCCTTCGTTGAGGTTGCAAGTCTTTTCCAATATGCCATTCCAGTAGATCAGATTCTCTTTCAATTACAGCGGTTTGAGCATTTCTCATTTCTCCACTAAAACTTGTGAAGAATATATGTTTGGCATCTTCCATCACTTGTAAACTTTGAATTTGATAATCGTTATTCTGATAAAAGTTGGGAAACAGAGCCGGCGAAAATATGAGCTTCCAATGTTGCCCCTGATCGACAGATTGAAGGATTTCTTTTTTGCCAAATGCATACCAAACAGCGGAATCCGGAGATAACGCAAATCTTTTTATTTCATCGAAGGTAAATAACTCATGGCCTTCCGGAAATCGCGGCGTCCAGCTTTTTCCATGGTCATAGGATTGAAGGATGCCCTGATTCGCGACATCATACCAGCCTTCCGATGATCCGGTGGCTATCGTAAGTGGATGAGGAGTTTTGGAATAATCAACAATCAGATCACCAATACCGCACAAGGCGATTGGATAGGAATCGCTTAGGCAAGTCCAGTTTGCACCCCGATCGGAAGTATAAAATAATCCACTTGTATAAGAGCCTACATACATCTCGTTGCTATCGGTCGGATTGACTGAAAAACATTTTAATGCACCAAAATGTTGATCGGCTAAACGAGCTGAGTCATTAAAAGGGCCCAGAAAAGTCCAGGGGCGCTGATCTGTATGAAACTGATCGCAAATCGCATACCCTTGTTGTGCCTGTGTAATTAGAAATTGACAGCAGAGCATCAGACTTAGTAGGATGTATTTCATGATCATACGAAATTAAGCCAATGTGGAGACCCTTACAAAACCTCCTACAAAATAATGATAGTAAAATCCATTCACTGAATAAGAAACTGGTACAGGCTACATGAGCACCTTACAGTATATCAGCTAACTCACTTATATCCTTGAGATAATAATCTATTAAAATGGGGTTCGGCTCAATCGGGTGGGTTGTTGCCACATAAACGGTCGTCATACCCACATTTTTTCCAAACTGCATATCTGATAAACGATTACCAACCATAATTGATTTACTCAAATCGATGTCGGGAAATTGTTTCACAGCCTGATATGCCATTCCCGGATTGGGTTTTCGATTGAGCGCATCGGTCGACAAATCTGGTGCAAAGTACATAGCATCCATTTTACCGCCACCTGAAAGAATTTCTCGTTGTAAATAAGTGTGAATTTCGTTTAAATCTTCCTCTGTCATGAGTCCTTTGCCAATGCCTCTTTGATTGGTGACTAACAAAACTCTTTGAAATAAGGGTGTGATTTGATGCAGTGTTTCCAGCGCACCGGGCATAAAATGAAACTCATTGAGGTTACGAATATAATCCTCATTTTTTTCCTCGTTGATGACGCCGTCCCGATCCAGAAAGAGGCACCAGGTGTTATCAATACCTATTTTTTTCATGAAATATTAGTCGAGAATAATGAGGGGATTTCGTTTTGGGCCCGGGCATAATCGGTAGGTATGCCAATATCAATAAAGTACCCATCAGAAACATAGCCAAAGAAATCGCGTTCGTTCAGGTACTTTTCCAGATAATCTTTTTCAAAGGAGAATTTTTTCTCGAATGGGATATTCAAAAATGAATTCCGGTACAGGCAATAGACACCAGCATTAATCAATCCGGATGATCCCGGCTTTTTTTCTTCAAATCCCTCTACCTGAAATGCTTCATTCACACTGACTAAACCATATCGGTCGGCTTCAGTCATCGGCTTTAAGGCAATGGTACAATCTGCCATTTTAGTTTGTTGAAAATTCAGAAGCTGATCAAGATTCACATCCATAAAAGTATCCCCGTTCACAATAAACACATCTTCGGTATCTGAATAAGGCAAAGCATTTAATATGGCGCCTCCAGTTCCTAATGGTTCATCTTCCTCAGCAAAGTCGAAAGCAAAGGGAAACTCATCCCGATGCGACATTACATAATCTTTGACCATGTCTTTTTGATAGCCCACCGAAAAAATAATTTTACAGAAATGATGTTTCTTCAGGTGTTTACACAAATAATATAAAAAGGGTTTACCATTGATATCGGCCAAACACTTGGGTTTATCGGGCACAGATTCACGCAAACGAGTTCCCAAACCTCCGGCCAGAATGATACAATCTTTATGCATGACCGAAATAATTTTCCTCAACCAATTGACAAATGATATGCCCCAATAAGATATGCGATTCCTGAATACGAGGTGTATCATTGCTGGGTACATTCAGCAAATGGTCGCTGATATTTTTCATCACACCACCACTTTCGCCGGTTAAGCCAATGGTTATCATATTCTTTAACTTAGCAGCTTTAAAGGCTTCTACAATATTTTTGGAGTTGCCGCTGGTGGATAATCCAATCAATACATCACCCGGTTGTCCGATTCCTTTAATCATTCGGGCATAAACCACATCATAGCTATAATCATTGGCAACGGCCGTCAAATAAGAGGTGTTACAATGTAGTGCCTCAGCGGGTAAAGCATCGCGGTCGGTGTAAAACCTTCCAGAAAACTCAGCGGCCAGATGTTGGGCATCTGCAGCGCTGCCCCCATTGCCACAAAATAAAACCTTACCTCCCGAACGAAAAGTCTGGGTGATTATTTCGCTGCATGTTTGCAAAGTGGCAATGATACTTGGATTTTCAAGCAGCTTTTTCTTCGTATCGATTGAGGCTGCAATGATTTGTTGAATTTGTTCCTGTATATTCATGGGATTCATCCATTTTAATTTTATTCAAAACATTATTGAGGGGTAAGTCCGGCAGCCTGATACAATTTGGATGCTTCAGTGGGGTTGCCCATTTGTATGTAAATGTCCCCCATCGTTTTATAACAATTTAATCTCAAACTTTCATCCTGCGAAGCCGTATTCAACATGGTTAAAGCCTGCTGAAAATTACCTGCACCCTGATACGCTAATCCCAGATAAAAATACCCTTGGGCATATTGTGGATTTTGTTGAATCAACTGATTAAATATTTGAATGGCGCCATTAAAATCTTTTTTCTGCAAGGCCATCATGCCTTTCAGATTTTGAGTTTCTGGATTCGATGGATCTTTTTGAAAAGACTTTTGAACCATCCCTTCAGCCTCATTGACCTGACCGGATTGCATCAGAATATTGGCAGCGGTATTGAGGATATAGGTATTATCCGGATCTTTTTGCAAATAAGAGCGGAAGTACATTAAGGCGCTGTCAATCTGATTGCGTTGCAAACAATCAAAGGCCTTTAAATCATCTTTAGAAGGTCGTTTGATGATTGCACACAAAGGCTTACCAAAAACCTCTGCCTTAAAGATGGTAGATGAAGGCAACCACGCTCCGGATTGAATGTCTTCATTTGGAATGAGCGCAATATGCAAAATAGCATAGTCCCATACTTTTTGATTTCTTTCATGATACCGCATATAATCGATATACATTTTTTTATCACCCGGGAAATACTTTCCCAACAGATGTGCGGCATTGGTGAGCACGATCACCGAATCGCCATCTTTAATTTTCGGATATTCATTTTTTTTGAACCAATCTGCACATTGTTTTAAGCTATTGTAGTAGTAGTCAACTTCATATTGATTGTATGCCCCTTTTACACCTCCCACGATATGATTGTGGTAAGTAACAGTATTCGGAAAGCTGGAAGCGATAAAATAAAGTGGTTCCAGAAGCATAAATCCTAATATCGCCAGACCAGCTATTTTTATTTTAAATTTATCTAATAATTGCCCTACGCTGTGCCAGCCAAAACTGGCTAGAATGGCCATGGAAGGGAAAATAAACAAAACATGGCGCCAGGCATGATATACATTCGATTTGCTATAAATGATATAAGCCAGCGGGAAGAACGCCGTGAATAAAACAAAATACAATATTTCCGATTTCATTTGTTTACGGAATCCCCATAAAAATACAACCATTAAAATCAATCCGGCGAGTACAGCATAGGTATTGGTGATGGCAAAACTCTTGGTTAAAAAATAAGCGGGCAATTCACCTGAAAATATTTTTTCACCTTCAAAAAGTTGACGAATATTCACTTTGAAATTACTCATTTCACTCAAAGCGGTCAACGGGTTTTGTATTGGATTTTGTAAACCAAAGGGCCATAATAAACTCCCAGCTAAATAGCCCAAACCACCTGTAATCAGGATGGGTTTGAGATAAGCAGAAAAATTAAAAGCCTCCTTTCTGAATTTTGTTTGAACGATATAGGTGATTACCAGAAATACAACTAAATATGGAATTAACAAGATCCCTCCAACACGAATATTGATGGTTGCTCCGATACTTAAGATAGCCCATAGATAGTCTGTTTTTTGAAGATTGGGGATACGTTCAAATAATCGAATGATAAAATAAATGGCCATGATGTATGCAGAAGCAAAGGGGATATCTTTCGGGTTATTCATGGCATGACCCAAAAAGAAAGGCGATAAAAACATGAGCCAGACCAACATCGTTGCTGTTTGTTCATGCATAAATTTTAAGGCGATTTTTGAGGCGAAATAGATGCCTAAAAATCCGGCCCAGGCATTGAGGATATGTCTGGTGGTGTATTCGTCCAGCGGCGAAAATGTATTTACAATTGCACAAATCAAATCAAACAATCCCCCGTAATATTGAATCACGCCATCACGATTATATTCTTTGGGCATATTAAAAACCGTTTCATCCGAAAAGAATGAGGTAAAATAGCGAAGAATAGCTTTCCCGTATTCATTCATATCGACCTCATCACCGCTTAATCCATAGGAAAAACTCATGATGGTCATTGCTACAAAAACCAAGGCTAGGCTGATTGGATAAATTTTTTTCCAAATCGGAGAAAGGGGAGAACTTTCGCTGGTTGATGGGCTTGAAGGGCCCGTAAGCTTTTCTGACATGCTTTTCATTCTAAAGGGGGTGAAGATAATTCAAAAAAAGATGAAAATAATTCACAGTGCTCATGCTGATGAAAGATTCCCTGATTTTGACATCAGGCTACCAAGTCAAGATACTTTGGGGCGTTCCTCACCTGCATAGATTTGCGTGTAGCGGTCGACATCTTAAGGCATTGATTGATGTTGTACCAGTGTTTCTACTGGTAAGCGGTTCATGATAGATCTGGCGAGGGTCATTTCGTCGGCATATTCCAATTCTCCTCCAAAAGCGACTCCTCGGGATATGGTGGTTACTTTCAAAGGAAATTCATTCAGTTTTTTGCAAATAAAATAGGTGGTGGTATCACCTTCGAGCGTTGGGCTGAGCGCCAGGATAATCTCTTCAACCCGATTTTCCTGTAATCTGTTCAGCAGCGGGTCAATGTTTAAATCTGCCGGTCCGATGCCATCTAATGGAGAAATTAATCCACCCAGCACATGGTATAAACCACTGTATTGTTGCGTCGCTTCAATAGCCATCACATCGCGGATATTCTCCACCACACAAATGGTGGAATTCCGGCGCGTGGAATCATTACATATGCCACAAACGGCCTCATCTGAAATATTAAAACAAACCGAACAAAACTGAATCCCTTTTCTTAAATCTGAAATCGCTTGTGAAAATTTTTCCACCTGAGGGATATCCTGTTTAAGCAAATGCAGAACCAAACGAAGTGCCGTTTTTTTTCCAATGCCAGGTAATCGTGAGAACTCCAGGACAGCGTTTTCGAGTAAGGATGATGAAAATTTCATGTTCGCCCAACAAAGATAAGGATCAGTTGAGGCAATGCACAAATTGAAAAGAAGAATGTCCGTTTCGCTTCAGGAGGTTTTTTACCTTTTTGCTATTTCCGATAATTTTTATTTGATTGATATCAATGATTTCTGAAACTTCGGATTGTGTGCATGACTTCCGCAAGCTTTCAAAATAACCCATATAAAACGACAACATCTGATCATTACCGGAAGTCCCTTGCATGGTCACCAACAAATCACCGTGTTGAAATGGCATTATTTTTTGAACTTTTTAGGTTTATAATAATTGAGATTATTGCCGCAACCGCAACCTTTTTTAACAGCACATGACTGCAATCCGATGGCTAACAAGAACAAGAGACCCGTTAAGATGAGTAATTTTGATTTCATATCTTGTTCTTCGTAATAGTTGTGTAAAGATATGTAAATTGCCCAAATCTTGAGTCAGGGAAAAAAAATTTTGATTGCTCCTTTGGATTGGGGTTTAGGGCATACCACCCGTTGTATACCTCTTGCGCAAACATTCATTCAAGCGGGTTGCGAAGTTTGTTTTGCGGGTAATGCCGTCCAGCAGGAATTATTCAGGGAGTTTTTCCCCCATCACCGTTATTTTGATTTAAAAGGATACAGTGTTCATTATTCTAAATCAGCCTGGGCACTTCCATTCAAGATGTTGCATCAGGTTCCTAAAATTTTACGGGCGATACAAGCTGAACGAAGATGGCTGGAAGAATTAAATCGTACTGAGCATTTTGATGCCATAATTTCCGATAATCGATATGGATTACATTTGGATAATACCCCTTGCGTAATCGTCACACATCAGACTGAAATCAGGGTGCCGGGATCAGGATTACTCCAAAAAATGCTGAATTTTTGGAACCGCCGATTTCTAAAGCACTTTCGGGAAGTTTGGATTCCGGACGACGAAAATCGAAGTCTGAGTGGAGATTTGAGTCGCCATTCGCTTAATAAAGTTCAATATTTGGGAAATCTGTCAAGGCTTGATAATCAATTAATTAGAACGTTTAAATTAAATGTATTGTTTATACTTTCCGGCCCTGAACCACAGCGCTCTTTACTTGAAAAGGAAATTCTTGATTTAGACCTCAATGGCCTTAAAATTGCCATGGTTCGTGGCTGTCCGGCAGCAAAAACTTCCATCGTCCATAAAGACTGGAAAATATATCCTCACCTGCCTTCTGATCAACTTTCGGAACATGTCAAAAATGCAGATTTGATTGTCTGTCGAAGTGGATATAGTACCATCATGGATTTATTTAAATTAGGGAAAAGGGCTCTACTCATTCCAACTCCCGGTCAAACCGAACAGGTTTATCTGGCCGATTATCATGTGCGGAAACATGGTTTTAAGACTTGTCGACAAGGTAATCTTCAGGAAATGCCTGCATCCTTTTGGCAAGAAACCCTTCCGCTTTTAGAACCGGAGTTTTTAGTAAAATCAAGACTTCAGGTTGTTGTTCATGAATTTATTAATCATTTAACCTGAAAGCTTGAAAGACGGTATTGACAAATAAGCAAAAACCTTATATTTGTAAGCCTTATTATGATAGTTTTTCTGGATGGGAATTTTATTGCCAAGAATCCTGCTTTTGTTTGGATGGATGTGAATGGGATCGGATACGAGGTCAATATCAGTTTATATACGTATTCGAAGATTCAGGATATTCAAAAAGGAAGATTACTTACTTATTTGCAAGTAAAAGAAGATGGTTTTTCGCTATTCGGGTTTCATGACGAAGATGAGCGTCAGTTATTTATGCAATTGATTTCGGTCAGTGGTATCGGTGCATCAACTGCCAGGATGATGTTGTCGAGTATGAAAACCGAAGAAATCACCCAGGCTATTGTCTCTGAGGATGAAAAATCACTGGAACGAATTAAAGGAATCGGCGCAAAATCGGCCAAAAGACTCATTTTAGAGTTGAAGGATAAATTATTAAAAGGAAAACCCGGCGGACAAATTTCGGTAGTCATGCACAATAATACAGACCAGGATGCGTTAAATGCCTTGGTCAGCTTGGGGATAGCTCGACAAGCAGCCATTCAGGCATTGGAAAAAGTCAATAAACTACAACCCAATGCCGGTTTGGAGGAGAAGATAAAAAGCGCACTGAAACAGATTTAAAGAACTTGAAGAACCTAACTCAATATTTGCTGCAATTTGTTGTGATCTTTGTTATCACACTTCTCGTGCTATCAGCGAATGATCATGCCTTCGCATTTCGGTACGCATTTTTTACCGTACCATCGGTGGATAGCCCTGAAGCGCCCAAGGACACACTAAAATTTCCAATACAAGATCGGGCGGCTGATAAATTCAACGAAGACCCTCCTTCGCAATTTGATTTAAAAGATCCAAAGAATATTCAAACCGAGGTTACCTATGATCCGGATTCACAGCAATATGATATTAAAGAGAAGGTAGGTAACGAAAATTATCGGGCACCTTCCTTCATGACGTTTGAAGAATTTATGCGATATCAGGCCGGTAAGGATGAGGAGGCCTATTTCAAAAAACGAAGTAATTCCATTGCCCAAATTACCAAAAAAGGAGGAACCGTACCTAAAGTCAACCTGGGAAGCGCCATGTTCGACCGCATTTTTGGAGGTAGCACCATTGAAGTAAAACCACAAGGAAATGTGGATTTATTTTTTGGAGGAAATTGGCAAAATGTAAAGAATCCAACCTTGGTTCAAAGTGCACAGAAGTATGGCATTTTCGATTTTGATATGAATATGAATATCAATATGCTGGCTAAGGTGGGGGAGAAGATCAAAATGAACTTCAATTACAACACCCGAGCCACCTTTGATTTTGAAAATCAGTTAAAACTCGAACATACCGGGCAAGAAGATGAGATTATCAAAAAAATCGAGGCTGGTTATATTAGTTTCCCCCTGAAAACGCAATTGGTACAAGGGGTTCAATCTTTATTCGGATTACGAACCCAACTTCAATTTGGTCGCCTGATGGTGAGTTCCGTTGTTTCGCAGCAAAGATCCAAACGGGAAAGTTTTACTTTACAAGGTGGTTCTCAAACACAGAATTTTTCAATAAGTTCTGACAATTACGAGGATTTTCGACATTTTATCCTGACCCAAAGTTTCCGTAAGAGTTTTAATGGTGCCCTGAAAAACTATCCCATTATTCAATCGCTCAATAATATTAACCGTCTCGAAGTATGGGTGACCAATCGGAATGGTACTGTGGAAAATGCCCGGGATGTAGTTGCGTTTCAGGATTTAGGTGAACCAGAACCCTATCGTCCTGGCTTTTACAAAGCCTCTAACGGGCAAGCTGATAATTACGCCAATACTTTATACAATCAGGTGATTCAATATCCGGGCATTCGTGACATCGGCACGGTCGTTAGTGGCTTGCAATCGCTAGGTCTTAAGGGACGAATCGATTTTGAAAAAACATTTGCCCGTAAACTCAATCCAACTGAATATACTTTTAATCCGCAATTGGGTACGGTAAGTGTAAATACTCAATTACAACCGGATGACGTGGTTGGTGTGGCCTTTGAGTATACCAACAATGGGAAGGTTTATCAAATTGGAGAGTTTGCGCAATCCCTACCGCCGGACAGTACAAATCCCAAAGTATTGTTTTTAAAAATGTTGAAATCTACTTCACCGGATCCAACCGTACCCTTGTGGGATTTGATGATGAAGAACGTTTATTCACTCGGAGCAAGTCAGGTTGGTAAGGACGATTTTCAGTTGAATGTATTTTATTTAGATCCGGGTGGTGGCGAAAAACGTTATCTTCCTGAAGGACCACAAGCCGGAATTCCGTTGATTAATTTATTGAATCTGGATCGGCTCAATAACCAAAATGATCCGCAACCGGATGGACGTTTCGATTTTATTGAAGGACTCACGATTAATAGTCAACAGGGGCGGGTGATGTTTCCTGTATTGGAACCATTCGGTGAGGATATGAAGTGGGTATTTGGTGGAGATCCGGCCCTGGAAAAAAAATACCTGTATCGCATTCTATATGATTCTACCAAGAATATTGCCATTCAATTTCCACAATACAATCGTTTTTTAATCAAGGGTACTTTTAAATCATCCAACTCTTCTGAAATTTATCTGGGTGGTTTTAATATTCCACAAGGTTCTGTAAACGTTTCGGCAGGCGGTCAAATACTGACAGAGAATGTTGACTATACAATTGATTATGGTATAGGTAAACTTCGTATCATCAATGCAGGTGTATTAAGTTCGGGTATACCTATCAGTGTTTCGTACGAAAACAATGCCACATTTGGTGCTCAGCTCCAAAATTTTGTAGGAACCCGATTTGACTATTTTGTCAATGATAATATCAATATCGGGGGTACATTACTAAGATTATCCGAACGCCCTTTCTTCAATAAAGTTACTTTTGGAGAGGATCCTATCAAGAATACCGTGTTAGGAATGGACTTTAATTATCAAAGTGATGTTCCGAAGTTGACTCGTTTTATCGATAAACTCCCTATTATTTCCACAACGGCCCCTTCAATGTTGGTAGCCAACGGAGAATTTGCAAAACTTATACCCGGTCATAACCGATTAATCAATGATCCGATAAATGGAGAAAGCAATATTTATATTGATGATTTTGAAGGTACTAGAAGTGGATATGATTTAAAATTCCCGGTAATGAGTTGGAGTTTGGCCAGTACACCTCAAGATGCTACTGATCGTTTAGGGAATATTTTATTTCCGGAGGCCAATTTAGTGAATAACTGGAATTATGGTAAAAACAGAGCCAAACTGGCTTGGTACAATTTAGACCCGTGTTTGGTGGATCCCAGGCAGAATTGTATGCCGGAACATTTAAAAAATGATACCGCTCAGTTGAGTAATCACTATCTCCGACTGATTCAACAACAAGATGTATTTCCGTTGCGATCTTATACTTCTCTGCAGGGCAACCTGACGACCTTGGATTTGGCTTTTTACCCGAAAGAGAGAGGTCCGTATAATTTTGAAACATCATCAATCAACGCGAGCGGCGAACTACTCAATCCACAAAAACGATGGGGTGGAATCATGCGTCCGATTGATTTCAGTGATTTTGAAACAGCGAATGTTGAGTTCATTGAATTCTGGTTAATGGATCCATTCATTAATCGCCCAAATGACCCCGGAGGTTCTTTCTATATCAATTTGGGAAATATATCCGAAGATATCCTGAAAGACTCCCGAAAATTCTTTGAAAATGGATTGCCTTATCCACCTGATCCGAAAAAGGTAGATCAAACCAATTGGTCGAAAATACCCCGCTTTCAACAACAATTAACGCCTGCATTTGACAACAATGTGGATGCACGGAATGCGCAGGATGTCGGTTTTGATGGGATGAGTAATGCCGAAGAAACTGCACAATATCAGCAATACCTCAATGAACTGCTCAATAATTTTGGGGCTACTTCAGCAGCCTATTTAGATGCCGTTTCAGACCCTGGAAATGATGATTTCCACCATTTTAGAGGCAGTGACTACGATGGACAGAATTTGGCAGTTTTTCGACGATATCGAAAATTTAATAATCCACAGGGCAATTCTCCCGTTACGGATAATAACTCTCAGTTTTCCAATGCATTTACCAATGTTCCCGATGCAGAAGATATCAATCGTGATAACACCCTGAATGAAAATGAACAATATTTTCAGTATAGAATCGACCTCAAACCGAATATGGATGTGGGTGAAAATTATATTGTCAACAAACAAATTTCTTCCGTCAAATTCCCCAATAATACAGTCCGTCAGGAAACCTGGTACCAGTTTAAAGTACCCATTCGTGAATTTACCAATCGGGTAGGCGGCATCAGTGATTTTAAATCCATTCGTTTTATGCGGATGTTCCTGAATGGATTTCAGGATAGCGTGATTCTTCGATTTGCCCGACTTGAATTGGGCCGAAATCAGTGGAGAAGATATACGTTTTCGCTCAAGAATCCGGGTGAGATTATTCCGGATGATGAAGAAAAATCTACTTTGTTCAATTTGTATTCAGTCAGTTTGGAAGAAAATTCAGGCCGTTCGCCCATCCCTTATGTTATGCCACCTGGAATTGTGCGTCAACAACAACAGGTCAGTAATGGGCAAAACGTTCAGAATAATGAACAATCCTTATCTATTCAGGTATGCAATTTATCAGATGGGAATGCCAAAGGCGCCTTCAAATCGTTGGGCATGGATTTGAGGCAGTTCAAAAAAATTAAAATGTTTATTCATGCCGAGGCCATTGAAGGAACCGGAACATTAAAACAAGGTGACCTGCGTGCTTTCATTCGCTTGGGAAGTGATTTTGTAGGGAACTACTATGAATACCAAATCCCCTTAACTTTTACAGCATTCGGTACTCGCGATCCGCAATTGATTTGGCCTCAAGCCAACGAATTGGATTTGGTAATGAGTGAGTTGGTTAAAGCAAAACAAGAGCGTAATCAGAAAGGTGCCAATTTTGCCGTGCCTTACATCGTAAGGGACAGCAAAGGAAATTATATCAAAATTGTTGGTAATCCCAATATCGGAGATGTGAAAATGGCGATGGTAGGTGTATTGAATCCACAAAAGACACCCAATGATCCTACTGATGATGGGGGTAAAAAATGTGCCGAAGTTTGGTTCAATGAATTGCGCTTATCCAATATGGATGAAGATGGTGGGTATGCGGCATTGGGAAAAGTAGATTTACAATTAGCTGATGTTGGGGTCATCAAAATGAGTGGGAATATGCACACCAGTGGTTATGGAAATATTGACCAAAAAGTGAATCAACGATTCCGCGATGATTTCAGTCAATTTGATGTTTCCGCCAATATCAATGCCGGTAAGTTTACCCCCAAATCATGGGGTGTACAATTGCCCATTTTTGCCGGCTACACCCAGTCTGTTAGTAATCCAATTTACGATCCGTACGATTTAGATATTCTATACAAGGATAAAGTAAATGGACTTTCAGCAAAAGAGAAAGACTCTATCAAACAAAGAGCCCAGGATTTTACCTCGGTTAAAAGTGTTAACTTCCAGAATGTGCGCATTGCACCGTTGAATAACAAACGCAAAGAGCCCTGGGATTTACAAAATTTTGATGTCAGTTATTCTTATACCCAAACCAATAAACGAAACCCCTTGGTTGAAAAGGATGAACTCGATGAACATCATGCCAGTTTGGGCTATACCTATGCCCCCAAATTAAAATCCATAGAACCGTTTAAAAAGTTGATTCCACAAAAATGGAAATATCTGCAATTGCTGCGTGATTTTAATTTTAGTCTCTTGCCTTCAAATTTCACTTTCAGAAATAACCTGAATAGAACAATCGGCGAAACACGCGTCAGGAATATTGATGAAGGCGCCTATCCTTTACAACCTCTATATTTTAAGTTCTTTACCTGGAATCGAACGTATAACCTTCGTTGGGATTTAACCAAATCATTATCCTTTGATTATTCGGCGAATAACAATTCCCGTGTGGATGAACCAATCGGTCGGATTGATACCAAGGAAAAGAAAGATACTTTCTGGAGCAATGTAGGACGATTTGGACGAAATACCAATTACACCCAATCACTCAATGCCAATTATAATGTGCCTTTGAATAAGTTTCCTTTACTTGATTGGACAACCATTCGCGGAAGTTATGCAGCTACCTATACTTGGACCAGTGCTTCTTTACTCGCCAAGAGTTTAGGGAATACAGTAGGGAATACCCAGAATAAACAAATCAATGGTGAATTTAATTTTACCAATCTCTATAACAAGGTGAAATTTCTCAAGAAAATATTAAATAATGCACCTGCCGGTTCTCCCGGAAAAGATAAAAACGGCAAACCCACTCAAACACTTCCCGGTAAGGGCGCTCCGGGCAAAGGTGGTGATCGTGAACAAGGCAGAGATGCCGGCGGTGGAGGCCGCGGTGGGGATAGCAGAGATATAGCCCAGGATAATACGCGTGATATGCCGGAAGATTCGCGGGATAAAAAACAGGATAAAAAAGAACAAGAACAAAAACAGGATACGAAAGATAACCAAAGCAGTGGAGGTCGTGATGTGCAGGTATTTAATACCAATCCGAATGCAAAAATCACAACCACTGATAAGAATGATCAGGCACGGAAAGATTCAATTGCCAAAAAGAAAAAATCATCTGTCGTTAAAAAGGAAAAGAAACCTAAAGAGAAAAAAGAATGGGTTCCTTCGAGTGGAGTCAGAGCGATTGGTAATGTATTATTGATGGTGAAAAGAGCCAGCTTTAGTTATAACGAAAACATGGGGACTACTTTACCCGGATTCATGGATAGTACGCGTTTTCTGGGCATGAATAATGTAAACAATATGAACCCTGGAATTCCTTTTGCTTTTGGTATGCAACCGGATCGATTGTGGTTAGAAAATAAAGGTCGTGACAATGTATTAACCCGGGATTCTTTATTCAATGCACAGTTTCAACAACAGTTTTCACAATCTTTAAATATCACGGCAAATCTGGAACCATTAAAAGATTTCCGGATTGATTTAAACCTCACTAAAACCTTTAATAAAGCCCATGCCGAATTGTTTAAAGATACCATTGGTGGTGGAAGTGACTATGTTAGTTTGAATCCTTATGAAACCGGTGGGTTCTCTATTTCTTATATCGCCATTAAAACCATGTTCCAAAATACCGAACGTGGTGAACTTTCACGGGCCTTTGATAATTTTGAGAATAATCGACAAGTCATCTCCGGAAGATTAGGAGCCATCAATCCTTATACGGGTGGTCAAAAAGCACCGGAAGACCAGGATTATCAAAAAGGCTATACCCGTTATGCTCAGGATGTATTGATTCCCGCATTCTTATCAGCCTATACCGGAAAAGATCCGAAAACTTTTCCATTGGTTAATAATAGAAACGAAAACATACGATCAAATCCATTCCGCAATATTATGCCGATGCCAAACTGGCGAATTGCTTACACCGGATTATCGCGCACCAAGGCCTTCAGAGATATTTTCCAAAGCTTTACCCTGAACCATTCTTATTCCGGTACTTTAAGTATGAATAGTTTTAATAGTGCTTTGCAGTATCGGGATGTTTATGCACTTGGCTTTCCATCCTTTATTGATTCAGTCTCGCATAATTATGTACCTTACTTTATGGTACCTAACATGACGATCAATGAAACATTTGGTCCGCTCTTAGGTATCGATGCGACCTTTAAAAGCAGTTTAAATATTCATATCGAATACAAAAAGGCCCGTCAGTTAAGTATGAGTTTAATTGATTATCAACTGAGCGAAACCAAGAGTAGTGAAATCCAGGTTGGGGGCGGTATGCGATTTAAAAAAGTACAAGTGCCTATCAAATATTTTGGTATCAATAAATTAAAAAGTGATGTGAATGTAAAAGTGGATGTTGGTTTGAGAGATGATCGTACCAGTATCAATCGCCTCGACCAACGCGAAACAAGAGATACGCGTGGTCAGAAAGTGATTACGATTTCACCTTCTATTGATTATATTCTAAACCAGAATGTGACTTTGCGTTTCTTTTATGACCGCCGTCAGAGTATTCCTTATGTTTCCAATGCCTTTCCAATTACTACAACCCGTGGCGGTTTAATGATCCGATTCCTCCTGGGGCAATAGAATTTGATACCATGAAAAAAGTAAAGAAGCCTGAGTTCCTGGAATATGCACAATATTATGAACCCTATATAGCCTTGGTTCAAACGGATATCAGTGTTTTGGATCAATTGAAGAAAAACAGCCAAAAAATTGCATCCACATTTTTAATAACGCCCGAAGAAAAGTTGTTAAGGCCCTATGCACCCGGCAAATGGAGTTTGAAGGATTTACTGATGCATATGATTGATACAGAGCGGGTATTTTTGTATCGTGCCATGCGTTTTGCCCGTCGGGATCAAACACCCTTGCCTTTTTTTGATGAAAACAATTACGCCATTGAGGCGAAAGCCAATGATTTGAATACCCGTAAATTGGTTAAAGAATATACCGCTACCCGTCAGGCCAGTTTGACATTTTTTAATAATCTCAGTGCTTCACAGTTCAAACATACCGGGATGGCTTCACAATTTAACATGAGTGTGCGTGCCAGTGCCTGGATCATTTGCGGTCACGAATTGCATCATTGGTCTGTGATGCTCGATCGTTATGGATTAGAACCGAAGCGGGATTAAACATGGAATCGGGTTTCCGGAGATTTTTTAAATTCGAAAAATTATGGGTACGATAGAACTTTTGAAAACCGGGCATCGTATTCGGATTCACTCGTTTATTTTTTTATATGGTGGTTCGATCAGTGAAACGATTCGTAAAGAAATGGAAGAAGAAATCAGTACCATGTGGAATGAGCCCCATGGTTTGGTATTGATAGATGCATACCCCTGGTTGGTGGAATTTGATATTCAGGTTTTTTTGTTCCCCGATTTACGTAAAGAGGATATCATGAGTAATCGCAACCCTCGTAATAACTATATTCGGGTGGAAGAATATGCCCATGGAAATATTTCTTTTGTTGACGGATTAGGTTGCAATACCGGATATTTTAAATTAGAAAATCTCTATAAAAACAGTACAACCAGTGCACATGAATATGGACATACACTGGGGTTGCCACATCCTCATGATTTAGACATACGTGGGAAGGGACAACCGGGTATCATGTATCCACGAGGCACTTTGGTAGATGCTGAATTTCAGTACGATCCTTTGGTAAAAGCAGGAGAGAAAGGAGGTACCATTTACCCCATTCACCGAAAGGTGCAACAAAATGATATCGACGATTTAAAGCTAAAAAGTATGATTAAAAATAAGCAGCGGACTATTGGAAAATTGAGTTCGGTATACCACGAAGCCCATCAACCTAGAAATTAAGGCAGGATTTTATTTGCTCTGAATCAATTGCTCAACCAGTTCAGTACTAACACCGGTAAATGAAAAGCCGCCATCGTGGAATAAATTCTGCATCGTCACTTTTCGGGTCAAATCGCTGAACAAACTCACCACATAATTAGCGCATTCTTCGGCGTTGGCATTTCCTAAGGGTGATAACTTTTCGGCATAATGATAAAAGGCATCAAAACCTTCCACACCACTTCCGGCCGTTGTGAGGGTAGGAGATTGAGAAATGGTGTTCACTCTTACCTTTTTCTTAAATCCATATTGAAATCCGAAACTACGCGCAATACTTTCAAGCAAAGCTTTGGCATCGGCCATATCATTGTAACCGGGGAAGGTACGTTGTGCGGCAATGTATGACAATCCGACTACAGAAGCCCACTCATTCAAAGCATCCAATTTCATGGCACTTTGCATCACTTTATGAAAAGATAAAGCACTGATATCCAGTGTTTTCTGAAAGTTTTCATAACTCGTATCGTAATAAGGTATTTTTTTACGCACGTTGGGACTCATTCCGATGGAGTGTAATACAAAATCTATTTTACCCCCCAATACCTCCATACTCTCGTTAAATACATTTTCAAGGTCTGCTATTGAGGTGGCATCTGCGCCAATCACTTTAGCGTTATTACATTGTGCCGCCAATTCATTGATTTTACCCATTCTCAGGGCAATTGGGGCATTACTCAATGTAAAGATTGCACCTTCTTCCTGGCATTTCAGGGCAACCTGCCAGGCCATTGATTTTTCATCCAATGCACCAAAAATAATTCCTCTTTTACCTTTCAAAAGATTGTATGCCATGTATCGTTGTTTTGAGGCGCTAAAATTAGATAAAATGATTGACTTATTGCATCAATTTTATATGAACCCCGGATTCGTATCAGATTGTAGTTTTTAAGAACATTTTTGGGCATGAATCATACATCCATGATTAAATTTTAAATGCAAAATCGATCAGTAATGCAGCCACTTCTTCGAAACGGGTAAGCATCAGATTTTCGGCGGTATCAAACACATCGTGGTAATATCCTTGTCCTCCATTGGAATAAATAAAAATGGCGGGCACCCCGGATTCACTAAACATGTAATGATCACTGATCGCAGCCTGTCCACGAATTTTGACTTCGGGCAGATAGTTTTTCTCTTTATTGATGTTTTGTAATAGGTCAAACTCTTTCCGGCAACTTTCTCCATTCACGACGGTAATTCCTTTTTCGGCATTCCCCATAATATCAATATTCACAACACATTTGATTTGACGAAGCGGAAACATCGGGTTTTGGGTATAAAATGAACTTCCAATAAGTCCTGCTTCTTCGCCACTAAACAATATAAACGCCACATTGCAACGCGGTTTATGCTCAGTAAAGTATTTGGCGAGGTACAATAACATACTCACTCCGCTGGCATTATCACTACCACCTTTAAAAATGGCCTCATTTCCCATTTTTCCCAGATGATCATAATGCGCAGTAAACACGATAGTTTCCTGGGTGTTTTTTCCTTTTACATAAGCCGCTACATTTTTACATTCGAATGCTTTGATAAAGTGATTGGGCGCCTGAATGTTGAGCACTTCCTTGTTTTGAATCACACTATCCATAAAAATGATACTAGCCAGCGGTTCAAGTTCTGTCGCCACTGTGTGGGTCATTTTTTTCTCTTCGGTAACAACAAGCAATTTAATTCTTTGGTTCATCGATTTCAGCGTATCCAGCACCATTTTTTTAAATTTCGAACCCTTATGTAACACAATCGCATGATCTGGCTCAATGCCTTGGACTAACTTTTTAAACATCAAAATGCGGTCCAGAGAATCAGTTGGATTAAAATGTAGTAATCGAAATGTGCCTTGAATACTGGGCGAACCAGCCTCTACCAAATAATCAATTCCTGCCCGCATACTTTGATTATCCATATTACAACGAATTGGAAAAGGGTGCGTGTTCACCGGAAATGCATATGATTGGGTATACGATTTCCCGTATTTGCGCATCTTCAGCTTTTCAAACTGCGACTCGATATAATTAGCCGCTTTGTTTACCCCATCATCCACATATCCTCGTCCGGCTAAAGAGTCGCTACAAAGAATGGAAAGATGTTGTTTTACTTCTTGTAAAATTTGCGAGCTGGCGGAATAAGAAGTCAGGAGGAAGAGTATCGAGCAAATAATAAAATGTTTTTTGTTCATCCCTTACTTATTTAAATCCGTCCATATTCAAATGATGAAAGACAAAAGTCATGATATCAGCCCATTCATTGATTTGTTTACTGGTTGATTTTCCCGCACCATGCCCGGCTTGAGTTTCAATACGGATAAGCATGGGTTTTTGTTGGGGATTTTTTTCCTGTAATGTTGCTGCAAATTTGAACGAGTGTGCAGGCACAACCCGGTCATCATGATCGGCTGTCGTAATAAGGGTTGCCGGATAATCGACACCACTTTTCACCTGATGCACAGGCGAATATTTGAGCAGATAATTAAAATCTTTTTCTTGGTCGCTACTGCCATATTCAACCGCCCATCCCCAGCCGACAGTAAATTTATGGTAACGTAGCATATCCAATACACCTACACCGGGCAAAGCGACTTTGAATAAATCTGGTCGTTGGGTCATACAGGCACCTACCAGCAATCCACCATTACTTCGCCCATGAATGGCAATTTGATTTTTGGTTGTTATGCCTTGTTTAATCAGATATTCTGCAGCGCCTATAAAATCGTCGAATACATTTTGTTTGTTTTCCAGCATACCTGCTTTATGCCATTCTTCTCCAAACTCACCACCTCCTCTTAAACTTACTGACACATAAATACCACCCTTTTGTACAAAATAACTCATGGGTATACTAAAACTTGGGGTGAGCGAAATATTAAATCCGCCATATCCATACAGGAAAACAGGATGGGGACCTTTTTTTAAATCGATATCTGCACGATGATAAACGAACATAGGAACCTTGGTGCCATCTTTACTTTTAAACCATATTTGGGTAACAACGGTATTGCTTAAATCCATGGCTACTGTAGTATTTTTAAAAATCGTGCTTTTACCACTTTTTAAGTCGTAGTGATAAATAACAGGCGGCGCATTATAAGAGGTATACGTATAAAAGGTATGATCGTCTGTTTCGCGACCTCCAAAACCACTGGCGGTGCCAAGTCCCGGCAAATCAATGGTACGAATCAATTGACCCTTGAGATCATAAACATCCACTTTACTACAGGCATTTTCGAGGTAATTACAAAAGAGTTGATTCCCTACACGGCTTACAGATTCTAGTTTACTGGCCTTTTCGGGTACCAAAACTTTCCAGTTCTTTTCATCCGGTTTATTTGGATCGATGAGTAGTAACTGATATTTGGGTGCATGCCAGTTACTGTAAACGATAAATTGCTGATTATGCATATCCACAAATTCCTGATTCAATGAGAATCCCTTGCATAAAATCTGGAACTCCTTTTGATTCGGATTTTTTAAATCACGAAATTGTAATTCACTGCCATCGGTTCCTTCTGATAAACTCAACATTAAAAAACGTTCATCTTCGCTGAGTGCACAACCTTTATATCGTAAAGGATGATCTTTATCCTCATAAATTAAGAGATCGCTGCTTTGAGGGGTACCAATTTGATGATAGAATATTTTTTGAAATTCTGTTTTGGCTGAATATTTCTCTGATTCTTTTTTAGGTTTATCATAGCCGCTGTAGTAAAAGCCTTCATCACCTTTCCATGAAACTCCTGAAAATTTTGAATAACGAATGGTATCAGCAAGGAATTTTCTATTTTCGACGGTCATCACCAAAATATCCTGCCAGTCACTTCCTGCACCTGATACACTCAAGGCACAATATTTTTGGTTTTTGGAGAAATTTACAGATCCCAAGGAAGAGGTACCCTCCTCATTCAATTTATTGGGGTCAATAAATACCCGTGGTTCACCGCTTAGCCCTTTTTGGATATAAAGTATACTTTGGTTTTGAAGTCCATCATTTTTGTAATAAAAATAATATTCGCCGGCTTTGATTGGACTTGCATAACGCACATAGTTCCAAAGGCGTTTAAGTTCCAAATTGATTTTATCCCGAAACGGTATTTTGCCGAGATAATCATTGGTCATTCCATTTTGTTCCAATACCCAATTAGCTGTAAGCGCTGAATGATCATCTTCTAACCACCGATAAGGATCTTCAATGGTTTTTCCAAAATAGGTATCTTTGACCTCATCTTTTTTGGCAAAAGGATATCGATGTAATCGAATGCCGTCCTGGGCAAAACTATTCAACGTAAGCATGGCTATAACGGGGAGTAAAATCTTTTTCATGATGAATAAATGGGGGTAAAGATAGGAAATACCCTTGTGAATTATGTAATCGACACTTGTTACTGATCTGAACTTCACTTTAGACTTAGTATAGCTCATTTTTTGCAGACAAACCGAATATCCATCCACCGAACAGTGCACTCAATGGTGTTGCTTTACGCACATGTATTCCAATATCATTGAACCCACGCCACCCTTAGTACCTGCAAACATGAAACATCTAAATTGAATGGACTTGCACTAGGTTTTGCTGGAAAGTCAGCAATATGTTGACTGTAAATCTTTATCCTTCCCTAGAAATTATTTTTCAGGAATTTAAATCCTTTTAAAATGAGCATTGTTGTAATTTCACCACCTGAAACAGGCTACAAAGCACATGAACAAAAAGATCAGAAAATCAGATGCCCTGGAATATCATTCCAAAGGCAAACCCGGAAAAATAGAGGTCGTCCCTACTAAAGAAACAAAAACACAACGCGATCTTTCGCTGGCTTATTCGCCTGGAGTTGCTGAGCCTTGCCGGGAAATCGAAAAAAATCCTGAAAATGTCTATAAGTACACAGCCAAAGGCAATTTGGTGGCTGTGATCTCGAATGGGACAGCAGTTTTGGGACTGGGCGATATCGGTCCTTTGGCGTCCAAACCAGTCATGGAAGGTAAAGGCTTGTTGTTTAAAATTTATGCCGATATCGATGTATTTGATATCGAAATCAATACGAAGGATACAGAAGAATTTATTCGAACCGTTAAAGCGCTGGAACCAACATTCGGGGGAATTAATCTGGAGGATATCAAAGCCCCGGAGTGTTTTGAAATTGAAGAACGCTTAAAAAAGGAATTAAATATTCCGATCATGCATGACGATCAGCATGGTACTGCCATTATCTCGTCAGCAGCTTTGCTCAATGCTTTGGAAATTCAGCACAAGGATATTCGAACTGCAAAAATTGTGGTAAGTGGTGCCGGAGCTTCGGCCATGGCTTGTTGTAAATTATATATCCGATTAGGAGCCCGCTATGAAAACTTTGTGATGTTTGACAGTAAAGGAGCCATCACAAAAGATCGGAAAGATATTGATGAGAGTAAGAAAAAATTTGCCACTACCCGGAAGATAAAATCGCTGGAAGATGCCATGAAAGGAGCCGATGTTTTTATTGGTTTATCCAGAGGTGGAATCGTGAATGCGCGCATGTTGAAAGGAATGGCTAAAAACCCGATTGTTTTTGCTTTGGCAAATCCCGATCCTGAAATTGATTTCGAAACAGCCGTAAATGCCCGACCGGATGTCATTATGGCTACAGGCCGCAGCGATTATCCCAATCAGGTGAATAATGTGTTGGGCTTTCCTTATATCTTCAGGGGTGCTTTGGATGTTCGTGCAAAAACCATCAATGAGGACATGAAGTTGGCAGCCGTAAAAGCCCTTGCCGAATTAGCCAAGGAGAGTGTTCCGGATATGGTGAATATGGCTTATCAGGAAAAGAACCTGAGTTATGGCCCGGGATATATCATTCCTAAACCGATGGATCCTCGCTTACTGTCGAGGGTTTCGCTTGCAGTGGCCAAGGCGGCTGTAAAATCCAAAGTTGCTCAAAAGCAGATCACGGATTGGAAAGCGTATGAAGAAGAGTTGGTCAACCGAAAAGGAAGTGAAGACAATATCCTCAAGGTTATTTTTAATAAAGCCAAACAATATAAGCAGAAGGTGGTTTTTGCAGATGCGGAAAATTTTAAAACCTTAAAAGCAGCTCAAATTGTAAAAGATGAAGGCATTGCCATTCCTATACTTTTAGGAAATCTGCGCAAAATAAAAAGTATCATTAAGGAGCATAATCTGGATTTGAGTGGAATCGAAATCATTGATCCGAAAGCGGATGATTTGGAAGCGAAAAGAAATGCTTACGGTGAATTGTTATTTAAAAAACGAAATCGCAAAGGTTATAATTTATACGAAGCCAAAAAGATCATGCGGGAACGCAACTATTTTGGATGTATGATGGCGGAGTGTGGAGAAGCCGATGCGGTAATTACCGGATTAACCCGAAAATATCCGGATACTTTACGTCCGGTTTTAGAAATTATTGGGGTAGAAGATAAGGTAAAAAAACTGGCGGGTATGTATGTGATGTTGACCAAACGGGGCCCAATTTGTTTTGCCGATACCACCATTAACGAGTTTCCGAGTGCAGAAGATTTAGTGGATATTACTTTATTGGCTGCAGAGCATTTAAAGAGTTTGAATGTAACTCCACGGGTGGCCCTTTTATCCTATTCGAATTTTGGCTCCAGTAATTTGAGTGAAGCCAAGAAAATGCGGGATGCGGTAGATTTATTGCATAAAAAATATCCTAGTTTGATTGTTGATGGAGAAGTTCAGGGCAGTGTGGCCTTTAATAGTGAATTATTAAAAGAGAACTATCCATTTTCAGGTTTGATTCAGAATAATCCCAATATTTTAATATTCCCGAATCTTTCAGCCGGAAATATAGCCTATCATCTCTTGATGGAATTAGGTAACAGTGAAGCTATTGGGCCAATTTTGTTGGGATTAAAAAAATCAGTACATGTTTTACAACTGGGAAGTAGTGTTCGGCAAATTGTAAATATGGTGGCCATTGCAGCCGTGGATGCGTATGTAAAAAGTAAAAAGCAGAGTAAATCCAATGTGGTTTCTTTAGCCCATTCTAAAAAATAGTGAAAACAATGAGTCAGAAAAAAAAGAAAAGCCTTGATCAAAAACCGACGATACTCATCACCAATGATGATGGCGTAACAGCACCCGGTATTGCTGCGCTTGTTGAAGTGGCCAAACAATTTGGCAAGGTGGTGGTCGTAGCCCCCGATGCACCGCAGTCAGGTATGGGCCATGCGATCACCATAGGAAAACCTCTGCGCATGAATCCGGTTCATATTTTTGGAGATGTGGAAGCGTATCAATGCAGTGGTACACCGGTTGATTGTGTTAAATTGGCCGTAGATAAAGTGTTGCATCATAAGCCGGATTTTTGTTTCAGTGGAATTAATCATGGGGCCAATCATTCCGTAAATGTGATTTATTCCGGAACCATGAGTGCAGCCATGGAAGCCGCTATCGAAGGTATTCCTGCAATCGGTTTTTCCTTGTTGGATTATGCTTATGATGCTGATTTTGGATTGGCTCAACAAGTTGCCCACGAAATGATTCATCAAATTAGCTCGGGACAAATACCGAAAAAGGGATTATACAATGTGAACATTCCGAATGTGAATCCCAAACAATATAAAGGGCTGAAATTTTGCAGGCAGGCCAATGCGAAATGGAAAGAAAATTTTATCGATCGGGTAGATCCGCATGGTAAAAAATACTATTGGTTAACCGGTGAATTTCAAAATTTAGATAAAGGCAAGGACACCGATGTTTGGGCACTGCAGCATCATTATGCTTCCGTCGTACCCGTTCAGTTCGATTTGACCGATTATACCTTATTTAAACAATTAACGGGATCCTAAATGATTCGGGTAAGTGGTTTATATAAGAAATATGATCATGCAGAATTTCCTTCAGTAGATCATTTAAGTTTTTCATTTCCGGAGGGATGTATTGCCGGTTTGCTGGGCCCCAATGGTGCCGGTAAAACAACCACGATTTCCATTTTATCCGGATTGATTAAAAAATATAGCGGAGATGTGGAAGTCATGGGTATGGATGTAAAAAAACATGCAGAAGAAATTAAAGGTAAATTGGGCATTGTACCTCAGCAGATTGCCCTATATCTCAACCTTTCCTGCCGGGAAAATTTGCGATATTTTGGCCGTTTGTATGGGATACAACCGCATACCTTAACTCCTCTCATCGAACAACTTTTAAAACGATTTGGACTACAAGAGCACGGCGATAAACAAATCAGGCATTATTCCGGCGGCATGAAACGAAGAGCCAATATCATAGCCTCTTTACTAAATCAGCCTTCTTTATTAATCTTGGATGAACCCACCGCAGGCGTGGATGTTCAAAGTCGAAATATGATTTTGCGCTTTCTGAAAGAGTACAACGAAGAAGGCAATAGTATTTTATATACCTCCCATTTATTAGACGAAGCAGAAGTACTCTGTCAGGAAGTACTTATCATTGATCAGGGGCAGGGGGTGATACAGGGTAGTCCGGCAAAATTGATTCAGGAACATCAAACAGATAACCTGGAAAATTTATTTTTAAAATTGACCGGATTCCGGGTTCGCGATTAGCATGAAAAGAATTTGGGCAACATATATCAAGGAATGGCACCTCATGCGAAGGGATTTAGGAGGTTTATCTCTTTTATTTCTCATGCCTGTTTTACTGATTAGTATCATGGCTTTGGTTCAGGATGCCCCATTTAAAGATTATAAAAACCGAAAGTTTGAAGCCTTAATTTTTGATCAGGATCAGGGAAAAATATCCAAAGCCATTCAAAAAGGTTTGGAAGAAAGTGGTCAGTTTACATTAATCCGTCAACATCAGAATCAGGTGCTGGATTCCATGACTATTTTATCGGAAATCAAAGCCGGTAAATATCAACTGGCCATCATGATTCCAAAAGGGGTTAGTTCTGAAATATACAATAGTGCCAATTTAATTGCCAATGAAATGGGTAAACACATGGGGATACCCGGAAGTTTGCCGCATCGCGATGCACGGGAAGGAATTAATATTCAAATCGTATTTGACCCGGTCAGTAAACCTGCATTTCGTATTGCTATTGTGAATGCCCTGGAGAAGTTTACCACCAGGGTCCAATTTGACATCATCATGGATCGGATTAGTGCATTGAGTGGGCAGGCTGATACGAGCAAGAAACTGGATATCGAAAAACAACTCCGTTCGGTGGGTGTCAAAGAAATGCAGTTGCATCAACAATCTTCGGGGATTGAAAAAAGTAATTCTGTACAACACAATGTGCCGGCATGGGCCATTTTTGGGATGTTTTTTATGGTAATTATTATCAGCGAAAACATGATCGCAGAGCGAAAGGGTGGCAGTTGGAATCGTTTAAAAAGTATACCCGGACCATTTTTTCATCTGCTCATGGGTAAAATGTTGTTTTATGTTCTACTGGGCTGTGTTCAGTTCGCGTTGATGGTTTTTGTAGGTGTATATGCGATGCCATTGCTGGGATTAGATGCCTTACAACTGGGGCAGGCTGCTCTTTTTCTTCCATTGATTGTGGTTTCGATAGCATCCTGTGCCACAGCTTTTGGAATTTTGGTTGGTACCGTTTTTAAAACAACCAGTCAGGCATTACCAGTTGCAGCCGTTTCAGTAGTAATACTCTCAGCCATTGGCGGGATATGGGTTCCATTGGAAGTATTACCCGATTCCTTAAAAGTACTTTCGGTATTATCGCCCATGCGTTGGAGTCTGGAAGGCATCAATACCTTGCTACTCAGGCAGGGTTCACTTTCGGATTTATTGATGCCCGTATCTGTATTGATGTTATTATCCGCCGCGGCGATGTGGATGGCCTGGTATACCGAGCGTAAACAAAGCGGTTTGGTTTAGTTATTCAGGAAGCCCTATTTAAGGTCTACTGAATAACTCGTTAGCGCTTCAAAATTAAGGAAGCCTTTGAGACGTAGGCCTTATGGCCACGGCTCAGAGGATGACGCCGATTTTGGAGATGAAAGCGAGTAGTAAATTATAGTGTTCGAAGTGCAAACTTTTCAAGTCTGAATTCTCGAAAAACTGAAATTGGAGCTTGCACTTAATACAAGTTCCTTGAGGCTGTAACCTTAGCCCGTAAAGTATATTTACGTTATTCAGTAGACCCTATTTAAACGATGGCTTTCATCACATTATATACTACTTGTGGCTTGCCTAAAGTATAAAAATGGATAACCGGAGCACCGGAAGCGATTAAGTCTTTTGTTTGTATGATTAGCCACTCTGTGCCTACCTTTTCAGCATCTTTTTCGTTTTTACATTTCATCAATTCGACGGCCAAATCACTGGGAATATCCACATGAAAAATAGAAGGGATTCCACTCAATTGTTTCATACTGGTAATCGGCTTCAAACCCGGAATAATCGGAGCGAGTATATCCATTTGCCGACAACGATCTACAAAATGATGGTATTTCTGATTATCAAAAAACATTTGTGTGGTGATGTAATCAGCGCCAGCATCAATCTTGCTTTTTAAATGCATGAGGTCTAAATCCGGATTCGGACTTTCGTAGTGCTTTTCGGGATAACCGGCAACACCAATACAAAAATCTGTTTTACCGCCATCTGAAATTTCCTCTTCAACATAAATACCTCGATTGAGTTTTTCAATTTGTTTCACCAAATCAATGGCATAATGGTGTCCTTGTGGATGTGATTGAAAGTATTTGGTATTTTTTGGTGGGTCTCCGCGGAGGGCCAAAACATTATCGATACCCAAAAAGTTCAAATCGATCAGGGCATTTTCAGTTTCATCTTTGGAAAAACCACCACAAATCAAATGCGGAACGGCATCTATTTTATAATGGTTCATCAAAGCTGCACAAATGCCAACTGTGCCCGGACGTTTACGGATATCAATCAAATCGAAGGAGCCATCTGATTTTTTCTTATAAACCTGTTCGGAACGGTGATAAGTTACGTTGATAAAAGAAGGCTTAAATTCCATGAGCGGATCCAACACCGTAAAGATCGAATCAATGCTTTTTCCTTTAACCGGTGGCAGTATTTCAAAAGAGAAGAGGGGTTTCCCTTGCGCTGCTTTGATATGTTCTGTAACTTTCATGAAGCGCAAATGTACATTTCAAATTTAAAATGGAAAGCATCGTTTAATTTTAGGATTCCGGCTTTTAGTATTTCATATGTAATCGGCCTTAGTTACATTTACGCTTTCATGGTATTTAGTTCGCCCATATTTTTATTTTACTTCCTTCCTATTGTATTGTTGATATGTTTTATCTGGCGTAACAATATCCCTTTGATGAATTTGGTGTTATTCGTCGTGAGTTTGCTTTTTTATTTTTGGGGTGAAAAATCTTATGCGCTGGTCATTTTATTTTGTGTTTTGAGTAATCATTACACTGCATTAGGGATGGAACGCTTTCCCAGGTATCGGAGTACAGTTCTTTTTTTGGGTGTTTTGATAAACCTATCTTTATTGGCCTATTTTAAATACTATAATTTTTTCATGAATGAAGTATTGTGGGTTTGGGGTTTGAGCGATAAACTTTCTGAACAAGAAATGGTTCATTTACCACTGGGAATTTCGTTTTTTACTTTTCATGGGCTGACCTATGTGGTAGATGTTTATCGGAATCAATCAAGGGCCAGTCATAATCTCATGCATGTTGGACTCTATATTTTATACTTTCCGCAACTCATTGCTGGCCCGATAGTTAGATATTCAGATATTGGAACTCAGATTGAACATCGTCAAATTAATGCGGCAGGCATTCACAGAGGTGTCAGGCGTTTTATAATTGGTCTGGCAAAAAAAATTATTCTGGCCAATTCATTGGGGCGAATATCGGATGATATTTTTGCACTGAACATCACCGACATGCATGCATCCCTGATTTGGTTTGGGGCAATTGCATTTGCCTATCAGATTTATTACGATTTTTCAGGGTATTCAGACATGGCAATTGGGATGGCTAGTATGATGGGGTTTCACTTTCACGAAAACTTCAATTTTCCATTTTCCTCAAAATCCTTTAGCGAACTATGGCAAAGATGGCATATCAGCTTGACCAATTTTTTTCGCAATTACGTATACATACCGATTGGAGGCAATAAAAAAGGCGTATTTCGAACTTATTTACATTTATTTTTTGTGTTTGCCTTAACCGGATTTTGGCATGGGGCTTCTTGGAACTGCCTATTATGGGGAATATTTACAGGCATTTTTCTCATGCTTGAAAAAGGAGTCTGGGGGCAATGGGTCAAAAAATGGCCGATTATTCCGGGGAATGTTTATTCGATGTTTTTGTTTTGTACGGCCATCATCATTTTTAAAATTGAGGATATTCAAATTCTGCCGGAGGTGTTTGCCAAAGCCTTTTTGTGGGATCGTTCCTGGTCAGGATTATATACAGTCAGCTATTTTATGACAGCGGATCTTTGGCTGGTGTTACTACTTTCTATCATCTTAGCCTGGCCTGTGCATCAAATTCCCCGGGTACAGGTATGGATGTCGAAAAGATGGTTCAATTTTGGTTTTGGTCAATTAGGCCTTTTGTTATTGTTTCTGATTACTTTAAGTATCATGTCTGCATCAACCTATAATCCATTTATTTATTTTAAGTTTTGAGTAAACAACGGATATATATCATCATTTGGCTAATTGCTTTAGGAGGGTTATATCTTCTGTCGGGTTATTTGTTTAAGCCGGTTTTACATGTCGATATTTCTCTACGAAGCATGCATTCAGGGAGTGTAGAGTTGAGGATGACTGATCCAATGAACGAAAAAAACATTCAAGTTCAACCATCCTTCTTATTGAATGCCTCTCAATTATTTACCCAAAAAAATGTACGATTTGAAAGGCCGCTTCAATTTCAACATTTGATGATCCGGACTGATTCCAATATACAGGAACTATTTATCCAATCGATTCAGGCTGAATGGAATTTTGGCTTTATCAAAAGATGGATCGGAGAATGGAAAGGTTCTGATCTTGGCAAAATTTTATTGGATCAAACACAACTCATAGCAAGTAATGAATCCTTTGCTCAAATTAAAACGTTTCATAAAGATATTTCCTTGAATGAAGAGTTTTTTAATCAAATGCGCGAATCTATGCCTTCCATGTTGTGGATTCATTTTCTTCGTTGGCTTACTTCGGTACTTTTTGCATTTTTTATTGCCAGTTTTTTCATGCAATTGTTTACGTTTCGAAATATCCCGCCCAGAAATAAATTGGGTATTTTATCCTTAAGCGCTTATGGCTTTTTAGGTTTATTGTTCGTCTTTTTACTCAATAGTTTGTTTAAATGGATTCCGGATAAAGTCAGTCATGAAAACCGAACCATGGCTAGTTTAACTGATTTGAACAATAAAACCATTCTTGAATATCCTGCCGTGTTAAGCGCTTATGCGGATGATCATTTTGCTTTCCGAAATTTGTTATTCAGCGCGCACTCTATTTTTAAAGCCAAATTATTTCATACAGCATCTTTGCCCGATCAGGTGATCATGGGAAAAAATGGATGGTTCTTTAAAAATGATCCGTTTGCCATCCGGGATGCACGAAAAATTAATCAGTTTACGCAAGCTGACATCGATCAAATGGTTTTTATTTTAAAAGAACGATTAAATTGGTTAAATCAAAGGGGCATTCGCTATTATATTATTGTGCCTCCCAACCACGATCGAATATACAGGGAGAATTTTCCGGATAAATATTCAATTGTTCCGAATTACGGACATGATCGATTAGATTATTACAAAAAGATCTTGCAGGAAAAATTAAATTTTACAATAGTGGATCCAACCGATTCACTCATGAAGTATAAACTATTGTATGACGTCTATTTTAGTACCGATACCCATTGGAATTTGTTTGGTGCATGGGTAGGTTATCGAAATCTGATGGGTCAAATCAAAAAAGATTTCCCCCAATTAAACCCTGTTGAATTTCATCAATTAAGCATTCGGGATAGTTTTACCAATCAGGGTGATTTATCGGCGATGTTAGGTATGGAAGAAGTTTACAAAAGGAAGGAGTACCTGATTGATTTAAAAATACCCGGTCAAAAGCTGAACTTTCCACAAGGTGCGGAAATGGTTTTAAATAACGTAAACGAACATACCCTTGATTCGAGTCAGTTAAAGTTGATGGTATTTCGCGATTCTTACAGCAATTATCTGATGCCTTTTTTAAATATGCATTTTAAAGAGGCTAAATATGTTTGGAGTTATGCATTTATGCCTGATTTGGTTGAAGACTTTAAACCGGATATTGTGATTTTAGAAGTTCAACAAAGAGCCATGATCAATGCTTTTCATGTTCCGAATCTTTTTCAGCCTGGAATTAAAGCAATTCAATAATTGGTCATATTTATATCTTTAAAAAAGAATTTTGATCTACTATTCAGGTATTCAACAAACTTGTTTCGTTGATATAGTTGTTCGGATTAAAGGATCTTGTATTTCCTGAAGTTTTTCTTTGCACCGCTGTTTGAGGAATCATATGTGGCTTTCTTTGGATCATACGTTCAATAGCAAATCGAGACATAAGATAGCTCAGTGTTGATTCAGCCCCTTGATTCAGATTTACATTGGTAGCCTCTAAGCCGTCGTGACAACCGCCGGTGCAGGGGTTATAAATCATTTGATGTAAAAAATTGTCACCCAGAAACCAGTTAAATGCATGAATGGCATAGTTTCGATATTTTTCATCAGGTAAAATCTGATAAAACTTTTCCAAAGCCATAATTGTATAGGCCACATCAATGGGTTGTTCCCCGCCATGTGGAATATCCTCTATCTGCTCCGGATAAAGCCAGGTAATATTGGGGATCACTTTTATTTTTTCATTGAAGAATGTTTTCGATAACAGGAAATCAAAACTTTCAAGGGCCACAATTTTAAATGCCTCAACTTGAGTGCTGTGATAGGCACACAACATGGCTTCGGGGAGAAGACTATTTCCGTAACTAAATTGATGTTCAAACCATTTCCAATCTGATTTTTTTTCTTGCCGATACATATCATACAAGCGCATAGCAAGCAGGTAAAGCAGTGGTTTAAAAGCAGGATTATTTTGGTAATAAAGTCCTTTAATGATGAAGGCCATCGACCGCGTTGAATAAATGGTTTCTAAATGATTGAGTGTATTTTCGAGAATTTGTTCAGCATCATAAATCATTTGATGGGGCAGGATATCGTTCAATGAACAAACATAACCAAGGGCCCAAACAGCTCTTCCTGTCGAGTCTTCAATATTCTCGCGTTCATTTTGTAAGGTGAAATGTTGATATTGGTCCACATAGTTTAAAAATGTACCATCTGATTGTGCACAAAATTTCACAAATCGAAAATAGGTTTGAATCAACATAAAGCAATCCATATCCCTAGCCTTACTATATTGTTCGCAAGCTACTATCAGTGCTCTGGCATTGTCGTCCAAGGTATAACCCGAATGGATATCCGGCATGGCGTTTTTAGCGAATTGAATCATTCCAACCGTTGTGGTCATTCTTTTTAAATGATCTAATTTCAACTCCGGCAATGCGTATTTTAAATGAAATGGTTTGGATAAGAATTTTTCAAAAAGCAGGGCATGTGATATAGAAGTATTTTGCCAGGACGTTGAAACCATGGATTGGGAACTATTCAATGAAATGTTCTCTCGAAGCTGTTTGTGTTTCATGAGATGCAGAATAGCTTTGGTTAATTCTTCTGCATTTTCAAAATCAAAAATTAATCCTTTATCATGACCAATGACTTCTACGGCATGCGGAATGGGTGTGGAAATTACCGGACAGCCAGAACTAATAGCATAGGCAAAAGTTCCGCTAACGGCCTGATTGGGATCTTTGGATGTGAACAAATAGATATCCGTTAATTGTAAATAATTCAGCAGTTGCGGCAATTGAAGAAATTCATTAACGAATTGTACGTTGTTTTGAAGTTCCAATTCCAGTACAAGTTTTTGTAGCTGATTTCGATATATTTCCCCTTCATTTTTCTGCACGGTGGGATGGGTTTTTCCGAGAATTAAAAAGGTTACGTCAGGATGTATTTTAATCACCTTGGGTAATGCCCGTAAAGTGGTTTCAATGTTTTTGGTGCTGCTGAGGAGTCCAAATGTGGATAGTATTGTTCGGTCCTTGTATCCATATGTTCGTTTTAATTGTATCCGATCGACTGGTAATACCAAATGTGTTCCGTGTGGAATAATATTGATTTTTGAAGATGGAATCTTATATTCTTCGATGAGAATGCGCGCTGCATTTTCGGTCATCACGATGAGTGCAATCGCTTTTTTACTCAATGTTTGAACTTGTTCCAACAATGCTTTATTTGGTTGAGGTAGAATAGTATGAAAACAAAAAATAATCGGTTTAGTGATATCTCTAACGAATTTCATAAAATCATTTGCTGTATTGGCAAATAATCCAAACTCATGTTGGATGATGACCATCTGGATTTGATCATTTTTGTTGATTCGAAACACGTTTTTTACATAGGAATATCGCTTGTCTGTATTTAAAATGTACTTTGGTTTTGTTGAATATTTATGTTTTTCGGAATCGGATTCCAATGCACAAATACTGCATCTAAATGTTTCACCAAAATGATGTTGGATGGCCTGAATGAGGTCCACTGAGTAGGTAGCTATTCCACATTCTCGTGGAGGAAATGTGGTTACGAAAAGTAGTTCAGGAGCCATGTTTAAAACAGGTATGTGATCTGCTATTTCTACTATTTCTAAAACCGATACATCTTTAATGTCGTTATTTTGTTCAATAAATTGGTACAAAGAAATGGCCTTGTTCATGAGGATATGTTTAATTTTTATGCATCGAAAGTTGGAGCAGTAATTCACTCAAACAAACAGAAGCTACCGCAATACGTTCATCAGCCGCTCCATAATAAATGTACAGGGTATCATTTTCGATTAAGGTTCCAGTGGGGAAACAAACATTGTTCACTTCTCCTTTGAGTTCCCATTCTTTTTCAGGGAAAAAGAGGGGATAGGGCAAACGCGCGATTTCTTTTTGGGGATGGTCGATGTCCAATAAAGCCGCACACGCAGAATACACATATCCCTTAGCACTATCCTTTACCCCATGGTAAATAATTAACCAGCCGGCTTCGGTTTCGATAGGAGGGCAACCTCCACCGATATAGTCAATTTCATGCGGGTATTTAGGTTGGAGGACAATAAAATCATCAAAATGAAAAAAGTAATTCTTCCAGAATTCAGGCGTTAAATCTGTAAATGCATTCACTGAAATCACAATTTGAATATCTGGTTTGATCCGATGAAAAAAGCAAAATTGATTATTTAATTTTCTGGGAAAGAGCACAAGATTTTTGTCCCATACATAACTGGTTTTTGCATCACGATGATGTTCCGTATAATTTGCATGGTACCGGGCATATTTTTTTTCAATTTCCGAATCTAACTCTGTCAGTTCTAAAAATTCCTGATAGGTTAATTGTGGTACAACAATTCCATGTTTTGTCCAATGAATCAAATCTGCAGAGGTTGCGAGTGCACTGAGTGCATTGGTTCCGTCGTAAGCAGTATAGGATAAATAAAACAATCCTTCAATTTTGACAATGCGAGGATCTTCCAAACCATGAAATTCTTCTTCTGATTCAGGGAAAAGTAGTGGGCTTGTTAAACGTTTCTCTATCAACATAGGTGCTGACAACTTGCAATAACCGATGGTCGAAAAATTATCTTTTGCAACTGCCCGATACAGTAAATGAATGTCTGATCCATCTTTGATCACCGCAGGATTGAGCACGCCTTCACTTTCGAATTCATGTTCTGTTTTTCGTAGTAGAATACCAAGTTTGTTCACCGTGAGCATAAATCTGTTTAGAAGTAGGTTTGAAAGAATGAATGAAACATATAACTGAGGTTAAATGGAACTACTCTGGTGAAATGAAATTGTTTTAAAGACGTTTGGTCTAAATCTTCATTCTAAGTCATTCATTAATTCTCGTATCCACTTTTGATGACTGTGGTGATCATTTTAAATTGTTCATTGGCATTAAAACTATGTTTGGAATGAGCAGGTATGATGATTCCTTGTCCTAATTTCAATGCCATTTTATTATCATCAATGGTTACTTCTGCGGTTCCATCAATGATTTGAACATAAGTGTCAAATGGACATGTTTTCTCACCAAGTTCTTCACCAATGGCCATGGAAGTTGCTGTAACGTTTCCGGTAGTTTTTTTGATGATTGTTTTACTAACCACCGCATTTGGAACATACTCGATGATTTCGATAATGATGTGAGCAATTCCTTTTTGTAATTCTATCATGTTTTTTGTTTTTATTGGGTTTAAAATGATTCATAGATTTGTGTTTAATTTTACTTTATTCGTCGCACTATTTATTTTTCCTTCGATTTCCTTAAACGTTCATTCTCGAACCTATACTTTGTTAATATTGAATATTTTACATCATAGAATCTCCCAATTTTAGAATGATAAAGGTCGTTGATTTGAGAGCTGGAGACTTACATAAAAACAGATTTGTTTTACATGCTTATGTGCAAGTTGATTCAATGAAATCTGGTTGATTTCAGCGAGGTGATTTTATTAGATGGATTCCAACGCTATTCGCATTTTAAAGGAATGTAATTTCTTGAAGAAAGAGGGTGACAATCCTGTTATTTGTTTAAATTGATTCGACAAATGGGCGACACTGCTATAATTTAGTTTGTCGGATATTTCGTTGAGATTCAGTTCATCATAAAGAATCAGTTCTTTAACTTTTTCAATTTTGTGAATCACAATAAAATGCTGAATGGTTGTGCCCGTTACTTCTTTGAATAAATTGGATAAATAGGTATAATTTTGATTGAGCTTTTTACTGATATAAAGGGATGTTTTAATTTTCGGAAGTTCATCGGCATAGTGTATCATTTCTACAACTACGTTCTTTATCTTTTCGACAAGTGTTGATTTTACTTCATCCATCAATTCCAGACCGGATCTTTGTAAAGTTGTTCTAAGTTCCTCATATTGTGCACTTGTAATGGACTCTTCCACCAAATCCACTTCTCCCAGGTCTACATATTTATACAATAAACCCATTCTGTCCAGCGTATCTCTCACTACAAGTTTGCAGCGTAATGAGACCATATATTTAATGTTAATTTTCATAATCGCTTTATACACAGGGCTTTTTATAAAAAATGCAGATAAATCAACTTTATTTAAAAAATATAAGTGTTCTATGCAGGACTATTCCCAAACACTTTTAAAATTGAATCGAATCCACTAAAGACAAACGATGATTAAATACGTCAATCAAGTAGTTCGATTTACTGCAACAAATGCCCTACGAATCTGTACCAGACGATTTTTATCCAACAAAAATTTGTTTGTTATCATTCTTGGTATAGAATATTTTCTTCCTGTAAGATAACTCATTTAATCGGTCTTTTGGCATGAATAGCGAATTCATTATTTTTTACATAGGCTCTTTTGCGGGTATTTTAATTTTGTTACATTATTTCGGATAATCTTTACATAATTCTATCAATTGATGGAGTAAAGATTTTTCGATCCATGCGATTTAAGAAAACTATTTCTTTCGAATAAATTCTTTAAAGATTGTAGCGTTTATTTCCATTCTATACAAAACTGATTCCGTTGGCAAGTATGTTTAGGTAATATTTACTGGGTATTTTAGGGATAGATGTGTTTGAGCTTTCCTGAATATTGCGAAACCAAAGATGAATAAGAATTTTTGTGGATATGCTGTAATCCATTACATTTGCAAAAAGTTAGATTAATCTAACAAATAATGGCGAATCGTAAAACTAATCGACATAGTGGTAAAAGTTTAGAGGAAGTGAATGCTTCGGTGCCTGTATATAAAACCGGCTCATTCTGGAAACGAATTTTTGCTTTTCTTGGGCCAGGGTATTTGGTCAGTGTTGGTTATATGGATCCCGGCAATTGGGCGACCGACATCGCCGGAGGTAGCAAGTACGGGTATACACTTATTTGGGTTTTGGTCATGAGTAATTTGATGGCTATATTACTTCAATCGCATTGTGCCCGATTAGGCATCGTTGCTAAACGCGATTTGGCACAGGTGAACCGGGAAACCTATCCACCGCTCATCAATTTTGCCTTATATGTTTTGGCTGAGTTGGCCATTGCTGCGACTGATTTGGCAGAAATCATTGGAATGGCAATTGGGTTAAACTTGTTGTTCGGCTTGCCTTTGATTTGGGGTGTGAGTCTGACAATTTTGGATACCTTTTTATTACTTTATCTCCAGAAATTGGGCATGCGACGAATGGAGGCTTTCATTATTGCCTTAATCTCTATCATTTTTGTTTCATTTTTGGTTGAACTCATTTTTGTCAAACCTGATTTAGTGGAGGTTGCCGGTGGACTCATTCCATCTTTACCGGATGAAGATGCCTTGTACATAGCCATCGGTATTATCGGTGCCACTGTAATGCCTCATAACCTGTACTTACATTCTGCCTTGGTTCAAACCCGAAATATTGCCGATGATGAAGACTCCAAGCGGAAAGCCATTAAATGGAATTTTGTAGATAGTACGGTGGCACTCAATCTGGCGCTTTTTGTCAATGCGGCCATCCTGATCTTAGCGGCTTCTGTTTTTCATAAAAATGGGATGACCGAAATTGCCGGCATCGAAGAGGCACATGCTCTGCTTGAACCTTTAGTCGGAATACAATGGGCACCCATTTTATTCGCAGTTGCATTAATCGCAGCCGGACAAAGTAGCACCGTGACGGGTACATTGGCCGGTCAAATTGTAATGGAAGGGTATTTGCAAATTCGCTTAAATCCGTGGCTTCGAAGATTAATCACCCGGGCTGTGGCGATCATTCCCGCATTTTTTACCATCTTGCTCATGGGAGAGGAAAAGATGGGTGATCTGCTTATTTTTTCTCAGGTTATCTTATCCATTCAACTGGCATTCGCCATTATTCCACTCATTTATGCGGTGAGTCATAAGGAGCGAATGGGCGTTTTTATCATCAAACCCTGGCTCATTATTTTATCGGTGATTGTTACCGCGCTCATCCTATTTCTAAATATTAAAATGGTGGTGAATGAATCTATTTCTATCATCCGCTCAGCCCAATCTGCATGGATTTCAATACTGGTCATTTTAGGACTGCTCATTTTGGCAATTTTACTTTTACTGACCATTTTTTATCCCTTAATACGAAAAAAACAAGAGCGCCGGATTCAAGGCTTACATCAAATTCCTGAAAATATTCAGCTTCATTTTGGAGTCGGTTATAAAACCATTGTACTTGCTTTGGATTTTGGACCAAAGGATGCCATTGTTTTAAATCAGGGTTTGAGACAGGCTGAAACCAATACCCGAGTCATTTTATTGCATGTGGTGGAAAGCGCTGCGGCGAAATTATTGGGTTCAAAATTGGCCGATATTGAAGCCGAACAAGACGAACTTCAATTAAAACAATATCAACAACTCATCGAAGCGGAAGGATATCAAGTAGATTATAAACTTGGGTTTGGAAATCGCGTTCAGGAAATTACCCGAATTTGTCAGGAATTAGAAGCTGATTTATTGGTACTCGGCGCCCATGGTCACTCCGGTATTTTCGATTTTATTCACGGTCAAACCATTGATAGTGTGCGCCATCAGTTAAACATCCCAATTCTGATTGCCAAATGATGTGGTTTCGATTATGTCTGAAATTGGGAATAGGGGGGCTTATTCTTTTTATCCACCTATCAACTTGTGCCCAGGATAAACAAATCCAGGGCCAAATCTTGATGGACGGAATCGCCAAGGAGGGCATTGTTGTTCAATTACAACCCGGCGATATAAATGATACCAGCAATTCAGGAGGTGCGTTTACCTTCAGCCAATTGTCTTCGGGTTCTTACCAGATTCTGGTACTAAATTCCGGTTACGACAAAATCATTCATCCCATTCAAATCAACGAAGAGGATACCCTTAAATGGGTAACCCTAAAATTGCAGGAGTCTTTAAATCAACTAAATGCCATTGTTGTTTCTGCGACCCGAACACAACGAAAAAAATCGGATGCTCCGGTATTGGTTCATATCATGGATCAGAAATCATTACAAAGGGTGCAGGCATGTAATTTATCGGAAGGCTTAAAATTCCAGGCAGGGTTGAGGGTGGAAACTGATTGTCAAACATGTAATTATACGCAACTCCGTATGAATGGATTGCCGGGTTCTTATTCTCAAATTCTGGTGAATGGCCGCCCCTTATTTAGTCCGTTGATGGGCATGTATGGCCTTGAACAATTTCCGGTGAACATGATCGATCGCATTGAAATCATCCGGGGAGGTGGATCAACCTTATATGGTTCCAGCGCTATTGCAGGAACCGTGAATATCATTACAAAAATTCCAAACAAAAAAGAATGGGAAATTTTTCAGGGTTTACAATTGATGGATGGAAAAACCTGGGATTATCAGCTGAATGCTCAGGCAAATTGGATCAATCAAAAACGAAATGCCGGAATTAGTTCATTCATTTCATTTAGAAAACGTCAGGCTTATGATATTCAGGAAGATGGATTTTCGGAAGTTCCGGAGTTAAATAACCGAACTTTTGGTGTGCAGGCATTTTGGAAACCAAGTGCACAACAAAAAATGGAACTACACTGGAGTAATATTCGTGAATACCGTTATGGAGGAGATTTGGCTACCAGACAAGCGCATCTGGCGCAACAAGCGGAGGAACGTTTACACCAAATCAATCTATTATCTTTCGACTATCAGAATAATTTTTCAGAAGCTTTTTCATGGATCATTTATTCCGGTTTTCAACAGACCTATCGCACCCATTATACAGGTACCATGCCTGATGATAGTTTAGAAAAAATATCGCATCTGAGTCGTCCTCCCTACGGCCATTCAAATAATCTGACTTTTCAGGGTGGCACGCAATTGAATTGGAAACCTGCATTTTTATTTCATGAAAAAAATATTTTTACCATTGGTGCCGAATATGTACAAGACGGTATAAAGGATGAAATACAATCTTATAATTACCTCGTGAATCAGCGTACCCGAAACCTTGGCATGTTTTTGCAAAGCGATTGGAATTTTTTGCCACATTGGACCCTTCTTAGCGGCCTGAGATATGATATCCATAATTTTTTAAAAAAGGATTTGATCAGTCCTCGTTTGGCCTTGATGTTTAAACCCCAAAAAAATATTCAATATCGAATTTCATATGGCAGCGGATTCCGGGCACCACAGGCCTTTGATATGGATTTACATATGTCATTTGCCGGAGGCGGCGTTTCGCGCATTCGCATCGACCCACAACTCCAGGCGGAACGTTCAAATAGCTGGCATGCGTCTTTCAATGCAGACCGCTTGAATTCGCAAACTGCGATGGGTTTAACAGCTGAAATGTTTTATACATCATTAGCGAATGCATTTACCACCCGGGAATTTGGACAAGATTCAATCGGAATTATTTTCGAAAAGACCAATGGCTCAGATGCATTTGTTTATGGTATTACACTCGAAACAAGATTAAATCACCAACGCCGATGGCAATGGGAAGCTGCTCTCACAATGCAAAAAGCCCAATATCAGAACAGCGTTCCGTATTTATTAAATTTTAGTGGCCGGAATTTTTTACGTACCCCCGAATATTATGGTTATGCGAATTTAAGCTGGTCACCACTGAGTACATTTTTTGTTCATCTGAATTCGGTATTAACGGGTCCCATGCAATTGCTCCATATGGGTGGTTCACCGGAACAAGCAACGGATACCTTGAAAACAACTTCCACCTTTCTGGAATGGAGTTTGAAAGTATCCCAAAGTTTCCTCTTCCCGAAATGGCATTGTCGTTTGGAATGGAATGCGGGTATCAAAAATATTTTTAATGCCTACCAACAGGATTTCGATAGTAGTAAATACCGCGACAGCAATTATATCTATGGACCTGCAGCCCCTCGAACCTATTATGTTGGACTGCGTTTAAAATCTTTGTAACCCAATTTAGAATATGGCGTATCATTTATATCAGGTTGGAATTGCCTAAACTTGTACCTATTTTTGTGTCATGACCAATGTAAAAATCATCGAATGCCCCAGAGATGCGATGCAGGGCTGGAAGACTTTTATTCCCACCGAAAAAAAAATCGAATGGATCAATACGCTTTTACTAGTGGGCTTTGATACGTTAGATTTCGGTTCATTTGTTTCACCCAAAGCTATTCCGCAGTTAGCAGATACCCGGGAGGTGTTGGCCAAAATAAAAATGAGCGACACCAAATTATTAGCGATTATTGCCAATACACGCGGAGCAGAAGAGGCGGTTCAATATGATGAAATCTCATATCTGGGTTTTCCATTTTCGATTTCAGAAACTTTTCAAAAATTGAATACCAATAGTTCCATTGCGGATTCTTTAATTCGTGTGGAAGAAATACAAAAATTGTGTATTCAAAAAAATAAACAATTGGTCATTTACATTTCCATGGGTTTTGGAAATCCATACGGCGATCCGTATAATGCAGAAGTGGCGTTGAAATGGGTCGATGAGTTACAAAAACTGGGTGTGCAAATATTTGCCATGAGCGATACGGTTGGCGTGAGTGCTCCGGATAATATTTCGTATATTTTTTCAAACCTGCAAGCTGAATTTTCGAATTTGGAATTTGGTGCACATTTTCATTCTACCAAAGAAAAAGCGGCTGAAAAAATTGAAGCAGCCTTAAAATCTGGATGCCGGCGTTTTGATGCGGCGATTGGTGGAATAGGGGGCTGCCCTATGGCACAGGATGATTTGGTGGGTAACTTAGCAACCGAGCAATTGCTGAATACCTTGGAGCAAAATGGATATTCATTTTCATTTAATCAGGAAGCATTCATGAAAGCCCAGGCCATATCATCGTCTATTTTTAATGCTTGATTCTAATTCATCTAAGCCATCAGGTTCATGCTGAAATCATGTACCCCTAAATTTAAATTTGGATTGTAGTAAGGGTCATGGTCAATGATTTTTTGCCATCGCTCTTTAAACAGGGCCATTTCTTTTAAATGTCTTTCGTAACCTGATTTACTTTGGTGGGGATGCCCTCTTGTAGCCGATTCAAAATGATATAAGCTGACATGAGGAAGATACACATTGTTGTAGCCGGCTTCCTGAATTCTCAAACAAAAGTCCACATCATTGTATTCAACTTCAAAAATCTCATCCATCCCTCCAACCGCATCATATACATCGGCGCGAACCATGAGGCAGGCAGCAGTAACAGCCGAATAGTTATTGGCACTTTGAATATAATTAAAATATCCCGGTTCATCCTGATGCATGCCCACAAAAGTGTGGCCTGCTATTCCTCCCAAACCAACAATGACACCCGCATGTTGAATGGTATCGTCGGGATAAAGCAGTTTTACACCAACTGCACCAATACGTTTTTGTTGGGTATAGGAGACCATTATTTCTAACCAATCATCATGAATCACTTCCACATCATTGTTTAACAAGAGGAGCATTTTACCTTGAGCAAGTTTACGTCCCATATTCATCAATTTTGAAAAATTGAACGGAAAATGTGCTTCAACACAACGGAACTGATTCGAATACTTTGTACTATATTCTGTAACAAATTGTTGGAAGCCTTTGCTGGTACTATTATTATTTAAGACGATTATTTCATATCGGCTGTATTTGGTTTTATTTAAAATGGAGTCAACGGTATTTTTTAATAATTCCGTTTGATCTTTTGAAGGAATAATTATACTGACCATGGGTTCTTCCTGCACTGGATATACAATGCGATAGCCGCGGAGTCCGGTCAGATATTTTACCTCAACGGGCATTCCTCTTCTCAGCAGGGCTTGTTCCAAAGCTTTTTTAGCCGCCATATAGGCATAAGGTTTAACCTCTTCGCCTTGTGCGGCCGATAAGGCATGAATACGCCAATGATAGAGCACTTTAGGAATATGCAGTATGCGCTGGGTTATTTCAGTGGCTCGAAGTAAAAGATCGTAGTCCTGACTGCCTTCAAATCCTTCGCGAAATCCACCAATTTCATCCATGATGGATTTTCGAATAACACAGACATGACCGATGTAGTTTCGGGATAATAAATGATCCGGCGCCCAGTCAGGTTTAAAATGTGCAGCTGAATGATGTTTGTTTTCATCTATTTTATCTTCATCGGAGTAAATGATATCTGCTTCCGGATGTTTATGGATGCCAATGATGATTTCTTGTAAGGCATTTCTGGTAATTAAATCATCGTGATCCATCAACAGGATATATTCGCCCTGCGCCATCGATAAAGCATCATTGGATGTTTTGGAAATATGTCCGTTTTCAGTTCTGTAGTGAACTTTAATTCTGCGGTCTTTTACGGAGTATGCATGCAGGAGTTGATGTAATTTTTTTTCAGAAGAGCAATCATCCGCAATACACAGTTCCCAGTTTTTATAAGGCTGCGCCGCAATGGATTCAATGGCTTCTTTTAAATACTTAAGGGGTGGATTATAAACCGGCATGATGATACTGATCAACGGTTGATTCGGATATTTGGTATCGAAGTCATCGTAATAATTCCCTTTTTCTGCACGTTCAAGTTTGTTCTTAATCCATTGATCGTAATGATGAATATGATCTTGTTGTATGTCATCTTCATAAACGATGCGTATTGGACGATCTTCCAGTTTTAGATACACTTTACGGGCAAGCTTCTTTCCGACTTTTCGCAATATTTTCCCTCCAGAGCGACTAAATGCAAATCGAATAAATTCTAAAATACGTTTTAAATTCCCGCTACCCGGGGTTTTCTTTCTGAAAAATAACTTCTTGTATCTACCAATGGCTCTTTTGATCCGATAGTATTTCCCACTTTCCAGATTACGAATACGATGTTGTAATTGATCACTGAAATGTTTCAGTGCTTGCAACTCCTCATTTGAATGTTGGTATGACCATTGTAATTTTTTTAAGGTCTCGCCAAGTGTTTCAAAATCCGCATGTTTTTCACTCATCTGAAATAGAATGGCATCCATATGACTTTGAATATCAGTTTGGTATTTGTTCAATACTTTTTGATACCCCATCTTAAAGTCAATTTGTTCAGTCTTGGCAAAAGAATTTTTTGACTTAAAACCAACAGCCTTTCGTTGAGGAGCATCTTTCAGGATATTCAAACAAAGATCCCATTGCTGAAAGGCCTGATCCATGTTCGGGTCGAAACCTGTAGTTGATTGCCAGTCTTTTTTAGAGAATCCGAAAACACCATTCATGCGGGTACCTGACAATAAATCGTACCAATTATATTCTTTCTTTTCATCCTCCTGATAAGCTGTGGTGAAAACCATTTGACCTTTATCCATGTAATCCAGGACGGATTCCCAATTTTTTAACGGCAAAATTTGCGTCAAAGGATCAAACAAAAAATAATCTTCATTTATTTCATTCAATAAATCGTCCATTTTCATTTCAAGTGGAAGGAAGCGAATGGATAATTCTTTCCTACACTTTTCATCCAGTTCTTTAGTGAGATTGGTCTCAGAAAATATAAATACCTCTTTTATTAAACCCTCCAGGGATTGAATTCTTAACAAATGTTCCTCAAGGAATGACTTTGCGTCCGGATGGTCATAACGATAGATGAAGGCCACTGAAACTGCAAATTTTTTCACAATCAGGTTTTCCGGAATGGATGACAGATTAATTTTCGATTTTCTGCCATTCAGTACATTGGGTAAAATATTTTCAGGATTTAGGATTGGCAGAGAGAACCAATCTGATAACTTTTCCAGCACGTAATTTGGAGAGGTACATAGTGCTGAATTCAGTACCATGTGAGCGTTTTCAATTTTTTTCTGTTGAATGAATCGCTCTGCAATTTTTAAGGTATCGGCTGAGTCAATGATAAATATCCAACGAAAGAAATCAAAGTGAGATGTTTTGCTCAGGAGCTCCAGTACTTCTATTGATAGCATTAAGCCTTTTAATCTGCGATTATCAGAACCTTCTTCATATAACACCCGAATATTGTCAATGTCTGAATCATCGTACGATTTTTTTTGAAAAAGCAAGTGTAATCCATGGCTATAATAGGCATTGTTATGAGGGGTGTACGAAAAACGATTGAACGTCTCATGTCCTAAATGGTTCGATAATAAAAGCGACAAATACTGCCCATCCGATTCCTCCCGGCTAATGATTATGCAAGCTTCTTGATTAGTCATGATATAGTTCAAATAGTTTTTTGTATTTTTCAGCTACCTGTTTAGCACTGCCACGATCAATGATTTCTCCTTGTTCGAGCAACAAGGCCTGATTACATAAATTCGCCATTTCGGCAGGGAAATGTGAAACAAAAATGATGGTATGTCCCTTTTGTTGGATGTCATGAATCTTCTCAATGCACTTTTGTTGAAACCCCAAATCTCCGACAGCCAAAATCTCATCGATGATATAAATATCCGATTCATGGGCAAATGAGATGGAGAATGCCAATCTGGCCAACATACCCGTTGAATAAGATTTCACAGCCTTATTCAAGGTTTGTTCATCCAATTCGGAAAAGTGTTGAATTTGGCTGACGATTTCATGATTTACCGGGTGTCCATTGAGTGACAATAAAAGACGGATATTTTCGTAGCCTGTCATTTCAAGTTCCAAACCTGCACCCAAAGCCAGGATAGGGGCTATTTTCCCGTTTACCTGTATGCGACCTTTCGATGGTTTTATAATGCCGGCGATAGCCCGTAGTAGGGTACTCTTGCCACTTCCATTCCGACCCGCAATGCCAAGATGTTCACCGGGCATGACTTCAAACGTGATATCCTTTAATATGGTTTTTTTTCGAAACGGATGCGACCAGGAGGTAATTGCATCTTTAATCGAGTATACACCTGCAGGATTTTGCCGGTAATCGATGAACACGTGTTCAAATTTTATGACGGGTTGCTGTTTCATCAAATGGCTGTAATAAATTGGTTTTTGAGTCGATGGAAAATAAAATAACCAACCATGAAACTGCCTAAACTCAAGAAGCTGCAGGTGAACAATACTTGCAAATCCGGATGACGATTTTCATACAAAACCTGACGAATCAATTGCATAAAAGCATATATCGGATTTGCGCGAATAAATGGAATAAATTTTTCGGGAATCAAACTTTCTGTGTATGCAATAGGAGTGAGATAAAAAAAAGCCGGTTGAATCGTCGACCAAAGTATCCCGACATCTCTGAAATAAACATTGAGCGAGGATAGTATGAGTGTGATGCCCATTGAAAAGATTGCAAACAAAATAATCGTCGGAAATAACCATATTATGGATAAATTCCAATGAAAACCAAACCAGGGCATCAATAAAAGGAACACGATTAAAGTAAGGCATAAATTAAACAGTTCACTCATACCTTCAGCCAAAGGAAATAGAATGGTTTGAAGTTTAAGTGATTTGATGATTCCTGAAGAAGTAATAATCGAAGAGGCCCCTTGTGAAGTCATATTGGCAAAAAAGAACCAAAAAATTAAACCACTGGTTGTATACAATACATAATTTGCTATAGAGGTAAACTGTGCGCTAAAAATGATGATAAAAATAAATAAGTAAAGGAGCGGTTTGATAAACCCCCATATAAATCCCAAAAGAGAATGTTTATATCTAACAGTTACGTTGCGTTTCGTTAAAGCGTATAGTTGACGGAAGAATTGCATATCATGGATAAACTTCGTAAGTTGAGGTCCGAAACAATGACAAACGATTTAGAATCCATTTTCTATGTGAATGCGCGGTTTCTGACACAAAAGCTGACTGGTGTGCAAAGGTATGCCATAGAGATTTGTCGTCAAATCAAAAAACAGGCACCACAAGTAGTTTTTTTAGCGCCCATAAATATTCTGCACACAGAGATAGCCCAAGAATTGGATGCACAAATCATTGGCCGCAATACCGGAACTATTTGGGAACAGTGGGATTTGTACCGATTTATGAGCAATAAAAAGAATATTTTACTCAATTTATGCAATTCAGCTCCTCTATTGTATCGGTATAATATGATTACCATCCACGATTTAGCCTATATTTTTTACCCCAAGTCATTTTCTTTTCTATTCAGAACATGGTACCGTTTTATGCAACCTGCTGTGATTCGAAATGCACAACATCTTTTTACAGTCAGCCAATCTGTTCGGGATGAAATAACGACTCAATTCGCTCTATCCCAAACCGATATTACCATCACAAAAAATGGAATCGCTGCGTTTTTTCTTCAACAGGAATTACCACCCACATGGGTTAAGGAAAAAATTATTTTATGTGTGGGTTCGCTAAATCCGCGCAAAAATCTACCAACTTTATTTCGTGTTTTTCAACGAGTCCAACAACAATTTCCTAAATATCAATTGGTCTGCATTGGTGCTGATTCCAACATTTTTACCCAACAAAACATGCCCCTTTTGCCCAATATGGTTTGTCTGAATTCCTTAACGGATAATGAATTGGCTTCATGGTATCAAAGGGCAGAGGTTTTTGTTTCTATCTCAGCTTACGAAGGATTTAATTTGCCGATACTTGAAGCTTTGTTTTTTCAATGTCAAGTGTTATGCTCAGATATACCCGTGCATCGTGAGCTTTATCAGGATTCTGTTTATTTTTGCGATATCCAACATGAATCTTCCATACAAATTTCCTTGCTTGAAATACTCAATGATCAGACTATAACTGTTGAAAACAAAATTACTAAACCCTGGATGAGCTACTTACAAAGTGCGGAAGTAATTCGTCAGGAAATTCAAGCCCATGAAAATCGTTCTCACGCATGACTGGTTAAGGGTGAATGCCGGATCGGAAAAGGTCATTCAATCAATGGTTTCAGTGTTTCAACCTGAGATTGTTGGTTTATATACTTTATTCAATAAATTACCGGTACCGGATCAGAAACAAATTCTACAGGGTATACAGGTGCATACTTCTTTTTTACAATGGATACCGTCAATCACCAATGCCTACAAATTTCTCATGCCTGTTTTTCCGTGGATTGTTGGCCATACCCAATTACCCGATGCCGATTTGTATTTGTCTTCATCTCATGCTGTAGCTAAGGGCTATCGAAAAAAGAAAGGATCGGTGCATATATGTTATTGTCATACCCCGATGCGATATGCCTGGTACCTGAAAGAAGATTATTTAAAAGGGATGCATGGGCTTAAAAAATGGATGGCTAATCAGATCATTCGGCGCATTCGTAAGTGGGATTTTGAAAATTCGAAACAGGTTGATTATTTTACCGCCAACTCCATTCATATACAGCAGCAAATATTAAATACTTATCAACGAAATGCGGATGTGATATATCCACCTGTGCAAACGAATAAATTTTTATTAAACCCTCATCCCCGGCAATCTTTTTATTTAGCGCCCGGCCGATTTGTATCGTTTAAAAAAATAGATTTGATTATTGAAGCCTTTAAAAGGCGTCCACAACTTAAATTGGTGTTGATCGGTGATGGATATGATTCCGATAAATGTAAAAGGATGTTGGCGAATACACCCAATATTATCTGGTTGGGTTATCAGCATGATGACGAGTTGATTCTTTATATGCAACAAGCCAAAGCTTGTGTTTTTGCCTCCAAAGAAGATTTTGGCATCATGTGTGTTGAGGCGCAATCTACAGGGACACCGGTTATTGCATTGCGTTATGGAGGTCATATTGAAACAGTGATTGAGGGTGAAACAGGGTACTTCTTCGATCATCAGGATGCCGATTCTCTGTTGACTGCCATAGATCAAATGGAATCTGCCCCGCTCACCAATCATGAATTGATTCGATCAAATGCCCTCCGCTTTTCAGAAAGTATTTTTCAAAAGGAGATAAAAGCTTTTGTACAACAAAAAATGCAGGCACATGTACAAAAAGTTTTATGATTATCTGAATGTAGATTGGATGATACCTGCATTCATGTTAAGTTTTGGGCTACCCAGACAATTACAAACCTGGTTACTTCTGTTTTTGGCTTTTGGGGTTTTGCTTCAGTCCATCAAAAATCACAGCAGCATCAAATCATCTGAATACATTATCGTTCTTCTGTTTGCTTCACTTTATATCCCATATTTAATCAGTTATTTACGCTCTGATACAGATGTTTCATCTTGTTATATTGGCGGATTTTTGGAAACCAAAGCTGGTTTGTTGGCAGTCCCAATGTTGTTGATATTCATGCTTCGCTCTAAAAATGTATCCTGGAAAAAGTTTCTCCCTTGGTTTGTATGGGCGGTTATTCTAAAAATGTTATGGGCGCATATCATGCTGTTTTCTCATTTAAATGCTGACTTATTTACATTGAATCATGTTACTTACCGTCGATTATTTGAACAGCATGCACAAATGCACCCAACCAGTTATGGAGTATATGCAGGATTCTGTATAGCCATTCTATTTTTTGAGGCAAAGTCTATGTCTTTTTGGATAAAAGGATCAGCGTATTTGTTATTGTTTATATCCACCTTAATGTTGTTGCCCAAAATGCCTTTCTTGGCCTTGATGTTCATACATCTTATGTTCATTTTGTATGCAAATTTTTTATCCATCAAAAAACGTGCAATTGTAGCCGGTGTTTTTGTTGCAGGATTAAGCCTTCTCATTGTTTTTATTCCAATCGTAAAGCAACGCGTCCTTGAATTTTGGCCTGCTTCTCCGGGTACCATAGACAATTCAATTCAAGTCAGAAAAATCATTTTCCAAACGGATTTAAATTTATTAAAAGCACATTGGTTGAAAGGACTTGGCCCCTATGAACTGCAAAGAAATCTCGATTTAGCGATGTACTTTCATTCTACCATTTCCAGACAAGCATTGGGCACTTACAATACCCATAATGAATATTTGAATCATTGGCTGAGTTTTGGATTGTTGGGCTTCATTATTCTACTCGCTGTGCTTTTTATTTTTTTGTTCCAGGCACTAAAACGAAAGGATGTACTTTATATCTCTTTTATTGTTTTATTATCATGCACTTTTCTAACCGAAAATTGGTTGTCTGTGCAGCATGGCGTTTTATTTTTTGCAGGATTTGGTAGTTTATTTTTTATGAAAGAAAAATCTGGTTTAAATAGGGCTTACTGAGTAGCGAAAAAATCTGAATCTCGAGTAAACGCTTTTTAGAAATATGCCTCAAAAAAGTGTGCATCATCAATTATAATATTTCGCCGGAACGAACACCACCACCCATTTTGAGCGTTATTCAGGAGGCCCTCATTGTTGGTGGCATATTGAGAGGCAATTCTTTTATATTTAAGTAATCACCAAGGTTTAATCCGTTAAAATAATTTAACAATTTTATTTGTGCATTGTTTTGGATCAAGGCATCCAGGTATCGTTTTAATCATCAAAAATATTTTACCCATGTCAAACAAATTTCGTTTAACCCTGCTATTACTTTTTATTGGCGCCATTTGTATCAGCGCTTTTATCATTGTTGAACCGGCCAAGTCCGATACCAAGTCTGAATCCTGTTGTAAAAATCATCAGAACCAGGATCAAAAACCTCAAGGTTGTGTTTTTAAATCTGTTATGGGAGAAGATTCACTGGATACTCACTTTATCTATCCCATTCCTGAAAAAGTTAAGGCCTCCCTTTCTGAAGCACTCTCATGGATATCCAAAGCACAGCTTCGTGACGGAGGATGGGGGGCAGGATCGCATAGTCAGCAAAATGAAATGAATCCACAAAATGTACCCTCCGATCCTGCTACCACGGCGATGGTTCTCATGGCCTTATTAAGAAACAATCATACACCCACAGCAGGAATCTACTCACAAAACCTTAATCAAGGCACTCAATTTTTAATCTTGTCTGTTTTAAAATGTGATCCTAAAAGTAATAATATTACCCTTTTAACGGGCACGCAACCTCAGTCAAAACTGGGTGCTAATATTGATGTCGTATTAACGGCACAGTATTTTAGTAATCTGCTGGATTATTTGCAACATGACCCAGAACAAAAAAATAAAGTTCAGCAATGTTTGGATATCTGTGTTAAAAAAATTGAACAAAACCAAAATCAGGATGGTAGTTTTAAAGATGATGGATGGGCCGGCGTGCTTCAATCTTCATATGCCAACAATGCTTTAGAGTCTGCCGAAAAGAAAGGAGCCAAAGTAAACAAAGAAGTTTTGGTTAAATCCAGGGATTATCAAAAATCAAATTTTGATACACAAACGGGGAATGTAAAAACGGAAAAAGGGGCAGGGGTGATGTTGTATTCGGTGAGCAGCACCGCAAGAGGTTCGGCCGCTGAAACAAGGGAAGTAAAAGACAAAGTCAAAAAAGCCAAAAAAGAGGGCGCTCTGCGTGAAAACGATGAAATAAGCGTCGAAAATCTAAAAAAGATTGGCTATGCAGATGATCAGGCTTACAAAGCGGTTACGGCCTATCAGGTGAATGAAGCCTCTAAAGTACAAGCTGTAAGGGATGATGTTATGTCCGGATTTGGGAATAATGGTGGTGAGGAATTTATGAGTTTTCTGCAAACAGGGGAGGGCTTAATCATTGCAAAAGACCAGGAATGGAAACTTTGGTATGATAAAGTAAGTGCCAAATTACTACAGATTCAAAACGATAATGGAAGCTGGAATGGTCATCACTGTATTACCTCTCCGGTATTTTGTACTGCTACCTGCCTGTTGATTCTCTCAGTAGGCAATGATATTGCAAGTTTACAAAAAACAACAATGCCCTAACTGAAATGGATCAATCTTTTAAAAGTTAATCTGTGCCTGTAATCTCAATAAGGATCCTTTTTGTCGGTTGTCAGGTAATGCATAGTCCTCTAAGCGACGGTCTGAAAGGGTATACATCTCCACCAGTTCGAATTGTCGCTTGTTTATTGGACATTATTAAATGATTGATAAAATGTATAATCTGGAAACTATAGAATTGAATCACTTTATATTTTTTGGCAGTTTTTGGATTACGAAATTGTTACGTTAATCAACTTATATGATTCCAATATTACAAAAACATTACAATTATTCTTAACATAGTACAGGTCGGGTCTTTCTTTCATCTTTGTGCCAAATTAAGTATACATGAGTCTCAATTCCATTATGAAAATTTTCCAACCGAAAGATAAAATTTTTTACAGCCTCTTCGAAAATGTCGTGGATACGGTAGATGTAATGGCTAAAAAGCTCCGTGAGATGGTTCATGAACCGGATTTTAACAAAAGAGCAGCCATTATTGCCCAAATTGAAACTCTGGAACATGATAATGACAATCTCACCCATCAAATTTTTCAGGAACTGGGTCGGAATTTTATCACTCCTTTCGACCGTGAGGATATTCACTACTTGGCAACAGCGCTAGATGATATTGCAGATTATATCAATGCATCCGCTAAAAAAATCAATTTTTACAAAGTAAATCCCCAGGAACAAGGTATTCAAAAGTTGGCAGAATGTATCGAATTAGGTGTTGAAGCAATTCGTACAGCAGTTAAGGAACTCCGGAATATGAAAAATGTGACCTCCATCACGAATGCACTGGTTAAGGCCAATAGTCTCGAAAATCAGGCTGACGATATCTACGATTTAAGTATTGAAAGGTTATTCGCACTGGAACCGGATGCCAAAGAAGTCATCAAGAAAAGAGAAATTTATCAGGTACTGGAAACTGCAACCGATAAATGTGAGGATGCTGCCAATGTGATTGAGTCAATTGTGATTAAATACGCCTAATTGTCGCAAGATTTCGTTTGATTTAACCCTAAAATTAATACATGACTTTTGTTCACGTTGTCATTATCCTCGCCCTGATATTTGATTATATCAATGGTTTTCATGATGCAGCTAATTCCATTGCCACGATCGTTTCTACCAAAGTACTCACTCCTTTTCAGGCAGTGGTTTGGGCGGCTTTCTTTAATTTTGTGGCTTACATGATTTTTAAAGATCATGCTGTGGCTAATACAATCGGTAAAACAGTTTATAAGGAATTTATTACTTTACCGGTTATCTTTTCTGGTTTAATTGCAGCCATCATTTGGAATCTCATGACCTGGTGGTGGGGAATACCTTCATCTTCTTCTCATACCCTTATTGGTGGATTTGCAGGTGCCGCCATTGCGCATGCCTTTTTTAGTGCATGGGACAAAGGACAAAGTTTACCGGCATTAAAAACCATCATCGACAGTTCTAAAATTGGGAAAACCGTTTTGTTTATTTTCCTGGCACCACTCATTGGGATGTTGATCTCGATGTTTTTCACCATTGTTACCATCAATCGGAATATTTGGATAAAAACCGGGATACTCACGCTTTGTATTATAGGAATTTGGTTTTCATTTCAACGTTTCGAAACATCCAAAATTGATGAAAATATTTCCAAGTATTTCAAGGTAGATAAGTACTCGCATGAAATCGAAAAACTCACTATTGAATTGGACCAACTGAAGTCTTCGGATAAAGCTGAAGGTCGAATGGAGAAAATGGTGGAACTTGAAAAGAAACTGAAGGATCAATCTGATAAACTAGAGGTTTCTAAAAAGAATGTTGAACTTTCTAAGCCATTCTTTTCCGATTATGAAGTAAAGGGCTCAGAATCTGTAGCAGAACATATCCTCGAAGTAGCGGATATTAAACCGATTGAAATTTCGAAACTTCAGGATAAAATCGCTTTATATCTTGAATTGGATCGAAAGAAGGCGGTAAAAGATAAAGGGCCAAATAAATTGCTGGCCTATGAAGCAGCACAAAGTGCGATGGATTCTTTAAAGCCTATGACTAAAAAATTGCATGAAGTAGGTTTTGAAACATTATCTACACAAATGGCTTCAAAACTGATGGAAATAAACTATCCATTGGGTGTTGATAAAGTGCAAAAATTTAAAGAGAGTATCAAGGTAAATGTCAAATCGGATTTGAAAAAAGAAATTGCCAAGGCAGATAATCTGGTTATCAGAATCTGTATGATGGCCATTTTATTTTTGTTTATCATCGCGTTCATTTACAATGAAAAAATGCGACAACCCAGTGCGGCTCGAACAGGTAATATGTTCAAGAAATTACAGTTGTTATCTTCAGCTGCTTTCTCCGTAGGGCATGGAGGTAATGATGCTCAAAAAGTAATGGGTATTATCGCAGCAGCCTTGATGGCTAACGGTGAAATTGCGGATATCAAACTAATGCCGGAATGGGTTCCTTTGGCTTGTTATTTGGCGATTGGTTTAGGTACCTTAAGCGGTGGATGGAAAATTGTAAAAACAATGGGTACAAAAATTACCAAAGTAACACCATTGGAAGGGGTTTGTGCTGAAACCGCAGGTGCAGGTACACTTTTCCTGACTGAGCAAATGGGTATTCCGGTTTCAACTACGCATACTATCACCGGTGCGATTATCGGGGTGGGAGCCACCAAACGTTTGAGTGCGGTACGATGGGGTGTTACGGTTAATTTGTTATGGGCCTGGATATTGACTATTCCAATTTCGGCTATACTTGCAGCTTTAACCTATTGTGTAACAAGTCTCTTTGTTAAATAGGTGCTGATTATTGTCAAATTTCTTGAGACTTCATTCAATTGAATTGATTGACGCAGTTATTCAATGAAAGATATAGTTTTGCGGTTTTAATAGTACCTAAAAGATGGAATTACAACAATTAATAGAAGCAGCCTGGAACGATAGAAATTTATTGAAGAATGAATTATATGCCAATGCGGTTCGAACGGTGATCGAAGAGGTGGATAAGGGGCGATTGAGAGTGGCTCAACCCAATGAGCAAAGCTGGATAGTCAATGAGTGGGTCAAGCAGGCCATTTTAATGTATTTCGCCATTCAGGAAATGAAAACTTTCTCTTTGCCACCTTTTGAGTTTTACGATAAAATGGCCTTGAAATCAGATTATGCTTCTCAAGGGGTGAGAGCTGTTCCTCATGCGGTAGCACGATATGGTTCCTATTTAGCCCAGAATGTCGTGCTCATGCCGAGCTATGTGAATATTGGGGCTTATGTCGATGAAGGTACTATGGTGGATACCTGGGCCACTGTTGGAAGTTGTGCCCAGATTGGAAAGAATGTCCATTTAAGTGGTGGAGTTGGAATTGGTGGCGTTTTGGAACCTTTGCAGGCCAGTCCGGTTATTATTGAAGACGGATGTTTTATTGGCTCGCGTTGTATCGTGGTCGAAGGTGTGCACGTAGAACGTGAAGCTGTACTGGGGGCTAATGTTGTATTGACTCAAAGTACCAAAATCATCGATGTCAGCGGCGACACACCGATTGAATACAAAGGTCGGGTTCCTGCTCGAAGTGTGGTCATTCCGGGTAGTTATACCAAAAAATTTCCTGCCGGTGAATACCAGGTAGGTTGTGCTTTAATTATTGGTCAGCGTAAAGAATCAACGGATTTAAAGACCAGTTTGAATGATGCCTTACGAGATTTTAATGTAAGTGGATAAGCATTCCTATGTGCTCTCTTTTAGTTGTCCGATTTCCTTGAGTATTGCAGTGAGTTCATCGGGTTTATTTGTGCCAATCAGTAATTTTTTCTTGTCTGTAAATTCCAATTGTAATCCTTTATCGCCTGAAACATTAAAAGCGCTTCCTTTCCCAAAAAGGCCTAAACGCAAACCGTAACCACCAAATTCGGCGATTGCTGAGTACTGTCTAACAGATATTTTGGTGATTTTATCCCAAGGAAAATGTTTGTACTTAAGATGTATTGGAAAAAAACGAACATAAATACCATCTTTTTTAATCAATGTGTCAAGGCGAAAGTTTATGAACAAAATTGTCAGGAGAATAGTTAGCCCTGTTGCTATGATGAGGCCTGAATTACTCATTGGGTTGTCGCCAAATTGTTGCCCTTTAATGACTTGTTGATAGACTCCAAACAAAAAGAGTCCATTAACCCCAAAGAGAATCATCCACAGCCACCATTGCTTAAACCGCTGCTTTTCAGTAAATAAATTTTCGTTCATCATTATCTTACTTTTAATATTTTACATATGATTGATGTTGCTCTCCAAGAACATGTAAGCCTTAATCCTTCGAGAATTAAGAATTGTTTCTTAGTTTTTCAAAAATCAGGTCAATTTTTGTTCTAAGAAGTATACGTTGCCCTTGTCGGCCTTCGGCTATCAGTCGTTCTCCTTGTAAAACACGAAATGAAGTGATGATTTCGCCTTTTTCTGTTATTTCTTCAAAAGTGGCATCAAAACGGATTTCTTGTCCGGGAAATGCCGGCGCCAAATGATTCACATGGATAAATGTACCTATTCCTTCTTCTCCTTCTTCTTTCATTTCTAACACAAATAAACGGCCACTCCATTCAGCATCTCTTGCAATCGCAAAGGTTGAATACACTTCATGCACAGTGCCATTGTCGAATTGTGCAATGTCATCTTTCGATATTGTTTTATGAAAACTTCGTTGATCTCCTGACTGAAATTTTTGATTCATCTTGTTTTGGCTTTTAAAGAATATTTGAACGTTTCTTTGAGTGGACATGTTTTATTCCACCCATAAATATAACGTTTTACTTTAAAAAAATCCCGACCTGTGTACAGATCGGGATTTTTATATCTAAGGAGGCTATTAAGCCATTTTCTTCAATTCTTCGATACGTTTTTCTTTATCTTCTTCATTGATCAGATTGTCAGATTTGTCCAAATCAACCAGAATCGGAGCAGCCACGAAGATAGAAGAATAAGTACCTGTGATCACACCAATCATCATGGCGAAGGCAAACCCACGGGTAACTTCTCCACCAAAAATGAATAGAATCAACAAGGTTAAGAATACCGTTAATGATGTCATGATTGTTCGACTCATTGTATCATTGATGGCAGCATTGATGATATTTGTTTTAGAATCACCTGCACGCTTACGGAAATATTCACGTACCCGGTCAAATACGATTACGGTATCATTCATCGAGAACCCAATAACGGTTAATACCGCAGCGATAAAGTGTTGATCGATTTCCAAAGCAAATGGTACTACACCTTTCAGGAAGGAGAATACAGCCAAAGTTACTAATACGTCATGCACCAATGCCACGATTGTTCCTAAAGAATATTGCCATTTACGGAAACGAACAAAGATATAAACGGCGATTAAGAAGAACGACCAGAAAGTAGCCCACAAAGCACCTTTTTTCAAATCATCCGAGATGGTTGGAAGAACGGTTTGTGAACTCAGAATATGACTTACCTTAAAGGTTGTTTCATCTACTGATGAAGGAATAAATCCTCCTTTTTTCAATCCTTCATAAAGTTTGTTTTGCACTTCACTTTCAACGCCGATACCTGATTCTTTAATTTTATAGGCTGTTGTGATATTCACCTGATTCGCATTTCCAATTGTTTTTACGATAGGGAATTCTTCAAAGTTTGCTTTAAGTGCTTCACGGATATCGTTGGTGCTAACTGCTTTTTCCAATTTAACGGTATAACTTCTACCACCAGCAAATTCAACACCATAATAGAAACCATTGAAGATAGCAGCGATTCCCAAAATCAATACCACGATTGAAATGATATAGGCTTTTTTACGCCATTCAATGAAATGGAAATTGAATTTTTGGAACATTTTTTCAGATATCCCTGTGAAATAATTGAAATGTTTTCCTTTTGACATACGCATGTCGGTAATCAAACGAGAAACTAAAATTCCACAGAACAAGGACAACAGGATACCTAAAATTTGGGTTGTCGCAAATCCTAAAACCGGACCTAATCCAAAAATAAAGAGGATAATCGCAGTCATTAAAACGGTGATATGTCCATCTAAAACAGGATTCAGCGATCGTCGGTAACCATCATTGACAGCCGACTCATGGTTTTTACCAAGTTTTAATTCTTCCTTGATACGCTCAAAAATGATTACGTTGGTATCCACAGCCATACCGATGGTTAAAACCAACCCTGCAATACCGGCTGCGGTTAATGAGGCATGTAAAGCAGCCAAAACCCCAACGGTAAATAACAAGTTCAGAATCAATGCAATATTAGCAACCCATCCAGCAGTGTTATAATACACCAACATCAAAATAAAGATGACAATAAATGAAATGATAAATGAAAGCATTCCACCATTTACAGCTTCCTCACCTAAGGTTGGACCAACCACTTGTTCCTGAACGATTTTCGCAGGAGCAGGTAACTTACCGGTTTTTAAGATATTGGCTAAATCCTGAGCCTCTTCAACAGTGAAGGATCCAGTGATATTGGAACTACCACCAGCAATTTTTTCACTAGGAGCTGGCGCTGAATAAACAATATCATCCAAGACAATTGCAATAGGTTTACCCACGTTTGCACCGGTTAATCGTTCCCACATACGAGCGCCAACCGGATCCATACTCATTTGAACATCTGGTTGACCACTTACACGATCATAATCCTGACGAGTGTCTGTGATATGATCTCCACCCAATGGAGGCGCATCTTTACCATTTGTTTTGATAGAGTATAAAATACATACTTTATTCTTTTCGCGATTTTCTTTATCCGCAATACCAAAGTAGAAACGACAATCTGCCGGGAAATTCTTCTTAACAACAGGCATATTGAGGTATTCACGCAATTGTGCGGTATCTCTTGTAAATACATAAGAGATCATAGGCATATTGGCAACCTGTCCTGTTTTAGGATCCTGACGCACTTCAAATCCGCCTAATAAAAAACTACGTAAAGGGTTGTCTTTTTTTGCTTTAGCAATTTTTTGCTCATCGGTCATACCGGCTGTGCTCGTATCCGTTTTAGAGGTATCCGTTTTCATCAAACTGGCCAAAGACCCAGTATCAGAAGATGATGGCGCAGCTACATTAGCTACCTGATTGGAATCTGCTGCAACTTTAGCCGTATCAACATTTTCTTTTTTACCCGAAAGCATTGCCTTTAAATCTTCGTCTGCTTTAATAAAACCTTGGGCAATTTCATGCTGAGAATAAGTTTCCCAGAATTCAAGTTTCGCAGTTGCCTGCAAATACTTTCTTACCCTTTCCGGATTGTTTACACCGGCTAATTCTACGCTAATGATACCACGGTTTTCATCCAAATTTACATTAGGCTGCGCAACCCCGAATTTATCAATACGTGTTAATAATACTTTGTGTGTACGGTTAATGGCATCCTTCGCTTCAGCCTTCATTTTTTTCAACACGTCGGCATTTGAAGAATTAAAATTCAAATCTTTAGAACTTGAATTCACGAACATTGTAGCCAGTTTGGCCTGAGGGTTTTTAGCTTCATACGCCTTAGCAAACAAAGAAATGAAGTCTTCCTGACTGTTGACCTGCATTTTCTTCGCTTCTTCCAAAGCCAGATTTAAAGCAGGATCATTCCGGTTATTGCTCATACTGCGCACCAAATCATCCAGGCTTACTTCAAGAACCACGTTCATTCCACCCTGCAAGTCAAGACCCAAATTTAATTGCTCTTCTTTGGCTTCCTGATAAGTGTACTTGGTAATTCCGAGGTTGTAAATTTCCTTGGTCGATAAACTGTCCAAAACAAAACGCAACTTATCGTCGGCTGCCAGGCTCAATTCGGCTTCTGACATACCGGGGTTTGAGGCTTTAAGCTGACTTCTAACCTTTGATTCTTGCTTTTTTTCGAAATTGTTTACAACCAGTGTAAATGATAACTGAAACAACGAGATTAAAATCAACGCGATCGTAAAAATTTTAATCAATCCTTTTAACTGCATGTCTTAATAGTACTTTGGTTTAGTATGATTTTTGAACGGGCGAAGATACAATATATTTGGAATTATGGTACTGTATTTTGAACAAATAAAACGGCATTTCCGGCGTCCCTGGATTTAAAGTTAGAATCCTTTCATAGCAAGGGCTTTAAACGAAAAAAGACCGAAAAAATCGGTCTTTTAAATTTAGTTTTTCTTTCATTACGGTCTCATCATTCGATGGCCTCGACGAGCAGCCCTGTGGTATGCCTGACGATGTCCTAAGGCTACGCCGCGTCGAAAAGCTCGATGAACAGCTCTGTGATGACGAACAATTTGACGTGGAGCAGGTACGATACGGTGCATAGGCGGCATTGGACGTGCGCAAGGGAGCGGACGATGCCGCACGGACCCGGAGCGATGTTGTTGATAACGATGATGACTGCGCTGGGCGAAAATGTCGCTAAAACTGAACATTAATGTGAAAATGAGCGCTGCGGAAAAAATGCGTTTTAATTTCATGATACTTTGTTTTAAGGTTTGTAAGTCGTTTAATGATTTTTTGCTTGCAAGACCTTTTTCAGACCCTGCATCCTTCAATAGGTTAAAAGATAGGTTCGGTGAAATTTGAATTCATGGTAATCGATGTACCCGATTGAATCTTATTGTCCCATTAAAATATTAGCTAAATCCTTTATTAACAATGAATCCAAAAAATAACTTCCATGCTTGAGGACACTTCACGTTTAATTTCTTTAACAAAATCTAAACGACTTGGTTCCAAATTTTATTAAAACCATTCTACCATTGGAATGGGATTAAAATAAAAAACACAGCCCTAAAGCTGTGTTGGTTAAAAGAATCCAAGATTTTTTCAAACAGTACTCTGCGAAAGACTGGATTTACTCTTTTGGGCGGGCTTCATTCACACGAAGTGCTAAACCCATGACCTCCCGACCATTTAATGCGTTAATAGCAGATTGTCCGGAATCGTCGGCCATTTCTACAAACCCAAATCCACGGCTGCGGCGGGTGATCTTGTCCATAATAATTTTGCAGGATTGGACATCTCCGAACTCAGCAAACAAATCTGAGAGTTCTTCCTGTTTCATGCGAAACGGAATGTTTGAAACATAAATATTCATTGTGATAAAAAATAAGATGGTGAAGGTATTGTAAGAAAATGAATTAAACCAAATATTATACTTTTTTCTTGACCTTTGGTGAAAAAATAGCATGCATCCGTTTTCCTTCCAATTTTGGCATGCCTTCCAGCGAACCGAAATCGACCAGACGTTCTGCAAATTTTAATAAAATCAATTCACCACGATCTTTGAATATGATGGCACGCCCTTTAAATTGAACATAAGCTTTAACTTTATTTCCTTCTTGCAGAAATTTTTCGGCATGCTTGGCTTTAAAGTCAAAATCATGATCATCGGTATTGGGTGTAAAACGAATTTCCTTAACCTCACTTTTTTGCGCTTTGGCTTTCATTTCTTTCTCTTTACGCTTTTTTTCGTAAAGGAATTTGTTGTAATCCACTGCACGACAAACAGGAGGATCAGCTTGCGGAGATATTTCTACAAGATCCACTTCTAATTGCTGACAAAGTATCAAGGCTTTATCCGTTGGGTAAACTCCAGGTTCCAGATTTTCACCTACAAGTCTGACTTGTGGTACGTTAATTTCTGAGTTAATTCTGTGTTCTCTTTCTTTTTTAAAAGGACGTCGGTTCTGTTTTGGATGCATTAATCAATTTAAGTAAGTACAAATGTAAGGTTTAATTTAAAAAAGGAAAAATATCCATCATTTTTATATAAGGATTGTCGTTCATCACTCAATAGCTTCAGATTCCGGTAAATTCAAGATAAAATTGAATAAAAAACCCAGGGTATACGCGCTGGGTATTGATATCCTTTTGGGAATCTGATTTCGCAACTAAATGACAAGAATGAAGTTCAGGAGCAGCCGATGTATATTTCCTGGTTTGGCAAATGATTCTCCTGGAAAAATCATATTAAGAAAATGTGATGACCTGAACCTGATCGGCAAATCGAAGTTTTCCGGCAGTTTTCTGTTGAATTTCTTCTAAAGTGACATCTGCAGCATGTTCGATACAAACGAATCCATCAGGCGTAACATCAAATACCCCCAAATCCGTCACAATTTTTTTAACGCAATTCAACCCGGTAATCGGCAATGAACATTTAGGAAGTAATTTAGAATTTCCAGCCTTATCAGTATGTTGCATGGCAACGATAATATTTTTTGCACTTGCTACCAGATCCATGGCGCCTCCCATTCCTTTTACCATTTTGCCCGGTACTTTCCAATTGGAAATATCGCCATTTTCGGCTACTTCCATGGCTCCAAGTACTGTAAGATCTACTTTGCCTGCCCGAATCATTCCAAAGCTAACTGCACTATCAAAAAATGCCGAACCTGCAACGGTGGTAATGGTTTGTTTACCGGCATTGATTAAATCTGCATCCTCTTCACCCTCTACCGGGAATGGTCCCATGCCAAGTAAACCATTTTCACTCTGAAGAACAACTTCCATACCTTCCGGAATATAATTCGCAACAAGGGTAGGGATACCAATTCCTAGATTCACATAGAATCCATCTTGTAGTTCACGGGCAATTCTTTGAGCAATCTGATTTTTATTGAGTGGCATATGATATTTTGTGCGGTAAAATTAACCCAAAAATTCCATTCGAAAAATTTGCAATGACGCTTCGCTGAAGGTTGAAAATTATTGGAAGTAGAGAAATTCAAATAATTTTTCTAAAATAATTCCTCAATACTAAAATTGGTTTGTAGGGTTATGTCAATCGATTTTTTCGCACAGTTGACTAGGGCGAGGGATCTTTTCGTAGATGAGATTCGTTTTAAAAGGCAAAAAAAAACCTTCGAAATAAATCCGAAGGTTTTTAGTATTGTTTAAAACAGATTAGATGATTTCTACATCAGCACCTGCTTCTTTCAATTTACCTGCGATATCGTCAGCTGTCGCTTTGTCAACGTTTTCTTTAACGTTACCTGGAGCACCGTCAACGAGGTCTTTCGCTTCTTTCAGACCAAGTCCGGTCAAGTCTTTTACAACTTTAACCACACCTAATTTGCTAGCACCTGCGCTTTTCAATACAACGGTGAATGAAGTTTTTTCTTCAACCGCTGCTGCTGCACCGCCACCGCCTGCTACGACTACTGCTGCTGCTGCCGGCTCAATACCATAATCAGCTTTCAGTACATCAGCAAGTTCCTGAACTTCTTTAACTGTTAAGCCTACCAATTGTTCGGCTAAATTTTTAATGTCTGCCATGATGAATTTTTTTAGTTTTTGAATTTTTTAAATATAGTTGAGCTTGGAAGCCGTGATTAACCTTCGGCAGCTTCTGCTGCTTCCGGGCGATTTTGAAGAGCTGAAATAACACGGGAGATCGGCGATTTAAGTAATCCGATAACTTCTCCGATGAGTTCGTTCTTCGTTTTGATGTTTTTAAGTGCGATTAAACTATCATTACCCATGAAAATATCTTCACCGATGAGCGCCGCTTTTAATAAAGGCTTATCTGTTTTGAATTCTTCACGAATAGAGCTAATCAATAAAGCGGGTTCTTTAGGATTTTCACTAAACATCAGTGCGGTTACACCATGAAAAGATTCCATCATTCCCGTGTATTTGTCATCACCCAATGATTGAAGGGCTTTAACGATCAAAGTATTTTTAGCCACTTTCATTTCCACTGCTTTATCGAAACAAAGACGGCGTAATTTGTTGACTTGAGCCACAGTCAGTGATTCTGTATTGGTTACATAGAAATTCTTGTACTGAGAAAATTTCTCTTTCAGGACTTCTATAGTTTGATTTTTTTGTTCTGTTGTCATTTTCTGATTGTTTTAGAAATTGATTAATTCTGAGCAGCTTTGGTATCGATATAAATACCCGGACTCATTGACGTGGCCATACTGATGCCTTTTACATAAGTGCCTTTAGAACTTGACGGTTTTAACTTAACAATGGCGTTAATCAGTTCCTGACTGTTTTCTTCAATCTTTTTAGGTTCGAAGGAAACACGACCAATAGAGGCATGAATGATTCCGGCTTTATCAACCTTAAAGGCAATTTTACCACCTTTTACTTCATTCACGGCTGCACCAACATCATTGGTTACTGTTCCGGTTTTTGGATTCGGCATGAGGTTACGAGGTCCTAAAACCTTACCCAAACGTCCGATTTTTGGCATCACGGATGGGGTAGCGATGATTACATCAATATCGGTCCAACCACCATCAATTTTTTGAACATATTCGTCTAATCCGACGTGGTCAGCACCGGCAGCTTTTGCTTCTGCTTCTTTATCGGGTGTACATAAAACCAATACACGCTTGGTTTTACCTGTTCCGTGCGGAAGGGTTACCGTACCACGAATAGCCTGATCAGCTTTACGTGGATCAACGCCCAAACGGATATGTAAATCGACAGAACTATCGAATTTTGTACAATTGAGATCTTTAACTATTTTGGAAGCTTCTGCCAGCGGATAATATTTGTTGGCGTCTACTTTCGCCATGGCTGCTTTACGCTTTTTTGAAATTTTTGCCATTTGAATTCTTTTTAAAGTTTACTACTTGAATTAATTTTCCCAAGGGGCTTTTCCTTCTACGGTTAAACCCATACTGCGCGCTGTTCCGGCAACCATACGCATGGCGCTTTCAACAGAAAAGCAGTTCAGATCAGGCATCTTATCCTTGGCGATTTCTTCAACCTGAGCCCAACTTACTTTACCAACCTTATTACGATTGGGTTCTTTCGAGCCATTTTTTACCTTAGCTGCTTCCAGTAATTGAACAGGTGCAGGAGGCGTTTTGATGACAAAATCAAAACTTTTGTCAGAGTAAACAGTAATTAATACAGGTAATACTTTTCCCGGTTTGTCCTGCGTACGAGCATTGAATTGCTTGCAGAATTCCATGATGTTCACACCTTTGGAACCCAACGCAGGGCCGATAGGAGGTGCAGGATTGGCCTGACCACCTTTACATTGCAGCTTTACATAGCCACTGATTTCTTTAGCCATTTTTAAAAATTTTTTGGTTCAAACGTCTTGCGTTTTTTCAGACAAGACTCCCAATTCCTTCAAAATTGTATTGAAAAGAACTTCTAAGGGAGCGCAAAGGTAAAGAAATAATTAAATTATACAAATTTTTTTCATTTGTTCCTGCGCAAGAAAAAGGCCATACAACTTTTTATAGCATGTATGGCCTCGATTAATTTATTGAATGCCTAAGCCCAAACGTATTGTTTTTTGTTCATCAACAAGGCTTCTCCTCCAATAGTTTGATCACCGCTTTCTACTTCATAGACGGCACAATCGTATAAAACACGATTTTTTTCCGGAAAAATTTCTTTCACCGTGATGACCGCTTTGTAACGGGTATCTACAAACATGGGTTTCATCCACATCATACTTTGTTTCATGTAAATATGCCCTTCTGCATACCACAATGCCCCGAAAATTTTTGTAAACACACTGGCTCCTAAAAAACCATGTATAATACATCGTCCGAAAATACTGTTTTTGCCAGCCTCTTCATTGGTGTGTAATGGATTGGTGTCACCGCTTACCGCAGCATACTGATTCACTTGTTCTTGAGTATATCCATACTCATGCTCGAATTGATCGCCTACTTTTAACATATACATATTACAATTTAATAACAATTGTGGCCCTTTCAGGCATGATGACTTGCACTACCTTTACACCCGAAATCAGGAAGGAAACTTATACATTTCTTGAATTTCTTCGTATCAAAACGATTCAATCACTTGCAAATAAATATTAAAATGGCAAACAAAACAAACACCCAGAAAAATTTTTTTGAAACTGTGCTCGACGCTCAACAACAAGCCGTTGATACACTCGTTGAAAACACTAAAAAGTACACCAACGGTAATGCAATCATCAACGAGACTTTAGATAAAAGCACTGATTTTTACAAAAAAACTGTTGACACTGCCGCCAATACCGCTAAAACCGTATTTGAAAAAGTGAATGGCCAGGCTGATACCCTGAAACAAGAAACCAACAATACTTCTGAGAAAATGAATGAATATTTCCAAAACTGGTACAAACAACAAACCAATTGGGCGAACCAAATGATGGAAATGAACAAAAATTTGATGAGTGGAATGGGTAATATGGGTAATATGCAAAATCCTATGCAAAATATGATGAATATGTGGAATCAAATGAACGGGCAAAATCCCTGGTCAGCTATGATGGGTCAAATGAACATGGGAAATATGCAGGATCAAATGAACAAAGCCACTGAGCAGTACAAAGCTTTTTGGGCTCAGTTTCAAAATATCCTGAACACGAATTACAGCGAATTAAGCAAAAATTTCCAAAACGGAACTTTGGCTGATACATACAAAGGCATGTTTAATATGACCGATGGTTTTTCTAAGTTCTATGAAATGTGGATGCCAATGATGAAATCCATGCAAGAAAAAACATTTAACATGGATATGTTCAAAGCAAATATGGACATGAGCAAATACAAAGAGTTTTTGGATAAGTATTTTACATTTATGCCACAAGGAACTCAGGAGTACTTCAATAAAATGAAGGACATGTATACTGAGTCTATGAAAAATGGTGGAACTCAAATGAACGAAATGTTCAACAACATGAAAAGCAGCATGCATAACATGATGCCTGAAATGTTTGGTAATCCATTCAGCGGTATGTTGAATCAATATAACAATATGTACAGCCAAATGATGAATGCTGTTTCTCCTTTTGCTAAATTGATGACTCCTAATCAGGATACAAAAACGATGCAGGAATGGAATCAGATCATCAATCAGATGAATGTTTACAATCTGAAAAGTGCAGAAATGCAGTATATGGTTTATCAGCAAGGCATGAAAGTCATGGAAAACATTGCTGAAAACATGATGCACAAAATTGAAAATGGCGAAAACGTTGACAGTATGATGAAGTTGTATCAAGAGTGGTTGAACGCTTCTGATGCTAAATTTGTTGAATTGTTTGAAACAGATGAATACAGTCAGTTAATGGCAGAAGTAAGCGCTTTACAATTGCGTATTAAGAAATCTGTTGAAGGTCAAATGGAAAAAATGTTTGTCAATGTTCCATTGGCTACACGCAGCGAAATGGATGAAGTTTATCAAACGATTTATGATTTGAAAAAACAAGTTCGTCAATTACAAAGCATGCTGGAATTGGAAGATGAAGCACCAAAAGCTACAGCGACCAAAAAGTCAGCTACCCGCAAAAAATAAATTTTAAGTTTTACATCAAAAGCCTGTATCCCCGTGATGCAGGCTTTTTTCATATGGCAATCAATCCAAATCGATAAAGTTGACTCATCGGTTTGTTGAACCAAAATAAATCGAAATCTTCCAAGCCCTGTTCGGCATAGTCTTTCATCCAATCGGACAAGAGCGCATTTGTTTTACCACCTTGTATGGAATGAAGTTTCTCATAAATCCAAAGTCCCACTTCTTTCATTAAACTGACTTCAATTTTTCGGCCTTTGTATCGAATGGTGAATTCAATCAATTCTCGACTCATGCCTTTTTTGCTTTGAACCCTCGTTGAATATGGACTCATTTGCCCCAGCCAGATAATCCTTTGTCCCGGTTTAATTTGAGGCAAAGTTTCCTGATTTAAAATATTCAGGATGTAATTTTTGTCAATCCTTGTTTTCGGAATGGAGTTGGAATCAAACCATAAGTGCACTTCTTTTTCAAACATCAGGCCGTGCATATAATTAAACAACGACTTTTTTAATCCTTCACTAAATTGTTCGTGATCAACTTTTTGATGATTTCGATAGAGTAAATCATTATTGGCGAAAGAGCCTGCTTCCTTTTGATCAATGCTTATTCCGTATTTCTTGGGATCCTTCGCAATTGGGCTATGTACAGTAAGGGCAAAATGATGCCAGAATCCGGATTTTAGAATGCCTGCCTCAAACATTTGTCGAACCATTTCAAGAGAGTCAATCGTTTCCTGAACGGTTTGAGTAGGGTAGGCATACATTAAATAAGCATGAACCAATATGCCGGCCTCCGTAAAATTTTTTGTGACCAGAGCTACCTGTTCTACGCTAACACCTTTATCGATTAATTGTAGCAATCGGTCGGAGGCAACTTCCAATCCACCTGATACCGCTACGCAACCTGAGGCATGAAGTAAATGACATAAATCGCGGCTGAATGTTTTTTCAAACCGAATATTGGCCCACCAACTTAGAATTAATCCTCGTTGTATGATTTCTAAGGCCAGTTCTCTCATCAATGCCGGAGGGGCAGCTTCATCTACAAAATGAAAACCACTTTCGCCCGTTTGTTGCATGATTTCCTCCATGCGATCGCAGAGCATTGCAGCTGTATTAGGTTCGTAATCACTGATATAGGGTAGGGTAATATCGCAAAACGTACATTTACCCCAATAACATCCATGAGCCATGGTGAGTTTGTTCCATCGTCCATCTGTCCATAAACGATGCATGGGATTACTAATTTCCAATACTGAAATGTAATCTTTCAATTTGAGATCGCTATAATCCGGTGTGCCCGTTTTATCTTGTTTGACATCTGCCTGTAAACTCCCATTGATGTATTCAACCTTTTCATGTTGTAAAACAAAAGTGCGTCTAAGCATCCATATTTCCCGTTGATGATTGATGTATTCCCAAATGTTTAATAAGGGTATTTCTCCATCATCTAAACATACAAAATGCATATAGTCAAAAACGCGGACATCCGATAATTGCCGGAGTTCAGTGTTCGCAAAACCGCCCCCTAAAGCAATTTGAATTTCCGGAAAATCCTGCCGAATCATTTGCGCACATCTGAATGCTGAAAAGATATTACCGGGGAAGGGGGCTGTAAATACAATGAGCTTCGGATTTAGTGCATGAACATAGCGGTTCAAGCATTTTATAGTATGATCATCAACCCACGACAAGGGTGCCTTTAATTGATGTTCTATTTCGTCAAAGGTATTCGCGCTGCGAGCCAATTGTTCTGCATATCGACTGAATCCAAAATGAGGGTCTTTGTTTTCCTGAATGAAGTCTGAAAGATCTTCCAGAAACAATGTGCACAAATGTTTGGCTTTATCCTGAATACCCATTTGACCAAATAATTCCTCCGGAAATTCATTCATTTCAAAACGAGCGGCCTGTGGGAGAAATCCGGGTTGTGAAAAAAGATAAGCAAGAGTTGAATCCTTACCTTGTAAAAATCGAATCACCGATGAAATGATTTCGATATATCGATGCCTTTGGTTAAAAATCCGATGAGCGTTTTCTGAATGAAGTATTTGAGATTCAATGCTGTCGAATAATTCAGTTAAACCATTGACGGAAAACAGTTCGAGGGTGACTTCTAAACCCAGGTCTATTTGAAAACTAGAAATTTGATGAGTATTTAAAAACCCTTTTAAATAAGCAGTTGCCGGATAGGGCGTATTGAGTTGGGTAAACGGAGGGGTTACCAGCAGTACACTCGTCTGCTTCATTGATTAATAATTACGTTGTTCAGTAGTTTGAAGAAAAACATGTTCCATCAATTTTTTTTCGGTGGCATCAAAAATTAACTTCCGACGGGCATATACTCTGCTTGCGGTGTCAATGGCTTTATTGAGTTGATATTCCATAAACCCATTGGCACTTCCCCAACTAAAAGAAGGAATAAAGTTTCTGGGAAATCCGGCGCCATACACATTGCAACTTACACCCACTACGGTGCCGGTATTGAACATGGTATTGATCCCGCATTTAGAATGATCACCCATAATGAGGCCACAAAATTGTAAACCTGTTTTGATAAAACTCTTTTTCTGCTCACTCCACAATTTCACTTCTTCGTAATTATTTTTCAGATTAGAATTGTTTGAGTCAGCTCCAATATTGCACCATTCACCAATCACTGCATTGCCGATAAAGCCATCATGTGCTTTATTTGAATTGGCATAGAATACTGAATTGTTGACTTCGCCACCTACTTTGCAACCAGGGCCGATGGTAGTAGCTCCATAAATTTTAGCCCCCATTTTTAATACGGCATCTTCGCCCAAAGCAAATGGGCCACGGATTAAAGAGCCTTCCATGACTTCGGCATTTTTGCCAATATAAACCGGCCCGGTGGTTGTATTGATAATACTGGCAAAGACGCGCGCACCCGGCTCGATAAACAATTGGTCGCCAATTACCTGATTACCTTCCGGTACAGGTGCAGAAGTTCTACCTCTGCTGAGGCGTTGGAAATCATCACGGATTGCTTCGTCATTTTTACTAAAAATATCCCAGAGATTCTCCAACATCATCAAGCTTCCGGAATAGGGGATTTGACGGCTGTTCGCGAGTCTTTCGGATATTTGGAAATCTTGTACGTCTTCTGGTTTTAAACGGATGGCTAACAACATGCCATTGAAAACCAGTGATTCATTGAACTGTAACTTTAATATTCCTTCAAATAAATCAGCAGAAGGGAAACAAGCGCTATTGATCAGTATATTATCCGGCCCGGTTTGTAAGCCAAATTTTTCCTGAAGATGTGGACTGCTCAAATAATAAACAGGTACAGTAGTTGTATGCTGCCACTTTTCCTGCATCGTTAAAATACCGCATCTCAAGGCCGCTAAAGGCCGTGTATGGGTTAATGGCAAAAAATGTGCTATTCGTTCATCGTCAAAAAGAATAAAATTCATGTCGTCAAAGTAATTTTTAAGAATGGAGATCCTGGCCTATTTCATCAATCATATTGGTAATATCCGGCTTAAGGTGTAGTTGATTTCGTACAATATGATATCCGGCAACAGCGCAAGGAATCGCCACGAGTATACTCATCAGGGTATTGTCCTCAAAAATAGCGAATCCAATAATGAGTCCGGTAATTTCGCCACCGATCCAGGCCAATACAGTATATAGTTTCCATTTGTTGGCACTTTCGCCTTTACGAATGGCAATTTCGCCGATATGCCGGCACAGAAAAATGAGGACAATAATTTCAAGCATAAGAAGGGGCTAAAATAATCCATTTGTGCGAATAGCCGCTTATTTTCTTATACCTGAGAAGACAAAATATGGTATAATCAAATGCGCTAATTTATCTTTACCCCATGGGTACATTTCCACAACCTGCGAAAGATTTTATTCCTCAACAATATCCCTTTCAATGTATTGATGAAATAGTTGATTGTGATGAAGAAAAAACGGTTTGCACCTTTCAAATTCCTGAGAATCATGTCATGTGCGATGCAGATGGTTTGTCGGAGCAAGCAATGCTGGAAGTGATGGCTCAAACGGCCGCAGCCGGAGCGGGTTATCGGGCTCAATCTTTGGGAAAAGGCATTCAAAAAGGTTTTATAGGAGCCATCAAACATATTCAAATTCTACACCGACCTCCGGCCCAAGCCTTTATTCGGGCTGAAGTTCGACCTTTGCATCAGATTGGTCAGGCCAGCATTGTTCAGGCTAAAACTTTTTTGGGCGAGCTGGAAATCGCTTCTTGTGAATTAACTATATTTGTCGAAATATAAACCTAAATACAAATGAAAAAGTTTAGCATTCCATTTTTATCCTTCTCGCTTATCTTACTGAGTTTATTTTCTAAAGCCCAAACAACGGATGATGTGTTTAATTCCTCCAAACCCATTACCTGGTTAGGAATTGACTTTAGCGATGTTCGTTTCATTGGCCCTGCATCCGGTTGGGGTGAAGTTTCTACGAAATCTTCGGGCGAAATGCGCGACAAATATTTTCCGGAATGGAATAATTTGATCTTACGTGAGCCTAAAGCGTTTAAAATGGAAGATGCCGTTGATCGCAGTACCATTGAAATGTATACTGATGCGATCAACAAGGTGAACGAAAAAATGAATAAAAAGGAAATCTTCACTGAATCATCCTCCGATTATAAGCATCTCAAAGAAGCGGATATTCGGGACATGGTGAAAAAATATGAACTTAAAGGCAAAAGTGGTATTGGAATGGTTTTGATTGCTGAAGGCATGAACAAAAATTTAGAAGAAGGTAGCTATTGGGTCACCTTTATTGATATGTCATCCAAAAAGGTACTGTACACCACAAGAGTCATTGGTAAAGCCGGTGGATTTGGTTTCAGAAATTATTGGGCCGGAAGCGTGAAGAGTGTTTTTAAAACCATGAAGAAGGAATTCAAGAAGTGGGATTAAAACCAGTTTACCTGATTCATAGTCATTTGATCACACCACTCGGTGTTGGCATCCTTGAAAATATGGAGGCTATTCGAGCCGGAAAATCAGGATTATCTTATGACGAACAAGAACGATTTTTCAAACCGGATTTCCCACTTGGGATCATTCCTGATTCCTATTTTGATTTTAATTCAGGTGCTGGCTTAACCCGATTTGATGCTTTGATTGAAAAGGCATTAAAGCAATGTATCTCATCGTTTGATTGTCCTTATGATTCCTCCCAAACCTTGTTTATACTTTCAACGACCAAAGGCAATGTTGAATCTCTTGCAAATGGCGGGGATTTACAAGAAAGTATGTTGCATTTTTCGGCTGCACGCATCCAGGCCATTACCGGGAATCCGAATCAGGTGATTACCATCTCTAATGCCTGCATTTCCGGGATATCAGCTTTTATTATGGCTCGGAGATACTTGCAATCCGGGCAATATAAACAGGCGGTAATCATTGGTTGCGATGTGCTCAGCCAATTTGTAATCAGTGGATTTCATTCGTTCCATGCCCTCAGTAAAGAAATCTGTAAACCTTTTGATCTGGATCGGAATGGAATCAATTTAGGAGAAGCTTGTGCTATAAGTATTTTGAGCACTGAACAAGTTTCACCAATTCAAGTGGGACAAGGATTTATCAGCAACGATAGCAATCATATATCTGGTCCATCTAAAACAGGTGAAGAATTAGCCTGGTGTATCCAACAAACTCTCCGTCAACAACATTTAGGCGCGAATGATATTGGATTTATTTCTGCACATGGCACTGCTACTGCCTACAACGACGAAATGGAGAGTAAAGCTTTTGATATTTGTGGTCTGCATCATAACCCTGTCTTTAGTATGAAAGGCTATTTTGGCCATACCTTAGGCGCTGCCGGTGTGTTGGAATTGGCTTTATCAGCTGAATTTCTAAACCAAGATTTTATTCCGGCAAGTTTTGGATTTACCCAAAACGGAGTTAGCGGAAACATTCAGGTGAATAAGGTGCACAAAAATCAAACGATGCAAAACATCTTAAAAACAGGATCGGGATTTGGTGGTTGCAATGCAGCTATTATTTTATTCCAATGCGAATGGGTAGATAGACCAATTCATACCCCGCACGAGCGGGATTTATACCGATAGGATAGTTGTTTAGACCAAATTTATTGGTCTATTACAAATATCACATCGGTATTAGAAAAAAGCCCAGATTGATTTTTATTCAAACCTTCTTTCAAACTTGAATTTTGAAACGATAGGCTTAGTCCTAATTTTCCAATTTTAGCAGGATAAATCCCTGATTTTTGCTAAAGTAGTTATTGTAAATCAGTAAATGCCGGTAGGTTTTTTTCTCCGAACGCACTTCCAACTGCATACTTTCAGGGATTATTTGTTTCAATAATATTTCATACCCCGCCCACAATCCAAAGTTGATGGCAGTATCATATTCACCACACAAATGTTTAAAATAAATTTTTTCGGCTTCCGGAAATTGCCCGGCAATCATGGGGTAATTCTTCGCATGATGGATATCTCCATTTTCGCCCAACATCAATAAATCGATATCTTCTTTTTGCAGTTGATTTCGTTCCAATAAGTTGTTTAAGCAGGTCATCACTTCATCCGATTCAGGCGAATAAAGTGTTTGGATATCACATATTTTAACAGCAGGTGTGTTGGGTTTCTCTGAGGATAAAACAAAAAAAGCCGATCCTTCACCGGCAAGTGTTCCGGACGTTTTTGAGTACAATAATGATTGTCCGTGAAGGGGTTCTTCTTTCCAATAATCCCATTGTTTTTTAACTTTAAAATGATCCGGGGTCATTTCGTCAAAACTACCTACCAGAATCTGGCTCTGTGGATGTTCTGCAAAATACAATGCAGCATCTAAAAGAGCATGTTCCAGCGAAAAGCCCCGATGTACATAGGTGATATTATAACAACTGATTTTTTTATTCAATGCAATCAATCCATTCAATTGATTATACGTTGAATGAATAAAATGGGTGGCATTCAAAGCAGTTTCGTGATATTCCACAATCGAATGCAGAAAAATTTCTGTATCCGACATACAACCTTTGCCGGTTCCAATTATAATGGCATCTAATTGCGTGAATCCACTTTTATTTAAGGCATCTACTGCGGCAGTATAACCCATTTTTAAGGCCCGGCTCATTCTTCGAATTTGTACCGGATTGATATATTTCGAAAAATCCGGCTCCTGACAATAGTAAACAGGTTCGTTAGGATAATTTACAGCCTTCAACCCCTCAATGCCCTCAAAGGTATTTTGCGGCGATATACAAGTGGATGATATGATAAACATCGGTTTCATCGCTTAGACTTTTGAAAAAATAAGGGATGCATTGTTACCGCCAAAGGCAAAGGAATTACTCATGACATGCCGGATATCAAGTCCTTGCTCAAAATGTATTTGTGGAATCAATTCAGCTTCGGGCATCGGTGTTTTAAAATTTAAATTTGCGAAGACACTTTGCTCACGCAAGGCCATTAAACTAAAACAAGCTTCCACGGCGCCTGCAGCAGCTAAGGTATGCCCGGTATAACATTTGGTAGAACTAAAAGGAGGTAGCACCGGAAAAAGTCTTTTCATCGCATTGCTTTCCGATTCATCATTCGTTAATGTAGCCGTGCCATGCGCGTTAATATAGCCAATGTCTTCCTGATTTAATCCTGCATGCTCCAAAGCGCGTTTCATCACCTGATAAGCACCTTCACCTTCAGGATTGGGCGCAGTAGGATGAAATGCCTCATTATAATTATTAAATCCCGAAAGATAGGCCAGGGGGTCAGCCTGACGTTTCAAACAATGAGACTCTTTTTCCAATACCAAATAGGCTGCACCTTCTCCCAAATTCAATCCATTGCGATCAGCATCAAAAGGGCGGCAAAATGTTTTGTCGATATTTTTAAGGGCATTAAATCCATTGATGGTAAAACGGGTCAGCGCATCCGTTCCTCCGCAAATGGCAATGTCCAGCATATCTTGTTGCAGCATGCGGGCGCCTAACATAATCGCGTTGGCCGACGATGAGCAGGCCGTACTTATGGTGCTTACAAAATGTCTGATACGGAAATGATCCGCAATCCGGTGGGTACAATCTGCGCAATCTATGGTATCGGAATATTGACTGTAATCGCCCGGTTTATCCAAAATATCAAAGTAGTATTTTTCTACTTCACACATGCCGCCAACCGTTGTGGCATTGATTAAACCAATCCTGAAATTTTCACGTTTTTCCAAACCGGCCATACGAATCGCCTCTTCCAAAGCCAATATGCCAATGAGCGAGGTACGCGTATAACCTTGATGATGGCTATGTTGAGCCATATCAAGCAATTCAAGGGTATCTTTTTTAATTTCACCGAATGGAAAATTCTTCCCATGATTGGTTTGAAGAAAATCCAGTGGACCTAAAGCGTGTTGCGCACGACTCAGTTGCTGAAAATGTGCCTCACAACCTTGCCCAAGAGCGGTATAAAGGCCTTTTCCGCTAATCACCAGCCGCTCTTGCATAGGCTATTTCGTACGGTGGTCAACGATGTATTGTGCCATTGCAGCAACCGATTCCATAGCTTTTCGACCTTCACGGGCATCTTCAATTTTGATACCATAGTTTCGTTCAAGCAATACCATTAATTCCAATGAATCAATGCTATCCAATCCCAAACCTTCTCCAAACAATGGAGCGTTTTCGTCAATATCGTCCGGCGTCATGCCCTGTAAGTTCAGGGATTCAATGATTTGGGTCTTCAGGGTTTGTTTTAAGTCGGTCAGTTCTTGCATTTTTTTTGTTGTTGGTCGGCAAAAATAAAACTTATTGCAAAATAAAGTGAATTAAATATATTCGCCTCAAATTATCGAATATGGAACTGGGAATAGGCTCAAGAATTGAACATCCGAATTTTGGAAAAGGTGTGGTCGTTGATCAGGGTACCGATTTTTACAATATCTGGTTTAAAAACGCCAATGCCGTAAAAAGTATTGGTAAAAATTTCGAATTACGGGTTTTATCAGCCACCGAATCCAGTGGCATCAGCGGACAAGTAAACATGGCCGATCTGGAATTTGCCCTGCATAAAATTCTGGATGAACGTTCAGATATTTCGGAGCTGGTGCCTTTGGGCAATAAATGGCATGGCGGAACCATGATCCTCAAGCCCCTCGACGATACCATGCAACAAAAAGAGGTACCCATTGAAACATTTTTTCATAAGATTGTCATGGTTCGCGACCGCTTACGGGTGATGGAACAACAAATAAACGCCCATAAAGGATTGAGCGATGAACAAAAGGTTGATTTACAACAGTATATCACCCGTATTTACGGCAGTCTCACTACTTTTAATGTGCTGTTTAAAAATGCGGATGATGCCTTTAAAGGTAGCGGTAAGGAATAACTGAAATGAAGAATTAAGGAGCATAAACGGCAGAGTTTCTAAGGTTTCTTATTCACGCTTTTCGCAGTGCACGGCACTTTGCTACAATCGTGGCTAGATAGGTTCGCCTGCGTTTTGTTTGAGCCATTTTGTATTCATCCTGAAGATATTTTTTGATAGCGTATTCAATTGAATCCTTTAATTCTGAGCGATTCAAAAAATAAAATTATTGTACGATACCTGATTCCCTTTTCTCATCAGGCTAGGTTGCTGTTGGGCCCTGATTTGAAACTCATTGACCCGATCAGCTGCTTTACCTCCATCGTTCATCACCCAGATTTGTACTTTTTGCACATTGCTGTCAATGTCTAAATGGGTATGAAAACGGAACCAAAAGTTCTGATTACTTTTTGAAGTTCTAAACGTAAATTCTTCCTGTCGTATTTTTTCACCGGCCTGATTCCATATCATGATTTTTCCGAAAGGCATGCGATAATCCAAGGCATTGACCCGAGCCCAAAACGAACATTCATAAGTGCCTTGGTTTAACGGATTTTTTCCATCATATATCAGAAGACTATCCTTGCCCGAAATATTAAATCCTCCCTGACCGAGCATTTCATTGCTGTTAGTGTCTGATAAATAAAAATCAGGTTTTGATGCCCAAGCACCGCTGTTTCGCAATGAGTCCTTTTGTTGTTTTTCTGCTTGTAAATACTGATTCCAATTCAGACTATAAATTTCAAAGCCTTCAAAATATTGTAAAAAGCGGGCTTGACGAATCATAGCTGCTTCTCCGCTTTGGGCATCAAATTCGCCATACGACAAGAGTAAAATTGGTCTTTGGTCAGGAAGCACAAAATCCCGTTTGTCTGAGAATAATCCGCCAATACGCATCAACTGAAATTCCTGACTCCAACTGGATCTGGAAAGTAATTTATTCACGATAGGAATAGAATTTTTTAAACTAATCTTGTAAAGCCTTTCAGGCATGTTAAGTTCCGGTTCTTTGCCCGATTTTTCTGAACCAATACAGAACATGGGCAATGCCAATATGCATTGATATTCTTGTTTACTAAATGTAGGAATTTCCTCTTCTTCGGATCTTCTGCTAAAAAAATCATTGTAATGATTCGGGGCTTGGTCACACTCGCGTTGTACCGAAAAGCTATAACTCAATATCTCATTGCTCCATAAAAACAAAACTGCAAAAATCAACAGGTATTCCGAAAATGCCGCCTTTCGTTCTTTTAAATCTTCCAACCAACGATTCATTCCAATGATGCAGGCAATGCCTATTAAAAAGTAAAAGATGATAGACATTCGTCCCAGGCTCCTAAACTGCCTGAATGGTCCGGTGTACTCCAACAATCCTTCCATTCCCCAAATAAATGGTATTCCCATGGCCAAAAACAATCCCAGGATTCCTGAAAATACCAATATTTTCTCCTCTTTAAGGGTTGAGGTCCATTTCTGCTCTTTTTTGCGATATTGTCTATAAACGAGGAGGATGAAAAAATAAATGATATAGAAGATTGGAATTACACCGATGTAACCATACCCTTCGCCCAATCCAGCGGGCTCTTTCTCACCGGTTAATGGAAGGAAGGTTTTTCCCAAATAACTCACTGAACTGGTTAGTATATCGTTGATGGTAGAAACATAATTCACAGTACCCCATGGGGTTCGTGGTCTGTCATGAATCGGATCGGTCCATGCAAAAAGACTTTTGATCAATACAAAACCCATCAATACCGAAATCAAAATGGGTAACCAGCATTTCATCCTCTGGCGAATGTTTCCATCGTCGAGCAGGAGTCCGGCAAAGACTATAAACGTCGAAAGAAAAATCAATACGGCCAGATTATATAAATGTAATAGTCCCGAGGAAGCAGATAAGAACAACAAAGCAAGTAGTAAATACCATTTCGGGTTTCGGCGATAGGCAAAAATGAACCATAATGTACCGCTTATATGAAAAGTATAACTCAATCCAAAATGCCCGAACATACGATAGGTATTCGGCGCCAGACTCACCAGAAATAATGCACCAACGGCAGCTAAAAATGGGTTGATTTTCAAAACGCCAAACAAACGAAATAAAAAATAAGCGGATAAAATAAATCCAATGGGAATCAACAAATTCATCCAGGCCAAAGCATCGTTCAAATTTAAATGCAGGGTTTCTCTGAGATAACTGAGCGGGACTGCCAATAAGGGCTGATTATCCGTAAAAGCTGCATGCTCACCCCAGGGGTAATTCATGCCTTGAGTCATCCATCCTTTGCCATTCAGCACATGGTATAAATAGTTATAATAATTTTTCGCGCCATCTCCACCATCACTCAAAAGGCAATGACCCGGTATCTTCCAGATGGTTCGAAACAAATACCAATTATATAAAATCACCAAAGCCCAAAAGAATAATTGCGCGCCAATTCCGGTTTTTTTCGATTGCATGAAAGGACTATATTCGTGACTCAATATTACTCATTATTCCATTACGTTTTTGATGATGTTTCGTTTAGCCATTGTTGTACCCGTTTTTAATCCGCGAGATCAATGGTTAAGTACATTATTGGATCGATTTACAACTTTCAAAAATTCATTGGAAATTGAGCAGGTTCAACTATATATCGTAAACGATGGATCTCAAAAAGGCCTGGACATCGATCAGATTCAACAAGTGTTGAAGGGCTATCCGGATGTTCACTGGATGAGTTATTCGAAAAATACAGGAAAGGGATTTGCGCTGCGTTATGCCATCTCTCAGATTCAAACCGAATTTATCATATATACGGATGTAGATATGCCTTTCGAAAATGAATCCATGTTGTCCATTTGGAAGGCCTTGCAAAGTCAGGATGTTGCAGTTGGTGTAAAGAATGAGGATTATTACAATAGCCTTCCCCGCCAACGCAGGTTCATATCTAAGTCATTACAACGTTTAATTAAAATGATTTATCCACGTTTACTCAGCAGCGATACCCAATGTGGCTTAAAAGGGATGAATCAGGCAGGAAAAGTCGTTTTTCTAAAAACAAGTATCAATCGCTATTTATTTGATTTAGAATTTATTTACCTCTTGTCGCGAACCAATCTCAAACAAACTACCGTTCCGGTTAAACTCCGGCCGGGTATCGAATTTAGCCATATGAATACCCGGGTATTATTCAATGAGTTATTTAATTTTTTTAATATTTTGTTGAAAAAATCCTGAACTTCTTTTCAGGTTGGGCATTTAGTTTTTACAGGCACCCTCCGATAACCAACAGATATCATGGTTTCGTAATAACAAGTTTCTTTTTTTTATGAGTCCTTTTGTGGCATCTAGTGTATATAACTTTTTGTCTGCTGCCACCGGCTTTTTTTTACATTTGACATTCGCCATACCCTCAGATATCATGGGGAATCAGTGTGGAAATCACCTCATTAAAGCATTCGGACATGAAGTTTTCTCATTTGCATAATCATACCCAATATTCACTGTTGGATGGAGCCAGCTCCATTAAAAAGTTGTACAAAAAGGCCATCAGCGACAACATGCCTGCCATTGCCATTACCGACCATGGCAATATGTTTGGTGTATTTGATTTTGTGAAGGAAGCTAAGAAGTATAAAGATGAAAATGGGAACCTCCTGGTAAAACCCATCGTCGGATGTGAGTTTTACGTGGTGAAAGATCGTCGTGTTCAACAATTTACCAAAGAACAAAAGGATGTCAGATATCATCAATTGTTACTGGCAAAAAATAAAGCCGGTTATAAAAATCTCATCAAACTATGTTCACTGGGTTATACCGAAGGACTATACAGCAAATATCCACGCATCGACAAAGAACTGATTCTGCAATATCACGAAGGTTTGATAGCCACTACCTGTTGCTTGGGGGCCTCTGTTCCCCGAACTATTTTAAAAGATGGACCGGATGCCGGAGAGCAGGAGTTTAAATGGTGGCTCGATTTATTCGGCGAAGATTATTATGTCGAATTGCAACGTCATGGTATTCCCGATCAGGATAAGGTGAATCTGGAATTGGTGCGACTTGCCCGCAAATATAAAGTGCCGATCATCGCCAGTAATGATTCCCATTATGTGGATCAGGAAGATTCCAATGCCCATGATATTCTTTTATGTGTAAATACCGGTGAATTACAAAGCACCCCAAAAATGAAAGAATTTGGCGATGATGAAAGTGATTCTAAAAATTCACGTTTCGCGTTTTTTAATGATCAGTTCTTTTTCAAAACCACGGAGCAAATGATGGAAACCTTTTCGGATTTACCCGAAGCCATCGACAATACCAATGCCATTGTAGACAAGGTGGAATTGGTAAGTGTTACCAACGATCTTTTATTGCCCAATTTCCCGGTTCCGGAGCCATTTAAAAGTCAGGAGGATTATCTCGAATTTCTAACTTACGAAGGGGCAAAAATTCGGTATAAAATTATTTCACCCGAAGTAGAGGAACGACTCCGTTTTGAGTTGGGCGTTATTCGTAAAATGGGTTTTGCGGGTTACTTTTTAATCGTAAGTGATATCATTACTTCCACCAAAAAAATGGGCGTATTGGTTGGGCCGGGCAGGGGGTCGGCTGCCGGTTCGGTTGTAGCGTATTGTATCGGAATTACCACGATTGATCCGATGAAATACAATTTATTATTCGAACGTTTCCTCAATCCTGAAAGAGCCTCCATGCCGGATATCGATACGGATTTTGATGATATCGGAAGAGGAAAAGTGGTCGAGTATATCGTGGAAACTTATGGTCGTAATCAGGTGGCCCAAATTATTACTTATGGTACCATGGCAGCCAAAAGTAGTATTAAAGATGTAGCCCGTGTGATGGATTTGCCCCTCGATGAATCCAATATGCTGGCTAAGTTGGTACCTGAAAGGCCCGGTACTTCTCTGAATGAAATTCTGCATATTTCCGAAAAGGACTTGGGTAAAAAAGAAAATACCACCGCCGAAGAAGTGCAGAATGTTTTAAAACTCCAGCAGATTTACAATGATAGCAAGGATTTTAAAAGTACTATTCTCAAAGAAGCCGAAAAACTGGAAGGAACTGTGCGCAATACAGGCATACACGCCGCAGGTATCATTATTGGTCCAAAAGATCTGATGGAAATTATGCCCCTTTGCAAACAAAAGGATGTGGATTTATATGTGACCCAGTTTGCCGGAAATGTGGTAGAAGAAGCTGGTGCTATTAAAATTGACGTACTCGGTTTGAGTAACCTCAGTATCATTCGCGATGCACTCATTTTTATTCGTGAAAATCATGGCATCGAAATCGAAATGGATCAGATTAGTCTGGAAGACCCGCTCACATTCCAATTATATCAACAAGCAGAAACAGAAGGTACTTTCCAATTTGCATCTGCCGGAATGAAAAAGTATCTGAAGGAACTGAAGCCCGATACCATCGAAGATTTAATTGCCATGAATGCCCTGTATCGTCCGGGTCCATTGGCCTATATTCCTGAATTCATCGATCGGAAGCATGGACGAAAAAAAATCGAATACGATTTGCCGGAAATGGAAGAACACCTGAAAGAAACCTATGGTATTACGGTGTATCAGGAACAGGTGATGCTGCTCTCCCAAAAGCTGGCCAATTTCTCCAAAGGTGATGCCGATATCTTACGGAAAGCCATGGGTAAAAAGCAGATTGATGTCTTGAATAAAATGAAAACCAAATACCTCGAAGGTTGTCAGGCCAATGGCCATCCGCTCAATACCTGCGAAAAAATTTGGAGCGACTGGGAAGCCTTTGCGCAATACGCTTTTAATAAATCGCATTCCACCTGTTACGCCTATTTGGCATATCAAACCGCTTACCTCAAAGCCAATTATCCATCGGAATATATGGCGGCACTGTTAAATTCACAAGGGAATATTGAAGATATTTCCAAATACATGAAAGAGTGCAAAAGAATGGGTATTCAGGTTCAGGGACCGGATATCAATGCCTCTAAAAAAGGCTTTAGTGTGAGCAAGGATGGCATCATTCGATTTGGTTTGGGAGCCATTAAAGGTGCCGGAGAAGTAGCTGTGCAGGAAATTATCGCCGAGCGTGAAAAAAATGGACTGTATATGGATGTTTTTGACATGGTATCGCGGTTGAGTAATAGAACCGTTTCACGCAAAACACTGGAAAATCTGGTGATGGCAGGCGCTTTCGACTCTTTTACAGAAATGCATCGGGCTCAATATTTTTTTACCGGCCAGGGTGAAAGTATCAGCAACCTCGAAAAAATAGTTCGTTTCGGACAACAAACCGGTCTCAATCAGGGGAGTATCACCCATAGTTTATTCGGTGATGCCGGATTACCTGAAATACAAAAACCAAAATTGCCCAATTGTCCTGAGTGGATACTCGCCACCCAACTAGAGAAGGAAAAAGAAATGGTGGGAATGTATATCAGCGCGCATCCACTGGATAATTTTTATTTCGAAATGACCAATTATCATTTTACGCCACTCACCGAAATTGAAGCCGACCATAATAAAAAACGAATCATGCGGGTGGCTGGTTATATCTCCTCTGCCCAGCATCTGATTTCGAAAAAAGGAACGCATTACGGTCGCTTTAAACTGGTGGATTATCACGGAGAACATGAGTTTACCTTATTTACCAACGATTATATTCGTTTCAAAGACATGCTGATTCAAGATAACAAGCTCATGATGACGGTGATTTATCAAAATCGATGGAATGACGAAACCCAATGGGAATGTAAAATTCAGTCGATGATGTTGCTCGAAGAAGTAAAAAATACCCTTACCAAAAAACTCAGCATTGAAATCAGCTTGCAAAAACTGGACGAAGCCTTTGTTGATATTATCCGCAAATATGCCGAAGTGCCCGGTAAATGTGCATTAGGTATTCAGGTGAAAGACGAAACAACCCAAGAAATGGTACGTTTACAACAGTCGTTCAAAAAAATTACCCTGAGTGATGAATTCATCGATGCGCTCAATAAAATGGAAGGAGTTATTTATTCGGTGCAAACGATTTAGTGCATTTGTGCTGCGCCTGAAATTCAGGTTTCATAGTCCTCGAAGACAATTTCTTTGGGCGTGCCCCCGCTTTATTCGAATATGAATTGTTTATCGATTTGTCGTATAAAGCGGGGTCGGGCTGTACGTTTCAAGCCTTTCAGCCAATGCTGATGCGGGCTTTCACTGCCATCCCTCACGCGGTCTTCTTCTCCAATTGGAACGACAATCAACTATAGTCCGTCAAATGGAGCCTTCTTTTATCCAAACGGCCTTCGATCATAGTAAATGCTGAAGTTAACTGGATAAAGTTCTTCCTTACTTCCATATTTTACCAAAGTCAAGCCCTATGCATGGTTCGGGTAAAAGCCATCAGGCATATCCACACATCGCTTGGTAACATCTGTTACCTTAACCATAAAAAATGCCTTATTCTTATAATCTATGTTTCAGAAAATAGAAATTCAGATATATTTGCACTCTTAAATTTTATCAATATGGCAATGACATTCACTGATGCAAACTTTGAAGCCGAAGTTATGCAAACCAATAAACTCAATGTAATCGATTTTTGGGCACCCTGGTGCGGACCTTGTTTGGCAATCGGACCAACCATCGAATCTCTGGCTACCGAATACGAAGGCAAAGTGAATGTAGGTAAGGTGAATGTGGACGAGAATAGCGAATTATCCATCCGATTTGGCATTACCAGCATTCCTTGTATCTTGTTTATCAAAGGCGGAAAAGTCGTTGACAAACAAGTTGGCGCTGTACCGAAAGCGGCTTTGGAGCGTAAAATTGTTTCGCACATGTAAAATCTTCATCCCTGAATCTCTCAACAACTTGTTGAGTGAACAATTCAGAGATCAATGACAAATATTTTAAAAAGCATCCTTAGTGGGTGCTTTTTTTGTGGCAGAAATTGGGAATAACTCCTTTGAAATATACTCTTGGGAGTCATTACCTTTGCGGACAAATTAAAATCCATGAAGTTTTTTATCGATACAGCTAATCTGGACCAAATTCGTGAAGCCAATGACTTGGGCATTTTGGATGGGGTAACAACCAATCCATCGCTCATGGCAAAAGAAGGGATCAAAGGAACGGAAGCCATATTAAAACACTATAAAGATATTTGTGAAATCGTACAAAATCCGGTGAGTGCGGAAGTGATTTCTACAGATTTTGCCGGTATTGTGGAAGAAGGTAAAAAACTCGCAGCCATTGACCCGCATATTGTGGTAAAAGTTCCCATGATTAAAGATGGCATTAAAGCGATCAAGTGGTTCACCGATAATGGTATCAAAACCAATTGCACTTTGGTATTTTCAGCCGGGCAGGCTATCCTGGCGGCAAAAGCCGGTGCTACTTATGTTTCACCTTTTATTGGACGTATTGATGATTCTAATTGGGATGGGGTAGACTTGATTGCCCAGATTGCCCATATTTATCGTTCACAAGGATTTAATACCCAGGTATTGGCAGCGTCCATCCGTAATGCACTTCACATTGTACGTTGTGCTGAAGTGGGAGCAGATGTTTGTACTTGTCCACTGTCCAGTATTCTTGGATTGCTCAAACATCCATTAACAGATTTGGGATTAGCACAATTTTTAGCAGATGCCAAAAACATGCAGTAGACATCGCTACTGTAAGGTTTGTTCCGAAAGCGGATTTCGTTTGATGTAGGTTTCTAAAAAATCGCCTAATTGGTGGTTCCTGAATAACTCAGAAATGCTGTAGATTCGAGGCGCGGGTAAGGAAGCTGTATTTTTATACCGCGAGTTGCCCGCAACGAAGAAGATGCAGTATTTCTGAGTAGCGAAAGATTCTGAAACTCATGTGAACGCTTTTTAGCAACATGCCTTAAAAAGTGTGGGCATCTAAAGTTATAAATTTTCGTTTGAATGCCCATCACCACTCATTTTGAGCGTTATTAAGGAACCCCTAATTGATTCTGTTCCAAATGTTATTGTAAACATCTTTAAAAGATACAATACCATACTTTTTATCGAACCAGATTTCATGGATGGTATAATTTAATCCCGAATAAGGGTCGGTATAGATTTGATTGTTTCCGGAATTTAACACTACTACGTCTTCATAATTTCTGACACTATTGGAATAAGTAATGGTGCTTAAAGCTGAATAAAAGTCTGGAAAGTTAATATATCCGGTCGCGTAAGGCGTTGATGGAATTATATTATAATCGACGAATGATTTGCCATACAAAACAACTTTAGCTTGTATATCAGCTGTTAAATTTTCTTTGTCCGTTCCCTGGGGTAATTGCATTTGCATATCCAATCTGGTATACTCAATCAGGGAATCAGGCACAATAGACAAATTATCTGTTCGCAAAAAGTTGAAGATCAGGTGGTCGTATTAATAAAAGGTTTCGCAACTTTTTCCATACCAATCACAATCGGTCACATCTTCCTTTCGTTTTTCAATTTTGTAAACAACATACGTTCGGATTTGACCACTTGCTTTTTTAAATTTCAGGGTATCATTCACATGCAATTCTGATAAAAGGGATTGGCCTGTTTCATCGAAAGAATAATAGGGGATATACTTTACTTCCTTTTTCGTACAAGCACAAAAGAGTAAAATGAAAGCAACTTTGAATAATAACTTCATAGAATTGGAATGATGAAATATTCTACAAGTTACGACATGAAATCAAATCGATTTGTTTTACATGGGCCCAAATACAAAAGAAACGATTTTATTCAGCGCCAGACAAGCTTGCACTTGCTTTTAAACGGCAAAAAAAGCTCTCACATTTTGAAGAATATCCATGGTTTCTTCCGGTGTATTTCCTTCGGCATAAATACGCAGTAAAGGTTCAGTTCCTGACAATCGAATCATACACCAGCAATTGTTTTCCAACTCATATTTATAGCCGTCAATTTGGTTGATATTCACCACATTATATGGGCCAAACATATTGATTTTTGCCCGGCACAATGAAATAACACGGGTTTTATCTGCCTCACTGAGGTGTAAATCGGCTCTTTCATAATGAAACGACCCAACCAAATCATAAATTTCCTGACATAATTGTTTGAGTGATTTTCCGGTTTGATTCATGAATTCATAAATCACCAATCCATCATAAATACCATCACGCTCTGGGATATGTCCTTTAACACTGATTCCACCGCTTTCTTCTCCTCCCACCAATACATCTTCATGCATCATGATTTGACTGATGTATTTAAATCCAATCGGTGTAACCTCGCAGGGAAGTTTGTACAGAGCACAAAGCTTATTCACCCTTAAGGTGGTAGAGGCAGCGATAGCCACTTTGCCAGTCATTTTTTTATAATGATGTAAATAATGAATCAGCAATAAAATGATATGGTGGGAATCTACATACTTACCATCTTCGTCATACAAAGCAATGCGGTCTGCATCACCATCATTGGCCAACCCAAATTTTAATTCCGGACTGGTTCGAATGGTATGAGATAATTCCAGTAAATTTTTGTGCAGCGGTTCCGGTGCGGTATAGTCAAATAAAGGATTTCTTTCATAATGCAGGTGTACGGCATTTGGGAATAGTTCTTTCATTACCCGCTGACCTGCTCCATACATTGAGTCATAAGCCATTTTAAAGGGAGACTGACGAAGAGCCGCAATGTCAAACTTCGAATAAATATAATCAGTATATTCTTTTTCGAGATCGTGAAATATAATTTGTCCGGCTTCTTCGAGGGCATCTAAATCTCCACTTACTTCTATTTCGTAGTCGGGAATCATTGCTTCAACTTCAGCAATTTCATCTGGTGGTGTAGGTCCACCATGGGCACCTTTCAGTTTGTATCCATTATAAGAAGGCGGATTATGGCTGGCTGTAATGACCACGCCTTGATCAGCTTGATGTGTTAGTACGGCCAATGAAATCATTGGAGTGCTCACGAATCCTTCATGGATAATAACACGAACGCCCATTTTGCAGAATACTTTAATAGCTGTTTCTACAAAAAGTTCACCAGCAAATCGACAATCATGTCCGATCACAATCAGTGGGTTTTCCTTCTTTTTTTTCAGCCATTGCGCAGTGGCAAATGCCACACGGGCAACATTTTGTACGGTGAAATCCTGTGCGATAATCGCCCTCCAACCATCTGTTCCGAACTTGATCTTCTGCATACCTGTTTATTTGGGTTGCAAATATACAATAAACATTTGCCACGTCCGAATCTGACAGGGGTCGTACGATAAAAAATTACCCTGTTCAATCAATTCTTTTTATACAATCAGGATTGAACTATTTTTGCCACAACCAACTTTGAGAAAGTGGTATGAGCCATTCGTGCATTAATTTGAATTTGGTATCCACCAAATTATTAAAAAGTGGCGTATCTGTTTCGATGAATCCTTTTTCGAGGGCATATTTAACCTGCTGCATGGGTAGTTGTTCGGCTTTTCCTTCCACTAAAAAGGTGATATTAAGGCGATCAAAAAAATTAACCTGATATTGCCGCTCAAAACTCTTGATTACCCTGACCATGCCATCTGTACTGCATCCTCCTACGGCATTCACATCTTCATCTGCCATTACAACCACAAATTGCTGAAATAGCAACTGTGCCCAACCTTTGACATCTTGCCCATGTGATTTCCATTGAACATAAAAATTGTTTAATTGTTCATTGATCTCCAACATTTCTTGTTCAGAAAAGGGGCGGTTACTTTGAAAAATCCACACCCTGGATTGATCGGAAAAGTCAGCAGGAACAATCTCCCTGAGTTCCTGGCTGATATGTATGGTTGCGGACATTGAAATGAATTTATAAATGAAACTTGGGTTGTATTAAATAGACCTTGCAATAATTTCGGCTAAATCAAGCGCTTGAATTTGCTCTTCTTTTTCTGCATTTTTGATACCATCATTGAGCATGGTCAGGCAAAATGGACAATTGCTGGCTACCACACTGGCACCGCTTTCCAATACATCTTTCGTGCGTTCAATATTGATGCGCGATTCGCCGGGTTCATCTTCTTTAAACATTTGTGCACCGCCAGCACCACAACATAAGCCATTGGTGCGGCATCTTTTTAACTCCACTAAATCGGCATCCAGGCTTTGAAGCACCTCCCGGGGTGCCTCGTAAATACCATTGGCTCTGCCTAAATAACAACTATCATGGTAGGTTATTTTTTTACCCTTAAACGAGGAACCATTTTTCATTTTAATCTTCCCATCCTGAATCAACTGTTGTAAAAATACAGCATGTGAAATCACCTCATAATTACCACCCAATTCCGGATATTCATTTTTGAGGGTATTAAAACAGTGCGGGCAGGTTGTGACAATTTTTTTAACCCCATACATATTCATGGTCTGAATATTGTTATAGGCCATCATTTGAAATAAAAATTCATTCCCTGCTCTTCGGGCCGGATCACCGGTGCACATTTCTTCTTTCCCAAGAATGGCAAATGAAATTCCGGCATGTTCAAGAATTTCTACGAATGAATGCGTCACTCGTTGAGCTCTCTGATCAAAACTACCGGCACATCCTACCCAAAACAATATTTCAGGTTGATTTCCTTCGGCTTGAAATTCGGCGTATGATTTAATGGGCATATTTTCAATTTAAAAGATGATAAAATTTGCTTGTTGATAAAATAAAGGAATTTCGTAATTTTTAAAGATCCAACGAATTATTGGGCATTGACCCACGCATCGCGGTCGTCCGGACTAAATTTCCAGGGAGCCATATTGTTTTCGATATTTCCAAACATCATATTCCATTCCTGTGGTGCATTACTTTCTTCCATCACCAGATTACGGCGTAATTGAAGAATTATATCCAAAGGACTGATACCCACGGGACATTCTTCAACGCAGGCATTACAAGTGGTACAGGCCCTGAGTTCTTCTACCGTGATATAATCATGCAGTAAAGTTTTTCCACTTTCGGTAATCTCTTTTTTCTGATTCACAAAACGACCGACTTCTTCAATCCGGTCGCGGGTATCCATCATGATTTTACGAGGCGATAGTTTTTTACCCGTTTGATTGGCCGGGCATGCGGCACTGCATCGTCCACATTCAGTGCAACTATATGCATCCATCAGATTTTTCCAACTCAAATCCAAAACATCGCGGGCACCAAATTTTGGTACGGGGGCCTCGGCCTGAACAGGAGGTGCCAACTCAGGTTGCATCATGTAAAGGACTTCCTGCTGAATTTCTGGCATATTCGCCATTTTTCCTTTTTGCTCCAGGCGTGTATAATAGGCATTCGGAAAAGCCAATAGCACATGTAGATGTTTGGAATAAGGCAAATAATTCATGAAGACAAAAATGCCGATGATATGCAACCACCAACAGGTTCTTTCCAACCCCATGAGAGCGGGTTCAGACCAGGAACTAAACAAAGGGGCAATCCACGATGAAATCCAAAACGATCCTGTACCCGGATAATGATCATTTCCAACGGCTTGTAAATTGAGATCTGCTGCATTCATGAATAAAAAAAGTGACATCAGTACAATTTCAAAAATCAAAATCAGATTCGCATCATTGCGGGGCCATCCGGCACTCAATTCACCTTTATTCAAACGCTGAACCTTGGTAATATTCCGACGGATTAAAAAAATGACACAAGCGATAAGCACACTCAGAGCAAGCAATTCAAATATGCCAATCAAAATAGGGTAAAGTCCGCCCAGGGTATCTACAAACAAACGATGCTTTCCCAAAACACCATCCAGGATAATTTCAAGAATTTCAATATTGATGATGATAAATCCGGCATAAACGAACAAGTGTAATATGGCCACAAGCGGATTTTTAAACATCTTTTTTTGGCCCAGGGCATTTAACATCAGATTGCGCCAACGTTCATTCGGGCGATCATTTAAATTTTCATCTCGCCCCAGAAGGATATTGCGCCGGATTTCCATGATTTTTTTCGTGAATAAATAGATGGCGGCAACAGAAATCAGCAGGAATAAAACTTGTTGAACGACTTGCATATCGGCTTGTTTGCGGTTGGCTACAAATGTAACCAAAAATCATTGGCATCAAAACAACCAATCACTTCACTTTTTCCTATCGTGTAAAGGAAATCGGTTCAACAAAAAAAAACCATCTATTTTTGGCAAAAGTTCCTTTATGCCCGGAAGAACCCTCATTTTGAACCATGATGATGCCCTTTTAAAACTTCGTCGGATTGCCTACGAAATTGTAGAAAACCACCTCGAGGAGAAAGAAATATACCTCTTGGGTATTCGTGACAGGGGCTATGATATTGCCTGCATGCTGAAAGAATTTATCATTGAGATTTGTAAAATAAAGATTCATCTTATTGGTATTCAGATCGATAAAACAAACCCGGTACAATGTATGATTGAAGGCGATTTTCAGGCTCATCAAAAAGTATTGATTTTGGTAGATGATGTGACCAATTCAGGTCGAACCGCTTTATATGCCATGCGTCCTTTATTAGCGGCTATTCCTGCCAAGATTCAGCTCGCCGTGTTGGTGGATCGAAAACATAAATTATATCCGGTCACCGCAGATTACGTGGGCGTTCAATTATCCACCAATCTCCATGAAAAGATCATTGTTGAGTTGGATAAACAAAAACACCTGAGTGCTTATTTACGTTAATCGGCTATATAGGGTCCGCTGAGTAGCGAAAAATTCTGAATCTCAAATGAACGTTTTTTGGAAATAGGCCTCAAAAAAGTGTGCATGAACGGTTGTATAATTTCGCTTGAATGACAATCACCACTCATTTTGAGCGTTATTCAGTAGACCCTATTTCGTTTTTTTTGATACAGTATTGAATCAATATTCTGAATGACTGCTCCATGAATTCTTCAACTCAGTTTGAAATCAATATCTTCGCAGGATGATTCGATTGAGACGTGTTACCCTTGTTATTGTCCTTTTATTGTTGATTCAACCCCATCTTTTTGCCCAAAGTGGTGTTATCCGCGGAACCGTTAAAGATGCCATATCCAATGTCCCGATTTCCCTGGCCATCGTAAGTATTCAGGGCACAACTTTAGGTGCTAAAACCAATGATGAGGGGGGATTCGAAATCATCAACTTACAACCGGGATTGTATAATTTAGATATATCTTTTTTAGGGTATAAGAAAAAGACCTTATTCGAAATTGCCGTAGACAACTCCAAACCTACTTTCGTTGAAATTCAGTTAGAAAAAATTGCGAAAGAAGTAAAGGAAGTTAAAGTAACCGGCCGTAAGGATAAAACTGAAGAAAGTCCGCTTTCCCTGCGAACCATTGGTGTGAACGAAATACAACGGAATCCGGGCGGTAACCGGGATATCAGTAAGGTGATACAGAGTTTACCGGGCGCCGGTTCTAATGTGGGTTTCCGAAACGATATTATTATTCGGGGCGGAGGGCCCTCTGAGAATCGTTTTTACCTGGATGGCGTGGAAATCCCCAATATTAATCACTTCGCTACGCAAGGAGCCAATGGGGGACCGGTAGGTATCCTGAACGTTGATTTTTTGCAGGATGTTGGTTACTACAGTGGTGCATTTCCAGCAAATCGGGGGAATACTTTAAGTTCGGTTTTCGAGTTTAAAATGAAAAACCCTCGTACCGACAGTTGGCATGGAGCTTTTACATTGGGAAGCAGTGATGTGGGTTTACGCGCCGAAGGTCCATTGAGTGCCAAAAGTGGATTAATGCTCAGTGTGCGCCGTTCGTATCTTCAATTTTTGTTTAAAGCCCTGGCTTTGCCATTTTTGCCAACCTACAATGATGTGCAAATCAAATACAAACACAATATTGATAAAAAGAATGAAATCACCTTTTTGATGTTAGGGGCATATGATGTAGCCGTTTTAAATACGGGTGAAAATGAAACTGAATCACAGCGCTATATTTTGGATTATCTTCCTGAGCAAAAACAATGGAATTACACGACAGGCCTGGTTTACAAACATTATAAACCCAATAGTTATCAAACATTTGTTCTGAGCCGCAATATGTTGGACAACAATGCAACTAAATATCCGGGAAATGACCGCAATCAACCTATTCGTTTACAGTACAAAAGTCAGGAAATAGAAAATAAATTCAGATTTGAGAACAATATCCGGCTTCAGGATTGGAAAATCAACTATGGTGTGGGATTGGAATATGTCAAATACAACAACAACACCTATAATGTTTTATCATTACCGGGCGGCAATATTGATACGATCGACTACTCAAGTGCCATCGACTTCTTTAAATATGGGGTATTTGGACAAGTTAGCCGCTCTTTGTTAAAAAACAGATTAACCCTGAGTGCCGGTTTGCGTATGGATGGAAATACCTATACAGAAGCCATGCAGAATCCATTACAGCAATTGTCGCCCCGTATTTCAGCTTCATACGCCATTACAGATCGTTTGAATGTGAATGCCAATACCGGACTGTATTATCAAACACCATCATATACTGCTTTAGGATTTAAAGACACGAGTAATCAGTATATCAATCGGGTAAATAATCTTCAGTTTATCCAATGTTTGCACTACGTAGGAGGAATAGAGTACAGCACTGGAAAAAATGCCCGTTTTACTTTGGAAGGTTTTTATAAAAAATACCAAAATTATCCGCAAAGTGTTGTGCGGGGTATTTCTTTGGCCAATGAAGGGGGCAATTTTGGTGTAGTTGGTAACGAATCCGTTCGCTCTTTGTCCGTAGGAAGATCTTATGGTTTGGAGTTATTTGCCCAACAAAAATTGTATAAAGGATTTTATGGGATCATGGCCATTACTTTATTCCGAAGTGAGTTTGTAAATGCCAATAGTGCGAATTATGCGCCAAGCAATTGGGATCAGCGATATATTGTCAATTTAACTGCCGGTAAAAAAATTAAACGTAATTGGGAATTCGGCGCCAAATTTCGTTTAACCGGAGGACGACCTTATACCCCTTATGATACCGCCCTTTCATCGGTGACTTATGTTTGGGATGTTTCCAATCAGGGGCAATTTGATTATACCCGTGTGAATCAAAATCGTTTACCACTTACCCATCAACTCGATATTCGTATTGATAAAAAGTATTTCTTCAAGAATTGGAACCTGAATGTCTTTTTGGATATCCAAAATGTGTATGGTTTTGCGGCACAAGAGCAGGACATCCTGACGGTGCAACGTGATGCCAACGGACAAGCTTTAGTTGATCCGAATGCAGGATTTCCACCTCGTTATCAAATCAAGTTTTTAGAGAATACAACAGGAACGGTGCTTCCAACTATTGGAATCATCATTGAGTACTAATACCAAAATTCAAGGTTATTAATACAATAACTATTTGATAAAAATCCGAACAGTTATTGCTGGAAATTAGTGCTTGAAGATGTTCGGTAAAATTGAAATTTATCTATTGTTTGAAAGTAATGCCTCGCATAATATTCTGGGCAATATTCGTAAACGATTTGTTCACTGCATCTGCAGAGTATGTGATCGTGTACAACTTTGAATCATGCACACAAAACCATTGAATAAAGCGTAAGTTCTGCGTTTCCTGATCTTTCATTTTGCCGGTATAAATGATTTCGTAAATATCCAGACCATTCATTTTGATATAACCTTCTTTTTCTACTTTGAAATCAACAAAACTTTTTTGAAGTTGACCGGGCAGGGTTTTAAAAGCAGGTTCCAACATGAGCATGGACGTATAGGCCTCATCTGATTTATAACCAATATTCAGATTTTCAAGAAAAGGATCTTTTTCTCCTTCGCGTGGAGATGTAAAAAAGATTCGACCACTTTCGTCCGTTCGATTTTCCCAATCTGGTGGATATCTGAGCGAGATTCCAGCCTGTAAGTCAGCAAATGGAATCCATTCTTGCGCAAATAGCGTAGAAGTGCTTAATAAAAGAATGAGGGTCAGAAAATTTCTCATGATACTTTTTTTCAAAAATATTCTTTCCCCGCATTAATCAGGCAGAAAGCCTTCAAACAATCTGTTAATGTTGTTCGGTAACCGGGAGAACAATTTCGTATGTTTTTTCTTCTTCAATGGTAAAGGGGATTCCGCCTTTTACATTGGCAGATATGGAAGGATCCCAACCAGTTGAATAAATATAATAATCACCGGGTTTCATGCCTTCAAAGACAGCCATACCCTGATTGGGGGCTGATTGGTTGATGGTGGTTTCCGCATCATAAGATTCGGCAACATCTTTGGCATTAAATTTTATGTACACCTTACCACTATCAATTGAGGTGCCATGATGTTTGGCCGAAATTTTCAAAGTGGCATTGCCTCCAAATCCGGCAGAGGGACGCTTTTGGCAGGCATATAAACCGACCAAAAAGATCAAAGCGGTGAATATCAAGAACGGGAATTGTCTTTTTTGCATATTACTCATTTTAAACGGGTGAAGCTTATCTTCAAATTTAAGACGGAATATGCTGTAAAAATGTTTGTTATCCCAAAATGAGCTATAATTTAGTCAAATGATTAAGGGTAAGAAAACCGGTCAGCCCCCTTCCGGGAAATTGAAAATGTTTTCTTCAGGGGAAATCTTAGGTATTATTAGTGTTTTCTTAGTAATTATTGCGACTTTCAACAATTATTTTTGTGATTCGTCCGATGTATATCAATTGAACCCTATTTGAAAAGATTCTTAAAAATATTTGGATACTTCCTGCTCTGCATTCTTCTGGTGTTGGGCATCTTGTTGTTTTTACTCACCAAAGAGAAGTATCAGAATATCCTCTTAGGCAAAGCAACCAAATATTTATCCGAGAAATTAAAAACCCGGGTACATATTGATCATGTCAAATTTGGATTTTTTAATCATTTTGATTTTCAAGGGGTTTATGTCGAAGATCAACAAAAAGATACATTGGCATATATCGGCACCCTCCGATTAAAAACCTCCGAATTATTGTCGAATTACTGGAACGATGAGCCATTTGTGGTACATGATTTAACACTAAAGGATGTATTTGTAAATCTAAATCGGCAAAAATCCAGCGATCGATGGAATTATGATTTTATTTCAGAAGCCTTTGCATCTGCAGATACCTCTCAATCTGCGGAGGATACGCTTCAAGTTCAACAATCTACCGAACCGGAAGCTGTGAAACTGGAGCTGAAGACCCTTAATCTGGAGAACTTTCGTTTTTTTATGGATGATGCCTGGAGGGGAGAGGATATGCGATTTGTCGTTGAAGCTTTGGATCTGGATGTAAAAACTTTTGATCTCCTGAAAGCCCGTTTTGAAATACCTCAACTGGATATTCATCAAGCAGATGTTTTAGTTCGGGAATATGAAGGAGGGAAACCGGAAGACCTTACGCCGGACGACACAAGTACCTGGGGGACTCCATTTAATCCTGACCTGGTCGGTATACTTATTCAGGATTTAAATTTAACAGACTCTCGTTTTAGATATTTGAATGGAGATGAAAAACCAAAGCCTGGAGAATTTGATGAGAGTCAATTGGACATATCACAAATACAGCTCCATCTGAGCAATACCCGCTTAATCGCTGATACCCTTTTTGCACAAATCGATCAGTTATCGGCTAAGGAACGTTGTGGTTTGGAAGTGAAAAATCTGAAAGCACAAGCTAAAGTTTCGCAGGTTGAATCCATATTGGATCAACTTTATCTGGAAACGGCAAATTCAAAAATTCAGGATCATTTTGCCATGAAATATCGAAACTTTCATGACTTTAATGATTTTATTGAGAAGGTGAAAATGGAGGGGAACTTAAAGGATGCACATGTTTCATCATTGGATATCGGTTATTTTGCCAACATCATCAATCAATATCCCATACTCGTGCATTTGGATGGACAGATTGAAGGAACGGTTGATCAAATAGAAGGGCGTAATCTCAAAATTCAATCCAGTGAAACCTCCTTTAAAGGAAATGCCATGGTGCGAGGCTTACCTGACATCGATCAAACTTTTTTTGATGTTCAGGTCGATGAACTATTGACCAATGGAAAAGATTTGAACCGACTGATTCCACAAACAAGGGTTGATGCGGTAGCCTGGAATGATTTGAAAACGATTCGGTTTCAGGGAAAGTATTCGGGGCAGGTGGATGAATTTAAAACCAACGGAATACTACAAACTAATTTAGGGCGAGCCGATCTGGATTTGGCCATGAACTTCAAACCTAAAACGCCCACTTATAAAGGGCATATTGCCACCAAATCGCTCAATTTGGGTCGCCTGATTAAACAATCATCTATTGGAAACATTTCAGTGGATGCGAATCTTGATGGACAAGGATTTTCTTTAGAAGATATCAAAGCCAAAGTACTTGCTAAAATTGATGAAATTGAAATTGATGGGAAAAAATATATTGATCTGAATATCAATGGATTGGTGGAGAATAAAAAATTTGATGGCATTTTTGTTTCGCAGGATCCCAGTTTGACCATGAATTTTAATGTTAAATTAGATCTGAGTGGAAAGGATCCATCCTATCAATTCAGTACCCGATTTATTCGATTCAATCTACAAAAAATGGGGATCACCACTGAACCAGTGATTGGTTCCGGTTATGCCACCCTTGATTTTACCGGCAGCTCAATTGACGACTTTCATGGAAAAGCACTGTTTACTAACCTGACCTTAGAAAATGGATTAAAGGTGGTAAAAGTGGATGAGATTAATTTGCAATCCTTTGAAACCAATCAGTTTAAAACAATTACATTAAATAGTTCGGTAGCTGATGCAGAATTAAAAGGACAGTTTAAGGTTTCTGAGATGTCGGATGCGGTACTTTATTATTTATCGCATTATTTACCCCAATATATTTCAAAACCAGCAAAATACAGTCCGCAGAATTTCGTATTCGAAGTAACGATGAAAGAAATTGATCCTTTGCTACAAACATTTGTTCCTGAACTCAGAGGTTTAAATGGTAGTAATTTCTCGGGTGAATTAAATACCTATCAGCAAAAGTTAGGATTGGACATGGTATTACCCGGTATTCAATATGATCAACTAACTTTTAAGGATATTACCCTGGTGGGAGCGGGCGACTTCAAAAGTTTTGAGTTAACTGCTAATGGAGGGAATTTTTTGTATGAGAATGAACTCATGATCCCATCTTTTCAGTTTACAAGCAGTATGGCCGATGATACTGCTTCTTTATCGCTGGTTACCCAAAGTATGAACGATTTACTGGGTGAAGCGTCTTTAAATTGTAAAGCGACTGCGAGTAACGGTAAACTTTTTGTGGATTTATTGCCATCCAATATCAATCTGAAAACAGATCCCTGGCAGATTTACAGCAAGCAAGCATTGGTCTTTGGTGAACAGATTGAAATCAATGAATTATACGTTGAGAGTGGAGCACAAAAAATTAAAATTCAATCCGAAAATACACTGGAATCAGATCATTTGTATGCCGAGTTACAAAATTTGGATTTGTACAATCTGACCGGATACGCCAACATAAGTAACCCTGTGTGGAATGGAAGAATTAGCGGCCGGATTGATGCTTTGAACTATATGGAATCACCCCTGATTAAAGCAACGATATATAGTACGAATGAAGTTCGCGTAGATCAGGACACCGTCGGAATGGTGAAACTTCAAATGGATTATGACGTGAATAGTCAAAAACTGACTTTACTAAAAGGGACTGGTATCCTTCGCGGTGAGAATAAGGCCGGAATAGAAGGATTTATCAATATGAAGGATAGTTTAGTTGATATCACGGCCACGCTCGAAGAAACCCTCATTGCTTTTGCCAACCAATTTATATCAGAGTATATCGGAAATTTGCGTGGTCAAGCCAGCGGTAAAGTACTGGTGAAAGGAGTTCTGGATAACCCGAAAATCAGTGGAGATATTCAGTTGAAAGATGCTTCCTTAAAAGTTCTTTTCCTAGGAACTACTTATTCTATCCCTCAAATGAAGTTTAGTTTTAATAATCAAAACATTTTGGTTCAGGAAACATTGCTCAAAGATGAAAGGCTCGGAAATTATACAGGAATTTTATCTGGAAAAATTGCGCATAGAAATTTCTCCGATATGTATTTGGATTTTAGCCTGAAATCCGACAATTTACTTTGTTTGAATACCTCCGAATACGATAATAGTTTGTTTTACGGATATGTACCGGCAGCGGTAAATATGAAGTTAAACGGGCCCATGAATGATATCGATATGGACATACAAACCCGTCCGCTGAAGAATTCAAAATTTTATCTGCCATTAAATTCTACCGGGGACGCCTCCACCTATGATTATGTGCGTTTTACAACTTATGGTCGAATACAAGGTGAAGAAGACGTCGAAGATCCTAATCCAAGTTATGTAAAAATTAATATGAATATCGAGGCCACACCGGATGCGGAGGTATATATGATTTTGGATAAAAATACCGGTGAAGAAATTATCGCAAGGGGTGAGGGGGCGATACGTTTATTTGTTGACTTGGGCAACGATATCAGTATGAATGGAAATTATGCCATCAATGATGGAAAATACCTGTTCAACTTTAGAGGCCTTTTTAATAAAGAATTTAATATTGACGAAGGCAGTAAAATTACCTGGTCGGGTGATGTGTTAGGGGCGGAATTGGATGTAAAAGCGGTATATAAAACTCAAAAGCCTTTGCCACTCTATCCTTTGGTAAGTAATATTGCTGAATCGCTGGATGAGACTGATAAAACCGAAGCCAAAAAAGCGTATCCAACTTTTGTATCCATTTTATTGAGTGGCCCTTTATCCTTGCCTAATATTACCTTCGATATTACACAACCCGATAATAAGTCAGTTGGGTCGGCAGCCTTTTCGAAATTAGAGCAGATTAAAAATGATGAAAAGGAATTGGTTTCTCAGGCTGGGGTTTTACTGCTGTTTGAACAATTTAAAGCACCGGAAGGGATTTCGAATTCAGCCTATGGACAGGGCGTTGTTTCTACAGTGTCCGATGTAGTTAGCAGTGCAGTATCATCGGAGCTCACCAATCAATTTCAAAAAATCACGGGTCTGGATAAAGTGACCTTTAATTTGGGCTATCAAAATATTAACTCCCTGGAAGAAGGGGTGGCCAATCGGAACCAATTATCTATGAATATTTCAACCACTTTGTTTAAAGATCGGGTGGTGGTTGATTTTGGAAACAGTGTGGATATTGGTCGAGATGCACAAGGAAATACGACCAGTAGCTTTAATCTGGGCGGGGATTTTAAAGCACAGTTTCTGATTACGGAAGATGGTCGATTTAGGGCCAATGCCTTTCGAACCAATAATGTGAACCTTGAAAATACCAACTTTACCAAAGGGGGGCTGGGGCTATCCTATAAAATTGTCTACAATAGTTTTGCAGATTTGTTGCAACCTAAACGAAAAAAACAGGAAAAAAATTCGAACTCACCGACCGAATCAGAAGGGATATTGGAGGAAGAAACCAAGGGATTGTAGATGTTTTCAAAGTCGACCCTCGATGAGGACTGCGATTTACATCAGATAATTATCCAGACGACATTATCTTTGTTCGTAACATGAGTCCATCTTTATCCCGGGTAATAGCCGGTGTCATTTTATTGTTTCATTTATTCATTACCGCCCATGGTTTTTATACCATGTTCAGCGACTATCAGGCTTGGGAACAAATGATGATTAATCCATTTCTACAATTATTGTTTACCTTGATTTGGTCAGGAATCTGGATGGGAAAAAGGGTGTTTGGATTTGCTTATTTTTTAGTTGTTTTATTCGAAATTTTAATCCGTGTATTTTTTATAAAAAGTTCGTTTGGAAAAGTTTTTGGCGACATCTTTTTTCCGGCTGATTTAATATTTACAGGATTAATGATTATCATGTATAAACCACTATTTGGTGAAAGATCAACTCAATAGAACCGTTCATTTATCCGGAATTCCCCGACGAATTGTTTCATTGGTGCCTTCTCAAACCGAATTGCTCTATGATTTGGGGCTGGACGAAGAGGTAGTTGGTATTACTAAATTTTGTGTACATCCGAGGTCATGGTTCCAAACAAAAAAGAGAGTAGGGGGGACCAAAAAACTACATATTGAAATCATCCGGCAATTACAACCGGATCTGATTATAGCGAACAAAGAAGAAAACAACCAATCAGATATTGAAGCGCTTGAAAAGGAATTTCCGGTTTGGGTTTCTGATATTCAAACCATCCAGGACGCTTTGGGCATGATAGCTGCCATTGGGGAAATAACCGCCAAAGAACATGCTGCGAGACAATTGATTCTTCATATTCAAACGGCATTCAATCAGCCGATTCCCAAAAAACGAACTGCGGTTTATGCCATATGGTGTAATCCATGGATGTTTGCCGGAAAAGATACTTTTATCACTGAAATGATGCGTGAAGCCGGATTTGAAAATATCATTCAAGATTCAAGATATCCCATATTGGATGAAGAGCAAATCAAGTCATTAAATCCGGAGTACATTTTGTTATCCAGTGAACCTTTTCCATTTGCGGAGAAACATAAAACCCATTGGAAAAATATTTTGCCCGATACGGAGGTGATTTTGGTGGATGGAGAATATTTTAGTTGGTATGGAAGTCGCATGTTGAAAGCAATTGACTATTTTCGAACACTGAATGAAACGCTTTGAGATCCTGATTCTGCCCACGGCTTTGCTGATGTTTATGGCTGTATGGTATTTGATACAACCCTGGTGTCAGTATAATTTGGATAGTGATTGTGTGGCGTATTTAACCCATGCCAACAGTGCAGCCAATGGAGATTTTCAGCGAAGTGTGAATGGTTTATGGAGTCCTTTAAACGGATGGTTCCTCGTACCATTTATCCAAAAAGGAATGAATGCGTGGCAGGCAGCACAATGGTTGAATGCCTTCATAGGGATGGGCGTTTTGTTTGTTTTACATCTTTTGTTCAAACAATGGATTTTTTCCCGTAAACCATTGGCGGTTGCTACGTTTACCCTTTCCTTGATTCTACCAGTTCTGTGTTTTTATCAAATGTTTGGTGACTTATTGTCGATGTTTTTTCTTGCCATGTATTTGTATCTTTTGGTAAGAGTTCATCAATGGAAATTCTTACATACTTGTTTGGCTGCTCTTATAGCTGGTATTGCTTTTTATGCAAAGGCCTATTCTGTAGCATGGTTTGGTTTGCATTTTTTTCTCTTTTGTACTTATCTGTATGTACAAAAAGTTTGGTCAATCCGTCAGGCCATGGTTCATTTATTCCTGGCGGCAAGCGTTGTTTTAGTTTTGATATTGCCCTGGTCCATTTTATTGTATCAGAAATATCATCACTTCTCTCTCACCGGACATGCCGGAACACTCAACATGAGTTGGTTTATCAATAGTGGCAAAACTTTCCGGGAAGATATTCAACTTTTGATTCCTCCGGTTTATGAAGGAGGTCCAAGTTTTTGGGAAGATCCTTATTTGAGTCAGGGCGAATTAAGTTCACCTTTTAGCTCAGGTTTACATTTTTTAAAATGGATCCGACGCATTGTATACAATATCATTTTACTATTTGGTTGTTTAAGTGAAATTCATGTTCTCTCCTGGATAATTTTGATTTTGAGTGTTCACCTCCTTTATCTGCGCCGAGGAAAATTTGAACCAAAGCTTTGGGTTTTAATCAGCGCTGCAATAACCATTCCCCTCGGATATTTGATGGTTGCTCTTGAAACCCGGTATATCTGGCTGGAGATTCCTATTGTCATGATTCTGGGCCTTTTCCTCTTGGATCATTATATTCATTCAAGATTTAAAATCGTGTTTGTTGGACTATTTTTTATGGGTTTTTTAATTTATCCTTTGCGTTCACTGGATTTTATGAAAGACAAAAACAAAGCTTTATTTGAAACAGCGGCACAATTAAGGGAACAGGGCATTCAGGGCAAAATGACCTCCAATGCCAGCGATGCAGGAAGCATGTGGGTCATTGCTTATTTGAGTCAGAGTTCGTTCTATACCATTGAACAATCGGAATATACTTTGACGACATTAAAAGAAGAAATGACCCGATACAAGGTAAAATATTTCCTGCAAGTGAATGAAAATAATCTGATAGCCAATTGCTCATCGGATACCTCATTTCAGTTTATAACCCGATTGCCGGGAATGGATGTGTTTGAATATAAAGGTGCAGACTAACTGTGCTCCTTGACCCACTTTTTGATTTTCCGGATATAATCAAAATAGCCTTGTTCCATTCGAAACCATAAAATAGCAAATACAAGTAAAGCACCACCTGTGAGGATATAAACGGTTCGGATGTATTCTGGATCAGCTTTAATGTACAATACAGCGGCAGCTATTAGAGCGAATGTCACAAAAATTAAAATCAGATAAGGGCCACCAATGTCTATTCGCCTGGGTTTGGATAATCCTCTTACGGTGCATCCACCGGGACGGTTTTCAAATTTTAATCTTGTGATGGGTAAAGTATAAACCTGGTCTGAGTTTTCGGCATGAGGAATAACCTTCAGGATGCCATTTTTATCAGAGATTTCAAAATCTAAATTATGAACTATTAAATGTTGGCCTAAAAAATGTTTTCTCAAAGTATCAGCATCCTTGTTGCTTTGAACTGAAAAAGAGCGACGGAATAACATAGCTTTGTGGTTTTATATCCCAATATACAAAATTTTAAACGGATCTAAAAAAAGTTTTACACAATTTTAAACACATTCATCAATGTAATCGGTAAATATACAAACGCTAAAGTGCCGATTTTATGAGTACACTTTCCCCAAAAGTTCGTAAAAATGTTTCTCACGATGATAAATCTGCAATAGTTGTTGCGACAACTCTTCAAAGCTTACTAAATCAGAAGTGCGTGCCTTACAGATTCTTGCAGTACTATATGCAAAATTTCGCCATAGGTCGCCAATTTCCGTCATCTCTTGTGATAACTCATTGAGTGCCGGCCGATTCGTAATTTGAGCAGCTTCCTGAAGGAAGGCCGCGTATAAAAATCGAAAACCAGCTCCACCGGTTCCTATTTCTTCCTGCATACGGATAATATTCCCCAAATACAAAGTGGCTTTCCTGCTTTCCAGTTTTTCCGGATACTTTTTAATCTGTTTACTTAAAAATGAAATCGCATTTACCCCAAACCACGGAATGGGCGGTGATTTCATAAAGAAAACAGTTTGTTTGATTCCTTTTTGAATAGCAGTTTCCAAATCAGCCTGTGGAGGTGCTTTTTCAATATAGTACATCCTTCCCTTTGGTTCCGGATATCCTTTGGCATATCGGGCTTTTTGCAAATCTTCTGCCTCAATTTGGACCACTTCCTCCATGACAGGATCACTGATATGAAAAATATTTTTTTCCTGACCATAAACAATCAGATTATGGGCATTAAAATGAAATCGAAATACTTCAGGTAAAAAGGGGAGATAAAACACACTCACCTGACAACCGGTAGGGGTTCCTCTTTCAATATTTTCGGAGAGTCTTTGCATTCCTTTTTGAGCCGAAGAAAATTTTTCGCTCCGATAAGTGATCCCTAGTCGTTTGCAAACGTTCGAAAATATTTGTCCTGGATAGATCCGATAAGTGGTACCAGGAATGCCATTTACTTTAACAAAAGGCAAATGGGCAAAAAACAATCCACTTCCAATTCCAAAAGCCAGGGGTTCTGAAACGGGTAGTCCGTAATGTCTTAATAAATTGGAGGTAACGCCACTTTCACAATGCGCCTGCAATTTGTGGTCAAAAGGAATGATCATGGTGTAAATATGGGATAATTAAACCACATTTTTAAGCGCATCCAAACCGATATTAAAGGCCTGAGCATATTTGAGGAGAACCTTTTCAGGGAGGGCATTAAAAACGGATGGTTGCAAATGACGTTTAACCTGCCATTGCCACTTCCCAACATATTTGGCTAAAATGGCAATATCCATCCGATTCAGAATCATATAATAGGCAATCGGACTTGATTTTCCGGTCTTCACAGCTTCCTTACTTTGCAACAATTGTTCGTCGATATCTTGCCAGGCTTGTTCTAGGGCGAGGTTTTCGGCTTCCCAACCAGCGCTGGTTTTTTGGGTATAACTACCATCTTGATTAGTCACATACATCAGTTTTTTAGGCGCCTTATCACCATCTTTGAACTGCTTTTTATCTTGTGGAACTTCCTCAATTTTCATGATAACCCCGTATTATTCTTTTGAATTCCCTTCATTGACCTTACCCACACTTCCGCTTTTCATCAATTTCAGCCAATCATTAATCACATTGCTTGCTTCGGCGATATAAGGGTCTTTTTTGATGAGTTTCAACCATTCAGTATTTTTTGCAATGGTGGTTGTGTCTTTTTCAACATTGGGTTTATCGGCGATGAGATTGCCGGCATTAATTTGTTTGGCATTTTTTTCTAATTCTTCCATCTTCTTTGCCAAATCCTTGTTTTCATCCAATTGCGCTTTAAACTTATTTTCATTCAAAGAATATCGATTATCATCGGATTGTTTTTTAAGTCGTTCCGCATTTTTGCTAATCAAATTAAATCTTTCATTGGCAGCAATTCTTTTCTGTGAATTGAGTACCAAAGTGGTAAAGTTCACCTGATCTTTGATGGGTTTATAATCTGCTTTAGCAATTTGATCCCAGGCCAGAGAGTTGGAATCTTTGCGCTCTCCAATATCCAGAAAATCATACATATCTGGCATCACAATATCAGGCGTTACACCACGCAGTTGAGTTGATCCGCCATTGATCCGATAAAATTTCTGGAGAGTGAGTTTGATTGAACCCATACCGGATGGGGCAGGAGTGGAACTATTGCTGGCCAAACTTTCAGGATTTCCACGGAAAAAATCTTCCAAAGGAAATACTTTTTGAACGGTTCCTTTTCCGAACGAATTGGCGCCCATGACGATTGCTCGTTTGTAATCCTGCATAGCTGCTGCTAATATTTCAGAGGCCGAAGCACTTCCCTGATTCACCATGATTACCAATGGACCATCATATAAAGCTTTTGCGGTTCGTGTTGCAAGTTCCTGCGCCTGTGCTTCTTTTGATTTCACTTGCACCATGGGGCCTTTGTCGACAAATAAACCGCCAATATCCACAACATCTGACAGAGATCCACCGCCGTTACCTCTGAGGTCAACGATGATACCTTGTACATTTTCTTTCTTTAATTTTTCAATTTCACGGGCCATATCTACAGCACATCGTCTTCCATTGATATCACCAAAATCAGCGTAGAATTCAGGAAGCATGATATAACCAATTGTTGAGCCTCCATTTTTTAGGATAGCTGATTTAGCAAAAGTGGCTTCAGTTTCTACTTTTCCGCGTCGAAGTGATATAACGTCCATGCTGCCATCCAGATGTTTTACAGTTAAACGTACTTCTGTTCCTTCTTTACCGCGAATGATTTGAACAATATCTTCAATATCCCATCCAGTTATATCCACAGGTTCTTCAGCGCCCTGAGCTACCTTTTGAATAATATCTTCTACTTTTAAGCGCCCATCTTTCCAGGCAGGAGTACCCACAATAACTTGTTTGATTTTACAATGGTCACCATCACTTTGAAGTTGTGCACCGATCCCGTAAAACTTACCACTCATTTCTTCATCGAAACGTTGTTTGTCTTTAGGTGGAAAAAAATCTGTGTGCGGGTCAACGATATGGCAAACACTATTCATATAATAGGCAAAACGATCATGTTCATTGATTTTTTTCAAGCGTTTAAAATAATTGTCCATGCTTTTACGGACATTTTCTCTGGCCTTTACTTCCAATTCCGAATCGCTTAATTTTTTATCTTTCAGGGTTTTTGCTTCAATGGCTTTTTTCTGTTCTTCTTTTAATTCCGTGAATCGCGCCAATGTACGGTACTTCATGCTTTTAGTCCATCGTTCTTTCAGAGCATCAGCATTGGCGCACCAATTCAATTTTTTGCCATCTAATTCTATTTCATCTTCTGCCGTAAACGTAAAAGTCTGATTCAGGATATCTTTATAATAAGCCTCCGCTTCGGTGATTCGTGTTGCTATTCTTGCGGCAACCAATTCGGCAAATTTTGTAGTACCGGCATTCAGTTCATCATCTATACTGGTTTCATAAGCACTAAACTCATCAAGATCAGATTGCAACAGAAAAGATTTTCCGTAATCGGTCATTTCCAGATAACGCTCATAAACCTTTTTAGAGAATTCGTCATTCAACATTTTGGGAGAATAATGCCCGTCCCGGATCACATTCATGATCGTATTTTGAATAGCTTGATTTCGGGTTGTATTCTCCCCATCCGGAACAGCATAAGGTTCAACCTGGAGGTTTTCGCTTTGTAAATGGATATCTTCCTTTTTATCAGCTACCATGCGAAAGGAAAAGAAGATACCAATTGCCAACAAAAGCAATAATGGCAGAAAAGCTTTTTTATTCATAAAGTATTTATATCGTTTAAGAAAAAGTATACTCGCAAGAAAATTTTTTTCATGCTGGGTAAAGGTAAATTCTTTGCCGTTAATAAATCTGTAAAATCCGTTTATTTTGCAGAGAAGATGATAAGTGGTCGTAATACGGGATTGATAAAAAATGAGGCGGCCAGGCTTGGTTTTCTGCAATGCGGTATTTCCAAAGCTGAACGACTAAATGATGACGCAGATCGACTGGAAAAATGGCTGAAGCAAGGTTTCCATGGAAGTATGCAGTATATGGAAAACCACTTCGAAAAAAGGGTGGATCCTCGTTTACTGGTCGATGGAGCCCGCTCGGTTATTACCTTACTCATGAATTACTACCCGGAACAGCTTCAGGAGCAGGGTGTACCTCTGGTGTCCAAATATGCTTATGGCGAAGATTATCATTTAGTGATCCGTAAAAAATTACATGAACTCCTCGAATTTATCCGTCAGGAAATCGGAGCAGTAAATGGCCGTGGATTTGTAGATAGTGCACCAGTTCTTGAACGTAGCTGGGCTGTAAAAAGTGGTTTAGGTTGGATTGGTAAAAATGGAAATCTGATTCATCGTCAGTCCGGATCATTTTTTTTTATTGCAACCTTAATTGTGGATTTAGAACTGGAATATGATACGCCTCATGTGAAGGATTATTGTGGAACATGTAACCGGTGTGTAGAGGCATGTCCAACGGAAGCGATCTTGCCGGATAAAACTATTCGGGGCGATCAATGCATTTCATATTTCACGATTGAGTTAAAGAGTCTTGACTTCAATACCGATCTTAAATGGAACGATTGGATGTTTGGCTGTGATATTTGTCAGGATGTTTGCCCCTGGAATCGTTTTGCCAAAGCACAAAATGAAGATGTTTTTCATCCTAAAAAGGAATTGTTCAACTTTCAATTTGAGGATTGGGAAAAGATGGACAAAACAAAATTCCAACAGATATTTAAAGATTCACCGCTTAAAAGAAGTGGTTTCGAACGGATACAACGGAATCTTAGATTTTTAAAAGTGAGCCATCAAAAATAATTATGAAGATTTTAAAATAATGTTTTTAACTTAGTTTAATATCTCAACGATTATGTTCGAAGACCTCATCAACAGACAATCACCTGCACGGCCGGAAAAGGGACGGGTACTCATTTCAGAACCCATGTTGCAGGATAAAAGTTTTCAGCGTTCGGTGATTTATTTATGTCACCATAATGAGGAAGAAAGCGTGGGGTATATTCTGAATCGACCGAGCGAACAATCTTTGTCGATTTTGATTAAAGAGCTCGAAGGGATAGAATTTCCGCTTTATTTTGGAGGGCCCGTCGATTTAAATTCCTTACACTTTATTCATACTTATCCTGAATGGCTGGGTGGTGAACAGATTGAAGGGAATGTTTATTGGAGCGGTGATTTAGAGCAAGCCATTGAGTATATTAAAATCGGGAAAATAGACGAATCCGGTATTCGATTTTTTGCGGGATATTCAGGATGGGGATCCGGACAATTGGATGCCGAAATGGATATGCAATCTTGGCTGGTCGCTGAGGTGAATCCGGAGTTTATCTTCAATACCCCGAATGAGGAATTGTGGACTGCATCTGTGAAAAAATTAGGAGCCAATTACAAAACCTTATTGTTTGTTCCGGAAGATCCGCAGTTCAATTAGTCAAATCAATTTTAATGAACCTCGTGATTTTTCTCCAGTCCTTCCTGAACGTATTTCAGGATACCGGTTTTTAAATCAGTAAAAGGAAATGAGTAACCTGCATCGCGGAGTTTCGACATATCGGCTTCTGTAAAATACTGATACTTCTCCCGAATATCTTCGGGTGTATCAACAAATTGAATTTGCGGGCTAAGATTCAGACTTTCAAAAACGCCTTCTGCCAGAGATAAAAATGTTTCTGCTTTCCCTGTACCTAAATTATACAAGCCTGAAGCAACAGGATTTTGCATAAGCCATTCAATCACTTTTAATATATCGGCCACATCAATAAAATCACGTTTTTGTTCCCCATCCGCAAAGTCAGTGCGGTGTGAACGAAATAGTTTCATCGTTCCCGCTTTTTTGATTTGATGATATGCATGAAAAATCACCGATGCCATTCTTCCTTTGTGCGATTCCCCCAACCCATAAACATTAAAGAACTTAAGTCCATACCATCTGCTTGGCTGATTCCCTATTTTTGATTGATGAATTGCCCATTTGTCAAATTCATTTTTAGATACGCCGTATGGATTCAGGGGTTGTAGTTGTTGAATAATTTCATGATTATCCTGATACCCCAATGACCCGTCGCCATAAGTGGCCGCAGAAGATGCATAAACAAAAGGAATCTGATGTTTGGTTGTATAATTCCACAAAATTTTGGAGAAATTTAAATTCAGTTTTTCGTGAATGGAGTAATCCATTTCAGTGGTATCGGTGCGGGCTCCTAAGTGAATAACGGCATCTAATGATAGATGATCATTTAAAAATGAGTCAACGAGACTCCGGTCAATTTTGTCAATACAACTGAGGTTTTCGAAGTTCGATTTTTTTGACTCAATCGTAAAATCATCCATCAAATACAGTTGATGATATCCCAAATCATTCAGACTTTTAACCAATCTGGAAGCAATAAAACCGGCAGCTCCGGTGATTAGAATTTTGGATTCTGTATTTAGCATGAAAATATTTTTCAATAAAGGCCGAAATTAAGACATGCAGCCGTAGATTATCTATTTCTGCTCGAATACTTGATCATTTTTTCAGCAAAGATCCTGAATAACGCTGACCATCAATTTCGATATGATAATAATACAATCCGTCCTGAAACGTTCGTATATCTATGGAGCGATCTATGAGTTGTTTCGAAACCAATCGACCATAAATGTCGTAAACCCTGCAATGAATGGGAACGCCTGAAGGGCCGTCTATATAAAAAATACCTTCAGATGATGGATTGGGATAAATAGGCAGCGTTTTCAAACTGATATCATCCAGTGATGAAACATCAACTATGCCAAAAGCCAAGTCCTGTATTGCCCAACCAGCCCGATTGGTTTGAATACTATCTGATTTAAAAACAAATCTAACCGCATTAATCAGGTCAAATCGAGTTGGCTTAATCGGAAAAATTAAATTGAGCCATAAAGCAGTATAACGCCAGGAGCCTCCCTGACCGCTCCAACCTAAATGACCGTCCAACAAGGTATCCATGTTGGGTGATGACAAATTATTGTTGTAAAGTTGGCATGCATTAAAATTATTTTGTAAACTCATGGCCATTCCAAATTGTAAGCTATCTGCACGGGCCCAGGTATGTCCGGTATCCGTTGAAAATTCTAACCAACATCCATCCAGTAAAGAATCGGTTTCAAAACGATGCCAAAATTTAAAATAATAATTATAGTTCCATCCTATCGTCGTATTTTCGGGAAGTATCACGGTGAACATCGACAAATTATTGATTGGATAAGGATTTAAGGTATCCGTGATCATAGAACATGCGCTGTCTCTCGCGTTAGTCACTCCGAATTTGATGGTGTGCCCGATTTGCCAGATATTACTGCTGGAAGTATCCGGAAGAAGTTGAAAGCCGGCAGGGGAAGACGTATCGCAAAATTGTTTCTCGTTAAAAATCTTGGCCATGGAAATACAGGTATTGGTATCCAAAGTACCCGTTTGAGCATGCACTATGATGGAAGCGCCCGTCAAACATAAACTGATCCAAAAGGTGTAAAATGTTTTCATAATGATGCTTATTTCATGATATCTTGAATAAATCTATCACTAAAAATTGGTCAGTTCAAAGGATACGAACAATTCATGTATTTGGTTAAGTTCCAATTCTGACTTACTCTTTCCAAAGAAACGGAAATAAAACCAATGATAAGATTATGATTAACACATCCAGTAAAATCAGAATGAGGTAAAAATTCCACCAACCACTCACTTCTAAAGTCATAATCAGGGGGCGGGTTAAGTCAGCCAAAAGAATCAATTGTGGAATCACCAATGGGAAGCCTAAAATGGCAATCAGGGCTGAATTGCCGCCTGCTTTACTGGCTATCGCCGAAAGCATCGTAAACAAAATACTCATGCTCATTCCGCCTGTAATAACCATGAGTATAAAGGCGCTGTATTGGATTTGAGGAGCGCCCAATAATATATAGAATAGTACAAATGCAAGTAAACTCATGAAGAGCATCAACAATACATTGTAAATCAATTTGGAGAGAATGATATCCCTGGGTTGATGGATGGTGTAATAGTATAAATTACGCTGTTTACTTTCCTGTAAAAAACTTTTGGCTACTGCATTCACGGACACAAATAATAAAATCAACCAAAACAAATTATTCCAGGTTTCAACTTCTGGTTGGTCATTAAACATTTTAATTGCAAAGACTGCACTCACCAGATATAATAACAATCCATATAGTGAATATTTCTGCCGCCATTCGAGCAAAAAATCTTTTTTAAGTATGATGCCTATTCGTTGTATCAATGGATTAATTTATTGTTCTGATTTTAATTGCTTGGTCATACAATCTTTAATGGTATTTGCCCAAATAGCATATTCGTTCCGGGAATAATGCAAACCATCCTTTGCCAAGAAATCCTTAACTTGAGCATGTTCCCGAGTAGATGCCGTGATATCAATATAATGAACGCCCATTTCCAGCGATCTTTTTTTATTGACACGATTAAATCCATCAATTTCATTACTTACTTCAGATAAATTTCTTTCCTGATTAAAAGGTGTTAAGCCCCAATCGGGAATAGATATTACCATAACACGTTGTGGGCGATTCCCTGCAAAAAGAATTGCCTGACAGAGTAAAGCATAAAATTGCCATTCATATTCCTGGATATCCCTCTTTCGGTATTGATTATTGACGCCAATTAACAAAGTCACCCAATCATGATCATGTGCCGGTTTTTTTTCAGCAATGGCCATGGCCAATTCGTCTGTTGTCCAACCCGTTACAGCAATCAAATCGGATAGTTCTACCTGCACATTTTCCTGCTTGAATAAAGCGCAAACTTGTGAAGGAAAGTTATCCTGGAAATCCAGTGATTCACCAATGGTATAACTGTCACCTAAAGCCAAATATTTCATGTCTTTTAAATTAGGGTAGGGGTTTAAAACTTTCTAATAATTGCTTATATATCTGCTGATGATCGGCCGCATACTTTTTTTCAGAGGCAAAGGATAAATTATATCCTCTTTTTTGAAATAACAAGGTGTAACCATCTACCTGATACGTTGAACTATCCGTATTGGTAAAGTCAAAATAAAAATGATCAAACCGATAACTTTTCGATGGATACCAACCCTGATGTTCAACTTTTAATGAGGGGTTCGCCAGTTGAATCTGCGCTCTGGCAGCTTTGGCATACAAAGAATCGCTGATTCCTACCGGGAGTTCCTCGACCCAGACGACTAAATTTTCCTGAAAGGCGTCACTGCTGTCTGATAAAGGTTCAAAAAATCCAACGCTGCTTTTATTTTTTTTGTTGAATCTTAAATCCCAAGTTTCGGGAATGTCAATACTGAAGTGCAGAGAATCATTCCGATAATTTTTAAAAGGAATGTCACTTTTGGCGACCTCTTTGTTTTTGCTTTCACAGGCCATCAACAAACAAAAAAGAAAACTTAAGCTACTTGAATAGAAAATTCGCATGTCGGCAAAGGTAATGCGAACTGCGGCTTTCTAAAAACCTTCTAAGGCTCAATATAAAGTGGCCGGTATTACTATGCTTCAATTCTGCATTCGAGATGTGAATAGATTGACCGGAAAAATGACCCACAGGTGTAGTCCACTCATCATCACCTTCATTCGTTTTGTGTAAAAGGATTGTATGCAATTTGTGACGTTGCAACATTCAAAACAAACAGCAAACAACTTGCAAGAAGAATTCGGAATAACAGATTCATATCATAAAATAGTTTATTTTTTAATCAAATAAATTCAATACTTAGTCCGTTTTTTAAAAAAAAATCAGTAAATTTAAGGTTGCGGCTAAGGGTATATGGCCCGATGTTTGTCTTCAGATCGTAATAACAACAAAATATGATGGGACTTTTTAATCATTCTCGCTTGAGCATTTTAATTTGGATGATGCTAATAAGTGTACTTTCCTTATCATTTGATATGCCCAATGATGTCAGTTTAGAATATATCATTACACGCAAAGGAGAGGATATTGGAAAACTTCATTTCAGCAAAAAGGTATTCGGTAACCGGGTTTATCTCAAAATGAAATCAGATGTTCAGTTTCGAATTTTGGCACGGATTACTGCCCATGCCAAGGAGGAAGCCGAATTTCAAAACAATATTTTATTATCCTCTTCGGTGTATCGAGAGATTAACGGATTCGAAAAATCCAATAAACAAACCCGTATTTTAGGAGGTGATTATACCTTGCATGATGATGGTGAAAAAAAATTGTTGAAGTCTTATCCTATACAATATAATATGCTTTGTATTTACCTGAACGAGCCTCTTCAGCAAAGAAGAATATACTCAGATAATTATCAAAGGTTTTTGCCGATTCAATATATCGAACCACATCATTATCGTATTGAATTACCGAATGGAGATGTGAATGATTACTATTATAAAAATGGCGTTTGTATTTTGGTGGATGTGAAAAGCACATTGTATCATTCCAGTATTCGTCTGAAATCCGCATAGAGTTATATTTCTGCAAATAACGATTTTAAATAAATCAATTAAGAAAAAGGCTTTATTACTTTGATAATGAAGTGTTTAAGTCGATTAGTATTTTAAGATTTTGCGATAATTTACTTTTAACCGAAGTGTGATGACGCGTCAGGTATACTTATACAAATGAGTCCTTGAATCTGATCAATTTTCCTATAAATTTCCTATAATTAATATTATGTTAAATATGTACTTTTTAATTCGATCAGCAATGGAATCATTAAAACATACTTAAGACTCAAGCCTATTCTTCAATTTCTTGGATAAATGGCATTCTACGAATATCTTAGTATCATTAAACCCTTTATACTATGCTGAAAAAAATCTTGATGCTCATTGTTGGGCTACTGGCAATTTATGCCATTACATGTTTTATTGGACCTAAACGGATGGATTGTACCGTTCAAAAAACAATTCCGCAACCTGCAGCTGCTGTTTTTGAACAAATGTCTGATTTCCGGAATTGGCCGAACTGGTCTGTATGGATTAAGAGAGATTCTCAAATCAATATCACTTACGGGGAAAAAACCAGCGGTCTGGGTGGAAAATATAGTTGGACCTCTCCCAATAAAAATACGGGAAATGGTGCCATGGAGATTACTGAATTCAAACCCAATGAAAGTGCTAAAATGGTTTTGACTTTTGTAGACTGGGATTCAAAATCGAATGTGGATTTTACGCTCAAATCCTTGGATGCTCAACAAACCCAAGTAAGCTGGGAAATGAAAGCCCAGGAAGATGTTCCTTGGTTCATGAGAGGTATGATGCTGTTTATGGGCATGGAAGGTGCCATTAAAAAGGATTTTGAAGAAAGTTTGGCTAATCTTGAAACCTACTTAAAAACTGCTCCTGCTTCGGCAAGTTCTTACAAGGTTTTGGAAGGTAATTTTAAAGGAGGTGCCTATTTGAGTTCCAAACGTAGTGTTTTAAAATTTGATCAAATCGGACCCTATTTTGATGCCAATATGCCGAAATTGGGCGAAATGGGCGGAGCGAATATAGTTGGCGCTCCATGTGGATTTTACTGGAACTGGAACGAGGAAAAGCAGGAAACAGATATGGCTGCAGCAATGCCGGTGTCCAAATCTATGCAGGCTTCAGGTGATTTTTCTATTGTCAACCTCTCCCCTTCCAAAGAATTTACAGTTGATTATTATGGTGCCTATGAAAAAACTACGAATGCCTATAAGGCTTTGGATCAGGCTTTAGCGGCAAAAGGAATCCCGCACCCTGAAATGGTTGTGGAAGAATACATCACGGATCCCGGAGCTGAAAAAGATACGGCCAAATGGTTGACTAGAATTCACTTTATCGTCAAGTAGTATTTACTTGATAATCAATTAGATAAATGTATTTACATTAATCTTTAGATTAAGTATTGCTACTCAATTCTTCATAAAAAAAAGAGGTCAATTCGACCTCTTTTTTAATATTGTATGAATAGGTTTAAACAACCTTTTCTACTTGCATGTAGTTGAGTTCCACTGGTGTAGCCCGACCGAAAATCTTTACGATTACTTTTAATTTTTTCTTGTCTTCGTTCACTTCTTCAATGGTACCATTAAAATCATTAAATGGTCCATCAACGATTTTCACGGTTTCACCAACAATATATGGTTCAGACATTGAGATGCCATTGTCGGCCATCTCATCCATTTTGCCAAACATTTTGTTGACTTCAGATTTACGCAACGCATCGGGATGATCTTTACCCAAAAAGTGAATAACACCTGTTACATTTTTGATGGCCTGAATCATGTCATCCGATAAACGACCGGTTGTTGCTTCGAGTAGTATATATCCGGTATAGAGGATTTTTTCGCGCATGACCTTTTTACCAGCCTGAACTTTAAATACCTTTTCAACCGGACACAGAATCTGGGAAATGATATTCCCCCATCCTGATCTTCTAACTTCTACATCCAGGTATTCTTTGATCTTTCTTTCCTTCCCACTTAACACGCGAAGCACAAACCATTTGGTTTCGATACTTTGAGTTGCCTCCATCTTTGTAATTGCTTATTTAAAAAAACTGTAGAAATTCTCAAAAACCAGTTCAGATGCACCATCCATCATAAAAATGAGGGCTGTTAACAATAGAACACTTACCAAAGTAATCAATGTACTTTGTTGTAATTCAGACCAAGTTGGCCAGGTTACCTTATGAATTAATTCATCATAAGCCTGTTCGAAATAATTAAAAATCTTGTTTGTCATTGCTTCAAATTTAAAGCTTTCATTTGATTTATTCAGGTTTTATATTTTGAAAACTTTTACCTGATGTGCTTTAATCAGCACGGGCACTAGGATTCGAACCCAGATCAAAGGTTTTGGAGACCCGTATGCTA
>JBMOFV010000006.1:0-129224 GCA_049318705.1 Chitinophagaceae bacterium
CCTGCCGCTAGCGTTCATCCTGAGCCAGGATCAAACTCTCCATTGTAAATGAGTTTTTGATTCTGACTAATTTCATAAGAAATTAGCGATCTAATTATAATTTTCGCTAAGATTTACCTGTTAAAAGTTCCAATTTTACTTGGACTTTTTTTTCTGTTGTTTCCGTCTTTCAAAGATCTTTTTTCTTTTTGTTTTCCCTTGTTTTACTAAGGGAGTGCAAAGGTAAGCGACTTTTTTATTTCTCCAAACTTTTTTCGAATTTTTTTTAATTTTTTTCGAGTGTTTTTACCACCGCTTACCGACTTGTAAAGAACTATTTTTGTGTTTGGGAGTGCAAAGGTAATTAACAAATGTTAACGTCCAAATTTATTTTATCTTTTTGTGAAGTTTTTTCGAGCGAGGCAGGCAATTTCCCGCTCAAATGAAGGTCTGTATTGAGATACATCGAATTGCTAATAAATCGTTATACCACGGGTCTTTTTAAAGCTTTATTTATCCGCCGCGGATTGAAAATAAAGTAGCTCTTCCCGCATCTCCCTCCAGTAAAGGTTTTGGGTATTTTCATGCCCTTCCTTTTAAAGTACAAATCTTTTTTTACCTGTCTGTTGGTAATCTCTTTTCTTTGAATCAGAAACCATCAGCCATTGGTTCTGACTTCGGATTACGATTGTAAAATTATAAATTAGTGCGAACCACCTTATACTTACTTATACTTAATTATACTTACAATAGGTATAAAATGAAGAAGTGGATGAACCCTATATCTTATTCGCTTTCATTGAACGCTCATGCGAAGCAAGGTGCATCTCCCCTAGCCCTGATAGCAGCGATACCGCTGTTTTGGCCGGCCAATATCATACCCCAATGATATATACTTAAGCATTTTGCCGGGCTAAACAGCCGTATAAGCGGATAGCAGGTGGGGCGATCGTGCGGCGCAGCGGCTTTGTTGCTCCTATGTCATACAATGGTCTATATCAAATGTTTGTTGGCCACATAATGGTTTTTCATCACCTGATAAACCTGTTGTTTGAGTTGATCGGTATCTTCGACCTGCAGGCCTTGGGTGCTGATTTCGGGCAAAAAGTGAAACTCAATGCGATGCGGCCAGGCCCACATTTTTTTGGTAGGATGTAATATTGATTTTGTGCCGAAAATTAAACCCGGTATGATTGGCTTTTGGGCCATGATCGCTACTTTGAACGCCCCATCATAAAAACGCGCCAAGGGCTCATTGGTTTTATTGCGAGTACCCTCCGGAAACAAACAGAGGTGAAGTCCTTGTTCCAAAGCATGTTGCATTTTACCATATGATTCCGCACGGCTTTGCGCATCCTGACGCGTGACCAAAATACTTCCGGAGGTATAGATATATCCGAAGATGGGGATTTTACTCATCTCAACCTTAGCGAGGGTTCGATTGGGTCCCGGAATACCAGGTGATGAAACGGGCACATCGGCCAGGGTATTGTGGTTTAGGGTAACGACATAGTTTTGCCCTTTTCGAAAATTTTTACGCCCCACATGTTTGACCGGACAAAAAATAGCCGGCATATAAAACCCCATCCATATTTGAAACGATGTTTGAATAACCTTTGAAGCTGTGCGCTGTGACGCGAATGTGCGAAATAAAAAAATGATGAAGGCTACGGGAATCATGGTAATTGCAAACAATAACATGCCGTAGATAAAGTAAATGCGAGCAAGGATATCTTTCACGGAGGCCTTTTTTGAAGTGGTGAAAATACATGCATTCGGTGATAGTCTGTTTTACTTCCAGAAAGTATTTTTTGGAGACATCAAAGTTTTTCAGTTGGTCGTTTCATTGAGAAGTAATGCCCGGTAACATATTGGTCCATGAAAGATGACCGTTCCTTGTAGAACATTTCCGATCATCCAAATTCAGCTAAGCATTAAATTCGACGATGGTTGCTTCTAAACCTGGGTATGTATCCTGAACGCGTTTTTTAATGCTGGTTTAATTCAAAATCCGGATCCCAATGAATCGGTTCCACACCTTGTGCCGACAAATAAGCATTGGCTTTGCTAAAATGTGCACAACCAAAAAATCCCTGATGTGCCGAAAAAGGAGAAGGATGAGCTGCTTTGAGAATGAGGTGTTTATTAGGTGTAAGCAAGTATTCTTTTTGCTGTGCAAATCGCCCCCATAACATGAAGACGATGTGTTGCCGTTCATGTGCTAATTTCTGAATGACCTGATCGGTAAATATTTCCCAGCCAATTTTACTATGACTCATGGGTTGATTGGCTTCAACGGTGAGAGATGCATTGATTAGTAAAACACCCTGTCGACTCCATGCACTTAAATCGCCATGCAGTGGTATTGGAATTCCCAAATCGTTGTTCAATTCTTTATAAATGTTTTGCAAGGAAGGAGGGATTTTAATGCCTTTCCGGACACTGAAACTCAGCCCATGAGCCTGCCCTGCCCCATGATAAGGATCCTGGCCGATGATGACCACTTTCACGGATTGAACCGGAGTTTGCGTAAATGCATTGAAAATTTCAGGGCCCGGAGGATAGATCATTTTCCCGGAAGATTTGGCCTGTCTTAAAAATGTACCAATCGATTTAAAATAGGGTTTCTCAAATTCATCGGACAATAAATGCTTCCAGGATTCTTCGATGTTTACCGGCATGTTTGTTGGTGTTAAAAGATCAGGCGCACAAAGCAAGCCTATTCTTGAATCAGAATGGATTGTGGTATAAACATACTGTAGTCGCCTTTATTGCGAATCACATCACGCACGATGGTGGATGAATATGAACTATATTGAGGTGCACATGCAAAAAATATTGTTTCGATGTGTGCAGAGAGTATGTGGTTCATATCGGCTATCGCTCTTTCATACTCGAAATCACCCACGCTGCGTACACCCCTGATGATATAATTGGCCTGTACTTTTTTACAATATTCTATGGTGAGTCCTTCATAGGAATCTACTTTGACGCGAGCTTCATCCTGAAAAACATCCTTGATCCATTGAATTCGTTGAGCCAATTCAAACATCGGTTGTTTGGAGGAATTTACGCCAATACCCACGATGAGTTGGTCAAATAATGGAGCTGCTCTGCGAATAATATCCTCATGGCCGCGTGTGATTGGATCGAAAGTACCCGGAAAAACTGCAATACGCATAATTGAATGATTGATGTGAACAAAGTAACAATACATTTTTTATTTAATGACATGCATTTCGAAAGCAAATTGCCGAGTTACCCATGAAGCCGTTTGTGAAGCTGTGTGAATGAGGGGAATAAAAGACGATTAGCAGGTTTTGTTGCACAGCGCTTATTGCTTATTTTTAGCCTGGATTAAACCCTATCAGATGTTAAAAAGTATAGAAGATGTGCTCATGAGTCTGGATCAAATCATTCAGCAAGAAACAGATAAACAATCAGGCATGGCTTACTTTGCTATTTTATACCGGCATATGACAGCCCGTGTATTACGTGGTGTTCAGACCGGACAATTTGAAAACGGAGAAAGAATGGTGAAATTGGACCTATTGTTTGCTCAACGATATATTGATGCTTATCAAGCCTATGTAAAGAAAAGCCCCTTGACCCAATCATGGCAAATTGCTTTTGATGCCTGTAGCCTGAACAAACCCATTGTTTTGCAACATCTGTTATTGGGTATTAATGCACATATCAATCTTGACTTATGCATTGCAGCCGCTTCAACGGCACCCAAGGATCAAATACATGGACTGAAAGCAGATTTTGAAAAAATTAATTTAATCATCAGCGATTTAATCGATGGTGTTCAATCAAAACTTGAGCAGATATGGTGGCCCTTGCGTTTGATACGTCGGATTGTGAATGACCGGCACGAAGCGGTTATTTCGTTTAGTATTCAAACAGCCCGTAAAGCCTCCTGGGGCAATGCTGTGGCCTTGGCTGAATTGGCAGATCCTATACAGGCTCGTGAAACGTATATCCGTAGCATTGATCTGGGCGTTTCAAGAATCGCCAAGGGCATTTTAAACCCCGGTGTCTGGTCATCCATGGTTTTGCGAATTGTGCGGATGGGAGAACCAAAAAATGTTCGCAAAATTATTGACATCCTGAAAGAAGATATTCCGGTTTAACGCAGATTTCGTTTTGTCCATTTTATCAGGTAATTAAAAATGTCGGATTAAAAATAGATTAGAAAACATGGCCTGCAGTTGCGGAGAAACAGATGTTCGGTATTATTTTTGGCAGCTACAAACAATAACAATGAGAATCGTACAGGAGAAAATATTGGTGATTGGAGCCTGCGGGCAAATTGGTGTGGAACTCACGACTGAATTACGCAGACTTTATGGTGCCAATAATATCATCGCCAGCGACTTGCGGGATGAACATGAGCTTTTAAAAGGAACTGGCCCTTATGTAAGTTGTGATGTAATGAATAAAGAGATGCTTCATGTATTGATTATTCGCCACAATATCACGCAGGTCTATTTACTGGCAGCAATCTTATCGGCAACAGGTGAAAAAAATCCGGGTTTGGCCTGGCATATTAATATGCAAAGTTTGCTGAATGTACTGGAGATTGCCAAAGAGGAGAAATTATCAAAAGTGTATTGGCCTAGTTCAATCGCCGTATTTGGTCCGACATCGCCGAGGGTCATGACGCCGCAAAATACCGTGATAGAACCTACCACGATTTATGGTATCAGTAAATATGCGGGTGAAAGATGGTGTGAATATTATTTTAAACATTACGGGGTAGATGTACGCAGCTTGCGTTACCCGGGACTCATCAGTTACAAATCAGCACCGGGTGGTGGTACCACAGATTATGCCGTAGAAATTTATCACGAGGCCTTACGCGATGGAGATTACGAATGCTTTCTGAGCGAAGACACTTACCTGCCTATGATGTATATGCCTGATGCTATTCGGGCGACCATTGAACTGATGGAAGCACCTGCGGATCGTTTGAGTATCAGAAGCTCTTATAATTTGAGTGCCATGAGTTTTTCTCCGAAAGAAATCAGTGCAAGTATTCAAAAACATATTCCGGATTTCAACATTACATATGCACCTGATTTTCGACAGCAGATTGCCAATAGCTGGCCGCAAAGCATTGATGACAGTCGGGCTCAAAATGATTGGAACTGGAAACCAAAATATGATTTGGACAGCATGACCGCCGATATGTTTCAGAATTTGAAATAAGCTGTATGTCATTATGAGCACACCAAACTGGCAAAAAATCGCCAAGGAAAATAAAAAAAAGTACAGTCGGTTTTTGCAACGCTGTGATCACCGCAAAGTGATTAAGCAATTGCCGGAATTACATGAAGAAGTGTTTAGTCGAATTGATTGTTTGAGTTGTGCGAATTGTTGTAAAAATCATTCACCCCGGTTTAAAATTCCGGATATCAAACGGATCGCAAAATTTTTGGGCATGAAGGAAGGCTTGATGATTGAAAAATATTTACGATTGGATGAGGACAATGACTACGTGCTTCAACATCAACCATGTACCTTTTTGAATTCAGACAATACTTGTAGTATCTATGAAGTACGTCCATCGGATTGTGCGCGATATCCTTATACTGATGAAGATGTGTTATTAAAACGTCCGGCATTAACCCTGAAAAACGCTGAGGTTTGTCCGGCCGTGTTTGAAGTCATGGAAAAGTTGAGTGAAGGTATGAGTGGATAAATGTATGCGCCAATGAAGAGGGGGCATTATTTCTGATATCCTTTATGAAGCAAACAGCAGCCCTTATTTACTCTTTGGTGCATTTAAGAATTTGTATACGACCGTCGGTCAGAATAACTTGAAGGAGATAGATTCCTTTGGGAAGGTGTTCTGTTTCGATTTCGTTTTTTTTTCCTTCCAAAACAGGACGACCTTGCATATCGATGATCGTCCATTGTTTGATCGATTTTGAACTTTGAATACAAACAGATTCATTAAATGGATTCGGAAAAAGGGTCAAGGAGTTTACAGACCAATCAAGCGTTTGAACGGGTGAACAAGAACCACTCCCGAGTAAAGTATTCAGGGTATCGCACAAACTGTGGTAATGGCTGATATCTGTTACGCTCATTGATCCTGTGAGCAGATTCGTCATTTGTTGAGGATCGGATAAAACATGATAAAATTCTTCGTTTCCATTATCGAACCGCAAGAGTTGATATTCGGAATCACGGATGGTTTTTCCATCTTTGGCATTGGTTGTATCCTGAAATTGCTCAGTGAAAATCCATGTGCGAACAGGTTGGTTTTGGTTTTTGATATAGGGTAATAAACTTCGACTATCTAATTTGTTTGATGTTGGAATAAAACTACTCCAATTGGACATTCCTGCCAATTCTGCCATGGTCGCAAACAAATCGGGTGTATTGATGAGCTCTGTACAATTTCGATTCGGATTTACTACGGCAGGTCCGGAAACAATGACCGGGACTTGTACACCATATTGATAAATAGTTCCTTTACAACGGGTTGGTGAAATATTTTGAGCCACTTCAGAAGCGTTCCCATTATCGCCAATAAAAATAATATTGGTACTATCGAGCATTCCGTTGGTTTCGAGGTAAGCAAATAAGCGCCCTATTTCGGAATCCAAAGCCTGCAAAGCTGCTTTAAAGTATTTGCTTTTGTTGTTGTTGATATGTGCAGCAGTTCCGGTTAAACCAGTCGTATCGCATAAATCAGCAGGTGGTAAATGATAAGGTGAGTGTGGTGCATTGAATCCAAGCCATAAAAAAAATGGTTTCGTATTACTGATTGTATCCAACCATGAAATGGCATCGTTGATTGTTTGGGTGGTAGCATATTCATTGGCCGTATCGACTATTCCATTGACGATGATGGGATAAGAAAAATAGTCGCTGATGGCGCCATTAAAATTACCGGAATAATAATCGTATCCCATTCGATTTGGATTCAGGCGTTTGGCAGGGACATTGGCATGCAAATGCCATTTACCCACACATGCCGTTTGATAGGTCAGAGGGGCATAAGACTTCAATAAACGCGCGATGCTTACTTCGGCTGTATCTAATTGAGGACTCATGTTATTTGTAATCACCTGCCCTACTCAGGTGCGGAAAGGATAGCGACCTGTAAAAATCCCTGCTCTTGTGGGTGAGCAAACCGGCGATGCCCATGCTTGTGTAAATCGGATACCCCGATCGGCCAGAGATCTTATATGAGGCATTATAGCTGTATCGCCGTTAGGAACAAAACTTCCAAAATAATCCGGCCCGACATCATCGGCAATAATGAGTAATACATTTTGTTGCGCCTTGAGTTGTTGAAACGGAAAAAGGAAGAAGGAACATAAAAGAAATCTGAAAATGTGCATGGGCTTCAAAGGTTGAAATGTTCAAGTACCTATGGCAAGATATTTATTTTCTCTGTCCATTGTTGTTCCTGATCGTCAATCTCCAACAAATACATTCCGGGATAAATAGCTTCTGTTTCGAGATAGGCAATGGTACTGCCTGCTTTGATTTCTGTCGACATCAGCGTACGTCCATTGAGATCGCGCAAACGCACAAAGCAGGTTTTATGTAACAAGCCATTTACCTGAATCGCTAATAAATTAGATGCCGGGTTTGGAAAAATATTGAAGTCGTTTTTAGTCCATGTGGCATTGGCTGCTGCGGTTGGGGCATAAACGGTAGTTGGCTCCGTTACACTTGACACTTTAACACCTACTTTGTTGCCGTAAAAATTTGGGCCGACTACATAAGGATAGGCGGAATTGTGGTTGGCATCAACGGTGGCAAAATAACAATAGATGCCATTGGGGTATTCTGGTGTTTTGCAGAATCGTCCATTGTGTTCATCTAAATAAGACTCATCGCCGGGGTGTGCAATAAATTCGTAATCTTCTCTAAAATAACCCAAAGGATAGGTGGTACTTACTGCCGGTCCATCATCTACATTGGTACCATCGGCATGATGCGTACGCTGTGTAATCGTGCGCAACTGGTAGGAAGATTTGATACGAACAATTCCACCTGTTCCATCCACATTGGCATACGCATAAGCCCCATAAATCGGGAAGCCGTCAGCAGCAAAACCAATGAGCGGTGAATGTTGTGTCGTATTGATGGCATATAAACCATCCGCATCGTATAAATTACAAATGGTAGAAACAACGTTCAAGTCTAATTTAAACGCACTGGGATTTTGGTGATGATGGTAATTGCCCATAGCAGGATGTCCTTTGGAGCAATCAAAACCAGGCTTTTCGGCAAGCACGGCATCTCTGTTCCAGGACATGGTGGCGCCCATACCACCCGGACAAGGGGGATTTCCCGGACCTCCGCATAAACTATTTGTACTGGTATTCCAAGCAACCCCATCCCGGTAATCGAACAAAGCCACTCCGTTGATAAAGATGCCGATATTGCCGGGCGTAGTGCCTGTGAGCGTACCGGTATTTTGTGTTGGATTCAGAGGTAGTTTAAAAATTGCAGATTGGTCTTGTGCCAAGGATGGATTCCCATCTAAAAAAGGGCCGGTTGGGTAAGCCGGTATGCCTTTGGTATGAATATATACCCAATCATTAGAATACTCTACTTTCTGGCAGTTTACCAAAATATTATTGGCAATAGGTGTAGAATTTCCGCTGGCGTAATACGAACCGGTCAGGGTATTGTTCTGCAACCAGTAAGTGATTGCAGGATTGATTTGTGATTTTGAGCTTGTACTCAAAAGAATCAGACCGAATAAAAAAATGTGCTTTCTCATATGAATAAAAATTATTGGTTTAAAAGTTTAGAAAATCAGTTTGAAAAAAAATCTTTGGGGTAATGATATTGGGTATTTCGAATAAAGTTGGAATCACTGAGCGTATGCAAAAAGGCAATCAATTCAACCTGATCGGAATCATTGAGCACAGGTGGCGTTTGCAAAATCGGATCTAAGGTAGCTGAATGTGCTATCCCCTGCCGATAATGTTTTATCACATCTTTAAGTCGTTTGAAACGGCCATCATGCATGTAGGGATAACTCCAGGCAACATTTCGCAAAGTAGGCACTTTGAATAAAAAGGCGTCCGCTGGCTGATGCGTGATTTTATATCGCCCGGAATCCTGCAGAACTGCGTCCGGGGGAAGTCCGTTGTTGGCAAAAGAGTGATTGGTGAAAAGCGGTTCAGTATGACAGGAGGCACATTGTTGTTTAAACTTTTGATAACCGTTTATTTCAAGATCGGAGAAATTGACTTCGCCTCTGACCATACGATCATATTTGGAATCGGAACTGATGAGGGTGAGCATGAATGCAGACAAAGATTTTAGGATGCGTTCTCCGGTCACTTCTGATGAACCATAAACCGATTTAAACAGAGACGGATATTTGGGATGATGACGCAATTTAAAAATGAGCGAATCGAGATGACTATCCATTTCTGCATGATGGGTTAAAGGCGCTAATGCCTGCACATCTAAATGATGAATAGCCCCATCCCACATAAACTTATTTTGCCAGGCCAAGTTCAACAAAACGGGCGCGTTGCGGGTACCTATCCGATCATCAACGCCATGGCTCAGGGCATGATCGACATGGGTAAAAGCGGAATAAGGCGAATGACAACTCGCGCATGAAACCAGATGATTCCGCGACAATAAAGGGTCGTAAAACAGAACACGACCTAAATAAATTTTTTGTTCAGTCAATGGATTCTGTGAAGTGTCATATAGTATAGCAGGCCAGCTCGCCGGGATATGTACCGTAAATACATTCCGATGCGTCGACAACGCGCAACAGACCAACCATCCTAATGCAAGTAAAATGGTTCTCATTGTTGACGAAGAAAAAAACTGTGAGCAATGATTTCAGACAATTGAACGGCTTCCTGACCGGGCGACATGACTTTATGAATACCATGAGACTGGCAATAATCCAGGAGTGGTTTGATATCGAAACAGAGACGATTGTTATCAGTCGAAAAATTCTTGCATTGTACTCGTTGAATCGTTGACTGATCGGCTTGATATCCTCCTATGTGCAAGATGGTTTGACCATCCGGTCCGCTGGAAGTGGAATCTTTTAATTCCAGTTTAAAATGAATATACCCGCTATTCCAGGTCCAGTACATCCCTCTCATCGGATCTAAATCGCCGGATTGCACACCCGATTCCTGAATTGCAGAATCTACCCCGAGTTGAAAGGACAAATTTGTAGCAGGAGAAATATGACAAGGATTATGAATTTTGATATGTGCAGTGTCTTCAAAAAAATCGAGTAGCGTATAATCATCCAAGATGAATGACGGGGCATCACAATCGCCAGATACTTTCACATGAGCGATATAAAATTTAAGCACTTCAATTTTGAGACTCGTTCCTGGTATGTTATAAACATCATCCTGTATATGTAGTTGCTCATCTCCAAAGGTGAGAGAAGGCTTCAGATAAAAGCTGTTTTGTGCCCCCAAAAAAGGGACTCCCATACCTGTCATGAGTAGCAGAGAAAATAGTAAAAACGGGAGGCACTTCATGAAGTTGTTATGGCAGAATTTGAATTGGAGGACAAAGTATTAAAAATCGGTGAAGCGAGACTCGTCAATCGGTGAAAGGTTAAAAGGATCGGTAAAGTTAAAAAATAATACCCCTCATTCAAACGATCATAAAGGATGTGAACTTTCATCGCGCCCTGATGGAGGCGATATCCTTTGGTTGCGGCGCGGGAGCAGCCTGTCCTTTCCATCGCATCTTTTCTGCCCGCGCCGCAACCAAAGATACAAGCCGAGAGCAGGAGGGGCTATAAAAAAAAGAGCGCAACATGTGCGCCCAAAAAATTTAATAATCACCTCGCATTCGATCCCATAATTCGGGGATCCGTTTTACCCATACCAATTCCTCCATTTTATCTTTGGCATCCTGTACCGGAATACCAAACCAGACTTTACCGCCTGGCAGGGATTTTCCTACTCCGCTCTTGGCCAATACGACCGTATTACTTTCAATGACCAGATCCTTGCTCACGCCGACTTGTCCATAAAGCAGCACATTATCGCCGATAGTGACTTTGCCGGCCACCCCAACCTGCGCCGCGAATAAACAATTTTGACCGATGATGGTTCCGTGTCCGATATGAATAAAATTATCGAATTTAGTTCCACGCCCGATAATGGTATCGCCGCTCACACCTTTATCAATGGTGCAACAGGCGCCAATTTCTACGTGATCCTCAATGAAAGTACGTCCACAACTTTCGAGTTTCATGTAAAGCAGGTCTTCGTTGCTGCGTTTATTGAAATAAAAGGCATCGCCACCAATGACAGAATTCGACTGAATGATAACGTTATCGCCGATATAGGTGCGATCGTAGATGACTACTCCCGGATGAATGATACAGTTTTTACCTATTTTACAATGGTTACCGACAAAAACATTGGGCATGATAATGGTGCCTTCGCCAATTTCGGCCGTATCGCTGATCATTTTATGGGAAGGCTCAAATGGACAAAAATGTTTGACCAATTTTACATAAGACCCAGCAGGATCTTTGGTAATCAGGAGGGCTTTACCCTTTGGGCATTCAACTTCTTTGTTGATTAATATCACTGATGCTTCGCTTTCGAGCGTTCGGGCATAATATTTTTCGATGTCCACAAACGAAATATCACCGGGGGTAATTTTGTGTACTTCGTTGATGCCGTCAGCCTGAATGCTGTCGTCTCCGACCAAACGGGCCCCAACAAAGTCGGCAATCCATTTTACGTCTACAGGTGCTTTGAGTTTCATGTTGTGTTTAATAGGTGTCAATAAATAGTCATGATGAAGACGCCTTCAGACTAGATATTGTTTGCAAAGATTAACTATGCAGTCCATAAAAACAAAATTCGCTGCCGGCAGAGGCCTTTTTTGGGAAATTTTTAGCCTTCGTTGAGCTAATTCCGGTTTTGCGAACTCATTGATAAATGAAATAATTGATTGAGAAACGGCCTATTTCGGAACTTGGATGCCTGCCTCCGGATAAAACCAACATTTGAATACTGGCTTGCCAGGCCTCAAAAGGAGAAAGACCCATTCCAAAACCCACAAAATATCCACGATGAGCAGGAAGTATTTTAAGCCTTGCTTTTTTCGATTACCTTTGTGCGACCTTTAGGAATTTCCACATCCATTTTATTGAAAAACACTGACGGGTCAAAGCAAAAAGCATGACTATGGCGAAATACGTATTTGTAACGGGAGGGGTTACCTCATCATTGGGTAAGGGCATTATTGCTGCATCATTGGCCAAATTACTTCAGGCTAGAGGCTTTAAAGTAACGATTCAAAAACTTGATCCCTATATCAATGTTGATCCGGGCACCTTGAATCCATATGAGCATGGCGAATGTTATGTGACTGATGATGGTGCTGAAACTGATTTGGACCTTGGGCACTATGAGCGATTTTTGAGTACGCCCACCTCTCAGGCAAACAATGTAACCACAGGACGTATTTATCAATATGTGATTAATAAAGAGCGTGAAGGTGCATATTTAGGGAAAACGGTTCAGGTGATTCCTCATATTACGGATGAAATCAAGCGCCGGATTACCCTCTTAGCTCAAAATAATGAATACGATATCATTATAACTGAAATAGGAGGAACCGTGGGGGATATTGAAAGTCTGCCTTATATTGAATCTATCCGTCAGTTGCAATGGGAGTTAGGCGATGAAAATTGTATCATCGTGCATCTTACCTTAATTCCTTACTTAAAAGCAGCAAAAGAACTAAAAACCAAACCTACTCAGCACTCTGTAAAATTGATGAGTGAAAATGGTTTATCGCCCGATATAATCGTTTGCCGCACAGAAGAACCCTTGAATGCAGATATCAAACGAAAAATTGCTTTGTTCTGTAATGTAAAACAAGATGCTGTGATAGAAGCGGCTGATGCAGAAACTATTTATGATGTGCCTTTGCATATGATGCGTGAAAATTTAGATGCGATCTGTTTGGAGAAACTTGAGCTCCCCTTGCGCAATGAACCGGATTTAAAAAACTGGAAATCATTTCTGAACAAACTGAAACATCCTAAAACCAAAGTAGTTGTTGGATTGGTTGGGAAGTATGTAGAATTACAAGATGCCTACAAATCAATTCTGGAAGCCTTTGTGCATGCCGGAGCCGTAAATGAATGTAAGGTAGAGGTGCGTAATATTCATTCCGAAGAAATTGAAAGAGGCAATATCCGCTCACTTTTGAGTGGGCTCGATGGCATACTGGTAGCTCCAGGATTTGGCAATCGGGGCATTGAAGGGAAAATTGCAGCTATTCAATATGCCCGTGAACAAAAAATTCCGTTTTTTGGAATTTGCCTGGGTATGCAATGTAGTGTTATTGAATTTGCCAGAAATGTTTTGGGTTATTCCACCGCGAATTCTACCGAAATGGACAAGCATACGCCTTATCCGGTGATTGATATCATGGAGGATCAAAAAAATATCATACAAATGGGTGGAACCATGCGATTAGGGGCTTATGAATGTGAGTTAAGTCTGGACTCAAAAGCGTATGAGGTTTATGGCAAACAATATATCAGCGAACGTCATCGTCATCGTTGGGAATTTAATAATAACTTTTTGGAGGCTTTTGAAAAAGCCGGTATGAAAGCCACAGGCCGTAACCCTAAAACCGGATTGGTTGAAGTGGTAGAAATACCTGAACATCCTTATTTCATTGGTACCCAATATCACCCCGAACTGAAGTCGACTGTTGAAAATCCACACCCTTTATTTGTTGGTTTTATTCAGGCTGCGATGCGTTATGCGGTTTCCAAAAAATCACCTGTCACCGCACAAACTGCTGAATCACTGTAGTAATTGTAGCCATTCCTTTTGCTGATCCATAAATTCAAAAGGATGAAAGCGCAAAGCAAATGACATATTCTGCAACATACGATTTTTAGAATACACACTTTTGCTGTAGTCTTTGAAATCTTTACTCATGATCAAGGGTAAATAAACGACCAATCGTTCCTTGAACATATTTAACTGAATGCCGCCATCAAAAAGGACTTTATTGCCGGAAGGATTTAACTGAGCGGCATTGGCAAAAGTGGCTGCATCAAAAAATAACTGGAGTTTGAGTGGAAAAGAAAAAGGCAAATCTGAACGTAGATTCACGGATGCCAGCCAGTTATCAGAACGACCAAGCGGAGATGCATACATTAAGGTACGAATTTTTAAGCCGCCTTCCTGCATAGCTATTTGTTGCGTTTTCCATCCACTTTGCGCATTGCGATCTAAGTAAACTCCATCATATATCCAATCATTGTTTCCGGTATAGGTAGCGGTGAGATACTGATTTCGGATACCAAAAGAAGATTGATTGGGATCAAACTCAAAAAATTTACCGCCGAAAGCTCTCACATAAAATGCGCGATCAGGTATATGATAATCAATCCGCAACTCAGCAGTGAGTCCTATCTTCAAAAACTGTTGGTTGGCTTGTATGTCCAAATTGTAGGAATATGGATTGAGGGTTCTTTTATTTTGATGCAAAAAAACCAATCGACCAAGATGTCGTTCTTCTCCGGAAATAATCTCCGGACGAATGAGGCTATCTGTCAAATCTCGTTGATAACGAAAAGCTTCCTCACCGATGTAATAATACTTCAACATCAAACTATTTTGAACTGTTGAACGTGCAGAAGATGGTTTAAAAACGAACTGCACAGAAGGGGCTAATTTTTGATGACGCAAGTACAAAGGCTTCGACAAATTTAGATCACTTTGATCGTGATGAAAACTATTTCCATGCAAAGCCAAACTGATACGCTTAAAATAATTACGTGGAAAAATATGATAAGCCAACATGCCGGTTCCAACTGCTGATTGGGTTTTAAAACTATACATGGGTGCCAAAACAAACTGAAATGGTCGGGCTGGCAAACGAAGGTTATGAATCAGCCCACCGGCCATGAACCGATCATAGGCATTGTAACCAAAAGCCGGCAAAAGAAACATTTCATTTTTCGTTGATAAATTGATTCCTAAACCTGTTCTTAATCGGAAAGGGCTTTTATGTCTCAACGATTTATTACGCCATACATTGTTATTCAACCTCCGCTCCGGTATATCATGATTGACATCAATACGGTATTCATCAGCCTCGGCAGGTAAGAGTGCAGGCATTTGATAAGGATAAGAAACCCAGTCCCTGTCCACCACTTTCCCATTCTTAAGAGCATCCACGGGAATAGGCCCTTGAAAATTCGTTCGTCCTTTTACAAATACTTCTTTTGAAGAAGCATCACGACCACCTTTCACCCCTTTCATGCTAAAGTCGATTTGTTCATCACTGCGCAAGAGTCCATCAAAAAACCAAGACAAATCCTTTCCGGAATTTTGTGTAATAATATTTTCAAGATCTTCCGGATAAGGATGCTTATACCTCCATTTTGTAAAATACGACTGAATGCAGCGATTAAAAGTAGAATCGCCTAAATAGGCCTGAAGATATCTCCAGGCAGCCGGTAATTTTTCGTACAAAATGCCTCCATAATTGAGGTGAGAATATGCTTCGGAGTGTAAATGCCCGGCTTGTGATTCGTTCCAACCTGCTGTGGTTAAGTAGATGAGTTTATCGGTTCTTTCACTCAGGAGATTATAAATCTGAGCATTTGTATCGCTTATTTTTGAGAGGATTTCCTGCTCATAAAAAGTAGTCAGACTTTCATCCATCCAGGGATGAGCGCGTTCATCGGAAGCGAGAATTCCGTAAAACCAGTTGTGGGCCACTTCATGAGCGAGCGCCCGATACAATTGTTCTTTATTGAGCACATTCCCCAAAACAGCCACCATGGGATATTCCATTCCCGCTCCTGCAGCGAGGCGGCCATCTACAACAGATATTTGACCGTAAGGATATTCCCCCACTTTTTCCGAAAGATATTTGACACAGGAGGCCAGCACCTTTTCCGAACCTTTATAAAAAGTGCGCTTCCAAGGGAAATAGAAACTCATACAGTCGATTGAGCGACCATTATTCAGGGGCAGTTTCATTTGTTGAATACAATAATCCCGGGAAGCAAACCAAGCAAAATCATGTACCTGATCTTGTTTAAATCGAATGGTTTTTCTTTCAGCAGAAAATTCACGCTTTGGCCTCAGGTATTCCAATTTGGAATTACTAACAAGTAGGGAATCGGGCATATTTGTTTTTGAAAGCAACCACTCCTTTTCGGATTCCGTTTGCAGGATCCCTGTGGATGCAACCACGTAATCTTTTGGCAGATTAATTTCTACATCATATCGGGCAAATTCTCCATAAAACTCTCCCTGATCCAGATAGGTGTATGGATGCCAACCTTTATGGTCATATACTGCTGGTTTCGGATACCATTGCGTGATGCAGTAATGATTGTTGTCGTGCCCCATTCGGGAAAAAATTTCAGGTAATACAACACGAAATGGTGTTGAAATAATCATCTGTGCACCGGGTGCTAAAGGCGCATTTAATTCCAGAACAACCACATCCGCGTAATTATTGTAATCACTCACACCAACCTCTAAATCATCTACTTTAAATTGCAGACTGTCGATAAATCCACGTTGAGATTTTTTGCTATAATAAAAATCTGTTTCCCCGTTCTCCACTTGTTGCCGGGTAAATTCATTGCGATCGTTGCGATATGCATTCGGCCAGATATGCATAAAAATAAACTTCAAACTATCCGGCGAACGATTGATGTACGTGATTTTTTCATACCCCCGGAGGATGTGGCTGCGATCATCTAAACGCACCTGAATATCATAAGATAATTCCTGTTGAAAATAAATGCGTTGGGCAATCAAAGCATTTGACATCATCAACAAACTGCAAATCACAATAAAACTGATCCATTTCAATCCGGGTGTCTTTTTCAATGCCTGATTATTTTAGATTGAGGTTTTCTAAATAGGACCATCTTTCGGTTAATATCATCCTGATTCATTTGTTTCGCTTTTGGCTGTGCAACTTCAATCCTGCAATAATTGCATCGAATCAAGTTAGAAATTTTAACTGCATTTCCGGAGCGACTTGAAAATCAGAAAGGCCTATTTTCCTCTGCCCTGCAAGATAACCAAAATTGTATAAATCATGATTTTGAAATCCAATACCAGCGAACAGTTTTTGATATACAATAAATCGTATTTCATCCGTTCGATCATTTCCTGGGTATTTTGGGCATATCCAAATTTCACCATCCCCCAGGAAGACAAACCCGGTTTAACCTTATGCAGAAATTTATAATGGGGATTGGTTTGTGAAATGATATCGATATAATATTTTCTTTCCGGGCGAGGCCCAACCAAGGACATATCACCCCGAATGATATTAAAGAACTGTGGTATTTCATCAATGCGCCATTTGCGCATCACTTTACCCCATCGGGTAATACGTGGATCATGTTCACTGGAAAGTGCAGGTCCGTTATCCTCTGCATTTAATACCATTGAACGAAACTTATAAATCCAAAATGGTTTTCCGTATAAACCGATTCTTTGTTGTTTGTAAAATACCGGCCCGGGCGAAGACCATTTTACTTTGAGTGCGGCAATGAGATACAAAGGACTTAGCAGCACCAACACGAGTGAGGATACAAAAATATCGATGGCCCTTTTGATCACTCTTTGCCAATCAGGCATCAGTTCAGGGTAAATTTCAATCAGAACCGCGCCAAATACATTACTGGTACGCACAGAACCCGAAATGATATCATATAAATCAGGCGTAATTTTGATGATCACCTGACGGTGTGATAATTGGGCCAGAATCATTTGCAAACGATTATGTTCGGAAGTATCAATGGCAATGATGGCCTCCTCAATCTGATGCTTATCAATAATTTCTTCCAATTGATCAATACTTCCCAAACGAGGCAGGTAATGGCTCATCCCATTATTGGCTGAATCATCTGCATATACAAAGCCTTTAAATTTATAGCCTAACTTGACCTCATTGTCTAAAATATCCTGATAAATATTAACGGCTTGTTGATTCCCACCTATCATCAGGGTATTGTATCCGAAACGTCCTTTATTGATTTCGTTTTTAATGCCTCTCATAACAATAATTCGCCCCAAAGAAGTGCATAAGAACTGGATCAACAGATAGACAAAAAACGACTTGTAATAATAGGTATTATCCGCTGAATCGTCGTTGAGGAAAAAGATAAAATAGAGAAAAATAGTCCCAATGATACTGCTGATGAGGGTTCTGTAAATTTCTATAAACCGCGATTTACGATAAGGATTAAAATATGCTCCGGAAAACAAATGGATGACCAACCAGAAAAACGGGATCAGCAAAAGAATCAACCACAAATCCTTCAAAGACAGCCCTTCAAAGAATGCCATAAATCCTATCGGCTCTCCTGCATTTTTGCGATAATATAAAAACAAAAGCCATCCCAGTGACGAACTTAAAAAGTCGGCCAGGGCGTATGCAAATATTCCGAATTTAATTTCCCTCTTCACTAATTATAATAAATCACTTTAAAATTGTCAATCAGAATCTTCGGTCGGCTTTGGTCTTCGGGTTTGGTGGCTTTCAGGATAATTTTAAATTTACCATATTGAAATGAAGAGGCAAAGCCTCCCATGTTGATATACACTTTGGTCCAGGTGTCTCTGGCTTTTAAGCCTATGACATCTGAGTAAATGTAGGTGCCCACATGATACACTTCCATACGCATCACCATGGAGACATCACTTTTGTAGTTCATTTCAATATAAGCGTCGCGGTTTGGGGTAAGAAGATGTTCCTGACTGGTAATGACTTCGGCATAATTGGTAGTATCATCAAATTGAATTTTACCGCTCCAGTCTCCTTCAAACACCTCGGTCGGATTGTTGGTTTTAACCATTGAGGCCAAACTACCCGCTCTTTTTTCAAAACTATTTCCTTGTTCAAATCCTTCATTAAAATAATTCACTTTGGGTGTATCGGTTGTGCGATATTTAAACACCGGAACATGTTTGATGGTTTCGGTAGGTTTCGCATCAAATGTAAAAGTATCAACTGTAAAAAATGGATATTTTGTGCGGGTTCCGCTCAGTCCATTGTCCCAAATACCGGCAATGACCTGCAATTGACCACGACCTTCGGTGATAACAGGGACATGGGCCGGAAGCTCGAATGCGCCGAGCAACTGACGTTCATAGTACACCCATACATCGGTAATTTTATGTGATAAAGAACCGTGTACAGCACTGATGGTCGGATCTAACCGAACACTATCAATTTCTATATACGTGGGCACCGATTCTTTGGGGTTCACCATGTTACAGGATTGGAACAGGATGATCGCCAAAAACAGGGTTATAATGGGATTTAACATTCTCTCGCGTGTCATGAACGTGATTTTTTATCAGATTATTTTATGAAGCCCCTAAAGATTCTATTTTTTTCATGATTTTAAAAGCAATTTCCATGGCGGCATAGGCATCCTGGGGACTGGTAGGACAGGGTTCATTGTGTTCAATACAACGCACAAAGCACTCAAATTGTGCCTTTAACGTATTTATTTTCTTGATGTCAATCTTTTCAGAAAGCACTTTAGAGGTTTGTTGGCTTTGCGCGTTTTGCCCTAAACTCAAACGATGCAATTCGGCATTGAGTAAATTAAGACGATAATAAGAATCAGCCTGAAAGAGCCTTAAACTTCGTTTTTCTCGATCGGCTAAACGACTTGCAGTGAGATTGGCCACACAACCATTGTTAAATTCCAGGCGAACATTGGCAATATCGGGTGTATCGCTAAGCACTTTCACGCCTGTGGCCGAAATTTGTTTGATATCGCTGCGAACGATTTTAAGAATGAGATCAATATCATGAATCATCAAATCCAAAACCACACTGATATTACTGGTTCGGGGGGTAAAAGGTGTTACCCGTTGACTCTCAATAAAGAGCCAGGGGCCGGAAATGTCGCGCATAGCTTCAAATGCCGGGTTAAAACGTTCATTATAACCGATCATACATTTTAAATCAGCTTCCAGACTCATATTTACCAATTCTGCTGCCTGATCCAAGGTGGCGCACATCGGTTTTTCTATGAAAACATGTTTACCGCTTCGAAGCGCTAGTAAGGCCATTTCATGATGAGCCGAAGTAGAACAAACGACATCCAAAGCATCTGATTCCAGCAAAAGTTGATCAATATCGTTATACTGAGGTATTAAAAACTCCTGCGACAGGGCAGTGGCGCGTTCGGGCTGAATATCATAAACACCTGTGATTTGCACATGTTCTAAGCCCTGGATTTGTTCTACATGTTGTCGTCCGTATTGTCCTGCGCCTATGATTCCGATTCTGAGCATACTTGTTTCGCCCTGCAAAATAAATGAAAAAAAGAGGGTAAGCCTAAAATTCTTATGAACGTGCTGATTTACAAGGTAATTCCTTCCAAAGAATAAAACGGAGGAACCGTTTTTACCAGATTTTAATTGTAAAAAAGATATAACCCGAATTTTGCCGTTGTGCACAAACAACTGCAAAAACGAATAAGAAAATCAAATACCAATAGAACATCTAAAGACCAAAAATTTCATTATTTTTTCTGAAGTAAAGCATTTACGTCTCTCACTATTGCATCAATGTTTTGATCTTGCATACAACGAAAATGTTTTTTCGGGCATGACTTGAACCCAATTTTAGAACAAGGTCTGCACGATAATCCTTTCACCTCGTGCATAATACTCAAGGGAGAAGGATGTTGATGAATATTATTCTGTCCATAATAAGGGAACATTCCAAAGGCAGGAATGGTATTACCCCAAATGGATACGATTGGTTTTTTAAAAGCAGCCGCCATATGCATCATGCCTGTGTCGTGGGTAATCACCAGGCGGGATCTTCGCACGATATCAGCACTTTCCATCAATCGAAACTTTCCGCAGGCATTATAAATCTTCACCGGATCCATTGCTGTCAATTTTTCTGCCATGGAGGCATCTTCCGGCCCACCCAACAACACGACAGGTAAGGATAATTGGCTGATTAACTCGTGCCATTTCTCAACAGGCATTTTTTTTGTTTCGTGCTGACCACCAATTCCACAGGCTATAAAACCCATCACATGCCCAAGTGGAAGATCATCTTTCTGGATTTCGCAATCTGCAGGTATAAAACAATCCAGACCTTCACCATCATTACGGATATCCAGCGTTTGAACACCCTCAAAATAACGATCCACAATGCTTTTATCCGGCAAGGCACTTCGATACTTTAATTGCACAGCCAGCCATTTTCGAATATTTATTTTGGAGAATCGAAATAATTGAACCTGACTATTAAAGGCTTGTTTTAAAAGCGCTGTTACATAGCGGCTTCGGAAATTTTTATGTAAGTCGAACACCAAATCAAAACGCAAAGGAACCAGTTCCAATACCACCTTTTGTAAATCATTTTCGTAGTAGTGAAATACATCAATGTGAGGATTTGCTGAAAGAACCTCCTTCATGCCGATCTTAGTTAAAAAGTGAATTTCAGCATGCGGATATTTTTTCCGAATTGTACGAATCAGAGGCGTCGTAAGCAGGATGTCCCCAATAGATGAATACCGGATGATTAAAATTCTCATGGCATTTTATAGATGGGTACTTAGTAGAAGATTTGAACGTTAAACACACTATTTTTTTGACCCAGCGGCAATTTAGCATTATCGCTAATTTTGAAAATCAGTCCTTTGGTTAAATCATTTCCCGGAAGGGTGCCAATGACCTCAGCTATGGCAAATTTTCCATTGGCGGTATTCACTACTTTCACCAACTCGCCCTTTGCTACCAAATTAGTTACGACATAAAATTTACCCCCGATTGGACCACTGAAAAAATATGCAGCCTTTCCAATTTTTTGAGCATTAAATTTTAATTGTTTTACCTCACTGCTCAAACTTTTCTCTTTCTTGATTTCAGCAGCAGCTTCAGCAAAAGGATCATCCACCATTTCCTGCTGTTTGTTTTCGGCTACTTCATTTGGAACATTTTCCTGCTGCTTATTTTCCGAAACGGCTTCTTTTTGTTTTTCTACACTTTGTTCAATCAATTTTTCCTTTTTGGCGACCATGGGCTTGGAAACAGAATTGTTTTTCTTTTTTTCCGGAGATGTTTTTTTTGTTTCACCATTCACCAATTGATTCCATCGCTCTTTGAGACTCTTTTTTTGTTTCGCCGGTGCGCAGGTATTTTCTTCTTTTTCCAATTTAGGTTCAGATTGCTCTGGTTTATTTTTTGTTTCAACAAGTTGATTGTTTTTTGGAGCTTGTTGTTTGGTTGAAACAGGAGGTGTTTGAGCTCGTTTAGGTGTATTTACCGAATTTTTACCAGCGGTTCGATTGGGATCATTTTTAACTACACGCGGTTGAGCCATTTTGGTTTGTGCAGGCTTAATAGTTTTTTGACCACTTTGTCCTCTTACAGGTATTCCCTTTTTAATCGGCGATACCTGCCCATTCACCTCATTGGGTTTGCTGATGTTTACCGGTGGTTTCATCCCAACAATTTTAATCCAACCAACAGTGATTAAATCACCCCTGCGAAATCCAGTTTGGGGATTCCAGTTTTTTAAAAATCGTTCTTCCACAAAAAGGTGTTGGGCAATGCGTTGTAAATTTTCAGATGAACCGATAAAATATTTTAATGCCTCATACTCCGGTCTGTTTTTACTGTCAAATCCTTTGTAATAGTTCGTTTCAGTTAAAGGAATTTTTATCTCCTGCCCTACTTTCAAAGGCTTATCGGCGGAGATTCCATTCATTTTTTCGAGTGCTGATTGACGCAATGAGTAATAAGAGGCAATATCAGTGAGGGTTTCCTGATCCATCACCCGATGGTTGATATACAAAGTCCCTTCTTCTTCCGCCACAATAAAGTCGAATTGGGCCTTGGTAAGGACTTGAAACAAAACGAAAGTCAACAGCAGGTATATTTTTTTCATTATCCTAAAATTTTTTTTTTCTTCGTGTCAATTTAAGTTCAGCCTTAGATTAGCCATACCGATAAAATGAACAAAGCTACAAACGCTGAATCATCCATGGGGAGAAAGCGCACAAAAGTCATCATTTTTATGCTCAGGTCAAAATGTTTTGTTTTAAAATCCTGTAAGTGGAAGGGTAATAATTATTCATTCTATTTCCCAGATTTTTTACCCAACCAAGGGGCAATCCTTGAAAAGAGGCCAAATGCCATCCTTTAGGAGTATCAGGCAAAACGAATGTATCCTTTTTCAAATACATAAGTGCCTGTTTTAGGTCCAGTTCGACCCTTTCTTGAAATTCGACACCCTGATACATGGCTAATTCATGATCGGGAATCATATCCTTACGAATCATTTTTCCCAATGCAATCCCCCGTTTAATCCATTTATAAGAGCGTTGGGTTTGTTGATAAAAGGCGTGATGAGCGGCGGAAATCGCATAAAAATCATCCTCCTTTTGAATAAGTTGCAAGGCTTCCGTTTTTAGAAAAGAATTCCAAGCGCCTTCCTGTGCATGACCGATTTTAGGTTTTGAGGGTCGGAACATGGCTTGTCCGTCATTTTTTCTAAAACAAGCCAAAAAGAAGCCTTCGCCCTGAATCAGGTGAGGCATAAGCCGATATCCGTAAGCACCTTTTGATGAGCTTGTTTCAACGATGCCTTCAACAAGCTGATCTATTTTTAAAGGGCTTAGATCGAAGGACTCCATCAGGAAATCGAGCATATCTTCATTTTCGGCCTGGCTGAGAGAGCAAGTCATATAAATAAGCAATCCGTTATGAGAGAGTGAGGGCAAACTATCGTGTAAAATTCTTTTTTGTCGTTCAGCACATAAATGAACCAATTGATTTGACCATTCGTGCTGATACTCGGGAAGTTTACGAAACAAACCAGAACCTGAGCAAGGGGCATCTACCAATAATACATTGAACATATCCGGTGTGCGCCCAAACTGAGCGGGATCATTTTGGCAGACCCAATGATTCATACTTCCCCATTTTACTGCATTTTCATTCAGTACACCCACCCTACTTTGAATCACTTCATTGGAGACTAACAAATCATCCTCATCCAGTATGGAAGCCATTAAAGTACTTTTTCCACCTGGTGCAGCGCACAAGTCGAGTACACATTTAGGCTCTCTAAAATTTGCATGCTGTAAAAATGCCTGCTCCAAAAACATCGACGATGCTTCCTGTACATAATAGGCTCCCGCATGCCATAAAGGATCAGCCACATAAGAAGGCCTTTCAGTTAAATAAAAACCGTATTGACACCAAGGGACCTTTGTAAGTCCATCCGTTGAACGGAAAGGTTTTTTCGGATTGCTGCGGATTGAGTTCACCGCTTCTTCCTGATGAGCCTGGCATAGATCATCCCATTGTGATTGCAGCGAAACAGGGAGTCCATTTCGTAATTCATGAGGTAATAAACAGGATATGCTGGCCACGATACAAAAAGCTTGATTTAAATTGCACTCAGAAAGTAGTTTACAAAGATGCGATTTTATCTGTTGGGAATGCCGGGTTCTGGTAAAAGTTTCTTGGGGCAAGAGGTGGCCAATCAGCTACAAATGACTTTTGTGGATACAGATGAGTGGATTGAATCAAAACACAAATGTCAGATTCCGGAACTTTTTGTGAAGCTTGGCGAAGAGTGGTTCCGAAAGGAAGAAGAAAAGTGTATTGAGGATATTTGCCTAAATGATGAAAGTGCTTTAATTGCTACCGGAGGCGGACTCCCTTGTTATCATCAAATGATGCAGCAGCTTCTGCAATCCGGTATTTGTATTTATTTGAAAGGGCCTATTGAAAAACTGGAATCGCAGATCAAAACGGATTCAAAAATAAGACCCTTGCTCTCCGGCCAAGCGCTGCCGGATATCTTAAATAAATTGCTCCAACAACGAGAAGGGATTTACCTTCAAGCGCAACATGTAGTTGATATCGAAAAAAATCCACTGATTGACATGATCAAAATCATTCATAGCTATGCATAAAACATCCATGATTTGGGGCAGTTTATTTTGTATGACCTCCATTCTCTTAGGTGCCTTTGGGGCACATTATCTGAAGCAAATTTTCACGCCTGAATTATTAGTGAGTTTTGAAACAGGCGTTCGTTATCAATTTTACCATGGAATGGCTTTGCTTTTTGTGGGGCTTGTTGGGCCTCATCTGAGTCGTTTTAAACAAACAATTGTGTACTTATTCATCGCCGGCACGCTCCTATTTTCGGGATCGATTTATGCACTTTGTATTTTGAAGTCGCAGCAACAAATTGGACTTTCGGGATTAGGTATCTTAACACCTATTGGTGGTATTTTATTCATCATCGGATGGGGAATATTGTGTTGGTCTTTGATGCTTTCGAAACCCAAAGAAGAGCACTTGTAATTAATTGATTGTGTTTGCTTTTCAATATACCCATCCGAATAAGCAAGCACATAAAACTCGATGAATATCTGGTTGCTGCCACCTTGGTATTCGTTTTCTTAAATATCTGTGCAACGGATTTGTTTATACCAAATGATACGAATCTGGGTAAATAAACTCTAGATGATTAAATTATCCTTGATTCCATTTGCCAACAAAATCATAAAATGTTCCGGAATAGTTGGCGCAATGAAATGATTTATTTTACTTTGCTTTTCAAAGTACTTTTATGAATACGATCAAAATATGGATGCGTGCCCAATTTTTTAATGTGATTTTGGGCTTGCTGGTTGTAGTAGGGATTTTCATCAACTCGCTCATTTTTAATGACCCGAAAGAAGATCTTGAATCCATGATGTTACTTGTTTTTTTTGCCTACGTCATTATCAGTTTTGCCGGGGGCTTACCACTGATGCTCTTCCTGTATTTAAGCGATTCGTTTTTTGAAAAATTATCGATTCCGAATATTCGGTGGACCTACTTTTATTTGGTATTTAGCGCCGAAACCTTTTTATATGCCTCCTTGCTACTCTGGTTGTTGTTCTACCAAGATGGATTATCATTCACTTGGGAGCGATTAGAATTTTTATGGATTGCACTTCCATCTACCCTTTCCATGATATTGAGTTTGTCATACGAACATTATCAATCCTTTAAAAATATTCAAGATGAGCCCAGCGACTCCATTGCCAACTAAAGCCTTTGTTGCGCCAGGCCATATTGTGCGTTATATCTGGAGCCAACCCGAACACATCTTTTTTCTTTTCGCTGCTTCTGCTGCCGAATTTGCTTACCATCCCAGTGTTGATTGGTTGTATTTTACCGGTAAACTACCTGCTGATCCCATTGGAAGAATGTTCTCAACTTTAAGTTATGCCAGAGGTATTGTATTTGCGAACGAAGAAAAAGCGATCCAAACGATTTCACATATCCGACAAATTCATCAGAACGTTGAAACAAAAAGAGGTGATTTGATTCCAGATTGGGCCTATCGGGATGTTTTATTCATGCTCATCGACTACTCCATTCGGTCGTATGAATCACTGCGACATCCTCTAAGTCATCTCGACAAACAAGAAGTGTATGACGTATTTTTTCGAATCGGAAAATCGATGCAAATCTCCAACCTACCCGTTGATTACACCGCTTTCGTGTATGAGCGGGCATGTAGCCTTCAAAAGCATCTGGAGCCAAGTGCCTATACTTCCGACTTATTTCGACAATACCGAAAACACCTGGGTTGGTTTCGATATTTTTGTATGTTGAATGTTCAACAATTGGTTTGTCATCCGATCCTTCGACAAAAATTCCATCAACACCCCATTATCGTACCTCATTTATCATTCATGATTTACAAATTTTCAAGGTTATTGGGTTTAAAAAACTGCCTGCTTCAATGGCTGATTCCCAAAGCATACCGATCACTTTTTCATCAAATCAAAACCTCCTGATCAGGCTTGCGCAATACCGCTATATACATCCCATCGCCTCCATAAGGCTGATGAAATAATACTTTCTGTTGTTCCAATTCACATTCATATTCCTGTCGAAATTGCGCAATTTGCATTTCATTTTCTGCACTCAGTATACTACATGTCAGATAAATCAATTTTCCACCCGGCTTTAATGCTTTCCATACATGGCGTAAAATTAAAGCTTGACGTTGTACGTAGTTTTTCAATTGTTTCGCATCGAAAAAATAAAATTGTTCAGGTGAATGTGACCAGGTGCCGGAACCGCTACAGGGAACATCACAAATGATCTGATCAAATTGTTCATTCATTTTTGTGGGAATTTTCTCTGTAAGATCTAATTCAATGCTCTCCTGAATCTGAAAACCATAACGTTTTAATCGTAATTGTAAATTGCCCAATATCTGAGGACGAATATCACTTACCGTTAAATGCACGGGAACCTTTTGATCGAGCAACAATAAACTTTTTCCACCACTAGCTGCGCAGCAATCCCACCATTTTTCGGCAGGCTTTGGATTTAAAAATGCCTGAACTTGTTGAGAGCTGATATCCTGCACCACATAATCTTCGGGTGGCATGCCCAATTCTTCCATATCAATATGCTGCGCAAAAGAGATACAGTTTTTTGTTTCTTCTTTGAATTCGACTTCTGCCCTTAAAAGCAATTCCTTGATGCGGGGATTTCGAATTCGGATAAATACTTTCTTGGGAGAGAACAAATAAGTCAGATAATACGCATTGGTTATTTTTTCGCTGTATGGATAGGATAAATTCCACGACATTTTTTGTTGCGTTTGAATCCATTTCCATTTCTCCAATAAATCCAATTCACTCAATTCGGAACCATTAAATCCGCATTTTACAAAAAATAATTGAGGTAATCTCCCACTCAAAAATGCGCCTGTTAAACAAGCATCGCGTACACTCATTTCAGGTTGCGGACCTAGACGATAAAAACCAAACACCAATTCACGAACATATCTTCTGTCGCGAGAACCTAATTGTCGATTATTCTTTAAAAATGTTTTTAAAAAAAGATGCAAAGGTTGAGGCAAGGAATAAGCCTGAATGACACTTTCTGCCATTTGCAGATAAGCCTGAACAAACATGATTATAATTCTAACAACAACTTAGCCGGATCTTGCGCCGCTAATAATTGTAATGGATTTTCAAGCAGTTCTTTTACACGAACCAGAAACCCAACACTTTCACGTCCATCAATAATTCGGTGATCATAACTCAATGCCAGATACATCATCGGGCGAATCACAACCTCTCCGTTGATGGCCATCGGTCGATCCTGAATTTTATGCATACCTAAAATAGCTGACTGTGGAATATTTATAATAGGTGTGCTCATCAGGGAACCAAATACCCCACCATTGGTGATCGTAAAGGTTCCTCCGGTCATTTCTTCAATGCTTAATTTATTGTCACGGGCTTTGGCCGCCAATTCGCCAACCCTGGCTTCGATTTCAGCCATGGTTAAACTTTCGGCATTGCGAATCACAGGCACGACTAAACCCTTGGGGGCACTCACTGCAATGGAGATATCACAATAATCGTGATAAAGGATTTCTTCTCCGTCGATATAGGCATTTACCGCTTTCCATTCCTGCAATGCAATGCAACAAGCTTTGGTGAAGAAACTCATAAAGCCCAATCCAACACCATGTTTTTCTTTAAATGCATCTTTGTATTTACTACGCAACTCCATGATGGCTGACATGTCCACTTCATTAAAAGTGGTTAGCATGGCCGTTGAATTTTTGGCTTCAACCAATCGACGACTCACCGTTTTGCGCAGGTTACTCATTTTATCACGACGTTGTTCCCGGCTAAACAAAGTTTTTCCGGGTTGAGTTCCGGGTTTTTCCAAGGCGGCCATAACATCGTTGCGGGTAATTTTACCCATGGGCCCACTCCCTTGAATATTGGCAGGATTTACTTTCTTATCTTCCAAAATGGCCTTGGCGAGCGGGGTTGCATTCGTTTCAGTCGGCGCACTGTTGGGTTGTGGCGCTGGTGCAGTTGCTGTTATAGGCGCTGTTACCGGTGATGGAGCAGCTTCCTTTTTTTCGGGCGCAGGAGCGGTTTCATCAATACTGCAAGCCAAATCACCAATCAGCAAAGTAGCGCCTTCCTGAGCCTGATGTTTGAGCAAGCCTGCCTGCTCAGCATTCAATTCAAACGTGGCTTTTTCACTCTCCAATTCACAGAGAACCTCGTCGCGTTCTACCCACGCACCATCTGGTTTGAGCCATTTCACGAGGGTCACTTCATTGATACTTTCTCCAACGGGCGGTACTTTGATATCGATCATACGTCATTCAACTATTAAGGTGGGCAAATTTCGTTAAAAAACTCAATAAACGAACATTGTTATAAAATCTTAGAAATTCATTTATATCGATACCGATTCAAATCATTCGTGTAAATCCTAAAATCGGGAAAGGTTCCTGATTTATTCGAGATCGAAACGTTTTCGTAGAAACTGAATACAATGCTGTATAGCTTCCTCGCTTGAATGCGGTAAGTGGCTGTCAATCCAAGGGTGTTTGCGTCCAAAAACATGGTCGGTTGGTAATTCTATCCATTCCGCTTTAGGCTGCCAAATCGCCAAATTTCGGGCATCTTCAATCCGAACTGCACTGTCCAAAGTACCATGAATCATTAAAATGGGCTGATGGATTGATGCAATGGCTTTTTCAATATTGAAGGCCTCTTCATTTTTTTGGTAATCCAGAAATAACTGATAAGCCAAGGGCATTTCCTGCTGGGTACGAGCGTTCCAATAATAGGCAACTCCGTTTTTTTCCCATTCCTTCATTTGCTCTTCCTGCCATTTTGCCCATGGGGTTTTACATTCATGCACCGAAGCCCAAGTGATTAAGGCGCTTACCCGATTATCACGACTGCACTGGATGATGGAAATGCCGCCCCCTCTGCTATGTCCGAACAGAACCACGGATTGGAAGTTTCCAAAATGGGTTCTGTGTTCATATAAATGATTGAGGCAAACATTCAAATCATACAATTCAATGGAGTAATTGTTTTGTGAAAATGCTTCCAAATCCACAAATGATTCGGGAAATTCGGGTGTAGTTCCATTGTGAGACCCGTTGTATTTAAAAAAATGGAAGCCTTCCCGAACAAAGGCTTCCGCAATTAAATCAAACCGGCCCCAGTCTTTAAACCCATTAAATCCATGGGTATAAACCAATAAAGGCGCCTGAGGATTTTCGGTTTCAAAAAAATCATACAAAATAGGTTTGTTGTTAAACCCATTGAGCATCTGATTTTTCTTGACCAACATTTTTATTCGATCACCAGTTTTCGAGTCAATACCTGAGCATTCTGTTCAATACGAATCAAATAAATCCCTTCAGAGAATGCACGTGTATCCAGTTTAGCACGAGGACCGCTAAACATCGATTTGTATAAACTTCTTCCTCTTAAATCGAGAACTTCAAGCTGCCATGGTTTTGCATTCCCAAAATCGCCCTGAATGGTCAGCCAATCGCTGGCAGGATTCGGGAAAATTTCCACTTGCATATTTTTTTCCGTTTCGTTGATTGCAACCGGCCATAGACACAAACCTGCTACCCATTTGTTATCCAACCAGGTTAAACGATTACGAATAAATTGTTTTAATGCGTCTACTTCTTCATTAAAATTAGTTGCCATGGGTGTGGGTTCATTATTCAGCGGAACGCCCCAGATTGGCCATTGGGTGAAATTTCTGCTAACCGCATTATTAGCAGTTAAACGCGTTTTCATGGAATCGATAATCGTAAAAATTTTATTTGTATCCAAAATCTGATTCGGCAAACGATAATCGCGATACATACATTTTAAATCTTGCATAAAGGAGACATCTGTGGTTAATTTTGACCACCAGAAAGGAGGTAATTTACCTAAAATTGGGCAAGATGCACCAATCTGATAGCACCAACCGGTATCGGATGCACTTGAACAATCTGCAGTATTCCGCCAGGCTAAATCAAAACCCCAAACCGGACCGGGACGCATTTTTTTCTCTTTGTCTTTATACATGTAAACATTACTTCGGTAAGCATCATAGTTACGGCTAACCTCATTCATAATCATATAATCGACAAATGCGTTTACGGCACCATAACGACGCCATCCCAAAGCTGTATCCTGAAAATTGGAGGCATTCATAGCTGTTTCAAAACTATCCACATATGCTTTGATGTAACTTGTTTGGGCAGGTGTGATATCACCGGCATCCGGATAATCTATCACAAATTTTATTTGCTGGGTAGTTGCGTATGGCGGGGCAAATGCACTGATCCACAATGCGGTACCATCATCAATTTTCCAGATGTAGCCACCGGTTAATTCGATACCTGAATTATCGGTTGTATTTAGGGTAGCGAGGTCAAGACGTCCTGCTTTTTTTTTGATTTTTTCTCCAAAAAGATAAACGCCCTGATAAGATCCATTGACGACGAGTTCGCAATGTTCCATTTTTGGAGCGTATCTGCCCATGGCCTCGTGCAATCGGTTGGTGAGGGCGGTTCGCATTAAAGAACGATCGTTGTATGACGACAAAAGCACCCAATCATTGTCGGAAGGCATCCCAAGTAATGAGGTATCAACATTTACGTTCAGCGCACTCCATGTTTCAACATTATATGACGGTTTTGGACTTGCTACATTTCCACGGATTCTGACACCGACCATCCCAACAAATGTTGCGGGATCGGTTTGATTATTAATTCCGCTGGTATTATCGATGATTGACATACTCCCCTGTTGTTCAATTGCCGTAATTGCTGCTGGTGTTGTAATCAGAACGATGGGCAAATTGGTAGTAATTTGAGCCTGTACTCCAGAATGGATGAGCATCAGCGCCAACACAAAGGAAAAGATGTTGATTTTTTGCATATTTAATTTTTGTCTAAAAGTTTAGCGAAAGGAATCGTGATTTTTCTGCATTGACCTATCAATAAAATCAATGATTTTTTTCACCTTGCAATTTAGGTCATAAACCGACAAAAGCGCCCCTCAAAAGAGATAAAATTGGTATTTCCACAGACAAAACCTAACTTTATTGGCTGTTAAAACGTCATGGCTCGGGGATTGTTATGCAGTCTTTGAAATGGCTGAAATGTCTTTTATAAAACCAAATAACAAACGTTTAAATATAAAATTAAACAGATGAGAAAAATTTCCTTGTTTTTAATTTCTGTTCTTTGCTTCAACTTCTCGGATGCACAGATACTAATCAATGAGTATTCTTGCTCCAATACCAACACCATCCTCAATTCTTTTAATGAATATGATGATTGGGTTGAAATTTACAATGCAGGTGGTGCCGCAGTAAATCTGACCGGCTATTACTTGAGTGATGACCCGGCCGAACCCATGAAATGGCAGATTCCGACTGTGGCACCTGTGAATGCCGGTGCTCGAAAAATGATTTATTGTAGCGACAGAGGTGTGGTAGCCGGTAATGGTGACATTCACCCCTCTTTCAAATTGACCCAGGCCCGATATTCCGGTGAATGGTTTTTAATCTCTGATGCTTCCGGCGTATTGGTTGATTCGGTGCATTTAAACTTAACCCAACGCGATCACTCACGTGGTCGAACGACGGATGGTGCTCCTACCTTTTCATTGTTTCAAACACCAACGCCAAATGCTTCCAATGCAGGTTCTACACCTTACTTATTTTATGCAACCAAACCCAGCATGAATATTGCAGCAGGATTTTATACAGCTACACAAAATGTGGTTTTAACCTCACCTGATCCCGGCGTAACGATTCGTTATACCACAGACGGTTCAACACCTACAGCAGCATCCACCGCTTACACGGCACCAATTGCCATTACACAAACAACCGTTGTACGTGCCAAGGCATTTAGCAGTAATGCTCAGGTGGCACCTAGTTTTACAGAAACGAATACCTATTTTATCAACGAAAATACCACCTTTAATATCATTTCGGTTAGTGGACCTTTTACCACAACATTGTTTACATGGAACTCCCAACCTATTTATTGCCACTATGAATACTTCGATAAAAATAAAAACTTTGTGGAAGAGTTCGAGGGACGTGCAAAACGTCATGGACATGATTCCTGGGCATATCCCCAAAAAAGCTTTAAAATTTATTCCAATGACGAATCGGGCTATCAGGCTAAAATGGAACACAAATATTTCTCTACCAGCTTAAGAGATACTTTTGATATGGTCATCTTGAAAGCAGCTGCCTCCGACAATTTTCCTGGTGGTCCTACAGTGAGTGCGCACATGCGGGATGCCTTTGCCCATACCTTGGCAGAGCGCTATGAATTAAATATGGACTATCGTCGATATGCACCTACCATTGTATTTGTCGATGGACAATATTGGGGTGTTTATGAAATTCGTGAAAGAGTAGATAAAGATTACTTTGAATACTATTATGGTAAAAAAGAAAGCAAGGTGGACAATTTACGTTTTTGGGGTGGTATGATTGTTGGCCCGGGTACGACAACCGGTTGGGATTGGCTCACCAATTATATCGACAACAACAATATGGCTGTTCAGGCAAATTACAATGTCGTGAAGGATAGTCTGGACGTGGAGAGTTTTGCTCAATATTTTATTTTTAATCAATATTTGGTGAATACCGACTGGTTGAACTGGAACACGCAATGGTGGAGAGGACGTGGAAATAACAACTACGTTAAATGGCGTTATGCTTTGTGGGATGAAGACAATATTCTTGACCTTGGACAAAACTACACCGGTGTGGGAAATACCACCTATCAGAACGACCCATGTGATCCGTTTAGTTTATTCCAAACCGGCAGCAGTATCAAACACACACAAATGCTTACCAAACTCTTGCAAAATACAGATTTCAAACAAATGTATGATCAGCAATGGCTCGACCTTTTAAATGGTCCGTTTGAATGTACAAAAATTTTATTCCATTTTGATTCTATTCGCGCGATTCTGACGCCTGAAATGCAAGCTCAAATTAATCGTTGGGGAGGCACTCTCACCGACTGGAACAATAACTGCGATTATATGCGTAGCCAAATTTCTAATCGTTGTGCCATTATCGGTACCAAATTGGATTCATGTATGGATTTAGATCCTCAGCAATTAAAACTCAACGTCATGCCTCCAAACTCAGGTACTATTGCTATTGATGGTAGTGTGAAAGCTCCTTATATCTGGGAAAAAACCATTAAAGGAGATTCTATTTATACGTTGAAAGCCACACCAACCGGTGGACAATATTGGTCATTCGACCATTGGGAATATCAGGCTGCACAAAATACCATGTCGCCTAATACAACAACCGATCAGGTGCAGTATGACTTTAAGAAAAAAGATTCGGTTATTGCCTATTTTAAATACTTCAACTATGACTCTGTAGAAGTAACTTTTGATGTTACTCCTCCAGGAACAGGTACCATCACTTTAGATGGTAATACATTCAGTACGTATCCGACTACTTTAACCCTCGATCGTCGCTTTACGTATAATCTCACTGCAACACCTGCTCCTAGTTATAAGTTCATCGATTGGAATAAGAATAATGTGACAACCACATTTACACCTTCAGTTTTGCACAAACAAGTTACTTTTGGTTATCAGGAAAAAGAAACGGTGGTGGCGGAATTTGAATTTGCACCACCACCACCTCCTCCTCCTCCATTGCCTATCTTAAGTGGATTAGATCGATCTGTATTTATTCCAAATGCGTTTTCACCGAACAGCGATAATAACAATGATCTGTTCAGTATCCGTTTAGGAAAAGATGCCATTGGTATGGATATGACGATTTTTGATCGTTGGGGTAAACAAATCTATAGTAGCACTTCTATCAACGCAGGTTGGGATGGACGTGTCAAAGGAAGAGATTCAGATATTGGTGTTTACCAGTATATCATTAAAGTAAAATTCAGAGACAATAAAGTCGAAACCTTCACCGGTGATTTTACCCTAATTCGTTAATAACAACTTTATTCAATCAAATCCCGGACAATGCGCCGGGATTTTTTTATTTTTGGAGAGCATGAAAAGTCTTCTTCTTTTATTCCTTTACCTACTCTCTTCCAAAGAATATTACAAAATTCAGGAATCCAACGTACGATTTACTTCATCGCAAACACAAGAAACCATTCGTGCTTACAGCAAAGCCCTGAAGGGGGTGATTGATAAAAATTCCGGGCATTTCAGGTTCAGTATTACAATGAATACATTTGAAGGATTCAATAGCCCTTTACAAAAAGAACATTTTAATGAAAATTATATTGAAAGTAACCGATACCCTGAAGCTCAGTTTATAGGCAGGGTCATTGAACAAATAGATTGGGCTAAACCCGGAAATTATCCAATTCGGGCCAAAGGTGATTTTATGTTACATGGACTAACCAAAAACCTCATTATTCCTTCGCAAATTCAAGTGATCTCTGAGCAAGAGATTCGGATTAAAAGCCAATTCAAAATCAGCCTGAGTGAATTCGGCATTAAAATACCCCGTATGGTCCATAAAAAACTTGCTGAAATGATTGATGTCAGCTTAGATTGCCGCCTGATTAAAACAGATTCGTGAATATCCACTATAAATGGTCGTTGCTGCTTTTGACATTATGCGCTCAATGGGGAGATATTCAGGCCCGTTTACTGGATAATAAATTTGATTTTCACACGATCGCAGTTGATCCGAATAATCGAATATGGTTGGGAAGTTCAAATGGCCTTTACGTATATGAAAACAGACAGCTGAATGGATTCGCCAAGACAGCCAATCTGCAAATGAGCAGCCTATGCTTTGTAGGGCAAACCCTGCTAATAGGCACCCAACAAGGATCCATTTACCTGTTACCATCCGGCGAGCGAATCCCTCAAAAGCTAGTTCAATTGGGGCATCCTATTTCAGACATTGAATGGAAACCCAATCATCCTTTGGTGATTGCAACAAAAGGAGAAGGTTATTATACCATTGATCCATATCAAATAAAACACTGGTCAACAAAAAATGGTTTACATGACGACTTTATTTATCAGGTTGACTTCGACTCGATGAATAAAATTTGGTCGGCTAGTGATCAGGGCTTACAAATTCAGGATAAAAATTCATTTCAATTCCTGGATTCAAAAGATGGTATTCCCGATCCTATAGTGACCTCTTTTCAGCTAAAAGATAAGTCCATTTATTTTATCACACAATCAGGACATATCTGTAAGCGCAGCATCAATAAGAATGATACGTCAAACTCATTTACGACGCCTCCTATTCAGCAATCGCTCAATCACATTTTGGTATTGGACAAAAGCCTGTATATTTCATCTGACTCTGGCTTATTGAGATACTCTCATATCGGCCAGGAAATGGGTCAATCATTTCGCAAACAATCTTTACAAAAAAGCATCGTTGACCTCGAAGGAAATCACCTCATTGCCGGAAAAAAAATACTCGAATTATTGCCGGGTGAACAACTTCAATGGATTACAGAAAGTAAACTACAACCTATTCGAAACGTACATAGTATTCTCGCGTTGCGCGATCAATTATGGTTGACGCCTGACCAGGGACTGTTAAATATTCACCTGAAGAATGGAACAGAAGAGTTTACACGAATGAATCCGGCTGAATCCATGATCGACATCACGGATATTCAATCTAAATCACTGCATGAATTATACATCGCCACATCAGGTGCTGGATGTTTTATTTACAATACCCAAAACAAAACATTCAGTAAAGTTCCTTTGAATGCAACCCAAAGTGGAAACACGATTCTTGCATTAAGCGCCGACAGTAATCGTTTGTGGATGGCTACCTTAAATGGAATCTGGTATCGACAAAATCTGACTGACACTTTCCGCTCCCTGGAAAATCAATGGGATCATAAAAAAATCATTGCCAACGATCTTCTTTTGCGCAAAACAAACCATACTTTATTTGCGAGTGATGGAACTGGTTTAATTGCTCTTGGCCAATCAGGTCTATATGATTTCGGGATTCCATTGGGGATCTCTGCCCGGGATTTTTATCACCTGGAGGAAGATTCAAAAGGACGGATTTGGACCAATGCCCGCAATCAGGGTATTTATTGTATTGATGGACAAAAGATTTATCATTTTACAGAAGAGGAAGGCCTGAGCGATAATGAAATAGTCTCATTCACGATTCTCAGCAATCAATATGTCGTTTGTGTGAGTCAGAAAGGCATAGATCTTATCCATTTGAATAATCATTTTATCACCTCCTATCCTGCTGAAGAAATGAGCTTGGATTTTGAGCCCGAGTATCAATCCATTAGCCAATCCGGACATGAAGTATTTATCGGAACATCCCAAGGGGTTTTATGTTTTGGTATTCCGTCTTATAAAAAAATCATCATTCCGGAAGTATACATTAGTCAACTAAAGGTGATGAATCAAAATCAGGCCATCAAGGAACAGCAATTTGATGATGATCAAAATTATTTTTCATTTTCTGTATCCAATCGCAGTAATCATCAAAACCATGTTTTTTATCGCTATCGTTTATTGGGCTTATCCGATATCTGGAGTGTCACCTCCAATCATGAAATCATTTTCCCCCGACTGGAGCCCGGGGATTATCAACTTGAAATATCCAATTCGAACAATCGAAATTTTCACAACGCCCATGTTTGCCAATATTCGTTTAGTATAAAACCTCCCTATTGGCAAAGCATTTGGTTTATCATTTTTGTTTTTCTTTGTTTTGCATCCTTGATTATTCTGTATATCCGCTTTCGTGAAAAGAATCTAAACAAAATTCAATTGCTTGAAAAAGAAAAGGCGATTGCTGAACTCGAAGCCTTGAAAACACAAGTCAGTCCGCATTTTTTATTCAATAGTTTTAATACCCTCCTGCAAGTTATTGAAGAAGATCAGGAGAAAGCTTTGGAATACACTTCCAAACTGAGCGACTTTTATCGTTCATTGATTTCGTATCGGAATAAGAATTTGGTTAGCCTGGAGGAAGAATGGCAATTACTGGAAAACTACTTCTTTCTGCAAAAGATGCGTTTTGAAGATGCCCTTCATCTGCATATATCCGGACGATCGGAGAATGATGTGCAGTATTGGATTCCTCCACTCATTCTTCAGCTATTGGCCGAAAACGCCATCAAACATAATACTGTAAGCCTGAGTCATCCATTACACATAGAAGTCAGTCTGAAAGACCATCAGATTATTTTCAGGAATAACATCAATGTAAAAAACGATAAAGAAAAGGGAGAAGGAATCGGCATAGAAAATATCCGCAATCGTTATAAAAGTTTAATCTCCAGACCTGTGGTGATTCAAAATACAGGTACTCATTTTACGGTCATGATCCCGGTCATTCATCGCGATGAATTACAAAATCTGCAATTTTCATCCTCCTAAAATCATTGTTCATCGGAGGGATTTCCGTTTTGAGCAGGTGGATCAATAAATTTACCAAACAACTTTAATCAGAGCCCCCAAAAATCTTATATGACCACAATCATTTTTGAAGACGAAATACCAGCAGTAAAACGCCTGACTAAACTGATACAGGAATACGATGCAGATATTCAAATATTAAAAGTCATCGATAGCATTGAAGATGGTTTAAAATGGCTCAAAGAAAATGAAGCGCCCGATTTCCTGTTTATGGATATTCACCTCTCCGATGGCAACAGTATGGGTATCTTTAAATTACATCCCATTCAAGCCCCGGTAATTTTCACCACGGCCTATGATGAATATGCGATTGATGCTTTTAAAGTGAACAGTGTTGATTATTTGCTCAAACCCATCAAGAAGGAAGCTTTTTCGGCGGCTATGGATAAACTCAAAAACATCCATTTAAAAGCAGCTAAAACAAGCCATGAAATTATTCCATTGGAAGAACCTAAAGAATTTAAGGAACGATTTGTTGTAAAACTTGGCAACAAATTAATTCCAATCGAAACTTCCAATATCGCTTATTTCTATTCGAAAGATAAAATCAGTTTTATATGTGATCAGGACGGAAAATCTTTTCCTATCGATTATTCATTGGATAAAATTGAACATATGATAGACCCCAAGATATTTTTCAGGGTGAATCGGCAAATACTTTCTTCGCACGACGCCATTCGTGACATTCAAATGGGTTTTAAGGCACGTATCAATTTAACCCTTTTTCCTGAAACCAATATTGAAGCATCCGTCAGCAGTGAACGTTCGTCGTTATTTAAAAAATGGATTAAAAAAGAATTTTCATAAGGCCTTTTATTCATCAACCTTGTTTACCGTTTTATCACATCAAAACATGTATCCCTTAAAAATCGTCGTTCCTTTGCCAATGCGTTTAATATACATCTCTTCATTAGCCACTATTCTTTTTCTCATCAGTTGCACCCATACTCCAGTAAAAAAAGCCAATCCAACCATTAATCCAACCACAAATCCGGTCACAACAAATCCATGCGACCCGGATAGTGTGTATTTTCAGAATAGCATTTTGCCTGCACTTATTTCCAATTGCGCCATGAGTGGCTGCCACAGCAGTGCTTCCCATGCCGATGGAATTGTATTGGACAATTATACCTCTATTATTCAAACCGGAGAAATTGAGGCCGGCAAACCCAATAAAAGTGAATTATTCAAAGCAATTACTGAATCAGATCCGGATAAACGAATGCCCCCTCCTCCTGCAGCTGCACTCTCCCCTGAACTGATTGAACAATTTAGGGTCTGGATTTTGCAAGGCGCAAAAAACAATGCTTGTCAATCCTGTGACACCAATAAATTGATTTCATTTTCGCAAGATGTCCAACCAATTATTCAAACAGCCTGTCTTGGTTGTCATCAGGGCAGCGGTGCATCTGCAGGCATTGACTTAAGTTCTTATGCTGGCGTTAAAGCGGTTGCAGATGATGGCAAACTGAATGGAAGTATTTTACATTTGAACGGATTTAGCCCGATGCCCAAAAATGGCAACCAATTAGACATTTGCGACCGAACAAAAATCATTCATTGGATACAGGCCGGATCACTCAATAACTAAACACTAAATATGCGAAATTCTCTTTTATCAATTTTTCTGATTATCGGCATGATGAGTTGGAATAGTTGTTATTACGACAGCAAAGAAGCCCTATTAGAAGAAGCCGGTGGATGCGATACATCTGCAGTCAGTTTCAGCAATGAAATCAATCCCGTCATCGTATCTAAGTGTAATAGTTGCCATGGAGGTGCTTCACCTTCGGCCGGCATCTCCACAGAAGGATATACCAATATTCAAACACTCGTGAGCAATGGTAAATTATGGGGAAGTGTCAATCATTTATCCGGATATAGTGCCATGCCTCAGGGCGGTTCCAAATTAGAATCCTGCTACCTGCAAAAACTCAACGCCTGGATTACCGCAGGTGCGCCAAACAATTAAACCCTTATTCATGTCTAAAAAAACTAAACTCATCCTCTTTGCTTTGATGCTCATTATCGTGGGTGGAGTAATTACCTGGATGTTTGTCAATCAGGGCAATACGGACCATGCCAATAAAAAAGCCAGTGCAACATTTGCATTGACTGAAATCATGTCGAAATCAGAAACAGATACAGCAAGTTTAAATAAACTGAAAGATCAATTGATTTTGATCAATGGCCCCATCAAGAATATCAAACGTGAGAATAATGATGTTACCATTGAATTGGGCGACAGTAATACTTTATCAAGTATGATCTGCCAAATGGATCAACGTCATCTTGCAGAAACAAACGAACTGGAAGCCGGTCAACAAATTCGTATCAAAGGAAAATTTACAGGTTATACCTTGGATGAATTAGGACTAGGCAATACCCTCGAAATGAATTTTTGTTCTATCGAAAAATAAAAACTATTAAAAAAAATAAACATGAAACAAATCGTTCTTTTTTGCCTGATGACCCTGAGTATGTCATTGCATGCGCAAAAATATATGACCAAAACCGGTACCGTAGATTTTACGTCTAAAGCTCCTTTGGAAACCATTGAAGGTAAAAACAAGGCCGTTGGTTGTTTGCTGGATAGTAAAACCGGAACTATTGATTTTATCGTTCAAATCAAAAGTTTTGTATTTGATAAAAAGCTCATGCAGGAACATTTTAATGAAAACTATATGGAGAGTGATAAATTCCCAAAAGCTAGTTTTAAGGGCCAAATCACTAACTTATCTGCGATTCAATTTAGTAAAGATGGTGAATACAAAACAGATGTGAAAGGTAAACTGACCATACATGGTGTTACCAAAGATGTTGCTTTTTTGGGTAAAATCGTTGTTCGTTCAGGCAAGTTGCTTATAGCTTCAAGTTTCAGTGTATTACTGGCTGATTATAATATTGCTATTCCTGGAGCTGTAAAGGACAAAGTAGCCAAGGAAGTTAAAATCAATGTGCAGGTTTCTCTCGATCAAATGAACTAAATAAAAATATGCTAACACGCTTTCGCATCGCATCCGTTCTTCTACTGCTATTTATTTCTACAGGAACTTTCGCACAACCCGATTCAAGTTCCAATGAATTGGAAAATATGTTGGAAGACGATTTGAGTAAAATCCCTAAACGTGAATTCATTAATAACGCCTTCAAATCTTCCAGAGTCATTAATGGCCATTCCATGGAAATGATTGGGAAAGGCGTTTTGGATTTTCGGATTCTACATCGCTTTGGTCAAATCAATGGCGGATTCCGTGAACTTTTTGGTTTAGATCAAGCCTCCATGCGATTTGGATTTGACCTTGGCTTGACGAAGAATATGACTATCGGTATTGGCCGGAGTACATTCAACAAAGAAGTGGATGGATTTTTCAAATACAGAATCATCCACCAACACAAAAAATATAAACCTATCCCTTTCTCATTGGTTTGGGTTTCCGGTATGACGATGAATACCACTAAAATTACCGACCCTGCTTTAAATCTATTCACGAATCGGTTGGGTTATTATCATCAAATGATCTTAGGTCGAAAATTCGGTGAAGCCTTCACCCTACAACTTTCCCCAACTTTTGTACATCGCAATCTGGTGGATTTAAAAACGGACAAAAATGACCTCCTCGCCGTTGGTGTGGGTGCCCGTGTCAAATTAACCAATCGAAGTGCCCTCATTTTAGACGCATATCCGATTGCATATGGAGCCAGATCCAATTACAATCAATGGCCTATCTCCATCGGTTTTGATATTGAAACAGGTGGGCACGTTTTTCAATTGCATGTTTCAAATACCCGCGGAATGAATGAAAAAGCCTTCATTGGTGAAACGACTCAGCGATGGGATAAAGGTGAAATACAAATCGGTTTTAACCTCTCACGGGTTTTTACAGTGATGCGCAATGACGATACAAGTTGGTAATCGATTTATTCAGGAGCCCCTATTTAGCCAACAATTTTTTATAGAAAACCAACTGTATCCCTTAATTTTCTCTACTCATCAGGTCTACATCAAAAGGTCATAACGAGACAAACTACCTTTGAGTTTGAAAGAATAAAATCATGAAAAAAATAATTATCGGGCTTTTTGCAATCAGCTTTGCACTAGGATCCTGCACAACTTCAAGCCAATCATCCAATAACAACACAACCACTCCTGCACAAGTTATTCAAACTGTTCAAAGTGGTGCCTGGAAAATCAGCTACTTTTTTGATTCAGGGAAAAATGAAACAAATAATTACAACAATTATCTTTTTACTTTTCAATCCAACGGAACACTTACTGCATCCAATGGCTCCAATACTGTAAACGGAACCTGGAGTAGTGGCAATGATGATAGCCAAACCAAACTGGTTATTTCATTAGGAAATACAGATCCCTGGAATGACATCTCTGATGATTGGCACGTTATCGCGCAATCGAGCACACAAATTCAATTACAAGATGTAAGCGGTGGCAGTGGAGATATTGATTATCTCACTTTTACCAAAAACTAAACTCTTCATTGATAGAACCTGTAGATTCCGTTGGTCAATCTAGCAGAAGATCAAAGAACTTTTTAGACAGAATATTCCCATTCACTTGTATGGAAAGTTGATGTTTTCCTGCAAAATGTTTACGCGTTGAAAAGTCTTTCATGGTCTGCTTTTTTTGCACGAACACTTTTTCTCCGGGTTGAATTTCAAATGATTTCAATTTGAATACTTTGGACGAAGGCCTATTCTCAGGGCGACAATAATCAATGATATAATCAATAATGATTCGCTCTTTCGTTTTAGATGCTGAAACAATTTCGAAAGAAAATATCAGGTCCTCTCCCAATTGAATTGGGGTCTTTAAAATTTTAAACTTTGATAATTTTACCTCCACCCCGGTTTTAACACCCATCACTTTCAGCAAATCCGAATCACCTTTCTTAATTAAGGTCCTGCACGCATGCTGAATAATCCATTCTGTATGAGTATGCTGCCCTTTCCACTCTTTCACTAAATCAATCACATATTTTGGATGGTCCTTTGAAAAATCGTTGATATGATTGGCCACCGACTTTCGTACATACAAAGATTCATCTTCTTTCAAACGATCCAGTACAGGTCGGGTTAGTTGAGGTGAATGAACCACGGCATCCAGTTTAAACGACCAAGGTAGCCGTGGTCGACAAGATTCAGAAGACAACCGGCGCACATGGTGATTATCGTGCAAGGACCATTGTTTTAAATGAAAAAAAGCCCGCTCAAAATCAGCCTTCAAAAAATGCCTGACTGCAAATTCACTCGAACCCAACGAAGTTAATTCTGCCAGATATTGCATACTCAAATCAAATTCGTTCATCCCATACTGAGATACAAAATCAGGATAAACCAAACTGGTATAACCCGTAGGCATTTGAAATGCAATTTTTTTGATCAGTGGAAAGTCTTTCTTTGGCTTACCCGACAGATGCTCAAATAACACCTGAGAAGTATGTCGTAACCGCTCATTCAATGCCCTTGTATCTATTTGATGAATGCACTTTTTGAGAAAATGTTTACGATCGAAATCAGGGATGACTTGCTCACAAACTTTTGATAATTGTTCATAATAAGATTGATTAAACATCTCCTTGAGTGGTTCCATTCATGCAAGATATTGCCTACAACAGATAAGTCAAAACAAAAACTCATTAACCGTTTGCTTCCAAATGGTATAATTTTTTTCACATTCCCGGAATACGTACCTTCCCGATTAAATACTTGATAAGATGTTTGCAGATGCGATAGATCAGATACATGAATTCACGAAACCCATTCATTCCATTGTTCGTTATTATGATGGCAGAATGGTACCCGGTACAGCAACTTTATTTTTTGTAAACGAAAATGGGGTTGCCATCACCTGTAAACACGTTGTGGAGTTTATCATCCAGTCGGAAAAAAGCAATGCTGCTTACCAAAATTTCAAACAGGAAAAACAACAATTGCCGCGTGACCAAAACTATGCCTCTGCATTACAGCATTTGGAAAAAAAATATCAGTATCATCCGAATGCGATTGTGCAAATTCAGAACCAATTTTTAAACTCCGTGGATGGTTTCAAGAATTTAAAAATTCACATGCATCCTTTTCTGGATTTGGCGATTATTCAATTTCAGAATTATGAAACAAAACGATATCAGTCTTGTGCTCAATTCGTGCAGGACGAATATTCCATCCGGCAGGGTGAATATTTATGCAGATTAGGTTATCCTTTTCCTGAGTTTAATAATTATGCTTACAATGATACGACAGACGATGTTCAGTTTACACAAACCGGACAAACCGTATCTCCGCGTTTCCCTATTGATGGAATCATTACCCGATTCGGTATTCAACAAGGACTAAAAGCAACCATTGAAATGAGCACACCGGGTTTACGTGGACAAAGTGGAGGTCCACTGTTTGATCGGTACGGACGTATTTTTGGCATGCAAAGTATGACCAGCCATCTCCATTTAGGTTTTGACATGATTAATCGTGAAGTATTGGTTGATGGTGTTCCTACCAAAGTATCTAATAGTCCTTTTTTACATGTAGGGCATTGTATTCATGCCGATCGGATCAAGGATTTTCTCAAAGAACATCAAATCCCTTTTTACATTTCTACCCAACAAACCGAATCATTGTAGCAAGTCTAATTGTTCACAAACATAGTTGGTCATCTGATCATCCACGCCTAAATGAAAAACCATACGAATTTGATGGGCAGCAATGGGCATTGAATCGATTCCGATTGTCTTGAGTTTTTCTACGAGAGAATGTGAAGTATACGGCGGTAAAATTTCAGCGATCACAATATTGGTCTCAACCGGTAATATTTCGCCAACAAAAGATTTACGTTCCAGCACCGACACCAATTGCCGGGCATGTTGATGATCCCGTTCTAAAAGTGGCAAATGATGTTTTAATGCATATCGACATGCTTCGGCAAGATACCCGGCCTGACGCATTCCTCCACCAAAAATTTTTCGGATTCGACGAGCTTGTTGAATCATTGAATGTGATCCGACAAGGAGACTTCCAACCGGTGCACCCATCCCTTTAGACATACAAACAGATAAAGTATCGAAATGTTCCGCATACCAACGAGGTGATTGTCGACCGGCAATAATGGCATTCCAAATACGAGCTCCATCAAGGTGCAATGCTATCCCTCTCGAACGACAAAGTGCGCTGATATCGGCAATGGCATCTTCGGAGTAACAACTTCCTCCTCCCCGATTAGCAGTATTTTCTAAACTCACCAATCTTGTTCGCGGCTTATGCACATCATCCGGATTAATATACGGCTCAATCATTTCCTTATTCAATCGCCCGCGATCACCTTTCAGTGTTCGGGTTTGACAACCGCTGTTAAATGCGATTCCTCCTCCTTCGTACAAAAATACATGGCTATTTTCATCACAAATGATTTCATCTCCAGGTTGGGTGTGGCACTTAATGGCAATTTGATTACTCATTGTGCCGCTTGCACAAAACAAGGCACTTTCCATTCCGAAATACTCAGCTATTTCTTCTTCGAGCAGGTTTACTGTGGGATCTTCTCTAAAAACATCATCACCTACTTCAGCACGAAACATGGCTTCAAGCATATCCGGTGTTGGTTTGGTAAAAGTGTCGGATCGTAATTCTATTCGCATCAGACAAATATAATAGAGGCTTTCGACTATTGAATTTGAATTTTTTTGTTCAGTTCCTTGCCATCATATTTTAATTGCAAAACGTATGTCCCTGTTTGCAGATGATTTAAAGGCAATAATTCACTCAACATCCCATTGACTTGAAAACGAAAATGAGCGGCCTGCTTTCCTGACAAATCCATGACCCTTACTTCGAGAGGGCCATTGATTGCTTCTTCGAATTTGAGTTCGAACAAACCGTTTGATGGGTTTGGAAAAATATTGAAGGCAGGAATCGATGTGCCGCTGTATGATAATGGATTCCAGCCCCAGTAATTCATTTGGTTCCATGTTGGGCCATTCCCGGAATTCAGGCCAATCATTTCAAGAACCGGAATCTTCTTTTCCTGACCGAGCCATCGAATTTCAATGGGATTTGTATTAAAAGGCAATGTCCCAAATGTCGTAATCAACGAATCCGTTCTTTGAATTTCACTTTTTATTCTCAGTACCTCAAAAGTACCTGTCGGAATACTCAATTCTCCCCAGGCATCAACATGGTTGATGCGTTGCTGACTTCGTTTAATTTGGATATTTCCCAAACCGCCCAAAGGCACACTTATATCAAAACCGGAAACGGAAGAATCCTTGTTATCAAACATCAAGGGAAAGCGATACAAAACGTCAGGGGAAGAATAAATCGCGGGAACAGGGATTGCAATAGTTTGACCCGGTATTAATAAATTCCCTCCAAAACCTTTCACCTCCAAACGATCATTATTGCTGGAATAATTGTAATATTCGTAAGCATCTGTGAGTGTTCCATTGCCAAGGGCTTGTCCACCCAATAAGGGTTTCGCAAAATCACAGGATAAAAAAACAAGTTGAAATACGAATGGGGTCGCGCTCATTGGAACAAATTTTGACCAGGATGCTGAACCTTGAAGTTGGGTTTCATTCCAGTTCTGATTGGGACCATTCATTGCCGAAGCGTTGTTGTTGAATCCATTCACCGCTGTAAATGCTACACTATCGGGCAATGGAGTCGCAGATGTCGGTCTTGGAAAATCCAATCTACTCAAAGTAATTTGAGAATTAGAATAAATATAAATTCCCAGACAACCTAAAAGACAAATAATATTTTTCATGGAATCAAACTAAGTTGAACAAAATACACTTCAATTTTTAGGAAAGAAACTTTTGGCCCTTAGATTCGGTTAACTTTTCCTGATAGCCCATTCTTTTTCGTCCATTTTCGCGAATAAGCTATCATTAGAATCTATTTATCGCCTCATTGATATTTTCTTGCTACTATCATTATTTAAAAAAAACGATCCGGGTTTGTGCCATTATATTTGTTATGATGAAAGCAGGTAAAAAATCGGCTCTTGTAATTGGGTCAGGCTTCTCTGGTTTATCTGCCGCATGCTACCTGGCCAAGGATGGATATCAGGTAACAGTGATTGAGAAAAACGAACAAATTGGGGGCCGTGCACGAGAGTGGGAACAAGACGGTTTTAAATTTGATATGGGACCTAGTTGGTATTGGATGCCCGATGTATTTGATGATTTCTTTAAAGATTTTGGCAAAAGGACATCCGATTATTATGAATTAATCCGATTAAGTCCTTCCTATCGCGTTTTTTTTCCGGATGGAATTTGTCATGATATCCCTGCGAATATGCAGGAGCTGGAATCATTATTTGAACAACTTGAAACTGGCGGTGCGAAAAAACTTCGACATTTTTTAAATGATGCCGAACAAAAATATGAAGCCGGCATGCGGGATCTGGTTCAAAAACCCGGACTAAGTCTATTGGAATTCGCTAACCTTAAAGTACTCAAAGGTTTATTTCAATTAGACTTGCTTACCCCCTTCTCAAAATTCGTTCGAAAATATTTTTCCCATCCACATCTCATACAGCTTCTTGAATTTCCGGTGCTCTTTCTCGGCGCCCGCCCATCTGAAATTCCGGCATTATACAGTTTGATGAACTATGCTGATATGCAATTGGGCACATGGTATCCAAATGGTGGCATGCATCAAATTATTCTGGCCATGAAAAAATTGGCCCTTGAACTGGGGGTTGAAATCAGAACTGGAGAAGAAATCAAACGATTTGAAATGCACGATCAATCTATTCAAACTGCTTTTACACAAAGCGGAAGATATGAATATGATGAAATTGTTGCCGCTTGTGATTATCAACACTTGGAGCAAAATTTACTGGAGAAAAAGTATCGAAAATATTCGAGCGAATATTGGGATAAAAGAACACTGGCCCCATCTTGCTTAATCTTTTATGTCGGATTGAATAAAAGAATCCAGGGCCTCCTGCATCATAATTTATTTTTCGATACCGATTTTGGCATTCACGCTGAAGAAATTTACACCAATCCGAAATGGCCTGAAAATCCATTGTTTTATGTTTCAGCGCCAGGCAAAACAGATTCCTCCTGCGCACCGGAAGGTTGTGAAAATTTGTTTATCCTGATTCCTGTCGCTCCCGGATTGCAGGAGAACCCTGAAATTCAGGAACACTATTTCGACATGGTCATCAAACGTCTGGAAGAACGCACAGGCGAAGCAATCCGTCAACAAATTATTCTGCGAAGAGATTATGCTTACAGCAATTTTGTTTCAGACTATCATTCCTTTAAAGGAAATGCTTATGGCCTGGCAAATACCCTCAACCAGACTGCGATACTCAAACCCAAAATGCAGAGTAACAAGGTAAAAAACCTCACTTATACGGGGCAATTAACCGTTCCAGGGCCGGGTGTACCCCCATCACTAATATCCGGAAAAATTGCTGCCGGACTTATTCATAAAAAAAATCTAAGCCATGCCTGATAAAAAACTATTCGATCAGATCTCTTTCGAAACGAGTAAGAATACAACACGCAAATACAGCACTTCCTTTTCCTTGGCCATACGATTCCTGAACAAAAAGTTTCATGAACCTATCTACAATATATACGGATTTGTAAGGCTTGCTGACGAGATTGTAGACTCTTTTCATGATTATGATAAGGCGACATTGCTCTCTCAATTTAAAACAGAAACTTTTCAGGCTATCAGCATGAAATTAAGTTTAAATCCTATTCTGAACAGCTTTCAAAAAACTGTGCATCAATATGGGATTGCTGAAGAGCTCATCGAAACCTTCCTGCAAAGCATGGAGATGGATTTGTATCGGCAGACTTATAATCAGCAAAGCTACGAAACCTATATTTTGGGTTCTGCAGAGGTTGTCGGCCTCATGTGTTTGAAAGTATTCTGCAATGGCGATCAGTCTCTTTACGAATCCTTGAAGCCTTATGCTATGAAACTGGGAGCCGCATTTCAGAAAATCAATTTCCTGAGAGATATGAAACAGGATGCACTTGAACTGAACAGAATGTATTTTCCGGGATTAAATTTATCAGAATTTGATACCCATGCAAAAAAACAGATTGAAAAAGACATCTCCGAAGATTTTAAAAAAGGTTTAGAAGGCATTCAAAAACTCCCTAAAGATGCGCGAATGGGAGTTTACCTCGCCTATGTGTATTACAAATCATTGTATAAAAAAATTCAGGCAACCTGTGCAGAACGCATTTTACACGAACGAATACGTATACCCGATTCCAGAAAAATGATGCTATTGATGCAGTCATACGTCCGACATAATCTAAATTTGCTGTAATGAAGGAAGAGGTTATTTTGATCAATGAAGCCAATGAAGTGATTGGACAAATGGAGAAGATGGAGGCACATCAAAAGGGCCTGTTGCATCGTGCATTCTCTGTTTTTTTATTCAATGAAAAAGGAGAATGGCTGTTGCAAAAACGTGCAAACACCAAATATCATTCTTCAGGCTTATGGACAAATTCCTGTTGCGGACATCCCCGTCCGGGAGAAGACATTGTTAGCGCAGCACAACGAAGATTAAATGAAGAACTTGGCATTCAGGCTACCCTTCAAGTTCAATTCGAATTTCAATACCAAACCAACTTTGATAATTTGCTTACAGAGAACGAATGGGATTATGTGTTGCTAGGCAAAACAGAAGCTTCACCCTTGAGTAATCCGGATGAGGTGGATGACTGGAAATGGATAAGCCCGGAAGCCGTTCAGGAACAGATTCAACTGAATCCGGAGCAATTTACCTATTGGTTTAAACATATCGTGAATCATTATTTAAAACAATTAATCATTACACCATGACTATATTCATTAATCTTTTTGTTTTACTCGGATGCTTTGTTGGCATGGAAGCTGTTGCATGGTTAGCGCATAAATACTTGATGCATGGTTTCTTATGGAATTTACATGAAGACCACCACTATAAAGGAGAGGATCGCTTTTTCGAAAAAAATGATTACTTCTTCCTGATTTTTGCAACACCCGGCATTCTGCTTCTTGGCATTGGTACCTGGTACGGTTTTCATTTACCATGGTTCTGGGCCGGATTGGGAATTGCCATCTACGGATTTTGTTATTTTTTAATCCATGATGTTTTCATTCATCGACGTTTTAATTGGTTGCGGGATGCCGACTCAGTATACTTCCGGGCTATTCGTAAAGCCCATAAAGTGCATCACAAACATCTGGGTAAAGAAGATGGCGAATGTTTTGGCATGTTATGGGTGCCCATGAAATATTTCCGTGAAGCACGTCAAAGCCTAAAAAACAAATCAGCCTCCTGATGAAATCCCTGACCTATTTATTGGTTGATCTGGGGAGTTTTTTAGTCCCATTTATATTTAGCTTTCATCCCAAATTAAAATTCTACAAAGAGTGGAAACACTTGGGAAAAGCCTTGCTCGTCTGTTCACTCATATTTTTACCTTGGGATATGTATTTCACCCAAAAAGGTATCTGGGGATTTAACCCCGACTATTTGTGCGGCATTTATATTTACAACCTGCCTCTGGAAGAGGTTTTGTTTTTTATCTGTATTCCGTATGCCTCTTTATTCACCTATCACTGTTTTGAGGTATTTGGATGGCGTCAAAAATGGAGCCAATCGATTGAATGGCCTGTGTTAATAACCGGAATTCTGTTTGTCTTATTTGCCTTATGGAATTATCAGAAATGGTATACATTTTCTGCCTTTATAACTTCAGGTACCTGGTTGATTTTAAGCCGCAAAAAAACGTGGTTACCATTCTTCCTAATCAGTTTCATCATTTTACTCATCCCTTTCTTTATTGTAAACGGCATATTAACCGGAACGGGTTTAGACAACCCAATTGTTTGGTATAATGACGAACACAATTTAGGAATCCGAATGCTGACCATTCCACTGGAAGATACCTTTTACGGTTTGTTTATGTTAGGATTAGGCGCTTCAGTCATGGAATACAGTAAGTCATTCCGTTTGTGACATTCTAAAAATATTTGACTTTTTTAGAATTACATTTTCTCCCCCATCTATCCTTGCTTTAGCAGCGGATGGATTTCTAACCCATTTTTAGTTTGAATCTGCATTCGATAAATTCCGGGACTTATAGAATTGGGTAAAAATATTTTTATTTTTTGTCCCTGGCTTTTCAAAGATTCCTTCCGAAAAATAGTCTGTCCCTGGCTATTGACTAACTCGAATCGCTCAATAAAAAAATCTTCCGGTTGCAGGATATCCAATTCATTTACTACCGGATTCGGAAAGAGGCTACATTCCTTTTCCTTGTTTTTAAAGAATGACAATATTCGCTCTTCTTTTGTTGTACCAAATGCATCCTGTAAACGAAGTCGGGCATACTTAAAGTTTGAACCCGAAACATTTTTCGTTTGATGAAATTTGAGCTGATCTGTATTTTTTTCGATTCGGAAATGCACCTCATTGGCATAATCTATCCCATTCTGGCTGAAATCAATCTTATAAAAATCACCTTCCCTTTCTTCACGAACTGTCCAACGGGTATCTAATTGACCATTCGAATCAATCAATGTCTTGAATTCCTGAATCACGGTTGTACCGGTAGTACTAATCAAATCATCCATTCGGGTATACCAAATGGGAGCCGTAATGATTCTGCGTCCATCGGTCAAGGTAATATCTACATAATAGTAACGACTATCTCCATCTGGCAACCCGGTATGTGTAAAGCTTAAGGTAGAACCCGCGGTGCTCGTCAAAACATTTGCCACCAAACCATTACCCGGAATGCCTGATTGGATTCGCATTTGACTAATAGGCACTGAGGTAGATGCAGTTACTATTATTTGTGGTGGACCCGGATGATTAAAAATACTCCCCAACACAGCGCCGTTGATTTTAAAATTTATAACTGCTCCGCAATCTTGTGTAGCAATGATTCGTCTTGACCGTAAAGCCTCCATAAAATGATGCTCTGCCAAGGAAGCCGAAAGTACCGCCGTTCGCGAAAAGGCTGTACGACCATGGGTAAGATTATGATTGTCGTGATCAATACTCGGTGCAACATGATAACCCAATGCCAGTAAATTTCTGAAATAACTCAGATACGCCATGCTTGAGGGATAATCCGCGTACATTGTATCTGTTGAAGTGGATGGTCCATTTTCAACGGCACAAGCAAAAACAGCCTGATCGGTGGTTAAATCATAAGCTGATTGTAGATTATTAAAATCAGAATTATCCGGATGCGCCAAGGCTGCATAAACAGGTACTGTACTTTGACTCAAATATTGAAATAATCCACCGCTTCCCTGATATTGAGTTTGAGGTATGTAACTTTGAAAATATCCGGGTTCCCAACCCAATAAAGAATCAGACCCGTAAATAACCACATGACCTCCGCTTGAAATGGTCCCCCACTCCATGCCATACATCGATAAAAAATCGTGCCGCGCAAAGGAATCTGCTTCACTTTTACCCAATTCCCAATTCCCTAAACTCATGCCGGTTGAGGCATGGTTATGATCGCTGATTCCTAAAAAGTCCATACACAAAGAGGCTTCTGAATAATTAAATATCGCCGTTGCAGGACCCGTTCCATCACTCAGTGCACTATGAGAATGTAAGTTCCCATAATACCATTGCAAGGTTGTTGGTTCAGTCGTTTTCATGCCACGTAAAGGTGCCGACTTCCTGTAAACCGGCCCTCCAATACAACTATTTAAACGTACCGAATAAATGCGATAAAAATATGGGGTATTTCCATCCAGCCCCCAGTCGAGGAAGCTGGTATCCGAACCGAAGTAAGCCACCGTTGCAGGCCCAATTTGATGTCCCCGTTTGTAAGTAACGCCATCCGTCGGCAAATAAATCGTTGTGTTATTATAACGTACAACCAGGTATGCATCTGCATCAATACTTTTGTGAAAACTTAATTGCATTTGAGAAGAACCCACCGAGTTGAATGTCAAATTATTCGGTTGAAATAAGGGTACCTGGCAGTTAGGTAAACTTAATATACTCCCCGTTAAAGGACTAACGGTTTGATAGGTCGGTCCGCCAATACAGGCATTATTTCGTAATGAAAAAATCGTAAAATAATAATTGGTCGCTGGCTGAACAATGGATGAAAAAAATGTATTCGGCCCCTGATAAACGACGGTTCCATTTCCAATCAATTGACCAACTGAATATTGAGCCCCGTTTTGTGGTAAAGCATTCAGCTGTGTTTGAGTCGTTCGAACGACTAAATATTCATCCGCATTATTTGACGGATTAAACGTTCCTTGTATCGTGTTTGTAAGTGGCTGTGTAAGTAGTAGGTTACTGGCCTGATCAGGGGCAGGGCATATAACCTGATGAACTCCAAGATATGCTGCAGAAGTATTTATTGCAGTCTGCACGGCATTGAGAGAGAGCACCGTCCATTCATTGGTTTGAAAGTTCGGATTCGGAGTGCTTACATTTATATTTCGTTGATAACTTACATTGGTGGCGTTGATTCCAGTACCAAAACGGTCAATCACATTATTATTTCCATCCAATAAAGCCAGACCATCGTTTCCATTAAAATTAATGACTGAATTATTATTTTGGTGTGCGCTGGAGGAGTTTAAATAAGGAACTTCTAAACCATTACTTGTATTTCCGAGAAGGATTGAACCTTGTGCAGGTATACTCACATTGATCGTAAAAGTGCTTATGGTTCCGGTAAATGCAATGAGTCCGGCACTTCCTCCTTGCGACCATATTCGCAATTTAAGGGTTGTATTTTGTGGGGTTACCGGTGAATTGCCCAGATTACTTAATTCAATCCATTTGTTTGTTGCATTTCCCTCATAGTATTGAGAAATGATAACCTGTCCTGAAATTTTGGTCAGGCCAAATAAACTAAAGCAAAAAATGAAAGAAATAGTCCGCAGACTTCGGAATTTCCTGGTAAAATAAGGCCTCATAGAAACAACTTTTAACGACACTCAATATCAAAAATACCACAATTCTGAATGCACTTAGGTTATATCGTAAATCTTTAATACTTTCGGAACGTTGTCGAGATGTTTTTTACGGCCTTTTCAACATATCAAACCATTCTATTTCTCTTTTCCGTCATCTGCTTTCTGATTGCGGTAAGATATCGCCTACAAGAAAAAGAAATTCATTCCCTGATTTTTCTTTTTCTGGGTGCTGCCGTTTTATTCGCTTATGCCGCGATGTTGGATCCTTTTCTCAATTTATGGGATGAGCGGTTTCATGCTTTGGTGGCCAAAAATATGCGGAATCATAGTTGGATGCCCACTTTATATGATGATGATTTCATGCCCATGGCCTATAATGATTGGGATCGACATCATATCTGGCTGCATAAACAACCTTTGTTCCTTTGGCAAATGATGTTGTCTTTTAAAATGTTTGGTGTTTCAGAATTTAGCTTAAGATTACCATCCATCATTTTGGGTCTCGCTACTGCAGGGGCTATTTACCGAAGCAGTCGACTTTTGACTGATAGCAAAACTGCTTTCTACACAACCTTCCTTTTCATAACTGGCTATTATGTGTTAAATCTGATTGCCGGTAGAGAATGTACCGATCACAGCGACTTTGTACTGATGGCCTATGTGAGTTTGAGTATCTGGAGCTTTATTGAGTATACCTTTAAACGTAAAAAATATTGGGCTCTGCTGGCCGGCCTTTTTGCAGGTCTGGCATTCCTCACCAAATGGATGCCCGGATTCCTGGTATTCGCTTTGTGGGGGCTTTATTTTTTTCAACGCAAATGGAACAAACATGCCTTACTCGATTTTGCAATGGCTTTAGGTATTGCAATAATCATCGCCCTACCTTGGCAAATCTATACTTTTGTGGTTTACCCGGTGGATGCCATTCGTGAATGGAAATATAATTCTGCTCACCTGACTCATGCTTTGGAAGGTCATGATGGTCCCTGGTGGTTTCATTTCAAAAACTTCCCACTCATTTTTGGATGGGCTAGCGCTATTCTTTTTATTCCGGGCTGTTACCTGTTTATCAAAAAAGTTAAAAAAGAATATATCGCTGCCTACTTCCTCATTCTCATTGTTTGTACCTTATTATTTTATTCGTTTGCGGCAACCAAGATGAGTTCTTATCCAATCATCCTTTGTTTACCCATTGCTTTAATAGCCGGAACAACATTGGCTCAACTGATTGAATGGACTGAAACGTACAAAAATTATGTTGCACATTCCCTGGTGCTCATCATGCTGGTTGTTGTGTTTATGTTGAATTTCCGACCATCCAAAATGGTGGAAACACATAGTACAAAAGGATCAGATAACGAGTATGCGAAGATGTTGATCCACAATAAAAAAGTTTTCCGGTCTTTACATTTTCATGATCCTACCATATTATTCAATGTCAAAGGTCGTCACTATGTCGAAGCTATGTTTTATTCGCCCTATTTCGCTTATGGTTTCATTCCTGATTCAGCTCAATATGCTACTTGTAAGATTCGTGGATTTAAAATGGCCTTGTTTCCCGGTAAAGAAAAACTCCCGGCACATCTGCTTAATGATCCGGACGTTCGAATTTTAAAGGATACACTCAAGGGTTATGATTAATTCATTAGGAAAACAATACCATACTATTACAATCAAATTTTTTGTTTAAATAATTGCCTTCATTATGGAGCATTTTATCTTATTTCAACCCCTTTTTAGGATTTTTCATTAGTAACTTGATGACATTTGCCGGCAGACAATCCATTACCTTTGCAACTCACCATTGTTCTTTTATTTCAATATTAAGCCGGTCATTAGCGGATAATCATGGGTCATGCTCTTTTAAAGGAAAGAGAATTCATTATCACTGTTCATTTATTCTTATACGCTAGCATGGGTTTATTAAAGCGGGAAAAGAATAATATAAAACAATGTAACATGACATTTGAACAATTGGGATTAGATGAATCCCTGGTAAAAGCTGTAAGCGAATTAGGCTTTACAACACCTACCGAAATTCAACAAAAAGCCATTCCGGTATTTCTGAAACGAGAAAAAGACCTTATTGCCCTTGCGCAAACAGGTACCGGTAAAACCGCTGCATTTGGGTTACCCATTTTGCACAATCTCGACATTTTCAACAAAGCCACACAAGCATTGATCATCTCTCCAACCCGAGAGTTGTGTATGCAGATCACCAATGATTTAAAAAACTACAGTAAACACCAAAGAGGTTTGCGGGTAACTGCTGTTTATGGCGGCAGTAGTATCATGGCACAGATTAAAGAAATCCGTCAAGGGGCGCATATTATTGTAGCTACTCCGGGTCGATTAATTGATTTATTAGATCGCAAAGCCGTAAAATTAGATCAGGTACAAACTGTTGTATTGGATGAAGCTGACGAAATGCTGAATATGGGTTTTCAGGAAGATATGGAAACCATTTTAGCTCAAACACCTGAAGATAAAATCACCGGTCTTTTCAGTGCAACTATGCCGAAAGAAATCCGGAATATTGCCAGCACTTATTTGCGTGAATATGAAGAAGTCAGTTCGGGTAAAAAGAACTCGGCCTCTACTTCTATTTCGCACCAGTACGCTGTTGTTCAGGCCAAAGATAAATTGGCTGCCTTAAAACGCATCATCGATTTCCATCCTGATTTCTTTGGTATTATTTTTTGTACAACCAGAATTGAAACCCAGGAAATTTCAGATGCAATCGTAAAAGCCGGTTACAATGCCGATTGTTTACATGGCGATTTATCGCAACAACAACGCGATAAGGTAATGGGCAAATTCAGAAAACGCACGATCAAAATTCTTTGTGCAACCGATGTTGCCGCCAGAGGTATTGATGTAAATGATATCACCCATGTCATTCATTATCACCTGCCGGATGACATTGAAAACTATACGCACCGAAGCGGCAGAACGGCTCGAGCTGGCAAAACAGGTACTTCTATTGCCTTGTTACATATCCGTGAAGCATATAAATTACATCAAATTGAAAAAATCGCCGGAATCAAGTTTGAAAAATACATGATTCCGAATGGTGAAGAAATCATTGCTAATAAAGTTCAACAGTTTGTAAAAGATTTCCTTGAAATGGATATGTCTCAAACAGATCAGGATTGGCAAAATGAGTTAATTTCTCCTTTACTTCAAATGGATAAAGCAGAATTGGTTCAACGTATGCTCGCCAAAGAATTCCGAAAAGTAGATCCAAGCTATACGAGCAATACCGATTTAAATGTCAACGAACAGAACAAATCGGATCGTAAAGGCAAAAGATCCGAACAAGGGAATGATCGTTTCGAAAGACGAGATCGGAGCGAAGGCAAAAGCCGTCGCGATAAATTTGCACCGGATGAAAATACCACCCGTTTGTTTATTAACTTAGGTAAAAAAGATAACCTTCGTTATGATGAAATGAGGGAGTTAATTTTCCGTGAAACCAAGGTTAGTGGTCATCATATCAAAGATATCGAAATGGCTGGTGTTTTCTCGTTCTTTGAAACGGATACTAAAAGTGCAGAACGTATCATGGAGAATTTCAAAAATGTCGAAATCAATGGACGGGAAGTCCGGATAGACCGCGCTGATGGACAAAATAATATGACAGGTGGACAAGGCAATTCCCGCAAAAGTTTTGGGCAAAAATCCAAAGCCCCCAGCGAAAAATTCCGAGGAACGACAACACCATTTGCAGAAAGAAAGAAAAAAATATTTTCTTCAGCCAAGAGTGGTGACCAAAAGCCACGCTATAAAAAGAAAGATGAATTGAGCTGGTAATAACAGACCATCCAAATACAAAAAAACCGCAACGTCTTCGTTGCGGTTTTTTTTATTCATTTATTCAAGACTTATGCCTCGTTCAGTAATTGTTTAATGAAGGTATTCACTTCATCCAAACGAGTCAGATTCAGGGTATAATGAATATTTTTTCCTTCTCTGGAAGTTTTGACAAATTCCGCCCGACGCAAAATCGCTAAATGTTGTGAAGCAACTGATTGCTCAACACGAAGTTTCACATAAATTTCCGTAACCGTCAAATTGTCTTTTTCTTCCAACAATTTAATGATCGACTGTCGCAGCTTGTGATTAATCGCTCTTAAAATAGCCGCAGCTTTTTTAACATCTAAATAGTTGATTTTGGAGACCTGCCCCTGGCCCCCTTCGTTAAAACTGATAATGTTTGAGTGAGAGTTAGCGTGTTCCATAGTTCCCTTTTAGTTTATTTGAAATTAACTTAATAATTATGTGTACGTACCACGAAATCAGATAATAGTATTTTATCTTTTTCCGTTCTGTAAAAATACAAATATTATTAAAAAAACAAATGTTTATAACTTGTTTATTTTGTTAATATGCACTTTTTTCAAATAAAAGGGTTCTGACTGCCCCAAATCGGCAAATTCTTCTCGGTCAAAGGCCCGTAAAACCAGATGCTGTATCGTTTCTGGGTTCTCTTTTATCCCTTGAATCTGAAAAGGACCAACCTGAAATTCTTCCTGATTGGTAAAGCATGGGTATGAATGATGCTCCAGGTGCTCCAACAATTCCGACTCATGCATTAAAACTGGATTTAATATATGTTGATGTTCTTGGTCATAAATACCCACAAAATATTCCAGTATCCTTGCCTTTAACACCACCATATGCACAGCGTTCATGCTTACGGCATGTGAGATTAAATCCAAATTCGACAACAAGATGAGCGGGATATTCCGATGTAAACAAATTGCTTTTGCCGCAGATAATGCAATTCGTAAACCTGTATACGAACCGGGGCCATTTAAAACAGCTACCGCATCCAATTCCTCAGGCTTACATGCTGCTTGTTCCATTAAGGTATTCAACAAAGGAATGATTTGACTGGCATGGTTATTTCCTGAATCCTGACGAATCATTGAAAGTATCCTCTTTTCAGTGAATACCATCAAATGAATATGGCTTCCACTCGTATCCAAATAAAGTAAATGCGACATCTCCGGCAAAAGTAGCGGATACAAAACGATCTCTTTCATTTGAAATCAGAATTCGTTCATTTTTATTCCATGCTGACTTCTACTCCTGATTTTATTTTAGTTCACCTATTTTTGGGGCATGAATAAAACCATCATTCAATCCGAACAAGCACCGGCACCAATTGGTCCTTACAGCCAGGCAGTGCAATGTGGTAATCTCCTGTTTATTTCCGGACAAATTGCACTCATACCCGGAACGGATCAGCTGGACCAGGAAAGTTTAAGTACTGAAACTCACCGCGTGATGAAAAATCTGCAGGCAGTGCTAACTCAGGCCGGTATGACTTTTGCCCATGTGCTTAAGACATCCATATTCCTCACCGATATGCAGTTTTTTACCGAAGTAAATCAAGTATATGCTACCTATTTCTCCGAGCAATTTCCTGCACGTGAAACAGTTGCTGTGCAAGGTCTACCCAAAGGTGTACGTGTAGAGATTTCGATGATTGCCTCATTGGGCTAATATCTCCTCTATTTTTTGTCGAAGTATTTCATTGGATTGACTCCAATCATAACGGGTTTCAATAAATTGCCGACCCTCCTCAGCCATTTTTTCACGAAGGCTTTGATGCTCGTATAAAATGATAATTTGCTTTGCAAAAGTTGTTGCATCTTCTGCCAATAAAAGGTGCTTATCCGGAATAGCTCCAATTCCATTATTGACCAGAGAAGTAGTTACACAAGGTAATTGCATGGACATGGCCTCTAGCAATTTATTTTGCATACCTGCACCACTGAATAAAGGCGCCACAAAAATGGAAGCACTTTCGTAAGCGTTCCGGATATCATCCATCCAACCGGTCACCTGTACATGTTTATTCGCTAAAGCCAGAATAGATGGATGTGGATTGGCTCCTGCAATTTTTAATCGGATATCCGGAATTTGTGGAATCAACAAGGGTAGAATTTCCCGAACCAAATATTGTATCGCTTGAATATTAGGTTCATACGAAAGGTTGCCCACGAAAAGCAAAGCAGGCTCTGCTGCCTGAATGCGTCGCGTAAAGTAATGGGTATCTACACCGTTTGGAATGACATGGATGCGTTGATCATTGCGGGCAATACAGGCTTTGTCTGCCTCAGAAATGATCAAACAATTTTTAAACCAAACAAGCATTTGTCTTTCAAATTTTTGCATTCTCAGGGCTTCCCGTTTATAAAAAATACTTTGCAACAAACTACCTTCCTTTGACAATCGAAAATAATTTGCAGAGAACGCATCCTGAAAGTCCATCACCACCTGATAGGGTAATTCTTTCAGGTATAAAGCCGTTCTGGAAAGTTGCCCAAATACCAAGTCTGGTTTAAATGAATTAATCTCCTTGATAATAGTTGCCTTAAGAGTCGGCTGAAAAAAATAGGCGACTTGAGCAGGCCAGGAATTAAAAATATTTTTGAACAGTTGCCAATATCGTGTTGATTGCCGAATTGGAAAAATTCGAATTTCCTGACAAAATGTTTTTAAGGCGTCCAAATCATTGGCTGGGATATCTCCATCGTTCAATGCAATTAAAAAGATATCGTAATATTCGGATAAGGATCGAATTTGATGATAAGCCCTCAATTTATCGCCCTTATCCAATGGATATGGGAATCGGGATAACAAAAAGACCAATCGTTTTTTTTTCAAATCCGGAGTAAGTTTTTCAATTGCTGCAAAAGATGATGATAGATTCTCTGCCTGTTGAAATTCAAAAATACGAACTCCCTTGCATTTTCGCCCAGACCATTTGCAAATTCCTCATCTTTAAAACATCGATGAATACATGCCTGAAAATCCTCTGGTGTATCTGCAATCAGAACATGTTTTTCATGAATCGCATCAATTCCTTCCAGGGCCATTGAAGTAGAAATGATTGTCTTACCCATCGCCATAGCCTCCAGTATTTTTATCCGTACACCGGCTCCGGATCTGAGGGGAACAATTAAGATATTTTTCGAAAGACTAAAGTGAACAAAATCTTCAACTTCCCCAACCACTTCAATTTGTGCATCCCTTTTTGACATCAGGTTTGCAGGCATATTTTTTCCTGCTACAAAAAAAGTAACCTCCGGTAATGTTTGTTTGATAGGTTGCCAAACTTCTTGCAAAAACCACTCTATCCCTTCCACATTTGGCGCCCAATCCATGCTACCAATATGGTAACAGGATTTTTTATCACAACGAACTTCAGGAAGGGGCATGTGGCCTTCAACACCGAATGGCAGATAAATGCATTTTCCCGGATTCAGTTGTTCTAAAAACCCAAACTCTTTCTTCGAAATAGGCAACAAAGCATCAAATCGCTGTAAGATGTCCAATTCATATTGTTTTAATCGGGAGGTAAGCAGATGAAGATATTTTTTCTTCAAGAAAGATTTTTCATTATCCGCAAGATGTTGCCAGATTTGATGCTCGATATTATGAACTCGACAAACACATTGAACAGAACCAAATTCTTTGGCAGTTTTCAGGTATGGAGAAGTATAAATGCTTTCAAAAAAAACAACATCGAAAACATGTTTTTGCAATAATGCCTTTAATTGTTGCGCAAACTCTTTTTGTTCAAATCGGGAAATATTATAGGATTTATCCGTAAACAGATTCAAAAATGCGCTTAAAGGATTGATTGAATTATTGACATAAACTGTTTCCATCCCTTTCAATTGCTGATAAACCGGAGGCAAACTTTGTGGATCCACCCAATGACGGGTTGTATTCATCGCCAATAAATGCACTTCACAACCTGCCTCAATCAAACCTTCAATGGTTTGATTCATGGCAATTGCACCACCATCCCGCAAAGGATAAGGAATACGGGGTGTGAGTAAGAGAATTTTCATCAAGTCTTCGAAAGCTCAAATTAAGACAAATTGTTGATTATTTTTGCCACATGAGCAGAAGACAGATTATTTTTTTGGGTTCCAAACCCATCGGTTTTCACTGTCTTCATTTTTTGATCGAAAATCAACAACTCTTGAACATTGAGATTGTTGGATTATTAAGCAATGACAATGTCCGTTTTGATCCTTCTCTAAGTATAAGTCGCCTTGCTCAAGACCATCAAATACCCATCATTTCGCAACTCGATGAACTACCTGAAGTGGATTATTTAATTTCCGTTCAATACCACCAAATATTAAACGAAAGGCATATTCAGAAAGCCAGAACTTTGGCCGTTAATTTACATATGGCTCCGCTTCCCGAATACCGTGGATGCAATCAATTTAGTTTTGCCATATTGGATCAATATCCTGAATTTGGAACCACCTTGCATGTGATGGATGAACGCATTGACCATGGAGATATTTTGTTTGAAAAAAGATTCCCAATACCTTCCGATTGTTGGGTCGAGGATTTGTATGAACTCACCTATCAAGCCTCGTTGGAATTGTTTCGAGAAAATATTCATCGAATTCTGAATGGCGATTATATCCGAATCCCACAATCGGATTATATTGAACAACGCCCTAGTGCCCTACATTACAGGTCCGAAGTCAACGAAATCAAACAGATTGATTTAAATTGGACCATCGAAAAAATATCCCGTCATATTCGGGCTACTTATATGCCCGGTTTTGAACCTCCTTATGCATTGTTAAACGGCGAAAAAATATTCTTCTGCAAAGAATGGAAAAGAAAAGAATAGTTTGCACGGTAACAAATGATCTGCATTTTGACCAACGAATGATCCGTATTTGCAGTTCATTACAGGCGGCAGGATATGAGGTCACCCTGGTTGGTCGTTTACGTCCTTCATCCGGAACATTAAAAGATCAGACCTTCCAACAAAAACGGCTCAACTTTTTTTTTTGACAAAGGGAAGTTTTTTTATGTGGAATACAATATTCGTCTATTCTTTTTTTTACTCTTTTATCCGACTGATCTCATTTGTAGTATTGATTTAGATACCATTTTACCGGGTTATTTTGCCTCTTTCTTCAGAAAGAAAAAAAGGGTTTTTGATGCTCATGAATTATTCTGTGAAATGGATGAAATAGTTAGCAGACCTACCATTTATCGGCTATGGAAAAAAATAGAACGATTCGCAATGCCCAAATTCAAGTTCGGCTATACTATTGGTGAAGCCTATGCCAATGAATTTAATGCGATGTATGGTCTGCAATACGAAATTGTTCGTAATGCAACAGTTTTAAGGCCGCTAGCCACTAAAGAATTTACGGGTGAATATATTCTTTACCAGGGCGCTGTGAATGAAGGTCGGTGCTTTGAATTTCTGATTCCCGCCATGAAATCAGTCAATTATCCGCTGCTAATTTGTGGTGAAGGTAATTTTTTTGAACAGGCAAAAGCATTGGTCCAACAGCATGGATTAGAAGACAGAATAACCTTCACCGGATATATCCCGCCATCTTCACTTTCGTCAATAACCGAAAAAGCCATCATTGGCATTACTCTTTTCAGCAATGTAGGCCGAAGTAATTACCTTTCTATGGCCAATCGTTTTTTCGACTATATGCATGCAGGTATCCCACAACTATGTATGAATTATCCGGAATACAAATCATGTAATGAACGTTTTGAACTAGCGCTTTTGATAGATGAACCCAAAGTGGAAGTCATCGAACAGGCATTAAACAGTTTGTTGTCGGATCGGAATAAACTTTTGCATATGCGAAATAATGCCTTGCTGGCCAGAGAGCAATACTGCTGGCAAAACGAAGAAAAAAAATTAATTCAGTTTTATCAAAAAATCTTTGCCAATTAAACTTCATATCGTCACATGGGATGTCCCCTTTCCTGCTGATTATGGCGGGGCAATCGATGTATATTACAAGCTCAAAGCTTTACATTCGTTGGGCATTGAAATTTTCCTGCATTGTTTTGAATATGAAAATCGTAGTGCCCAATCAGATTTAGAACAGTATACGAAACAGGTATTTTATTATCCCAGAAAAACCGGTATTCGTGGGATGGACTTTCAACTGCCCTATATCGTCAACTCCCGAAAAAATCCTCAATTACTCAAAAACCTGATTAAAATAGATGCACCCATTCTTTTCGAAGGTTTACACACAACAGCCTATCTCAATCATCCTGAATTAAAGGAGCGATTTAAAATTGTGCGGACCCATAATATTGAACATCAATACTATACACAGCTGGCAGGTCATACTTCATCGTTTCTGAAAAAATTGTTTTTATACAGAGAGTCTATGCTCCTTTCACCGTATGAAAAAATTCTTAAAGTAGCCGATGTCGTCCTGACGATTAGCGAACCAGACCAGTTGTATTTCGAAAAAAAATATAACGCCAATTCGGTTATTCTTATTCCGGCATTTCATCCGGAAAATCAAATCAGTTCATTAAAGGGTTTCGGAAAATATTGCCTATATCATGGTAATTTAAGTATTGCCGAAAACGAAAAGGCTGCTCTTTTTTTGGCGAATGAAGTATTTCGTGATAACCCGATTCCTTGTATCATCGCAGGTAAGAATCCTTCTGCCAAATTATTGAAACAGATAAATTCACAAGTGGAAGTTCAAGTAAATCCTGATCATCACGAGATGCAGCGTTTAATTCAGAATGCGCATATCAACATATTACCGGCTTTTCAGAATACCGGCATCAAGTTAAAACTGCTCCACGCTCTTTTTATGGGTCGACATTGTTTGACCAATCAAACGATGGTTGAAGGTAGTATTTTAAAAGATGCCGTTCATTTGGCCGAAGATGCGAAGGCTTTCCGAGAGGCGATTGATCAACTCATCAAAACGCCTTTTGAAGAAAGCGACCTGGAAAACAGAAAGACACAACTTCAATTATTTGATAATCAGATGAATGCCCAGAAAATATTTAATATACTACAGTCGCATTGTCCGTAACCATACCATGTTCCGTTCGTAAGATACGCGACCTGAATTTTTGAATGATGCTATAATCGTGCGTTGCCATGACGATGGCTGTTCCATAATCCGCACAAATAGAATGTAATAAATGCATGATTTCATCGGAGGTATCCGGATCTAAATTACCAGTCGGTTCATCGGCAAGTATGAGTTTAGGATTATTCAGTAATGCTCGCGCAATATCGACACGTTGTTGTTCTCCACCACTCATTTCATAAGGCATTTTGTGCCCCTTACCTTTTAATCCAACCTTGCCCAATACATGGTTGATCTTTTCCTTCATCAGATTTTTATCTGACCAACCTGTTGCCTGCAGCACAAACATTAAATTATTATTGACATCCCGATCTGTAAGTAATTGAAAATCCTGAAAGACGATGCCTAAATTCCGTCGTAAAAAAGGTACATTTTTCCAGGTCAGATGACGGAGGTTAAATCCACATACTTGACCTTCGCCTTGCATCAAAGGAATATTTCCGTACAAGGTTTTTAGCAAACTACTTTTTCCGGTTCCAGTTTTTCCAATCAAATACACGAATTCTCCTTTACGAATGGTCAATTGTACATCCTTGAGAATTAAATTTCCCCCTTGGTAAATATTGCAGTTTTTTAATTCAACCACCACATTGTTTTCCATACGCAAACCTTTTTAAGTAGAACAAAAATAGTCGAAAGAGGTCATTGTATTCCAGCAGTTTATAAAAACTTTTGCTAAACATACCAAAAGCAAGCAATTAAGTGTTTTACAGCGTTTATTGTACCCAAATGAAGTCAAACCAGAATCACGCTGCATGAAAAAATCATCCGCAATGAGGCATCAGAATAATTTGGAAAAGACTGTCTATTTAAATCGTACCATCTTACGCATCCTTTGTCCATTGCGATCGATGACAATTTCAGTTTCCTGACCTTTTGAAAATTTAGACAAAACTTTCATGTAGGCTTTCACATCTGCCAACTCCTCGTTAGCCATAGTGAGTATCACATCTCCTTTTTGCAAACCGGCTATAGCTGCTGGTTTATTTTCTCCAACCCCGTCAATACGCACCCCGGGGCCATCAAAAGTATAATCGGGCATAATCCCCAGAGTTACTTTAAATGAAACATTACTGCTCTCCGGCGATTTGGTAGTATAAAATTTCAATTTAGATGAATGTTCGAGTTTAAACACAAGATCAACAATCAATTCCAGAATCATCGCTTCCCCTTTATGGTTTATTTTATCTGCGTCATCTGTCGGTTTGTGATAATCACTATGCTGTCCAGTAAAGAAATGAAGTACCGGAATATCTTTTAAATAAAATGAAGTCTGATCGCTTGGGCCCACACCGGCACTATCAAATTTGAAAACAAAATTTTGATTCACTTGCTCCAGCGAAGGAATAAATTCGGCGGCCGTACCGACACCATAAACCAACAATTTTCGGCTGGTATCATTCAGGCGCCCAATCATATCCATATTAATCATGTAGCTGATTTTTTCCAGTGGAATGGTTGGTTGTTCACACCATTTTTTTGAACCGATTAATCCCAGTTCTTCACCTGAAAAGGTCATGAATAAAAAATTAACTTTTTCCTTAACCCCATTATTGGAAAAATATCTGGCCAATTCAATCACACCGGCAACCCCACTCGCATTGTCGTCTGCACCATTGTGAATTTTATCCTGAGGCTCTATATCCAGACTATTTTTATCGTAGCCCAAACCTAAATGATCGAAATGCGCACCTATCACAACAGTATATGGCGCACCATTGTCCAGAAACCCGACTACATTTCTTGACTTTCTCGGTATTCCTGCGGTTTGATCTGTACCATGCGGATCGCCGACTTTGTGGTTATAGGTGAAATCGTAATAATAGCTTTTATTTCCTTTGGGCAACAATTTCATAGCCCTGAATTGTCCGGCAATATAGGCTGCAGCTACTTTTTCATCCTCAGTACCGGTACCTCTGCCCTGCAATTTATCAGATGACAGAAATGAAATATGATCTACAATTTTGTCGACATTAATTCTTTGTGCATCTACCTGAGCAAATATCCAAAGACAGAATAACAGCAGGGTCAATTTTTTCATGATTCAGTTTTTTCTAAAATGGAATTTAATCTTCCCATTCAGCAATAAATAAATTGGTGTCTCGTCCGCCACCATTGTTTCGGTTGGATGAAAATACTAATTTTTTCCCATCCGGCGAAAACATCGGGAAAGCATTGAATTTACTTTCAAAAGTAATCTGTTCCAAACCACTCCCATCGACATTAATCAGATAAAGATGAAAATCAAAACCTTTATCACTTCTATGATTACTGGAGAAAATAATTTTATCTCCTGATGGGTGGAAAAAGGGTGCCCAATTTGCTTTGCCCAGGTGAGTTATTTGTTTCATCTCACTTCCATCGACCCGACAGGTAAAAATTTCCATTTCTGTCGGTGCGACCAACCCATTTCGAAGATTTTGCCGGTATTCAGCAATTGCCTCGGGGGTTCGCGGCCGGGAAGCACGAAAAACCAGCTGTTGTCCATCCGGCGAAAAAAATGCCCCTCCATCATACCCTAACTGATCGGTAATTTGAACTTGTTCTGTTCCGTCAAGATTCATCGTCCACAATTCGAGGTCGCCACTTCGATTGGAAGTAAAAACAATTTTATCGCCCAGTGGTGACACAGTAGCCTCTGCATCATAACCGGTGTTATTGGTTAACTGGGCTTTGATATTCCCTTGTTGATTAGCCACATAGATGTCATAATCATCATAAATTGACCAGAAATATTTTACGCCTTTTGGTGGTTCATGCGGGCAATTGGCCGACCCTTCATGGGTGGAAGCATATAGGATATCCCGTCCATTGGGCATGAAATAACTACAAGTTGTGCGACCATCTCCTGTGCTGATAAATGCGGGCCTGTATGTACTATCCTCCGCTGCTTGCTCGATATGCATTCTAAAAATCTGATCGCACTCCAGGCCCCAGGCAGGGTTATTACTTTGAAAACTTAGGTATTTACCATTCGGACTAAAATAAGCTTCGGCATTATCACCACCAAAAGTGAGTTGGCGAATGTTCAACAAATGCCTTTCCTGCGGATGATCTGTAAAGGAACATAGCACTGCGCTGACAATAAATACCACTAGCCTGATTTTCATGGCCGCAAATGTAAAACAGAAATCAGGGTTTCATTCATTTCTATCAACAATATACGATAAAAAAACTCCCGAAACCGGGAGTAAGGAGGGAGAGTGATGGGGTTCGAACCCACGACCCTCAGAACCACAATCTGATGCTCTAACCGACTGAGCTACACCCTCCGTAAAATGGACTGCAAATATAGAAGAATTTCCTACATGTAAAAAAAATAATCGGAAAGCCTTACAAACTATTATTCCGGCAAGGAAATATTCCAATATTGAAGAAGTGCTTCTTGTTCAAAGGCTTCTAATTTTGATTGCGCATAATGCCCCGCGTCTCGTTTCTGCCGCATGGCCTCGTAAATGCTGACCGCACATGCAACAGAAATATTTAATGACTGTATCATTCCCATTTGCGGGATGATAAAATTACCATCACATCTTTTCAATGTTTCTTCTGTAATTCCTTCACTTTCATTGCCGAACACCAATGCCACTGACTCAGTCAAATTCAATTGATACAAGTCTTTGGCATTTTCGCTCAAATGGGTGGAGTAAATATGATTATACTTCGCTCGCAGCGCTTCAAAACATTTTTCTGTTTCGGTAAACTGATGAACCAACATCCACTTAGAAGCACTTGAACTACTTTTATCTCCATATTTTTTATGCCGGGCGATTCGATTGTTCAGCACATAAATCTCTGAAATCCCAACCGCGTCGCAGCTACGCATCACAGCGGAAATATTGTGGGGATCATGAACATTTTCAAGTACAACCGTTAGGTTATTCTGGCGGTATCTTAAAACTTCATGGATTCTGGCTTGGCGTTCGGGTGTCATAATTGTTGCATTCGAAATTAACGGTTGGGCTTATTTTTGCAAATCTATGAACCGATTTCTTTTGTTTGGTGTAGGGGCCATGATTTTCCTGCTGGTTTTAAATTCTTTTGAGCCCGTTCAAAACCCAAGCACAAAAGAGGAATTGGGAGAAAAATTATTTTTTGATCCGATTCTATCTTCTGATAAAACACTGAGTTGTGCATCCTGTCATATTCCACAATTCGCGTTTGCTGATACCCTTCCATTTAGCCGGGGCGTTTCGGGCAGATTAACTGCCAGGAATACGCCATCCGTGATGAATATGAGTGCGCGTGAAACCTTCTTTTGGGATGGTCGGGCAACGAGCCTGGAAGGACAAGTGGTCGGCCCTGTAGAAAACCCCAATGAAATGAACTTGCCGTTTAAAGAAGCTGTTTCACGGATTCAAAAAAGTAAAATTTACAAGCCCTTGTTTGTAAAAATATTCGGGCGTCAGGCAGACAGTGCCGCCATTGTGGAAGCAATTGCTGCCTATGAGCGAACTTTGGAAACGGATCAAACACCCAATGACCGATGGCTCAATGACGAGCCCAATGGCTTGACGGAACAACAAATCAGGGGTAGAAATATATTCACCAGCGAAAAAACCAAATGTTTTGATTGTCACTTTACACCTGACTTCACCTCGGACGAATTCAGGAATATCGGTCTCTTTGATGGAAAAGATTTGAATGATAGTGGCCGTTATCTCATCACCCGCAATCCAATGGATATTGGCAAATTTAAAACGCCGGGATTGAGAAATGTTGCGCAAACAGCACCATACATGCACAATGGAAAGTTTAAAACCTTGCGTGAAGTCATAGACTATTACGATAATCCAACACAATTTGTATCACACGCTTTTAATAAAGACAGCATTCTGCCACTTCGCATCGGGTTAACTGAACAAGAAAAACAAGATCTTGAATCCTATTTACGCGCATTAAGTGATGATCGGTTTACCAAAACAGTAAGGTAAAATCATCCTGATAATCCCATTTTTGCAGTTTGAAATTTTAATTTGATTGGTTTATTGTTGTGATGAAAAGAATGGATGCGCCGTTCTTTTAGATGGTACAATCAATCAGAAGACATTCATCTCAACCCAAATTTTGTCTCGTCTTTTTGGACGAGAGACTGCACAATCTGTGGCAAATGCAATAGGAATTAAAACATTTTTCAGTATGATGTCTGAACATGGAACTCTGAATCATCAAATAAAAAAGCCCTGCATTTCTGCAGGGCTCTTCATAGAATGAATCTTGAAATTATTTTAGAATCGAGGACAAGCAAAGTTGTAGGTACGGGATTCATTACGAATGATACATCCGTTATAAATCAAAGAAACTTCCAAGGCTCCGTTTCCTTTGGTAGCCGGTGTAAAACCACTGAGGTTCACATCATAGCTCACACCTAATTTGGCTTTTGCCCATTCAAATCCAATATAAGGCGCGATGGCATCGCCATAACGATACCAGGCACCCAGATAAAATACCGAATTAGCCACATCATCTTCATGATTGGGGTTCATGATAAAGCCAGTTGCGGCGCCTAATAATAACTCATTGGCTTTACCTTGTTGCTGATACATACCACTGGCAAACAACATCATATTTTCATTCATCTGCAAGGAACCACCTAAAGAGGCCGTTACACGTGAATTGATCTTATGATTACCATTTAAAAATGTTTCAACCGGTTGAGTAATATGATAGTATGAGAATCCGGCATACATATTTGCTCTTTCGCTCACATATCCTGAATACATAATACCTGCATTAAAATCAGGATAAGTCAAATCGGCATTGCCGAAATTTTCACCACTCGCATAAGGCGTGCCTCCAGTCGCAGGGTCGTATTGACTTTCAAATTTCAACTTATTAAAGTCGATACTTTTCTGCGTCAAAAATCCCTGAACACCAATGGAAAGGTTCTGAGGACGTTCTTCATCGCTGCTTAAACGTTTGTGATAAGCAATAGACAATCCGGTGGTCACATTTTGTAAAGCCCCTGTACCAGATTTATCGTACAATCCTAAAACACCAATTCCTAAAGCGTCTCCATTCAGTTTGCCTTTTAAGGTGGCAATATCAAATGAAAGCGTTCCGGTAATGTATGGCGTTGAATTAACACTACCCCACTGTGAACGATAATTTCCCGAAACACGCCAATCACAATTCACCAAACCCGTATTTGCAGGATTTAAAGTGAGCGGCGAGGTAAAATATTGGGTAAAATGGACGTCCTGCGCATTTGCTCCCAAAGCAAGCATTGCACTAAGTGTTATGAATAATTTTCTCATATACAATATGTTTGTTTTGCTGTAGCTATAAAATTGTTGTTAAAGGTAATAGCTTTTTCTTAATTAAAAAAGACGACACTCAAAAAAGACGAAAAAATGACATATGTCGTTGGTTAGTCCACAAAACGCGGGTCTGTTTCCATCACATGCCCGCATTTTTTGCAGGTTCTGAGGTCTTCTGATTGGTAATAATTTTTAAAATGCGGTAAAAAATCGTTTTCGATATTTTTAAGCTCGAAGTAAGTTTCATGGAGTTTATGATTACATGACTCACAAAACCATAATAATCCGTCTTTAAACCCTTTTCCTTCGCGAACCCTTTCAACAACCAAACCAATGGAACCTTCGCTTCGGCCTGGTGAATGGGGAATTCCGGCGGGTAAAAGAAACATATCCCCCGGCCCTAATGAAACAGGCACCTTTTGCCCGTTTTGCTGGGTGTTCACGGTTATGTTTCCCTCCAATTGATAAAACCACTCTTCAGTTTCATTATAATGATAATCTTTTCGGGCATTTGGACCAGCTACGATCATCACAATAAAATCAGTTCCTTCAGGGTACAAATTTTTATTGGCTACAGGTGGTTTAAGGAGATGACGGTTTTCATCAATCCATTTTTGTAAATTAAACGGGGCTCTGATTTCCATATGGTTCGCTGTTTTATAAATCATTGCGCCGAAGCGCATTTTTTGTTTTAAGTAATCCCACTTTTAGTTTTATAGAGTCTAATCTTCATACCAACCCATTTTACTAACTACTTAGATAAATCGTCAATTACCACTTCACAACTCTAATCGTTTTTTGAACCCATTATCGTTGGAATTGGTTTAAAGGTAAGTTTGACTCGGCAAAATTCAAAACAATTCAGGCACTTGCTAAAAATTGATTCCGTTTTTGAATAAATCATCCAATTGTCTGCAATCAATTCAGCTTTCAAGAATGATAAAAATCACATCGTTATAACAACGCGGATTTGATTAACACCTACCTTTGGTTAGCAAATTAATTAACATGATTCGTTTCATTTTCGGATTGGCTCTGGCATATTTTGTCTTGCGGATTGTTCGTTTGTTTATCGATCCAATATTTGATAAAAAAGCCCCACCTGCTAATCCACATTCTTCAACGCCAAATAATTCCGAAAAGAAATCGAAACTTGGTGAATATGTAGATTATGAGGAAGTTCGTTGACCTATAAACAGTTCACCCTGAATCATCAGGAGCTAAGCCTTTGGTTTAAAAATATCTTTTTCCATGGTCATCCCATCGGTCAGGTGTATGGTTCGGATACCTAATTTGTCAGCACTTAGTATATGTTGGAAACTATCGTCGAGGAATAAGGTTTCTTCCGGTTTTAACTGATTATCGTCGAGGATTTTTTGAAAAATGGCCGGATCAGGTTTGCGTAATCCTACCCGATGCGACAAATAAACCTTATCAAAAAATACTGCCAAACTAGGATATCCGCAAGTTTGTTGCAAAATTTGATTAAAGGCCTTTTCATGAATCTCATTGGTATTGCTGCACAAAAAAGTATTAAAATGTAATTGCAATTGTTGCAGAATCTGTAATCTGCGAAGCGGAAAATCCAATAATATACTATTCCATGCTTCAATCAATTGTGTTTCACTCACTGCAATGCCAGATAGTCCTTTTAATCCGGCAATAAATTCAGCTTCACCAATTTTGCCTGTTTCCAATGCATCAAACAACGCTGTTTGCTCAGCTTGTGAGTAAATTTTATCTGCATGGCGAATACCCAATTTCTCAAAAGCATGAATAGGCCGTTGATAATCGATATTTAATATCACACCACCCAAATCAAAAATTATATTCCGGATTCCTTCTATCATAAAAATATTTATCTGCAAAATAAAAAGCAGGACCTAATCCTGCTTCCAATCTCTTATTGAATCTTATTATCTCAAATCAACCACTTCCACATTTGGAAATTTCTTGGCATTGAACACAAACATATTATCGTTTAATGCCGGGTTTGGTGTGTAACCGCTTACAGTATAGGTGTAAACATTTCCATTTTTTTCATACATCTTTCCGCCGGCTACCACACTTTGGGCTTTATCAATCATTAATTCAACCTTGGTAAACTGTTTGGAACGGTTTGTTGGTGTAAGAACAATCACATCTACTTTTTTACCTCCTACAGTTTGCTCGCCCTGGTATTTATAAGAATACTCTTTGTCGTAGAAATTGGTAAACAATTTAGAAGGTGTAAACGTATTTTCGTTTGGATCAAAACTGGAAACCTGAACCTCATTACTTTCTTTCATGTAAGTCCAAACAGTTTTATTATCACAATAAATTTCCTGGCCCGAAAGGGTTACATAGTATTTATCTCCTTTCATGTAAACGACACCTTTTTTGACTTGCGTTTTGGCATTTTTAGCCCCAGTAATAGTTATTGAAAAATTGGCTTTTAAAGATTTCAGGCTTTTTACTTTTTTGCTGACGTTGTCCAAAATAGATTTCGCTTTTGGGTCGCCCTGTGCAAATAATAGAATACTGATAAACGTAAAAAGGATGGTTGTTGTAATTAATCGCATTTTCTTTATTTGTGGGCCATAGACCCTGATGAGGTTGCAAAGATTAAAAAGTATTTGCAAATAGCTTGTGAAGCATTCAGATTCTTTCATGGCATTTTTAAATCCATGATAAAAAATTTCAGCTCTCGAACAGCATTTCAGGATCTTCTAAACTTTATTTACCAATCGTGTAATAGGCACAAGTGGTCCAGAAATTACGGAGAAAGGGAATTAATCCCAATAAATAGAACTGTTTGCGAGGTTTTAATCCGAATTTAAATCGATAAATGGGGTTAATAAGAAACCATTGTCGCTCAATAATCCGAAAACCACTTTGTTTACAAATTCTCTCGAATCTTTCAATGCTGATTCCGGTTTGTTTTACATCTATCAGGGAATCTATGGCGTGTTGACCCTCTCCACCCCACTTTAAAATGGCTACGTACCACGACATTGGCAATAAATGATACCAGGGTATTTTAGAGGTCCATTTTCCTTTGGCAATTTGCTGATGTCCACCAAAAGGCATATACCAAGGTGGAAATCCAAAAAATATTTGCCCCCCAGGCCGGAGTAAAGTCCCTAAGAAAGGAATAAAGGTCTCCTGCCCGTGAATGTGCTCGATGACATCTTTTAAAATAATCAAATCAAAATGCCCGGTATACTGATCTGTAAAAGTTTTTTCAAGGATATTTTGATTCAAAAAAACCATTCTGCCGGTACTAATTTCGTTGGATAGAAAGTCTTCTGCCAGATCCAAACGGGGTTGATCCAAATCCACGCCCAAGGTAGTCAGTCCCCGGTCAAAAAATGGTTTTAACACCCCTCCTTCCCCACAGCCAACTTCCAGTACACGCATACCTGACTCTAACTTCAGCTTCTGTTCAATAAATGGAATGACGTAATCACGGGCATTTTCTACCTGTTGATCAAATCTCATTCGATGGTTACTGTGATGTTCAAAGGCCATTTTAATCTTTATTTTCTGCTTGTTGCATTTGTTGTAGCTCGTCAATTTGAGTTTGTATCGATTGATCGTGTATCAATTCGAATAATTTCAGCATGAACTTTTCTTTCAATTGATTTTTAAGCCCCCAATGCGTGCGACTTTCTATGATTTCCTGCCAACGTTCCTTTTGGAAAATGGGCATATTGTGCTTCAATTTTACATGGGCTAATTGACGCACCAGTTCCATCCTCTTGCCAACAATATCCACGACCTCAGCATCCATGGTATCAATCACCTGTCGGATTTGTTCGATTTCCAAGGAATCAAATTTTCCGGCTCTTCTCAACGTCAAACCATCCAATAACTGACCCAATTGTATCGGGTTGATTTGCTGGGCCGAGTCGCTGAGGGCTTGATCGGGATCCGGATGGGTTTCAATCATAAGTCCATCAAAATCCAAATCCAGGGCACGTTGTGCAATCTCGGCCAATAAATTTCTTTTTCCACTGATATGGCTGATATCACAAAAAATAGGTAATTCGGGATATCGTCGGTGTAATTCAATCGGCAAGGCCCACATGGGTTTGTTGCGATATACCGAGGTCGGATCATAAGCCGAAAATCCCCTGTGAATAGCCGCAATATTTGTGAGACCGGCTTCGAGCATTCTTTCAACGGCCCCGCTCCATAATTCAATATCCGGATTCACCGGATTTTTTACCAAAACAGCCATCTCACTGCCCTTCAGCGCATCAGCTATTTCCTGAACCATAAACGGATTCACGCTGGTTCTGGCTCCGATCCAAATGGCATCTATTTGGAATTTCAGGGCGAGTTCTGCTTGTTCACTTGAGGCAACTTCAATACAAATAGGTTTACCACTTACCTCCTTGACCTGTTTTAACCAAGGCAAGGCCATCTCGCCACGCCCTTCAAAATGACCCGGTCTGGATCTGGGCTTCCAAATGCCCGCACGAATCATATTCACCGGCATCTCTCGAAATGCATGTGCGATTTCTATCATTTGAGATTCGCTTTCTGCACTACAGGGGCCTGCAATCAGAAAGGGCTTATTGGCCTGAAAAATATTCATGGGCCTCAAATGTACAACAGGATTTTTGATTGTACCCGCCGCCCGAATTTGCCTAAAATATCCCGTTTCCCGAAAGAGTCTTTGAAGCCAAAATTTATGCTTATCATTGTATTCAAGTGCAAACCAGGGCGTCATTTCAATGCACCTCCCAACCCGGGTTTTCGCTTATATAAACATTGAAACTTAAATTCCGGATTCATGAAATGGATATTCTTTGCGATCTTTTGTTTGTTTGCGGCACCAGTGAGCGCTCAAAACGATGCGAAAAAAACAGTGGCTTTGATGAACGAATGCCTCTCTCTTTTTTCTGCAGCAGAAGAAGGGCAGCTCATTTTATTTGAGTTGACCGGCACTTTGGATTTTAAACAAAAAAGTACATCTACAAGATCATCTCTTGCTGAAATCAAATTAATCAATGTTGAAAAATCAGCCATTGGTTATCACGTTAATTATACTTGCCTGGAAGGAAATAATTGTATCAATTTTATTAAAAGCGATATGAGTACATCTCCTTTGAATACCGGTATCTTTTTCCTGAGCGATCTGAAAGCTGCTAATACCCTGGCGTCCGGCTTATTTGAATTGTGCAAAAAATACCAGGGCGCTGCTTCGTTCTGTTCTCTGCAATTAGGCAAAGATGCCAATGGACAAGAACCGGTTATGAAAATGAATCAGGATGCTCCTACCCAACCTGTAGTTGCGACTAAACCAGTTCCATCGAACCCCGGTAGTGCTAAAAAAACAGAAAAAAAGCTGAATCAGGATGAGGACGATATGGAGGATGTAGCGGCCAAACCAGCAGATGAAAAAAAACCTGCACCGAAACCCAAATCAAGATCTGCAAAAAAAGAAGAAGAAACAGATGATGAGGCCGAAGAAGAAAAAAGTCCGAAACCCAAAAAATCAAATTCTCGCAAACAAAACCGCGAAGATGAAGGGGAAAAAGAAGCGCCGGAGCCCCCCACTGAACGACCTGAAGGTACAAATGCAGATAGTCGAAAAACAGGAACGGATGCTTGTAACCGGTGGATGATGGTGGCTGAATCCGGCAAACAAAAAGACTTCAAGGATATAGAAGGGAAAGAGGTGAATGCCAATACGAAAATCAACGAAAGCAAACTGAAAATTAAAGGTGCCCGCAAAAACTATATTTCAAATTATAAAGAGACCCGAGCTTTCATTGCAGAAATAAAAACCCATGCTGACTTTGGTCTTTTATCTGAAGAATTTGATCAACTACAAAGTGAATTGGACGAATGTCTGGGGCCTCAGTGGGATACTCACGACCGCTCAGCCGATGAAGAATATAGTGATTATAAAGGTGAAATACGGGATGTGGAATATCGCCATGAAAGTGATAGCAGTCTGCCTGGAATACGCCTCATTATTCTGGAAGATGGTGAAAAATACACCTTCTTTATTCGAATTTGCAAACGTTAATCGATTATCGAAGATCGGACCCAATGGGGTTTTGAACTTCGCAATTATTTTATGGCCCGGGGAACAATTTGTGCCATCAAATCAGCTTCACAAACCATCTTATTGCCTACATAGGCCGTCCCTTTCATTTCGCAAATTCCTCGTCTGATTGGTTGCGTCAATTCCATTTTCATGATCAAGGTATCACCCGGCATTACTTTCTGCTTAAATCGTGCATTGTCGATTTTTAAGAAATAGGTGTCAAATTGCTTTTCCGGTCCGCCCTGATTGTTTAAGACCAATACACCTCCAGTCTGGGCCAATGCTTCTAATTGTAGTACACCGGGGAAAACAGGATTATCAGGGAAATGGCCGGTAAACATCGGTTCATTGAAGGTGACATTTTTAATGCCGACAATATGGTTGTCGCTCAACTCAATAATTTTATCAACCAATAAAAAAGGATAGCGGTGAGGCAATAATTTGGAGATATAGTTAATATCATAAATGGCCGGAACCGTTGGGTCATAAACCGGCACATCCAACATGGTTTTATTTTTGCGGATATAATCTTTAATCTTTTTCGCAAAGGCAATATTGCTCTTATGGCCCGGTCGATAGGCAATGATATTGGCTTTAATCGGATATCCTATCAGCGATAAATCGCCTACAATATCCAATAGTTTATGTCGGGCCGGCTCATTGTGGTGGTGTAATTTCAAATTGTTTAAAATACCTTCCTGTTTGACTTCAATATGGTCTTTTTTAAACATCTTGGCCAATTTCTCTAACTCATCTTTTTCCAACACACGATCAACAACTACAATAGCATTATCCAAATCACCTCCCTTAATCAGGTTGTTATTATACAGGTATTCAATTTCATGTAAAAAACAGAACGTTCTGCAATTGGCTACTTCTTTTTTAAAGCTTTTCAAACTTTTTAAATAGGCATGTTGTGTACCCAGTACATTCGAATTAAAATCAATCATCGTGGTGATTTTATAATCGGTACTCGGCGTTGCCACCATTTCTACATTTTTCTCATCGTCCGTATAGGCGATATTGGTATCAATAGAAAAATAAATCTTTTTCGCATCCTGTTCCACAATGCCAACTTCTTCTATTTTTTCAACAAAGGCCCATGCACTGCCATCCATAATCGGAATCTCTTCATTATCCAGCGCAATCAATGCATTATCGACCCCCATACCGGTTAAAGCTGCCAATATATGTTCCACAGTAGCAACACGAGCTCCTTTTGATTCCAGGGTAGTTCCGCGAGAGGTATCCACCACCAAATCAACATCCGCTTTAATAATGGGTTGTTCCGGAAGATCAATCCGTTGAAATTTTAATCCATGTCCCGCACTGGCCGGCATGACGGTCATTTTTGTTTTTAATCCGGTATGTAAGCCGACGCCTTCAATCGTAAATTCCGACTTTAAGGTTTTTTGGTTGTCCTGTAACATTCGATTTTTTTAATTGATCGTTTTTTGTTGTTGTTTTTCTTCGAGGGCCCTTTCTAATACTTCTATTCGTTTCAGCAATTCAGGTAGTTTTCGCATCACTGCCTGACTTCTTAAGGATGCTTGATATTCAAATGCAGGTGATCCGGTTAAGGCACTTCCCGCTTTGCTCACTTCTTTCGAAACACCACTTTGTGCATTGATTCTTACCTGATCTGCAATTTTGATATGTCCGACTATTCCTGCCTGCCCGCCAATCATCACATATTTTCCAATTTTTGTACTCCCCGATATTCCTGCCTGGGCCGCCACTACAGTATGCTCGCCTATTTCCACATTATGGGCTACTTGTATCAAATTATCCAGCTTGGCACCTTTACGTATGATGGTCGCTCCCATGGTAGCCCGATCAATGGTACAATTCGCTCCAATCTCAACCTGATCTTCAATAATCACGTGCCCGATTTGAGGAATCTTTTTAAATTGGCCGTTCTCCATAGCAAAGCCAAATCCATCACTCCCCACTACTGTTCCGGAATGGATAATCACGCCCTCTCCAATTACACAGTCTTTATACACTTTGACCCCGGAATACAAAACACTCCCCTTTCCAACACGCACACCTTTTCCAATATACACATGCGGATAAATAATCACTCCATCATCAAGCACCGCCTCATCATCAATATAGGCAAAAGCTCCAACATAGCATTTTTCTCCAACACGTGCTTTTTCACTCACATGCGATCCGGCCTCCACACCCTGATGATGTCCATTCCCAACAATATCCTGATAGGTTTGCAACAAAAGGGCAAAAGCCGCATAAGCATCTTTCACCCGAATAAGCGTAGCTTCCAAATCCTGTTTTAAGCTCACTTGTTCATTCAGTAATATGATGGACGCCTTCGTGGTATACAAATAATCTTCATATTTGGGATTTGCTAAAAAACAAATATCCCCTTGTTGACCTTCTTCTATTTTGGCAAATGATTGCACACTCACTTGCGGATTGCCCACAATTTGTCCTTGTACAACAGCCGCTATTTGTTGTGCCGTAAATTTCATAACACCTTTCAGGATTTCAAATCATATTTAAGGTAGCAAATGTAATGTTTTTTCACTGGTACCAAAAGCCCGGCATGTATCAGGCTATGGTCTACTTCGGAGATATCAAGTTCTGTGCCGTTTTTAAACAGAATACGAATTCGTTCATTTTCAGCATGATAGGTCTGGTTACTGCTCACTTCCTGCATTAAATAATAATGCAGGTCTTTATCGTCCAAATTTAATTGCGACTGAATCTGTTTCTTCAATTGCGCAAATAATTCCCGATCCGGCTGATCACTAAATACCACTTTAAATAATTTGCGGGATAATAAACGTTCACACAAATCCGATAAAATAACATCTTCCGACCGACTCCACACTTTAATAGCCGCATTGATATCACTGTCATCCAATTCTAAAAAATATTTTAAACATTGTCCATCTTTTTCAAAAGCCAGCCGATCAGATTCATGATTCAGAAAAAAATCCAACGCCGGCGTTGCAAATAATTTTTGTCCGCTACGGCTCAATTCCTTTGCTCGCTTCAGGATATTCACCAACATCAACTCCGAACTTAACACAGTTTTGTGCATATACACCTGCATATACATCAGGCGACGTGCGATCAAAAAATTTTCCGCCGAATGAATCCCTTTTTCTTCAATGAGCAATTGATCATCCTTTACACAAAGCATCTTAATAATCCGATCATACCCAATCACCCCTTCCGAAACACCGGTAAAAAAACTATCTCTCGCCAAATAATCCAGGCGATCTACATCGAGTTGCGAACTCACCAGTTGATGTAAAAATTTTTTGGGATATGTTCCTTTAAAAATTGCCATGGCCATATCGAACTGCCCGTTAAACTGATCATTTAATCGCTCCATGATCATCAACGAAAGTTCTTCATGATGCATATCTACCAGCGAATGTTCAAGTGCATGTGAAAATGGACCATGTCCGATATCGTGGAGCAATATCGCCAGTTGCGCCGCTTGAAATTCTTCATCACTGATATCAGTCCCTTTTAGTCGTAATTCGTTCAAAGCAAGTGTCATCAAGTGATAAGCCCCCAAACTATGATGTAATCGGGTATGCACAGCGCCCGGATAAACCAAATAAGCCAATGCCATTTGTTTAATCCGACGCAAGCGCTGATAATCGGGATGCGCAATAATTTGATAAATCAATTCATCTTTAATAGTGATAAATCCATGTACCGGGTCATTAATGATCTTATGCACGCTGTTTATTTCTGGAAACGAATGTAGAACTTTCCCATTAAATGTCCGAGAAAGCTACGTTGGCAGGATCTTCCTCGACTTTATGCACCATCAGCCTACCTGCTCTCGGCTCATATGTTGCCAATGATGTTTTTAGCCAGCGTTCATCCAAGTGATTTTGGCAACGATACCGCCTCCATCAGGCCTGAATCATTTCCAGCCTTTCTAATCATCCTCCCGAAAAAAGTATATTTATAATAACGGGGCGGCTTATCGAATCAATAGAATATCGCCTTTGCGCATGTACTTTTTTCCGTCTGTCAAACAGGTATAATAGAGCATAAAATAATAGGTGCCGGATTCTGCATCTCTTTCAGCAAATTTGCCATCCCATTCTTCTCGCTGATCATATGCTTGCCATACATTTTGGCCCCATCGATTAAAAATCGCAAATCGTTCAATATCCATTCCTGCAGTAGTTTTAATACCCCAACGTTCATTCACACCATCTGAATTCGGGGTAAAAGCATTCGGTGCAAAAACATCTTCACAACAGTTGCCTGGATTGATATAAAATCGTTCATTCTTTTGACAGCCCCTTGCATCTGTTACCTGCACCGTATAATGACCATAATAGAGGTTCATCGCTTCTGCTCCTGTTTGTTCCGGTTTTCCCGACCATAAATAGGTATATGGAGGAATGCCACCTGTCGACATCACCTCTGCTTTTCCTTCTATGCCGGTACCCTTACAAGTTAAATGCGTGAGTTGAAGGGTATTTTGTAATTGATTGGGATCTACACCTACATATACCAAACTATCTGTAACACAGCCATTGGCATTCCGTACACTCAAGGTGTAATAACCATCATCTAAATTTTCAAATAAGCCGGTAGCGCTGATGCGAATACCCGGACTCAACGTAAAGACAAGCCCATCCGTAAAATTGGAGCTGGCCAGTATTCGTCCGTTTTCCAAATCACAATAAAGCGGTTGAATGTCAATATCCGTAAATTCCAGCTGTGGCGGGTCCTGCATGGTGAATGAAATGGTATCTCGACAGGCTTTATCCGTGCTCACTACCATATTATAATTGCCCGGTTGAACGGCAGTAAAGGTTGCACTACTTTGACTCAATCCAAGCGGAAGAAGGGTATACGTATAGTTGATTCCGGAAGGGTTCACATACAGGGTTATTTCCCCATCTGCCAATCCTCTGCAGCTGATTTGTTTTAAACGAAAGGAATCGATCACCGGAATGGTACTGGGTAATATAGACACGGGATATTGAATTTTGCACCCTTTGGAGTCGCGCAAGGTCAGGCTATAAACGCCTATTGACAATCCTGAAAAGAAAGGACTCGATTGGTAATTCAAATCATTCAACGAATATTGAATATTGCCATTGGTGCTACTCCCATTCACTTGTATGCTTCCATCATTACCCGGAAAACAGGAAACGGTTTCCGTCAATACGCCCGCCGTAAAAGGATCTTCTAAAATGATGGTATAGGCAATGGTTTGTTTGGACGACAAAGGGCATCCATCGTCCTGATAGGTCACATAAAATGTTTGTTGCCCCGGCGTAAAAGGTTGTGGTACGAGGTAGTTAACCAAAATAACCGGACTCGTTGTTTGATTGCCATTAATTGCGGAACTGGCTGTGACGGGCAGACCACTGATGGACACATTGATGAGCCCACCATCAGGATCAGAACATTGTATCCCAAATTGAACCAGACTATCCGCATTACAAATACGCAAAACATTGAATGAATCGATGGTCCCTCCAGTGGTTGAATTGATACTTCCGCCTGGCGATTGATTATTGCAATTACTCAATACCACAATAGTCATTTCACGCATACTGGTTCCAACCACTACCCCATTTCGTGTTTCGGTTACGATACTAACGACCACTGAATTTTGTACCATATTGGGCAAAAAGGTCATTTGTCCATTGGCAGATGAAAACGTAAAACTTCCAGGTGCGGTTTGCAATGGTTCTTGAAATGTATATCCCGATTGATAGTTTACTGCTGAGCCGGTATTCCCATTTAAAGCGGGAGTGAGGGCATAACTTAACCCATCCCCATCAGGATCTATGCCCCCTTGGTTATATTGTTGTAATAAATTGATACAAACAAACGGCGTTGGAATGGTACTATAAATAGCTGAATTATTAGGACCATTCAGGTTATTCAACGTTGCCTCCAACGACATCGTCGTGAATCCACTTCCTTGATTAATATTCGAAATAGTTTGACTCCTTCCTGCGCCGGAATTCCCACCTAAATTGCCGGTAAAAATGAACCGCCAATTCGCCGATGCGCCATTCAGGGTATAGGTGCCTTTAAAAATAAATTGAGAAACGCCCGGAATAGTGCCTCCTCCGGGGTTCGCACAAAGGGTATTATTTTGTTCTGCCGGACAAACAGGCGTTACTTCTAACCCGGGCGTACCCACCAGAGACAGATTTAAATTTGCAACACCCGAATTCCCATTATAGATGGCTATGCTGGGTGAAGATGAAAAGAGATTCGGATAAGCCTGCCCACTACAATCGCCATACAGTGTGAGGGTAATTTCATAGGTATTGCCTGTGATATGGGTATATCCAATTTCACCACCAAAAAGATGGGATGCAATAACGATTTTAGGCATCATGAATGTGACCAACAATAGCCCCCCCAACATCAGCCGTATCGAATTTCGAATCGATCTTAAATTCGTTATGGGCTGTAAGGTCATTTTAATTGTTTTTGGTTGGCAGGCTTTTGAAGAAAATCAACTTCAAAAGCATTGGTTTTTCAAAAATAGGTGAATTTGTGGGCCCATGTCCATCCCTTGTTACTATTTGCGATAAAAAAAAACCTGCATTCACCGAATATAATGAATGCAGGCCCTATTTCGAGATAAAAATTAGCAACGTTCAATCACCACCGAAGAAGCACCGCCTCCTCCATTACAAATCCCAACAACCCCATAACGGGCATTGTTTTGTTGTAATACATGAATCAGGGTTACTAAAATTCGAGAACCGCTACTTCCCAATGGATGCCCTAAAGAAACAGCGCCCCCATTTACATTCACTTTATTTGGATCTAATTTCAATTTTTGATTATTCACGATGCTCACCACGCTAAAGGCTTCATTGATTTCAAAAAAATCAATATCGTCCAGGCTTAATCCGGCCTTTTCAACTGCTTTGGGAATGGCCAAACTTGGAGAGGTCGTAAACCATTCCGGAGCCTGTTCGGCATCTGCATAAGCTAAAATTTTTGCCAAAGGTTTTAATCCTAAGGCGTCCATTTTACTTTTACCCATCAATACCAGCGCCGAAGCACCATCATTCATCGTACTTGCATTCGCAGCAGTTACGGTTCCGTCTTTGATAAAGACAGGTTTTAATGTGGGGATTTTATCAAACTTAACATTAAAAGGCTCTTCGTCTTTATTAAATAATTTTGGTTCAGCGCCACGCTGAGGAATTTCAACGGCCGCAATTTCTGCATCAAACTTACCAGCTTCCCAAGCTGCCTGACTGCGTTTATAACTTTCAATGGCATAGGCATCCTGATCTTCACGACTAATTTGACATTCCTTTGCACATAATTCAGCAGCATTACCCATCGGATAATTGTGATAAACATCGAGCAATCCATCTTTTACAATGCCATCTTCGAGGGTTACATTTCCGTATTTATTTCCCCATCGCATTGTATTTGCATAAAAAGGTACTTTACTCATACTTTCCATTCCACCGGCAACAACAATTTCGGCATCGCCCAGTTTGATGCTCTGTGCAGCTTGCATCACAGCTTTCATGCCACTGGCACAAACTTTATTGACCGTAGTGCAATTGACTGCATCCGGCAAACCTGCAAATTTTGCTGCCTGTCTGGCCGGTGCCTGACCAATACCTGCCTGCATCACACAGCCCATCAATACATCCTGAACATCATTCGCTTGAATTCCTGCACGCGATACAGCTTCTTTGATAGCGACTGCGCCCAACTGCGGAGCTGAAAAATCTTTTAATGCGCCCCCAAATCCCCCAACTGCGGTTCTGACCGCTGATACGATAAATACTTCTTCCATTTCTTGAATTTGCGCGCAAAGGTAATGGTTATCATAGACTTCCATGTTATTTTTAAATTCTTTCCATCCTTCCGGTATTCTAAGCCATTTACCTCAGAGAATCATCTATTTCACGAAGAATTGTTCTACTAACGGTTTAAAATGTTCTTTGGACGATTTTTATGGTTGGCAACATCACTGCGATCGGACCGTTTAGGCCATCTAGGCCCAAATCTTGCATTTGACTTGCAAGAAATTCGCACACATTCTTCCTCCTGAAAACTTGAAAATATTTCCAGCCTAAACCTGATGTTCTATATTTGGAGAAATTTCAAAAAATGTCATTGATTGCTTTAGATAATTACGCTGCCGGACACTGGATCAGTAGCGGCGAAAAAGGAGAAACTTTATTTAATGCCATTACAGGCGAAGCTGTGTATCAAGCAGATAGCAGTGGACTGGATTTTGCAGAAATGATGCATTATGCCCGTCGGGTGGGGAATCCTGCACTTCGCAAAATGACATTTCATCAAAGAGGCTTAATGCTGAAAGCCCTTGCCATGCATTTGATGTCGAAAAAGGAGCAATTTTATCAAATCAGTGCGATCACCGGTGCCACCCGCGCCGATTCATGGGTCGACATTGAAGGAGGGATCGGAAATTTATTCACCTATGCCAGCTTACGTCGTCAGTTTCCGGATTTACCCTATCATGTTGATGGGGATGCCGCCAAATTATCAAAGATGAATACGTTTATCGGACATCATATCATGGTGCCTATAAAAGGCGTTGCGATTCATATCAATGCTTTTAATTTCCCGGTTTGGGGCATGCTCGAAAAAATAGCCGTGAATCTTTTAGCAGGTGTGCCGGCCATCGTAAAACCTGCCACCTTAACCTCCTATCTGACCGAAGCTGTTTTTAAAGAAATTATCTCTTCAGGCATTTTACCGGAAGGTTCTCTGCAACTGATTTGTGGAAGCGCAAGAGGAATTTTAGATCATGTTCAGAATCAGGATTTGGTGACATTTACCGGCAGCGCGGAAACCGGAAAAAAACTCAAATCACATCCACGCCTTTTAGAAGAAGCGGTTCACTTTAATATGGAGGCCGATTCATTAAATGCTTGTATTCTTGGACCGGATGTGGATCCATCCAAACCGGAGTTCGACCTGTTTATCAAGGAAGTTGTTCGCGAGATGACCACCAAAGCCGGTCAAAAATGTACTGCGGTAAGACGTATACTGGTTCCTGAAAATCGTCTTGAAGATGTTCATCTGGCCCTCGGCAAACGATTAAGCGGCACCATTATTGGCGACCCGAAAGTCGAAGGTGTTCGAATGGGACCTTTGGCAGGATTAGGACAACGATCCGATGTGCTCGAAAAAGTGAATGCACTCTTGGCGGAACAGGAATTGATTATTGGCGATATCAATCAGTTTGAAGTGAAAGGTGCTGATAAAGATAAAGGCGCATTTATGAGTCCATTGGTCTTTTTAAATAAAGATCCTTTTCAAATCAAAGCTTGCCACGAAATTGAAGCATTCGGTCCTGTATCTACACTCATCCCTTATAAAACGCTGGAGGATGCCATTGAATTAACCAATATGGGCAAAGGCTCATTGGTTTGTAGTATGGTCAGCAATCATCCTCAACATGCCACCGAATTTGTGCTTGGTGTAGCTCCAATGCATGGAAGGGTGCTCATCCTGAATGAAGCTTGCGCGAAAGAAAGTACGGGCCATGGCTCACCTATGCCATTACTGGTTCACGGTGGTCCGGGTCGTGCGGGTGGCGGTGAAGAAATGGGTGGAAAAAGAGGTGTGATGCATTATTTACAGCGTACTGCCATTCAGGGACATCCAAGCATGATCACCGCTATCACACAACAATACCAGCAAGGCGCCGAAGGTCGAATTGACTCAGTTCATCCGTTCCGAAAACATTTTGAAGAGTTATGCATTGGAGATCAATTGATTACCGAAAAACGACTCATCACCTCTGAGGATATAGACCGTTTTGCCGATTTGAGTGGAGATCATTTTTATGCCCATATCAAAGAAACCAATTTTGAAGGAACGATGTTCACGCATCAGGTTGCTCATGGTTATTTAATGATGAGTATAGCTGCCGGTTTATTTGTGGATAGCTACGAAATAAATCCTGTTTTACTCAATTATGGGATCGATGAATTACGTTTTACCAAACCTGTTTATCCGGGAACGAATGTATATGTTCGTTTTACCTGTAAAGAAAAATCAGATCAGGAAAAGAAGAATGATGAAGATATTCCAAAAGGGATTGTAAAATGGTTGGTTGAAATATTGGATGAAACCGATGAACCGCTCATCGGCATTGCAACGATTTTAACGATGGTGAAAAAAAACGGATAACCAAGTAAAGAAATAGCCCTTGAAAACAGCTTACTTGTGCTGATTAATTGAGTCTATTTTTCAACCCGGCATTTCCAAGACTACAAATATCCTACCCTTTAGAAACCATATCCCAAGGTGAGGTAAGTGTATGTATTATGCGTTTTGTCTTTAAAATTATCACTGGCTTTGGTAACGCTTTGTAATCCATAGGCCACGAACCATTGCAGTTTGAGATACTTTCGAATCTGATATTTTAAACCGATATTCAGCCCATAATCAACGGAATGAATTTGGGAACTTTCATCGAATGCCCGATCATCAATGGCAAACATTCCATTAAAACCGGCCTTTCCTTCAGTGAGCTGTCCTTTATTGGAACCACGTAAGAGATACGAAAAATAGCCTCCGGCACCTACTGACCAATGATGCCCCAGTTTGTAAAAAACAAAAATCGGCAGGCTCAAATATCGATTGCTGAACTTGCCTTTCACCTTCCCTGAAAAACTATCGATGGAGTCACCACTGACCACGATATAAGGATATGCTACCGGGCTGGAATAAGAAGCTGTTTTTGAATCGAAATACAAACCGGCTTGTATATCAATTCTACGCTTCATTGAATAAACTGCAAAAAGTCCCAGAACCGGTTGTACACCGGGTTGACCTTTCGCACCTGTCACCATTTTCTCTGGAATTGGAGCGCCGGCATTCAGGCCAACTTCCATACCGTAATCCCATTGAGCATGCAAGGCAGCAGGCATCAATAATCCTAATAAACAAGCCAACAATTTCATATCCGTTAGAATTTACTAATGCTTTGTTGGTGAACGATCTGCATTTTTGAATCAAGGGCACGCAACAGATAAACTCCTGTTTGTAGTTCTGATAGAGTCATTTGAGGTAAACGAGTGCTGAGGACCAACTGCCCGGTCATCGTATAAATTTGATACGTCAAATCCATCCTTGTCGTTTGAATAAACAAGAAATTATTCGCAGGATTGGGGTAACAATGGAGCACAGGAATTTTGTTGGATGATTCCAGCGAATTGGCTCCATAATCGAAAACCACATCATCAACCCATAAGGAACTCCCTACCTGACCAACATTTTGCTCAGCACCTGCGCTGGCCGAAAATACAACGGTAATGCTGTCCGGGATATCACTAGAGCTATAATTAATGACCAAATTAAAAGGAGTATACGCATTGACTGCTGAGTAATCGCGTTTTTCAATAAAACCAACAACATCCCTGGTATTCGTGGTGCTGTTCCACTTGGTTAACTTGACGTATATCGATGATGAGTCGCCGCTTACAGGAGAATATTTGTACCAACCCTTCATGGCAATTGGCCGACCGTTGAATGGCACACCTAATTGAGGAACCGGTGCCAGTAGATTGGTGGTGTCCAAATACCCGGTAAATAAGGTAGCGCCAACAAAATTGCCGACGATCGTCCTGGATTTCATGAGTGCCGCAAAACTTCCACCATGAGCATCCGTGCTTTTTTGAACAATCGCAGTGGAAGGATTTCCAAATATCAAATCCATGGCATAGTTTGGCGTCGCCCAAATATTTGCGGGTGTTGGATTTTCATAACGCGTTGAACTTGAAAGATTCCAGCTTTCAAAATCCAAATTGGGTAAGGTAGTTTGCGAAAAACCGGAAAGACTGAATAAACACAAAAAGATAATTTTTAAAAATTGAGTCATAAGATAGATTTCAACCAAAGATAAGTTATTCTTCCAGATCCTTATCCTTCAAGCATTAACGCCGGTTAATTTCACTCATCAAGGCTTGAAAAATCGCATGATTACTATATCACTTTCCATGGATTCACATGGTTTTTAAGATTCCGATGCTTTGATCTTCAAAAATTGAAAAAACCTTAACCAATGTCCCAAATTCAGTAGGTATTTAGAAAGGGAATAAACTAGGTCGGTTAGCTATTTCGCTGCAAACCAAGCGCTATTATTTTGAAAAACAGCGTCCCATTTAACAAATGACTCATTCAACCAATACGAGCGATTGAAAACAGTATTTTAAACCTATCATTCATGAAAAACTGCTACACAACTCTGCATCACCTTTCCCACAAGATTTCAACGAAATTGTGTGATTTTATACCCAGAAAAAAAGGATATTTTTCACAACTCCACTGAGTTATCCACATTTTAATCGACAATAATTATCAGTTTCTAACATCCTTAGGAAGCAGTCGGGTAATCGACAGAAATCAGGTGAAAGCAAACTATATTCACGCTCCAAAAAAAATTGAATTGTGCGACTGAAGTCATTAGAAATTAAAGGATTTAAGAGTTTTGCAGATAAGACATTTATCAATCTGGATAACCAAATTACAGGAATTGTTGGCCCCAATGGATGTGGTAAATCGAATATTGTAGATGCGATCCGTTGGGTCATCGGTGAACATAAAATCAAAACATTGAGATCGGACAATCTCGAGGATTTGATTTTTAACGGTTCCAAAACCCGAAATGGTTCCGGACTTGCAGAAGTGTCTCTCACATTTGAAAACACCAAAAACCTATTACCGACGGATTTTAATACCGTCACTATTTCCCGTAAATTTTACAAAAACGGTGAAAGTGAATACCGATTAAATGATGTGACCTGCCGGCTGAAAGATATCACCAATCTTTTTTTGGATACAGGTGTCACCTCCGATAGCTATTCGATCATTGAATTAGGGATGGTCGACGACATCATCAAAGATAAAGAGAACAGCCGGCGAAGAATGTTAGAACAGGCTGCCGGAATTTCTATCTACAAAACCCGTAAAAAGGAAGCTAAGTTAAAACTCGATGCCACGGAACAAGACTTAAACCGTATCGAGGATTTGCTATTCGAAATATCCAATAATCTAAGAACCTTGGAGAGCCAGGCCAAAAAAGCCGAGAAGTATCATCAAATTAAAAATGAGTATAAAAATGCGAGTGTTGAATTTGTAAAAGCCTCTTTGGAAGATTTTAATTCCACCTATCAAACACTCAGTAGCCAGCAGCAACAAGAACTTGATTCAATTCTTTCGTTAGAAACAGAGATCGGTAAAGAAGGCGCAGAACTTGAAGCTCAAAAATTAGAATTTACTAAACGCGAAGAAGAATTACATGTTTTGCAAAAAGCCTTCAATGAAATTGTTCATGAATTGCGGAACCTCGAAAATAACAAAAACCTATCCAGTCAGAAAATTCAACATCTTCATGAATTAATCGGCAATATCACAAAAAGTATTACTGAGGCAGAAGCCCAGAGTGCCTCGCTGGCCAAAGCCACCGAAGAAGCGCAGAATAAATTAGTGACTGAAGAAGAAACCTTGCAAACCTTTAAATCCAAATTGGAAGATTTGCGTTTGGATTTAGATGAGAAACGGAATACCTATGATCAACAAAAGTCAGATTTAGATCAACTCCGAAATCAACATCAGCAATTACAGGTACAGCAATTTGAAGCGGAGAAAAAAGTTGCCATTGCTGAAAATAATATTAACAATCAGCAGCGATCTATCCATCAATTGGAAGAGGAGAACAAGAACAGGCAACATGAAATTCAGAAACAAAATGAATTAAAAAATAATCTGCTTCAGATCAGTGAAACCAAAAGCAGTGAATTAAATGAAGCCGTTCGAAAACAGGAAGAAGCCACTGAAAAATTACTTGCAAGTCAGGCAGCTTTGGAAGAACTCCGGGTTAGTTTGTTTGAAGAAAATCGTAAACAAGATTCCAAACAGAACGAATACAATCTGTTAAAATCTTTGGTGGATAGCCTGGAGGGTTACCCGGATAGTATCAAATACTTGTCAAAAAATCCACAATGGAAAAATGACAGTCAACTATTATCAGAACTTTTCAATGTTCAGGATGAATATAGAACCTGTATTGAGGGCTATCTGGATAAATACCTCAACTATTATGTAACAGATACGGCAGAGCAAGCGTATCAGGCAATTGCATTACTTCAAACTGAGAAAAAAGGGAAAGCCGGATTTTTTATTCTTTCGGAAATCGATGCGAAGTCTCCGGTCGCTGAAAAACCAGCATCAGGAATTTCAGCATTAGAAGTAGTTCAATGTGAATCTAAATATCAGGCTATCCTCAACTATTTATTACACAATGTGTATATCACGGAGGATTTACGAATTGACAATCCGGGAAAAGCCGTTTTATTGCAAAAAGATGGCACCGGTTTCAAAACCGGCAAAAGAATCGTAGGTGGTTCTGTAGGTGTTTTTGAAGGCAATAAAATTGGTCGTACACAACGTCTTGAAAAACTTAAAAAAGATATTGATGTCCTCAACCAATCGGCTGCGGCATTAAAACTTAATATTAGTGAAACCCAAAATCTGATCGTCGGATTTAATCAGGAAGTTAAAAATGATCAAATCAACAAGATTCGGGAAGAATTAAATAGAGCTCAAAATCAGGCAGTTCAAATTGAACACCGTATTGAAAATTATGTCCATCAAACTGAAGCATCCACCAAAAGAATTGATGAACTGAGCAAGCAACTGGAGCAAACCAAACAATCGATTGCGGATACCCAAAAGTTGCATCAGGACATGAAACAACAAATGACTTTGGCATTTGATCAGTTACAGCAAAGTCAGGCAAAATTTTCCGGTGCAGAAGCGGCTTATAATAAATCCAACGAAGAATATAATCAACATAATATTAACATTGCCCGACAGCAAAGTCGCATCAACGAAATCAATGCAGAACGACAAATCCGTCAACAACAAATTGAAGAGCTTGCCGGCAAAGTAACTCAGTCAGGCCATCAATTACAGGAAACAAAACAACTTCTTGTAAGCACGGAAAACCAACTGAAAGAAATTGAAGAGAAACTTTACGCTGCAATGCAGAACAAAGAGCATTCAGAAAAAAATCTGAATGAAAAAGATCGTTCATTTTATGTTTTCAGAAATGAAATCAATGAAAAGGAACAGATTCTCAATAAAAAGAGACGCACCAAAGAACAAAGCGAAACCCAGTTAACCGCAATCAAGGATAAGCTGACCGAAATGAAATTGCAGTTAACTTCAATGAAAGAACGATTGCATGTTGAATTTAAAATTGACCTCGATGAAGTTTTGAAACAACCGCGAGTTGGTGAAGAAAGCATTGAGCTGTTGAATGCAGAAGTGGACCGCTTAAAAAAACGAATCGAAAACTTAGGTGAAGTGAATCCAATGGCTGTAGAAGCATTCCGTGAAATGAAAGGTCGTCATGATTTTATTCAGGAACAAAAAGCGGATTTAAACAATGCCAAAGAAAGTTTGTTAAAAACGATTGAGGAAGTAGAAGCCACAGCCAACCAGAAATTTAAAGATACTTTTGACCGTGTGAAAGAGAATTTCAAAAATGTGTTTCACGCACTCTTTACCCAAGATGATATGTGCGACATGAAATTGGTTGACCCGGAAAATTTGGCGGATACAACGATTGAAATTTATGCCCAACCAAAAGGCAAAAAACCAAGTACCATTACCCAATTATCTGGAGGTGAAAAAACGCTTACATCAGCGGCATTTCTTTTTGCCATTTACCTGATCAAGCCCGCTCCATTTTGCGTTCTTGATGAGGTAGATGCGCCATTGGATGACGCGAACGTTGGTAAATTCACCAATATGATTCGTAAATTCTCCGACAATTCACAGTTCATCATTGTTACCCATAACAAACAAACAATGGCGAGTGTGGATGTTATCTATGGTGTTACGATGCAGGAAGCGGGAGTTAGTAAATTAGTGCCCGTAGATTTTCGCAGCTTAAATTAATCCGGTTTGGGTTGAAGGCAAAGTGCCCAGGCCCTGACTTGATACGACGTGCTCCTCAAGATGCTTTTCTCGGATAAGTACTTTTTGATTCGTTGGAATTCGGGTAAGTGAGTTCGGTTATCGGATAAGGTTAGCGCATTTGATCAAATTCCTTTGGTTAAAATTGGCCCATTCATTCTTTACCTCAAAAAAAACGAAATTAACCACATGAATTCAACGAAATTAAAAAGAACTACGTCTTTTTTATAAAATACGCAAAAATGAAAAAAATTATCCTCATTGCCGGCATGATCGGCCTTTTCCAACAAGCAGAAGCGCAATGGCTTGCGGATGGCACCCAAATTTCTTCTACATTCACCATGACCGACCTCAACGGTACAACCCATGATGCATTTACTTTGTTCAATCAAGGCAAACATTTAGTCATTGATTTCTCGGCAACTTGGTGCGGCCCTTGTTTTACTTATCATCAAACGAAAGTATTAGATTATTACTATAACAAATATGGTCCGACCGGAACGGCAGTTAAAGACGCACAAGTTATTTTCTACGAAGTTGATCCGTCTACAACATTAGCTGACTTACAAGGAACTGGAGGTAACACCCAAGGTGATTGGTTAACTGGTACTACTCATCCGGTTTGTAACCCTTCGAGTGCTTCTTCAGTCATTAGTAAATTTCTGACACCTGGAACAACCAGTTATGGTGTACCTGCTGTTTTTGTTGTGTGTAAAGATAAAAAGCTCTATAGAATCAGCACGGGTATTACCACTGAATCAGGATTGCGAAATACAATAGCTTCAAAATGTGGAGTTGCACCATTGAGCAATGATGAAATCATGGATGAACATTTTTCGTATGAATTATTTCCGAATCCTGCGGGTCAATTGGCAACCTTGCGTTTAAATCTCGACCAACAATCAACAGTATCCTATATCATTACTAACTCCTTGGGTGAAAGAATGGATAGCAAGACCTTAAATCTCAATATGGGTCAAAGTTCTATTGAATTTTCTACCGCCAACTGGTCAAGTGGAATTTATTTCATCCAACTTCAAGTGGACGAAAAAGTATTAAATACCCGTTTATCGGTATCACATTAGTGTTGTTTTTTGAAATGTAAAAAGATCTTCCCTTCTGGGGAAGATTTTTTTTTGTACCTGACAATATTCACTCACAGAAAAACGTTGATAGATTGAAAAAGTATCATGAATAAATCGTTTATTAAATACAATTTTGTAGAATTACTGTGGTGTACTTTAATCCTGTTTCTAAACCTAAAGGATGATGATTTTTGGTTTTTAGTTCCGGTCTTTTGTATTTTAACTATGCTCATTCTTCGCCCCTCGCAATTTCTAGGATTATTGGTATCAGTCATTTTTATGCTGGCAAGTATCTTCTTTTTAATTGCCTGGATTTCTGAACTGAATGAGTTCCATACCATAAACCATGCATCTTCGGCTTTATTCGCCGGGGGATCTGGAATTTTGATACTGATGTTGAGCAGTGCTGTACTGCTCTTTAAGAAATATCTAAAGAGCAACTTTGTTCACACTCGCCTACTCTGGAAATGATTTAAATCCTTTGCATCAATTTAGATTCGTGTAATCCCAACCAACTTGACAATGGTCGTTAAAAAAATACGACCAATTCAAGCAACGCAAATTAGCCTTTGATAAATGCTATATTTTATTCAAGAGAATACTACACTGTTCTGTAGTATGATTCAAAGAGTCTCTGTTTTTAAGATTTACATTGATAAATCCACCTGAAAGATTTCCATCTCCACTTAAATAAAAATTGCCACAAGTATTTTGGAGAGGAATAATGAAAGATGTTTTTTCCGGATTAATTTCTGCAGTAATGGTTGTGCCTGGACAAAATTTACCGAGATTTTGCAATTTTATTTTCCATGCAAAATCGGGAACTGGATTAATCAGAACATTGTAGAAGATTCCATTTTGACAAACATCGGATGCTTGATAACTTCCAACAAACTTATCGCTCCATTTGATGGTGCATTTATCTCCTTCAAAACCTTGTGTGCATTTACATTGGCCATCCAAGCAGGCGCCACCGTTAAAACAAATTACATTATCGCAAGGTCGCACCAAAGTAGTGTCGTTGTATTTTATATCCTTATCGCAAGCAGTAAAAAGAGCCATTCCAAAAACAAGCGAGACGATTAATGCCGTGGAGCAAATCGTTTTAATCTGATTCATCATACGTTAAAGTTAAAAAAAATCCCAAAAACAGAAAACTATTTTTGGGATGCACTAGTATTGTTAGCTTTTATTTCTGTGTCTGTCGAATATAGTCTTCATTTCCAGCATCTTCATAATTGGTATAAACAGCAGCCCAGTGCCCGATGAGTGATAAAGCCCAAGCGGCTGTAATCCAAATTCCCCATGGATACACCCATTTTTCATTTGCCCCCTGTCCATAATACCAATAAGCCCAAAGAGCGGCATTGGCGATCATGAATACGACAAAATGTAGAACAAAAGTACTTTTTGCTTTTGAAGTGGGTGCAATCCTATTTGGCATGTTTATTCAATTTAACGATGCAAAGTTATACCAATTGTTTTTATTTTTTAGTGTAAGAAAAAATAAATTTATGAACGCCTATTTGTCGATAGTATGAATAAGACCAACTAGAATTACCCATTCTTTGATCAACTATTCATCTTCAAACCAACAGTAGATAAAATGGCATGTTTTTTCTATCCCGAAGCATTATTTAAGTCATAAAGCAAGGGCAAATAGGTTTTGGGTTTGTCCGTCGTTTGATGCCACCCCAAGAAAATGATAGCTTCAATTAAGTGAAATGTAAGATGTAAAAAAAAACTCCTGCAAAACAGGAGTTTAAAGAAATTATGTTGGATTAATTATCGAATCAATGTGACATTACCTTGTTTATAGAACTTCTTACCGCTTTGGGTTTTTCCTTCAAAAACAAATACATAGGTCCCCATTGGCTGTGGTTTTCCATTATATTGGCCATTCCAGCCCTTATTGATATCTGTGGTTGAGAACACCTCTTGTCCCCATCTGTTATAAATTCGGAATGAAGTTAATTGCGCCAATCCTTTCACGATGATTCTCAATTCATCATTCATACTGGTACCACTTCCCGGACTAAATGCATTCGGTAATTCCACCAAGGATTCCGGACTAACTATAACCGTTACCGTATCTATGCCTGTACATCCTGCTTCAGTTTGTGCGGTCACTTGGTATTGAGTCGTTACAGATGGCTGAGCAATTGGATTTTTAATGGTTGTTGAACTCAATCCATTTGGCGGGAACCAATTAAAATTCAAACTACAATTCCCATCTGCGTTCAATTCAACACTTTCTCCAGGGTATAACGTCTTATCATCTCCGGCCTCAAGAATAGCTGCCGAATTCACTATCACATTGGCATAGACCGTATCCCGACAACCATTGGCATCTGTACCATAAACAAAAAACTGAGTGGTTGTCACCGGATTTACGACAACATTATTAGCGGTGCTATCTGACACCCATCTTGAAGGTTGCCATAAATAGCTAACCCCGCCATTTACATGCAGCTGGGCTGTATCATTCGGACATAAGCTTCTATCTCCATCAATATTTAAGAAGTCAACAGATAGAACGTTTACAACAACAATATCAAAACCAACACATCCACTCGGCGTTGTTGCTGTAAGTGTTAAAGCCGTATTCGTTAATCCATCAAATGCCACATCAAGAGTGGTATTGTTATCTAAATTCGCTGCAGGAAGCCAAGCGTAGGTATACAAGCTACTAGCCGGAGTAACTGTACCATGCAAATGAACCGAATCTCCCTGGCACATTTCACGATCAGAACCAGCATTAACGATTGGCAAAGGTTCAACAGTGATATCAATATCTTGTGTAGAGTCCGGACATCCCGGGAAACTCGCAGTAAGCGCGTAGTTATAAGTACCTGCCGGTGTTGGGGCAATACTTGGATTGATACTATTTGGATTACTTACAAAGGTTGTTGGAGTCCACTGATATGAATATTTTGGATTTCCCCCGGTTGTTATTATCTGCACGGCATCACCATCACAAATTGTAGTATCGTTGTTTAAAATATCGTAGCCTAAAAGCACATCCACCTGAATGTCGGCTTGAGAAGAACATGCCAATACCCCTTGCGGCACAACAGTTACCGTGTAATTGATTGGAGCAGTTGGATTATTCATCACAGGGTTAGATATGTTCGGATTACTCAGGAATGTAGTCGGTGTCCAGGTATAAGAGAATGTTTGAGTACCCGGATTGTTGACTGTAACATTTAATTGCAACAGTGCATTTGCGCAAGTGGTTGTATCTGGAGTAATGGTTAATAATGGGCCTTCCGCCACAGTAACCGTAATTGAATCTTTATAATCGCAAAGCAAATCAGTTACGACATAAGTTGTGGTCGTTGTTGGCGTTACTACTGGATTAGGACAATTCAAACATGATAATGAACCCAGACCCGAACCACCAGGCAACACACTCCACTGATAAGATCCATTCCCTGTGGTATTGAATTGTGCAGCATCACCTAAACAGATTGAAGTATCATTGGAAGATTGAAGGGGCTGAAGAACAATGACCGGCATCTGAATGGTTGCAGGAGTCGTTTGACAGTTAAAAGAATCCTTAACCGTGATTTGCAATAAATTCAATCCGACATTGGAAATAGAAGAGGTCCAGTTATTCAAGCATACCCGTAAAACAGAATCCGCTGTATTTTGATAGGTGATAGTCGAACCCGGGAAAGCAGTAGCATGGTTATCGAATAATTGCAAAAGATATGTTCCATTTGCCGCATTGATATCAAAACAGAATGTCAGATCACTGCCCGGGCAGGTTTTAACAGTGTCATTTTGAATATTTCCACCAACCAGACTCAAAGAATCCAGGATGGACGAGGCATTCAGAGGCACACAATTATCAACAACCACCTGCATGTCACGCATCACTGAGCCAATCAATACACCATTCCGATATTCAGAAATTCTTTGAGATATTACCCAAAGTCCCAATTGATTTGGGGTCATAGTAAATGTTCCATTGGAAGTATTCAGGTTATAGGTATTGTTTACAGACATCGGATTCCCTGCAGTATTGAGGGTATTAAATCCTGGACTTAAAATGAAAGCCGGAGCTCCTGTATTACATCCATTATGTGATTCTGGAATAATCGTTTCATAATAGAGGGAATCACCATCAGGATCTATTCCGCTTCCGTTATGAAAATATGGTGAATTAATACAAATGTAAGGAATAGGGATAGAAGTAGGCAACCCTGAGTAAGTGAAGCGTGGAGAATTGTTGATATTATTAACCGTATTGTCAAAAGTAGTCTCCACATATATTTCTTCAGCTCCCGAGTTCCCGGCAGGCGTACCAATATTTAAAATCCCATTATTTCGACAACAGAGATAAACATAAAATTTCCAGAAATTACAGGTTGTGGGCAAGGTGACTGTCCCCTGATACCACCATTCTTCGAATCCTGGAACTGTGGCAGTCAATGTTTCACAAGTAGTTGTGATACTATCACAGCCATTTCCCATGACAGAGCCATTCGGTACCGGCGGAATTGTTCCTATATTGCCTACCACTTTAGTTAATTGAATATTTTGTGGGCTATTGGTACAAGTATTGTAGTAACACATTGTAAAGGAAGCAGGTTCAGCCGAGGAATTACTCCAACCTCCTCCTGGCGTTGGCTGATACGCACAAGCCCTGTAAAATTTAAAGGTGAATAAATATGTATTCGTTGTTCCCGGAACCAGATCATAAATCAATTCACCACCTGCTGTATGGGTAGCGAAGGCGGAAAATGATAACCCGGCCAGTACGAATGTACAGATGAGAGTTTGGAAAAATTGACGCATATTCATATTAAGGGCTTAAAAGTAAGTTTTTTTTGGTACAATTACAAGCTCCAAAATCAGAAAAAAACCTCTGTTGCGCCGTAACCATACCTACTGTCGAAGTCATAGACGTATCGCTTTACATTTTTGGTTTGTTTGAGCAGCTGGTGAATCTCATTTTTAAGTTTTCCGTTACCCACACCATGAATGAGGACTAATGCATGTTGATGCGTGGCAATAGCCAAATCCAGTGCATTTCGGCATTCCTTCAATTGTATTTCAAGAATCAGTGATGGGGATAAATGCCTAAAATCTTTAACAAGTTTCTCGATGTGCAAATCCACCTCATATTTTGATTTTTTTAATGCGTTCTTGAAATCAAAATGCGAAGGGTGTTTAACGGGGTCTAAAGAACCCACCTGAATCGTATGATGCAGAATGACTTCCTGTTGCTCACGTGGCTTTATATCATCAAAAATTTGAATATGAAATGAAGGTTTATTTTCATGACGCACCTGGTGTACCAATGATTGGAATTTTTTTGCTTTGAGTACGATTCTGCCTTCCCAATCCAGACGAGCATCATCCTGCCTGACGAACCTTAAAACAAATTCAGGATTAGAGGCCGCCGCTTCAAACGAGATATCGTGAATATAAAAAGTCGCATGTGGTAACACGTCACAAGGAAGATCAAATAAGCGTTCTGATTTTTGATTACACTGATACTGCACTTGATAGACAAATGAACTTTCGTTGTAAAAATAAATTTTGAGATGAGTCATTTCCTCATCAAATTCATCCACCACAAATTGAGGAACAAATAATAAATACATCCCATCATCCAGCTGCTTATCGCGATTCTGAGATTTATCGGCCCGAATCTGATCTACCCGGGTGATTGCCGGTTGGTTCTTATTTTTATTTAAAAACCATCTTAAGTAAGGATGCTCCAAATCATCTAAAAATGCATGGAATTCCTGATTGTTTACCCTCACCTTGGCGACATCATGCGAAATAAACTCCACGAGCTGACCTTCTTCTCCAGAGGACTTCACATAGACCGGATCACCAACAGAAAATTTCATAATTAGTCCTGATTAATATTAGGTTTGCACAAAGTTAACGGAGATGTCCCAAAAATGGAGATGGAACACTGCTCAAATGGCAGAAAAAAAATGGTGGCAACTTTATCTGAAAAATAAAGATGTAGATACTTATCTCGCCTGGAAAAAAAATTATTGGGCAGGCCTGATAGATCAATGTTTACCATCGTTTCCGTTAAGTCCTGATCTGAGTATACTGGATGCGGGTTGCGGACCGGCAGGTATTTTTATGAATTTTAGTCATCATAAGGACGTGGTTGCCTTTGACCCGCTCATCAATGACTATGAAAAAGATTTGGCCCATTTTAAAAAAGCATGGTACCCCAATGTACAATTTGTACATGAAGGCATAGAATCTTTTAAATGGCCCTATTTATTTAATCGGGTCTTTTGTATGAACGCTATCAATCATGTTCAGGATATACAATTAAGTTTTGAACGAATTTGTAATTTGGTAAAAATGGATGGTTATTTGGTGGTCACCATTGATGCGCATAATCACAAGTTGTTCAAATCTCTGTTTCGTTTATTGCCAGGTGATATTTTACATCCCCATCAATATGATTTATCGGAATACAAACACATGATTGAAAAAAACGGGCTAAAGATTATGACCGAAATCAAACTAAAATCAGAATTCTTTTTTGACCACTATTTACTCATTGCCCACAAAGCAGCCAATCTATAAATCAGCACTCAGTTGCAGGGTAAAATTCCTAATGGGGCCAATGATAGCAGGCCTTTCAGAGTAAACCGTATTTAAAAGATTTTTCACTACAAACGCCAACCTTATCTGATCCGTTAGTTGAGTTGAGATACGGGCATCCCATAACAAGGTCCCTTTATTATAGGTTGTTCTGAATTGATTGACTGTACTTGGAATACCAGTCCCTGCCTGAAACAATTGCCCAAATACATTTTCCTGAGGTTTTGTATTTTGAAAAACGGCATCAATATTTTGCATAAATGAGTTATACAAAATGGTGGTTCCCAGACTCCACTTTTTCCGACTGATTTCAAAATCAAATTTCAAACTATTGCGATAGCGGTATTTCAAAGTTTTGGTATCCCCACTGATATTGGCCATGATAACTGAGTCAGGATTTAACTGTACAGGATTCATGTAACAATAGCCCAAAATAAACCGGGCATCCAATCCCAACATTTTGCCCTGCCCCATTACTGATAAATCCAGACCATTGATACGAGTATCTCCTACATTGATCGATTTGAATCCAATGTAGTCAAGTACATTACTCACCTGGCTCAATGTTGAATCAGCTGGCAAGTGCAACCCAAAATTAAATTCCATCATGTCCTGGTATTCTGTCCAGAATCCGGCTAAATCAATAAATCCCATCCAATTGCCCCATTTAAAACCCTGACGAATGCCCAATTCAGCACTCCATCCGGTTTCAGATTGTAATCCCGGATTTGGAAAAACTTTGGAAGCACCAAAACTGGTGGAAACGAAACGTTCGGCAATACTTGGATACCGATAACCTTGCCCCCATGAAGCCCTGATAAATGTGGCTTTATCCAATTCATAATTTAATCCTGCACGAAATACCGGACGCATTTCCGTTTTATAGGTGTCCACCTGATTCACTTCATAACGAACACCTAAAGAACTCCATAATTTATTGCCAAATTTTTTTTCAAGTTGTAAATAAGGCGCCACATTGCTATTGCTATGATTTCCATAAAGCTCACCCCTCACTTCACTTTTGCTGCCTACCAATCCGGCTATTACGTTGAGTTGATTCATCCAGAAGTGATCAGATAAAAATAGTTTTTGGTATTGATATTCGCCATAGTAAGTGTCGGCTTTCGAACTTTGTTTTTTCTCCGGAATATCGTTTTGACTTCTGAACCAACGGGTGCGCAAAACATGTTTGGATCCGCCCCTTCCTTGGTATTGAATATAGGGGTCAATATTCGTTCTTTGACCTTGATTTTGATTGATGGTCGTAGATGAATCTGCCAATCCACCATAAGGTCGTAAGTTCCCATTTTCACTGGAGTCCCAAAGAAAAAAGGTTTGACTCTTATTGCGCTGAATGTTGGTGTTTAATCCTAAAACGAGCCCTTCCACTTTTTTGGAACGATATCGTAAGTTGACATTTACCCTTCCTCTTCGATTCAAATCACCTTGCAAATACGAATCTTCACTGAACCAGGCCGATCCTATAACCATGTCCAATTGTCCTATTTTACGGGAATGCATAAAATATCCGCCCTGATATCCGGGTTGTTGTTTGCCCCACCATTTCCAGTCTTTATTGGCAGGATTCCCATACATTCCATTGTACAACATGATTTTAGTTCGTGGTTTATTCCGAGCAAATCCGGTTCGGAAATTGATGACTCCGTTCAACGCAGAAGAACCATATAATGAAGAAGAAGCTCCTTTTAATACTTCAATTTGTTCACAATTTTCGATTGGCAGAAAATCCCATTTGGCATCTCCCGCATCAGCAGTTAGCATGGGCATATCATCTACCATCACCAATACCCGGCTACCCGCTCCGTAACTCCAACCGGAACCGCCACGAATATTGACCTGATTTTCGACCACATCCACCCCGGGAACCCTTTGTAAAGCGTCATCCATGGAGTTATTTGCCGTATTTTGAATATACTGTGGTTTAATCACTTCAATGGAAACAACTTCTTCGGCAGCCCGTTTTTCGAATCGACTTCCACTCACGGTAACGAGATTTAATTCTCTCGATTTTGCTTTTAATAAAATATCAATATCCAGATTCTGGCCTTGGAGCAATTGAATTTCCCGAACAAGCGTTTCAAATCCGGTATAAGTGAATTTCAACTTATAGTTTCCGGGAGAAAGATTCAGTTTAAATTTCCCGGATTCATTGGTTCTGGTCGCATTGGATGATGAAGCATAAACCGAAACTCCGGTTAAAGGATCAGACTGAATACTATCCCGTACAGTACCTGAAAGGATAACAGTTTGGGCATGGACATTCCAGGAAAAACTTAAAAAAGCAAGTAGTACAAGGATTCTCAAAGCATTAAATTTTGGAGAAAAGATAGGCAATCCATACCTTTAAAAAAAATTAATCATGAAAAAAATTATATACACTTTGTTGATGATTGGCGCTGCAATGAGTAGTCATGCGCAAACAATATGCGTACCGGGAACTCTTACCGCTCAAAAAAGTGCCTATATTATTCCAGATAGTGCAACCAATTTCAACCACGGTTGTATTGGACAGTATTATGAACAAATATTGTATATCAAAGCAGCAAAGGATACAACAATTAATGTAACCACACCAATTGCTGCATTACTCACTACCGACATTGATTCTTTTGTTGTTCATGCAGATGTTACAGGCCTTCCGGCTTACCTAAATGTTGAATCGGTTCCGACGGCCTTATTGGCTTCCGGAGGAAATCCGAAAACGAATATGAAAAGAATGGTTATCCCCGGCGACTCATTGGCTTGCGTAAAAATCAGTGGTAATATTCCAGCTTCACAAACACCCGGGTTAATTAATTTAGTTATTAATCTAAGAATTTACACGAGCAACATTCAATGCCCCGGAAATCCGGTAGTGGATGCCTTGATACCTACTCTTTATCCCGGTCGTAAAACAGACACCCTGACTTCGTTGACCTATTATTCTATCATGATGAATAGTGCGCCATGTTGGCCGGCATCTTTAAACGAGATCGACAAACCTGATTTTAACTTAAATACAGTCATGCCGAATCCTGCACAAAGTTTTACAGATGTATCAATAGAGAGTCCGCGTAGTCAAGAATGTCAGTTACTGGTCCTGAATATTCTGGGTGAAACTGTTTTCCATCAAACATTAAAATTGCAAGCTGGTATCAATCGCCAGTTCATTAACACCGCATCCTTCCCGAATGGATTGTATATTTTGAATCTAAAAGGTGACCAGGGTAATCTGAGTTATAAATTTCAGGTACAGCAATAATCGAATTTCAAACGGATATTGTTCTTAATTCTATACCAATAACAAATTGGTTTAGACTGCTTTTGCTATAAGTACTCAATTGTTTTTTGAAGTACAGGAAAATCTCAGATTCATTTCATTGAATCCACTGAATATTCTTACCATCCACCACCTCCTCCTCCTCCGCCGCCGCCGCCGGAGAAGCCCCCACCACTGCTTCCTCCACTACTACTACTTGGAGGCGTAGATGCTGAAGCCACTGTGGATGATAAACTGCCTGCAAATGAGGACATAAACGATGATGAAGACATATTGCCAGATGAGTGAAAACGATAATAAGAGGGTTGATACCCTTGCTCCTCAGCAATCTCAATTTGATTTTTAAATCGTTCAGCCCATTGGTTGTCAATATCTAGCGCAACTGCATAAGGAAGATACTTTTCGAATAGTTGCAGATTTTCATCCGGAGGATTTAGTTTGTCGTATATGGATTGTTCAGTTGTTGAGAGATAGCGTTTAAATCCTTCAATATGATCTACCTGTTTTCTACCTTCTATAGTATAAGCACTCATGATTTTTGCAAAAATTATTTGAATGATAATCCCTAAAAAGATGATGGAAGAAATAGTGACGATGAATGGCCATGGTGTGCGATAAACTGCAATCCAACTAATGGCTGCAATGATAAATAAAACCCAAAATAAAATGCTCAGTCCGAGATAATGATCGTTTCTACGAAAAATCGCAAATAAAGATTTTTGTTTTTTTTCCACCTCAATTCTTGATTTGAGCTGATTTTCCAATTTGGTATATGCTCCCGCAATTTTCGAATTATAGCTTCCCTTTTCGGCTTTTTGACCGTCGAGATCATCTGCATCAAAACCATATTGTTCGTAATACCGACTATGTTTTGGATCATCTACATTCCGCTTTAGAAACAAATAAGTGGGCTTTTTAAAAATCCAACCTTCTTCATCTACCTGAATATCCATGCAGCCATTGACAGCCATATCAATAATAGCAGCACTAAATAATTGCGGTGAATACTTTTGTTGAAGGGCATAACCAACATCTGCCGGACTCATCCCTATTGGCGGTTCAAATTGTGGAATGATGACACCCTTTTTAGGGTCCTTTCCAACCTTTAACCACAATAAAAAATTAATGATAAAGGTGCCAAGCACGGATAAAATCCCTAATGTAAAAATCCAATTGTCTTTTAAGAGATTGAACCATTTGGTCGTTGGGGAAATACTTTCAAAAACACCTTTTTCCACAGCAACTGCTATGGTTAAACCCTCATGGGCTTCGAGTTTAGATCGACTATAAAAATTGATTGAATGATTGGATAATTGCGCAAATCCACAATCCTGAGCGGCACTTCCTTGGCTTCCGGTATAACATTGTTTTTCTAAAATTTGACAAGATTTAGGAAAACGAATCTGGCAACGAACTTCATTCATACTAAACTTCCATCCCGTTCCATTTACATTCCAATACAATTCATCTTTATTGGCATGAAAAATCAATTGATTACTTGTCGAATATTCAATGCGATATTGGTGAATACCTTCTTCTAAATGGTCACTGGCAGATCCCAGATAAATACGAATTCCATTTTTTAAATCCTCGGTATGATAAGGCTCTTTCACCCCATTTCGTTTAACGGATTTTAATTGAAACGGAACCTTACTGAGTAATCCCAATTGATTAAAATAACAGGTTGGAAAATCACGGGTTATTCCACGTTTAATTTGATTGTTTAAGTTGTCGTCTTTACCATTGAAAATCTTGATATTTTCTACAACGTTTAAAGTACCCTCTGCTTGTAGCTCTATGCTTTGTTCGTAAAGCAATACACGATCGTTTAAATCAGCTTGCTTTAATGCCTCCCTAATTCCGCTTTCTTCCCGAACAATTTGACGAAGGGCCATTTTAAGACTACTTCGGTATAGCTCCAATTGATTGTTATAAGCCTTGCTACCTTTTACGGGTTCTTTCGGGAATGCCTTTTCAATTTTCAAAAAGTCCTTTTCCAATTTGGGTATTAAGGCTTGCAAGATTTCAGCCTGTTGTGATTCAAAGGCATGATCCAGATTTTCGGCAGGCGCCCCAATTGATTTTGCCGCTTCACGTACATATATATTTAACAGGCTATCATATTCATGATCGGTAAAAAAGAAGTCAGATTCGTTGCTGAAAGAAAACTCTCTGAGTTGCCCATATGACGGAACATGAAAGCCGATTAACAAAAACAGGCAATAAATAAAATGCCGTTTCATGAAAATGAAATCTTAGGTGCTGTTTTTGCATTCGGATCCTCCAGAAAAAACACTTCATCCTGAAAACCGAACATTCCCGCAACAACATTTTTTGGAAAAACAGCTCGACTTTGATTGTATTCACGAACGGTACCATTATAATACCTTCTGCTTTGATTGATTTTTTCTTCCAATGCGGCCAGATCACTTTGCAAACGTAAAAAGTTTTCATTGGCTTTTAAATCAGGGTATTGTTCAGTGACCATGTAAAAGTCAAGCATGGCCTTACCAAGTCCGGCGTCGGCCTGAACTTGTTCGCTGGGATTGGTTGCCTGTGCACTTCTATTGCGCCACATGGTGACATCAACCAAGGTTTTATTTTCGTGACCGGCATATCCTTTCACGATTTCAACCATATTGGGAATCACGTCATTGCGTTGTTGCAAAAAAGTCCCCACACCACTCCAGCCTTCCTTGACCATGAGTCTTTCTTTGGTTAATTCGTTGTAGACGGAAATAAAATAAAAAAGAACAAGCAGGATGAGCGCTCCCGCGATGAGTAAAGTAATCATAGGGTTTAAACAATTGGTTCTTGTAAAAGTAAGTAAAAAGTGAAGTTGATATAAAAAAAATCAAGGTAGACGTTGAAATACCAAAGTACCTTGCCCATCAGTTCCGACCCAGGTCATGGTATTGCCTTTCATCGAAAAGGTATAAGTATGTCCAACTTCAGTTGCTTTTTCATGACCAATGGTAATGGTAGTTCCTTTCACCGACCAAACCTCTTCGCTATGAAGTTTTTCCTGAATGTTGATATACTTCGCATCACAGCCCGATTGTGAGGCATTGAGCCGGTATGTGCCGTCGGCATTGATTTCATAAATAATCTTTGCTGCACAAGGACGTGTTTGCAAGAGGGCTTTATGGCTGTCAAACTTTGTGCCTTCATAGGTAGAAACATGTGAAATCATTTTCCATTTCCCAATAGGACTTTGCGCCCGAACGATGGAGAAAGAAGTCAGTAAAAGAACAAGTAAATAAAAAGATATTTTCATATAGTTTGGTTTAAAATTAAAAATAATCTTTGTTCTTCAAATGGAGAATAAGAAAAATGATCAGCGCGTATGCCCATCAATCTTATGAGGTGCTCAATCAGAAAGTAATACCTGAAAGCAAAAAGGGTTTCAGTATGCAGACAACCAAAACCCTTTCATGAATAGTCGGGATGAGAAGATTCGAACTTCCGACCCCACGCCCCCCAGACGTGTACTCTAACCGGGCTGAGCTACATCCCGTGCTCAAAGGATTGCAAATGTAATTGGTGGGATATGAAGAAAAAAATTTAAGGCATGTCCAGTTGAATAAGCTTACGAACTTGCTTACCATCTTTTTTCCCCCATATCCTCCATTGCGAACTGACCGCAATTAATTTACAGGGCACATCAGCCGGGGAATTGGTGTTCTTGATCCGATCCATCCAAACTTGAATTTCTTTACGGTCCTTTTTCTTTTTTCGCAACTCACGATCGAGGGCATTCTTAATCGATTGTTGGGTAACCTCTTTAAATTGTAAACTGTTTGACCCCACCGAAATAAAAACTTTATCCTTGCCGGCTAATGGATACCAGGGTGTTTGAAATTTCCCCAAATCTTCCAATATAAACTGCTCCCCCTTTGCTTCAATGGCCAATTTTACGGCAAGTCTTTGCTCCATACGCATTTCAGTCAAGCCATCCACTTGCAGTGTATTGTCCAAAAAAGAGCCGGCATCGCGTAAATAAGAAACGCTATTTTCATTTCGTTCATTCTGGGTATTGTTGAGCGCGTGGCAAAGTATTCCGCCTAGCACAACCGAACACTCTGCAAATTCGATTTTAAACCCATCCACTTGAGAAGTTTTGGGTGTTTCGTTGAGTTTCTTGGCATTGTTCAGACTATCCACCTGAACCATCATTTTATGAATTTGGTTCTCCTTTTTATTATTTTTAATTGGACTGATATCCTCAGTATAATTTTTTAAATACTGACTATCGCTTTCCATAACAATACTTGAGGGATCACCGAGCACAATTGGCTTTTTGTTCGGCTCCCTTCTGTCGGAACAAGATAAAATCAAGCATAGAATTAATACAGCAAAGGTTGTTTGTTTCATAGACTGCGAATGGGGTAAAGTTAATTCGATTTTTTAAAGAAATGTCTTTCCGGAGATGGCATTCAATTATTTCGATACCTCTATCCTCATTGAAGCTCTCATTTTTGACTTCGTGGAGGAGAATAGTTTAGATTGAACACCGTTTATTTTGCTCAAAAGCATGATGCATAAAGGGTTCTACAAATAAAAAGAATTTTCTTGAGTGATAATTTTATTTATCCCATTCGCCCATATATATTTGCAGCGGAGAGATGGCAGAGTGGTCGATTGCGACGGTCTTGAAAACCGTTGACTGTCAAAGGTCCGGGGGTTCGAATCCCTCTCTCTCCGCATCACAGAATGAGAATGAGTAGGCGAATGAGAATGAATCTCAACTTGGCCAAATTCATTCTCATTTTCATTTTGATACTCTTTCTGAAATCAAGGGTCTATGTGTCCATTTCCAAATTTGGAAAAGTGTGGAACAATTTAAATATGGCGTTGCCTATTTAAATTTCAAAGTAAATCTTATACTAACCAAATAAAGAATTCTCTTTCCCCAATTTTCGAATTTCCCGGAGATAAAAATTCTATTTTGCAATCGAGTGATTATTTTCACCTCAAATAAGAAATCCATGAAGCCCGTTTATTACAGTGAATATTTACAGCTCGATAAAATCTTGCAAGCACAGGAAGAAGAATCTAAAAAAAATGGCGTAAGAGCTGATGATGAAATGTTGTTTATCATCATACATCAATCCTATGAATTATGGTTCAAACAGATTTTACATGAAGTTGGCATCGTGCGGGAAATTTTCTTAAAACATCAGATAGAAGATAACTCTTCGGATATGAATGTGGCCGTGCATCGTTTGAGACGTGTTGTAAAAATTCTGGAAATGTTGGTTTCAAAATTAGGCATTTTAGAAACTATGACACCCCTCGACTTCCTCGATTTCCGTGACTTTCTCCGACCTGCCTCCGGATTTCAAAGTATTCAATTTAAAATCATTGAGGCCCTGTTAGGTCTTCCTTTTGATAAAAGATTCGGTCAGCATTATTATCTTTCACAGTTAACGCAAGATGATGTTGACCGCGTAAAAAAAGCAGAATCTGAAGTTTCATTGCTCAGCCTGATCAATGATTGGTTGAAACGAATGCCTTTTCTGCAGGAAGGACCATATTGGAAAGATGCAGATGATTTTTTTAAGGGTTATCGGAGTGCCTATGTTGCCTCTTTGACAGAAGGCGAAAAACAAAACATTCATGGTTTTGATATGGTCTTCATGGATCGGGAAAACTATGCCGAAACTAGACGACTGTCCATTGATAGTAACAGAGCTGCATTATTTATTATGTTGTACCGCGATTACCCACTCCTGAATGCACCTTACCAATTTATCAATGCATTGCTCGATATTGATGAACTGCTCGCACAATGGCGATATCGTCATATGAATATGGTACAACGTATGATTGGTCGAAGAATAGGAACAGGCGGAAGCACCGGTGCCGATTACTTAAAAGCGGCGGCTGATACCCATTATATCTTTAAAGAATTTGCCGATTTGACTTCATTTTTAATTCAACGTCGTTTACTTCCTGAGTTACCTCCCCAATTAAAAGCACACCTGAGTTTTCATCATCCTGCTTAGTATTTCTTGGACTTTTAGGAAGCGAACGCCACCCATTGATGGGTTAGAATAAGCTATCAATTTTATAAATACTTATAGATTATATCAATCTATACCTTTGAGAATAATAAATAATATTTATATGAAGAATATTCTCGTCGCGATTGGCTTACTACTCAGTATCCTCCATTTGGAGTCATGTTCTCTGGCTCTTAAAAGAGCAGATAACCTTTATGCTGATTTGCAGAAAGAACGATATACCTATGATGCCATTATTGTACCTGGCGTCCCTCTTCAAAAAGGTTTATGGGATTCTGTGATGAAAGCGCGCGTACTTTGGGCCGTGCATTTATATCAAACAAAGGTCACCAAAAACATCATCTTCTCAGGTGGGGCCGTTTATACCCCTTATTACGAAGCGGTAGCCATGGGATTGTATGCCCAAAAAATGGGGGTCCCGGCGAAACATATTTATTATGATACCTTGGCAGAGCATAGTACCGAAAACGTATATTTCTCCTATTTAATGGCACGTAAGCTTGGATTTAAAAAGTTGGCATTGGCCACAGATCCTTTTCAGAGTGTAATGCTGAAGGCGTATACCAGAAGGCGCTTCCGTTCGCATATTCAGCATATTCCGGTTATATTTGATATCATTAAAGGCATGAACAAAGACAATCTGGTTATCGACCCCGCTCTGGCTTACCGACCAGGTTTCGTATCAATTACGGAAAAAGAAAGTTTTGGTAAACGGCTGATGGGAACTATGGGCAAACAAGTTTATTATGGACCTGACAAACGTTTAGGAAAATTATAAGACCATGAATTGAAGTTGCATTTGAACGAACAATTGCAAATAATCGGTATCAAACTGAGCGTTCACGCTACATAAAATCACATCATAAAAAAAGGCTTTCCATTTCGAAAGCCTTTTTTATAATTATAAAATCCAATTATTTATTTGCTCCACAAAGAAGGACCAGCGCCGCCACTACCATATTCGTTGATTTGACCCAAACTATTGGTTACCTTATAATAAACATACATATTGGCATGTTGATAATAGTGCTGATTCAAACTGGTTGTTTCATAAATCGTTGCCCAACCCTCCACTTTACTTCCATTGCTGAAGGTTTGAACAGGAATCGTGAGCGTATCTTTATAACAAACTCCAACAACATCTTCTGTAAAGTTATTTTGGAAGTTTTTGATCACCACTTCATTGATTTTAGCACCACTTTCAATACTGATGGTATACTGTGCTGCTCCTGAAAGAGTCCCATCTTCATTCACATTCCAGATTCCCTTAAACTTATCACGTGTAATGGTTTCGCAATGCTCGCCTTCATAACCGATTTGACAAACACATCCCCCATCTTTACAAGTTCCGCTGTAAGCGCAGGTGACGTTTTTACATTTGTCAGGTTTACAGGATGAATAAACCATCGCAACAAATAAGGTGAGTGTAGAAAGGGCTGTGATTACTATATTTTTCATTGTCGTACGTATCGTTCTATTGGGTAAATATATAAAAAAAATCTTTTTAAGTCCTATTTTGCTATAAATCTCTTGAGCAAACTAATTCCAAAGCCAAGTACCATTAAGACGGTTCCTATCCATAAAACGTTAATAAAAGGAAACTTAATCGCCTTCATAATGATATAATCATCCATGGCAGATGGTTGTTTGTATTCGATTTTCGCGGCATTTTCCTCTGGGAGGATTTTTACCAATCTCGACATCAGCCCGCTTTCAACAATCGTATCTGTAATTGAACGCTCCATTCTGTCCCGAATGATGTACACCGGATTAGACTTTCGCATTTTTCCTTCCAGATTATACACTTCCAATTCAGCAGCCACAGATATATCACCTGTTTGAGCCTGATAGTTTTTATTTTCAAATTGGGTATTAAAGCCCCTGAAAATCATAAATCCATTGTTTAGGAAAATGCTATCCCCCGGACGAACTGTTTTGGTTTTAAATTGATTGGTATCCTGCATTTTGGATTTATCCACTGTGGAGGTCACATAGGTAAATATATCATGCGACCAATAATGTCGGGTATCGGGACTGGATATCAATCCCATTTTCGGATTAATTTGGGCGTTCGGACTTAACACAAACTCTTCTACAACACGTCCGGTATCATTTTCTCTTTTTTGATACCTGACATGATAAAAATGATCCGGGCCAATCACGGTATCCCCCAGGTAGGTGAGTGAGTAGCCACCCATACCTACAGGAATATTCCTGAACAATAAAACATTCTCCCGACTTTCTTTCTTGTTTTCTGCAGCATTTTCCTTTCCCATATCAAAATCAACACCCAGGCGATTAATCGAGATGACTTCTTTATTATAACTGGATAACAGCACACCTACCATCATCAAACCAAAACCCAAATGAGCGGTTGTTCCTCCCCATTTTATGAATTTAGGCCCAATGGTTCCAATCATATAAAATAAATTGGCAACTACACTGAAACTCGCTGCAACCAGGAAAATGACGATTGGCACTGATCTCAAATCCTGCGAATAAGCGATTCCAAAGGAAATAATCAACGAAAGAATAAACGGTGGTAATATTTTTTTGACGAAAGCGGTAACGCTTGTCTGCTTAAATTTTAAATAGTAAATCGTAGCGGTCAAAAGCATAATCAATAACGTAATCCAAATTTGGATCTTGTTATAATGCAAGATTGGATCGGTAATGGCGAGTTTGGTGCCAAACATTTTATTCCATACCGGCATGGATGTGGTATATGTAATTTGCACAACCGAGATCATGAGAATCAGCGCTCCAATAAACATCCAAAATTCACGTGAGGCCAAGGCTTCCTCTTCTTTCACACGGTCCGGAATTTGTTTATACCTTTTGAAAAACAAGAACAATCCCAGCAAAAGGAAAGAAAAAATAAAAATTAAAAGATGATAAAATAAGGACTCACCTTCACCGGTAAAGGCATGCACTGAGGTTTCACCCAAAATGCCGGTTCGTGTTAAAAAGGTAGAATAGAGGACCAGAATAAAGGAGAAAATAAAAAAGATAAAGGTGGACTTTAGAGAGAAACCCGTGGCTTTGAAAATGATGGTGGTGTGCAATCCGGCAACCATCACCAACCAAGGAACCAAGGATGCATTTTCAACCGGATCCCAGGCCCAGTAACCGCCGAAATTCAAACTTTCGTAAGCCCATGCGCCCCCCATCATAATTCCACATCCCAATACCATTCCTGATAGCAAACTCCAACGCAATAAGGGTGTTTGAATGACATCGTAACGATTTTTCCAAAGAGCAGCCACAGAATAGGCAAACGGAAACAAAGTGGCAGAAAAACCCAAAAACAAAATCGGTGGATGAATCACCATCCAATAATTTTGAAGTAAAGGATTTAACCCATTCCCATCCTGAATCATATCCAGATAATTGGGTTGTTGGAAGATGGGTGCATTCCACATCTGATCACGCAACAGCATAAAAGGTGTAGACCCAATGCGTATATCACCAAAATGAATCCCTAACAAAGTGCTTGCTAAAAACACCTGAACAAGTGCAACAATGGCCATCACTGGTGCTTCCAGGGGATTATTTTTTCGGGTTACAAAAAATGCCAGTACAGCATGCCAGATTGTCCAGAGTAAAAAACTCCCCTCCTGCCCTTCCCAGAAACAAGAAAGCAAATATTTGAAAGGAAGTGCTTTACTTGAATGCGACCAAACATAATGGTATTCAAAATAGTGATTAAAAATTAAGTAGAACAGAATCGAAAAAATAGCAAAAACGGAGAAGGCATGGGTGCGAAAAAAAGTTCGGCCAATGCTTCGCCAAGACAATGCTTGCATCTCATCCCGGCTATTGGTTGACATAAAATAAGCCATTGCTGAAAACAGACTGGCTACAAAAGATAGGATGACAAAAAATTGACCGAGCTTACCCGGTAATAGATGCTCATTTAAAAAGGTAGATTCCAAAAGTTTGTGGGGTGTTTTAAGTGATTCAGACCAATTGTCTATGATGATGTTTTACCAACAGCTACCTGATCGTTTTTATATTTTGAAGGACATTTCATCAGGATATTGGAACACTTAAAGGTGCCGTTCTCCATTTTGCCGGTCATAGTCAGTTTTTCGCTCCTTTCAAAATCCTGAGGTTTCGGTCCGGAAAACTCAACTTTACACATTTGTCCACTTTCATCTTTAGCGTAAAAAGTAAATCGATTAGGATCGGTAATGGGATCATAATGCATGGGATGCGACACGGTATCCAATTTGCCTATTACCTGAAATTCCTTATTGGGCTTTTCCTGAGCGCTTGCAAATGTTTCATAACTACTAAAGTCGCCCACCATACTAACAATGGCCGCCAATGCTCCCGCAATGAGCACCAAAGCAAGAATATTCGATTTTTTCATATTTATACAATCACTTTTTTTTGAAGAACAATTTCTTTGTTTCAAACAGGGATCCAACAAAAAGGCGCTCTATGTTTTTGGGCTATATGCGTCATTTAATAATTCAGCACTGATTGCCTTTTCCGGATGGGCAAATTTACATCAGGATTGTGGAACCCACTTGTCATTTCAGTGATAATTGTTCAGAAAAAGTGATGATGAACCACCTTTCATTCCCGGACGGATTTCTTTCAATAAACAGAGGTTATTGACGAACTACTTTTCGGCTAAATTTGCCCTCGTTGGTATGCACCAAAAGTTGATATACGCCAGCCGGAACTTCACGCAGGTCAAGTTGTGTGGCATCATTGGTTTGTTGAATGACCATCCTTCCCGTTAAATCCATGAGCTGGATTTGTATGATGGATATATTTTCAGGCAAACGAATTTGAAGATAATCCCGGCTCGGATTCGGATAAACCTGCATTTGGTTTTCTTCCAAATCATTCAGAGCCGCGGGTGCATTGATCACCACCGCATATCCGAAATAAGGGGTATAATTTTGTTTTGTTCCAGTAATCCAAACTGTATCACCAATTGTATTAAAGGCTGGCAATCCGGTAAAAGTAGCTAAAGAAGAAGTGACTTCTTTACTGGCTAAATATTTTCCCTGATAATATAAGCCAATTTGAGTTCCGTCAACCTGACTAGCCACAACGAACGATGTGGAGCCGATTCCAATTTCCGTATTGTGGTTACAAATCAATTGGCCCTCGTGCCCTGTTTTTACCACAAGGGTAGGATCCCCAAAAACGGTCCAGGTATCCGTGATTTCGTTTCCTGCATCAGGATTTGCGGCGGTATTATAATTTTCGTTCACACTCAGGCAACCATTAACGGCTAATGAACCAAAAGTGGTCTTTTTATTACCCGGTCTTGCACCGCGCAAAATGCCATTCATTTCATCCTGACCTTGCATAGGTGGATCCCAGCTTTGATTAATTGTGCTCATTAAAACGGCGATTGCACCAGTGGGTAAATTCGCGGAGTTTCTGGCCCTTAAGAATGCTTCAGCCAAACAGGTATTTGAAACAAAATCGCCATTCACGCAAGCAGTCGAAAAAATAAATGGCCAATTCCCTTGGGTATTGGTCAAATTAGGAATATCATTTTCACCAAAGCCCGAAGTGCTAAAGGCGTCAACACTGCCATGACCACAATAATTCATCAAGCCAATTCCACTATTAAATGCATTGGTAACTGCATAAATCGACGGGGAACCCAAACTATCTAAGCCTCCCTGATCTCCATCAAAAAATTCAAACTTTTGGGTATAAGAATATTGGTTGATATTACTGTCACAAATGTCACGGATATGCTCATGATCATATTCCCAATCATCGCCCGGACCTTGATTACTGGCCATGCCTATTTGTTTACTAAACCAATTCCCCATCGTATTCGGCGACTTTTCGTAAGCCAGAGTTCGTTGTACCATCACCCGAATATCATCAACTGTCTCACCCGAGAATCGTCCTACAATAAATTCAGGATTATGGTCATTGCCACTTTGATAAGCATAAGCATTATCCGAAGGGCCGAGTATATCCGGGTATTGCGACCAGTTCGCATTTCTAGTTGGAATATTTGGATGATCACCCACAATTAATAAATACGTTATTTGCTTTTCTGCATAAAATGAACTTACCAGATTCAAAACGGTTGGTTCAAAAACGCCACCCGTCAAAGTATCTGTATTTACCAGGAACGTTTGAATCCCTTTCATTTCCTTCCATCGGATAAGCGGCTTTATTTCATTCAAATAAGAGGCTGGGCACAACACCAGCATGCTCCCTTCTTCGGTCAAAGGTGAGTAAAGGGGTTTATTCATGCCATAATTTAAAAACAGGTTGGAGTAGATATTGTCAAATTCACGAACAACAACTTCCGGATTTCTAAATTGAGGAAAAGGATTTTCAGACGGGCCATCAACGTAAGATAATTTCAACTTGATATGATGATAAACGCGTAAAACTTTGCGCACCGGATTGTATTGCACCGATTGAATATGAATAGTCTGTCCGCGATAATCTCTCAATATAAATGGCTTTTGGGCTACTGCCTGCATGGATGGATAAAATGCATCTTTCTGATAAACCTCCGAAAAAACATAAGGTATTTCTGAAGGCTTTTGAGTTCGGTTCAGATTCCCTTTTGAGGGAGCAATCATCACACCCTGATAATCGGTATAACTGGCTGATTCAATACTAATTTGGGTTTGTTTATCAGCGGGAATAATTAAAGAAAAAGAGAGTTTAGGCAAATCAGGTGCCCCTTTTTCCAGTAATGCAGTCCCCTGATCAATACTAATGCCTGAGGCCCAACCCAAAGGTGTAAATACAGTATGTTGTTTGAGCCCGCCTGTCTGAATATCTATAATTGCTTCTTGCCTGGTTTCACTGAGCATTTGTAACGTTGAATGCTGCAGGGCCTGGGCCTGAATCATCGAATTTCCGAACAAGACAAGGAGGAGGGTTAGAATATGTTTAAACATAAGTTTGAAGATAAGATAGTTTCACTTCTTAGGACGTAGAATGAGTGCTTAAAATTAGTTTTTTTTCCTCAATACCCGATAAACAGGTCCATTATTGATGCTAAACCAGAAAAAACAGAGGCTGAATAGACTTTCATTCGAGCCATATCTATCTTGGGTTAAACGCATTCGCCCGAAAATCAATGGAGTTAGAAAGAACCTTGTACCCTATAGTATTTTAGTTGTCAGTTTAAACTTACTGCGTATTATATTTGCCTCGATTTAAATAAATCACCACCTCGGGGTGTTCGGAATGACCGATCTGAGAAGATACCCGTGAACCTGGAACAGGTAATGCTGTTTAGGAAAGGTAAGACTGAAATAATCCTTCTTCTTACCGCATTTTTTTAACCCGTCGAATGGCGCAAACAACGCCATTTGGCGCAAATGATGTAAAATGAAGAGAATCATGATTTCATTGATTTCGGTAATGGCCTTATCCGAAATTTCAGCACAAACAAACGACACCCTGCGCAATATTGAATTGCCGGCAGCATTGATCCGGGAAACCAAACAACAAACCCCGGATGAAAAAACACCACGAATCGCAGATAAAAATCTGACAAAGCGAATAAATCAGGGGCAGGATCTCCCGTTTTTACTGAACAATCTATCATCTGTGGTAGTCAGTTCGGATGCCGGCACAGGTATCGGATATACCGGTATTCGTGTTCGGGGATCAGACATTACAAGAATCAATGTAACGATGAATGGTGTACCTGTGAATGACCCGGAAAGTCAAGCTACATTTTTTGTCAACACACCCGACCTCGCTTCCTCTGCCACTCAAATTGAATTACAAAAAGGAGTTGGTCAATCACGAAATGGGAATGCCAGTTTTGGCGCTTCTCTATCGATTAACACCCTGGATTTGGATTATGAACGCCCCTATTTTTCTTTCCAAAGCGATTATGGATCCTTTAATACCTTTAAAAACACCCTGAAAGCCAGTACCGGTTTGATTCAACAAAAGTTCGTTGCCACCGTCCGAGCCTCAAGCATACTAAGCGATGGATTCATTGATCGTTCTGCTTCTGACCTCAAAGCCTTGCAGATTTCCACCAAATATTTGGTCGATAAAAACACACAAGTTGTTTTCAATTTTATGCGTGGTCGCGAAAAAACCGGACAAGCCTGGAATGGGGTTCCGCAGGACAGTTTTGAAAGCAACCCGCAATACAATGAATTGGGCATAAAAAGTGATGGTACATTTTACGATAATCAAACCGATAATTATGGGCAGGATTATTATCAACTTTTTGTAGACCACCGATTAAATACACGTTGGTCTGTTGGCTCAACATTGTTCTATACCAAAGGAAAAGGGTATTATGAAGAATATCGTTCGGCGCAATCTTTTTCACGTTATGGACTTCCAGCTTTTACCGCAGGTACAGACACTTTGCAGGAAACAGATTTGATTCGACAACTCTGGCTCGATAATGATTTTTACGGCGGAAGAATTTACACCACTTATATTTCACCCAAAATGGATGCCGGATTATATCTCAATTATAACCAATACGATGGCAAACATTTCGGGGATGTAATTTGGGCACAATATGGCATTCCGGATCATTATCGATGGTATAATCTGGATGCATCCAAAAAGGATTTTAATGTTTATGCCATGACGGAAATTCGACTCGGGAAAGGCCTCACTCTTCTGGGGGATATACAATATCGAAAAGTGAATTATCAATTAAATGGTTTTCGGAATAATCCTGACATCCGGCATGATTTACATTGGCAGTTTATCAATCCAAAACTCAGTGTGAATTGGAAACATCACTCCCATCAATTCGCGCTCACTGCAGGTCTGGCACAAAAAGAACCGAATAGGGATGATATAGAAGCGGGCGTATTATCATTACCAAAACCGGAAAAATTATACAATACGGAGCTGACTTATCGATTTATTCCCAATCGTAAAATCGCATTATATGTCAATGCTTACCTCATGTATTACCGGGATCAACTCATTCTTACGGGAAAAATCAATGACGTCGGGGCTTATACCCGAACCAATGTTCCGGAAAGTGCACGCATGGGAATAGAATTTGAAAGTGTATTCCGTGGCGGAAGTTGGCTGGAAGGAAGTATAAATTTCAGTCTTTCGAGTAACAAAATCACTTCGTTTACCGAGTACATTGATGACTATGATCAGGGCGGGCAAATCAGCAGAAATTACGAAGGCACAGACATTGCTTTTTCGCCCGCTTTAGTAGCCGGTGGAAGACTTTCTTTTTTTCCTTTTCGCCATATGGGTCAATTCGCATTTCGTCAAACATCACTGGACATTCTGCCCAAATTTGTCAGCCGGCAATATCTGGATAATACCCAGCAATTATCCCGCTCCATTCCTTCTTTTTTGGTGTTTGACCTGATCGCAAATGCCCCCTTGAAGTTGAAAGATAAACAGTTTTTGACCCTACGTTTTGGGGTACAAAATTTAGGCAATTTGCGATATGCATCGAATGGTTATTCGTTCTCCTATTTGTATAACCAAAACCTGATTACCCAAAATTATTTGTATCCGCAGGCAGGTAGAAGATGGACAATCGGTTTGGGGATTGAACTACAATAAAGACGTTTCGTAACCTGATTGCGGCTTTTTTCGGATTTCCCAGCAGCGATGTATTTGTTTATTGCGAAAATCCGGCGGAATTGTCCAATGGGTTATTTCCTGAATAACGGCCTCCCCTTCCAAATCAGGACTGAGTTGAAAATTCCGAAAATTATTGGAGAAATATAATACCCCATGAGGATGTAAATGACGCAGGGCATTATTGATCAGCATAACATGATCGGCCTGTACATCCAAATCGGTTTTCATCATGGTACTGGTTGAAAGGGTTGGAGGATCCAGGATGATGATATCATATAACTTGTGAACACTTTGTTGAATCCATTGTTTCACATCCGCCTTTAAAAATTGATGTCGGGTGATATTGATTCCATTCAATTTAAAATTCTCTTTTGCCCAATGTAAATAGGTACTGGATAAATCAACAGTGGTCACCGTAAGCGCACCACCCATGGCAGCATACACCGAAAACGAAGCGGTATATGCAAACAGATTTAACACATGTTTACCCATAGAAGTTTCACCAACTTTTTTGCGCAAAGGCCGGTGATCCAAAAAAAGGCCTGTATCTATATAATCACTTAAATTAACCTGAAACTTATACCCACTTTCCTGAACCGTGAACACATTTTTTTCATCCGAGACTTTGGCATATTGTTGATCGGCTTGTCTCCTGAAACGAGTTTTTACAAAAATGGATTCATCCGTTATTTCGAACAAAAAACGAAGCACTTCCAAACAATCAGCCAACCAAAATTGATGTTGATCAGCATCCATGGAATGCCTTGTTTTATACTCCGAAATATGAAGTCTCCCCTCATAAAAGTCAATACATAGCGGAAATTCCGGCATATCCCAATCATATACCCGATAACAGGTAATCTGCTCCGTCTGCAAATAAGACTTCAGTGCTTTTTGGTTTTTTTTTACCCGGTTAAATAAGGCCAGTGCCGGATGTGTTTGAAGATTCATCAAGGGCTAAATTAGGTCAATCTCCACAATCCGAACACCGTAAATAAATTCCTTGTATCGATGCGTCCGGATAAAAAGAAAACGCATGATTTTTTCGTGAGGGCATTCAGGACGGTTTGATTATGAAAACTAGCCTGAAACATTTACCTTTATCCATAATTTTCCATGCAAGCATACGCCAGATCATTTAGCCGAATTCAAGCCATTCTTAAAGAGTTGAGAGAAAATTGTCCCTGGGATAAAAAACAAACCATTCATACCCTGAGGCATTTAACCATTGAGGAAACCTATGAATTAGCGGATAGTATTACTGAAGAGAATTGGGATGGGCTCAAAGAAGAATTGGGCGATCTACTCCTACATATCTTGTTTTATGCCCGCATTGCCGAAGAATCTAAACATTTTGACATCGGTGACGTGATTGAAGGCGTATGTAACAAACTAGTTTTCCGACATCCGCATATTTATGAATTTGTAAAAGCTGATGATGAAGAAACGGTGAAACAAAATTGGGAAAAACTCAAACTCAAAGAAGGCAAGAAATCAGTATTAGGGGGTGTGCCTGCCTCTTTGCCTGCTATTACCAAAGCCGTTCGATTGCAGGAAAAAGCAGCCCAAGTGGGTTTTGAATGGTCGGTAACGGATGAAGTCAAAGCCAAACTGCAAGAAGAATTGGAGGAATTAGATGAAGCCGTTCAAATTGGCAAACAAGAAGACATTGAATCGGAATTTGGCGATGTTTTATTTTCTATGATCAATCTTGCACGGTTTTTGCGTATTGACCCGGATAATGCCCTGGAAAGAACCAATAAGAAGTTTAAAAAACGTTTTGAGCTGATGGAATCCAAGTTGATTGCGTCGGGAAAAGACCTCATGAGCAGCAGCCTGGCTGAAATGGATGAGGTTTGGAATGAGATTAAAAAAGATGAGCCGTAAAAAAAGCAATTCTACCCCATTTCGATTTCCATTTGATATCGATATCCGTGTGTTTTTAACGCTCGCTGCAATTTTCTTTATCCTTTCCATCAAATCAGTCAACCGGATATTACTGCCCAATACGACCCCACAAAGTTTGGCTTCGGCCATTGTTGACGACTATCAAAAAAAAGTCAAACAGTTTAACAATCTTTCTGCCCGGACGCAGGATTTCCAAAAATTTTTCAATGGGAAATTGAAGAATGAGGAAGCCAAAGATCTTTTTAAACTACCGTTTACACTTTTTTTGATTGAAAACGACAAGCAGGTATTCTGGAACAACACAGTGGTGGATTTTCCTCCAAATAACTTCACACCCAGTGAACCTCATTTTTATCAATCCAATCAGGCCTCTTATCTTGTACTCAAACAGCCTCTCAAATCGTCTCAATCCAACAGATTTGCAGTTCTCTTTATCAAAATCAAAAACAATTACCCCTTTAAATCTGATTTCTTTGATAATAGTTTCCAAGCCAACAATAAAACCCACGATGACGACATTTCGATACAGCTCAGTAAGCCTGTAAATGCCGAATTATCCGAAGCTGTTACCATCAATGGAAAAAACCTCTTTTATCTGGAAAAGGGCGAAAGCTTTTTAGGCAGTTTAAATGACGATGGCTGGCATTTATTCCTGCATGCACTGGCCTTTATTTTTTTCGGGGTGTCTATTCATACCTATTTCAAAGTAACCGTCAAACGCAAAGGCGAATTATTAACCTTTTCCTTGCTCCTTTTGACCATTTTGCTGGTAAGGGGGATGAACTACTTGTTTGCTTTTCCGGATAATTTTGCAGACGAACGTTTGTTTAGTCCTGAATTGTTTGCCAGCAGCAGCATCAACCGATCATTAGGTGATGTGTTCATCAATGTCGCTCTCCTGTTCTGGGTACTGGTATTTTTCCTGATCAATATTCAAGGACGAATTTTGTCCTTTAAAAATTTTAAATGGAAATGGCCCTATCTGCTGATTTGGAATGCCATATTAGTTGCATCAACGGTAATGAGTAGTGATTTGATTTTCGAAATTGTAAACGACTCAACCATCAATTATGATACGAGCATTTTTTCGCGCATAGACATTTATTCATTCATCGGTTTGCTAACCTTTCTGATCATTTTTGCAAACATCGTTTTGATGGTCATTATCGTTCACACCTACTATAAACTACTCCAGACAAAACCGGTCGTTAAATACGTTTTTCTGCTCATAGGCTTTCTGATTTTTCAGTTTCTGATGAATCACCAACATCCCCTTTGTTATTACCTCGCCTTTATCAGCATTGCCATTATTATGTTCATGCTGGATTCCAAACTTTTTTATACCCGGTTCGATTTTAATTCTTACAATCTATTACTTTGGTTTATTCTCATTTCTTTATTTGGGTCGATCTTACTCACCATGCTCATCACGGAACGGGAACAAAAGAATCGTGAAAATTTTGCCAATAGTTTACTTTTTTATACCGACAAATCACTTGAAAACAAAATCAGTGAACTACAAAACAAAGTTCGTGACGACCAAGAGATTCGATCCATTTTCACGCAAAAGAATGAAAACACCTTCAGGAACTTTTCGAATTATTTTTATAATACCTATCTCAATAAAGACTTTTCGGATTATCAACACTACTACTTTCTTTTTGATTCTACTGGCAATAATCTCGCGGATGGAGATACCGCAACACTGAATGAAAAAATGATTGAAATCACGAAGCTCAATGATTTTGAATTTAATAACCAATGGATTCATCCTTACCGCAATGATAATGAACAAGGTTTTCTGTTTAAAATTGTTATAGACAGTCCACAAGGAACAAAGGCATTTGTACTCTGTCAGATATTTAGTAGTTCGCATCTCGAGGACGAAGAGTTTAATGAAATCGTTCAAGGCACACCCCATACTTATCGGGTAAAAGAATACGATTATAGTGTGGGTATTTATGACCATGGTAAAATCATTTCCCGAAAAGGACTTTATGCTTTCCAGCAAAAACTTAACGATGCTGAGGAACCCGGTGTAAAGTTTACCAGCAATAGCGGATATAGTGTGATGCGCTATGTTCCGGAAAACCATAGCGGACAAGTCATCATTGCTAAAAAAGAAACCTGGTTGTATTTATTCACCACGCTCTTTGCTTATATCTTTTTTATTTATTTCGCCACCATCTCGCTCTATATCCTGGGTAATATCATCGCGCGTTCCAATCTGGATTACAAACGTTTTATTAATCTGTTGAGTTTAAATCTTCGACTCCGGGTGCATGTGTCCATCCTCATCGTGGTTTTCCTTTCGTTTATTGCCGTATGGTATTCAACTTCTTATTACCTCAGTTCCCGCACAAAGGATAAACTCAAAACGGATGTCAGCAATTTTGGTCAGCTCATTCAGAAAGAGCTTAATTTTTACATCGAAAAAAATAATATCCAATCCTTGCCGGAATTCAAGGAATTGCTACAACAGCCTGAGTTACTCAATGCAATCTCCGATATTGCCTATCGTTTTAATGTCAATATCAATATTTTTCAAAACCAAAGTGGCAAACTCATTTTTAGTTCCAGCCCCGACTTCTTCCATTATGGATTGCTTTCAAAACAAGTGAATGCAAAAGCTTATCATATGCTCAACCATAGCGGACTGGAACATTACATTCACAACGAAAATATTGAGAACTTTCAGTATTTCAGTTCGTATTGTTTCCTGAAAAATAGATATGGGCAAAATATTGGCATCCTGCAATTACCCTATATCTCGTCGAACAGAATCATCAATTCTGAAACCGGCTCCATCCTCATTACCCTCATCAATATTTATGTATTTGTATTTTTGTTTTCATCGATACTCGCCTTCTTCATCACGCAACGGGTTACCAAACAATTTACCATCATCGTAAAGGAATTTACCAAAATCAATTTAACCAAAACCAATCAACCCCTTAAATGGACATACAACGATGAAATTGGACTCCTGGTAAAAGAATATAATCGAATGCTCCGTAAACTCGAGAACAGCTCGATGATTATTGCCAAAAATGAACGGGATATGGCCTGGCGCGAAATGGCAAAACAAGTCGCCCATGAAATCAAAAACCCGCTCACACCGATGAAACTCTCCTTGCAAATGCTGGAGAGGGCCATTAAAAATAACAATCCCAATATCACCGAAATGACGGCCAGAGTGACTACTACACTCATCGAACAAATTGACAACCTGACCCTGATTGCGACGAATTTCTCGAATTTTGCAAAAATGCCCGAATTGAATAAAGAAAACTTCAATATCAATGAGGTTTTATTTACTGTCACAGGGATTTACAATGATGACGAAAGCAACGAATTTTTATTCCTCATTCCGGAATACCCGATTTATGTACTTGCCGACAAAAGCCAGTTAATTCGGGTAGTTACCAATCTGATTCAAAATGCCATTCAGGCTATTCCAAGTGGCCGACGTGGGAACATTTCTTTAGAGGTAACTAAAATCAAAAATAATTTTGTGCGGATTACTTTTTCCGATAATGGTGAAGGAATTGATCCGGAAAAAGGCAAAAAATTATTTCAACCTTACTTCACAACCAAAACATCCGGAACGGGATTAGGCCTTGCCATGTGTAAAGACATCATCGAACAATTTGGGGGCAAAATTCATTACGATAGTTTAGAAAATCAAGGCACCGACTTTTATGTGGACTTACCGATTGCCGATTATAAGGAAGTCTGATAAATCATTGAACTTTTGAATGCAGGACTTACTCGTTCATCGCTCTAAAGCTCCGTATTGCCCATAACCAGTATGCGATTAAATTCATCCTCCTGAACAGCGCTAACCGACAAACGAGCGAGTCGGATTAACTCCAGATTTTTAAAGAAAGAATCCGCTTTAAGCGCTTGTAGGGTTACCGGCGTATTGAGCTTTTTGCGAGGCTTTATATCGACAGCCACCCAGGTATCTACATCACTCGTTGGATCCTGATAGGCCGTTTTAATCACTTCAGCTATACCGACAATTTCAAGCCCTTCGTTGCTGTGATAAAACAACACCAAATCACCTTTCTGCATACTGCGTAAATTATTACGAGCAGCATAATTTCGAACGCCATCCCAAAAGGTTTTTTTATCCTTTACAAACTGATCCCAACTGTATTTAAACGGTTCGGATTTTACAAGCCAGTATGCCATATTGTTTAATTTTCATTTATAAAAATTTGCCTGCATAAAAAAGTCATTCCATTCTAAGAATTCTATTGTTAAACTTCGCCCAAACACGATGACCGTCGAAACGCGTTTTGAGTTTACGCTCGATCATGGTCATATCGTTTGAACCGTATAATAGACAATAGCGCATTCGAATGGGTAATCTGCAGTATCTTCGAAAGTAAATGAACTTTTAAAAACTAAATACTTTTTTTTTAATACAGCGATAGATTTTTATCTAATTAATTACCCAATAGACTTGTGAAGTAGACCAATGCTAAAAGTTTGACAAAAGAATAGAGCAAATTTTTTTTATTTTATCGGAATTACACATAACAAACATAAATCACAAAAAAAATCTGACAATATCTCGCAGATAATAAACCCATTGCACCTCAAGGCATTACCTTTGCCACAATGAGCCCTAAATATCTTTCCCTCGTACTTTGTTTCTTTTTATTGGCTGGTTGTATGCCTTTGCAACGTCTGGCATTTAAACAATACAATCAATATGAAGCAGATCAAAAACAACTCAAAGAGGTCCGCATCAGTCCTGCCAAAAGCGGCGATTTCCGGGCACATCCCGATCAAATCATCGATATCCTGCATATGGACCTCGATGTTCGATTTAACTGGACACAACATGAATGTATCGGCAAATGTAAACTCAAACTCAAACCTTATTTCTACCCGACTGACTCCATCGTTTTAGATGCAGGTAATATGACTTTTAACCAAATACAAATCACCAATGCACAAGGCGAAAATGTTCAATATCTGGTTCAATATGATAAAAAACAATTACGCCTGAATCTTGAAAAAAAATTCCGCCCCGACGAACAATTCACCCTTGAACTCTCTTATACGGCCAAACCTGATTCAGCACCCAAAGGAAAAGGCCGGGCCATTCGTGATAATAAAGGTTTGTATTTTATCAATACCGATCATAAAGAGGCATTTCAACCTATGCAACTTTGGACGCAAGGCGAAACAGAGTGTAATTCAAATTGGTTTCCTACCATCGATAAACCCCATGAAAAATTCACTTCAACTTTGCTCATTTCTGCCCCTTCCAATATGACCATTTTGTCGAATGGTGTCCTGGAAGATGAACGCATCGAAAATGGACAATTGATTCAAAAATGGAATAACCGCAAAGCCATGCCGGCCTACTTGATTATGATGGCCATCGGCGACTTTAAAATCACCAAAGATCAACTCAATGGCATGGAAGTGAGTTATTACCTCGAACCGGATTACCATCCCTTCGCCAGGCAAATTTTCCGCAACACCTCCGAAATGATCGATTTTTTTTCAGGCAAATTAGGGGTCGATTATCCCTGGGATAAATATGCACAGGTGGTCGTGAGAGATTATGTTTCCGGTGCCATGGAAAATACCAGTGCAACCCTGCACGGCGAATCCGTTCAAAAAAATCCACGCGAATTGGTTGATGCCAATAATGAAGGCATCATTGCCCATGAATTATTTCATCAATGGTTTGGCGATTTGGTTACTTGTGAATCATGGGGGCATCTGTTTTTAAATGAAGGCTTTGCAACTTATGGCGAACATCTTTGGCTCGAATATAAATATGGAGTGAATGCCTCGCAGCGCAAGTCATACGAAACCATTCGCCGGTATATCAATTATACACGCAACAATGCCGATGGCCCCATCGCTGATTTTAATTTCAAAACACCCGACGATGTTTTTAACACCCTCACGTATCAAAAAGGCTCCCGTGTTTTACACTTGCTCCGTTCCATCGTTGGTGACGAAGCATTTTTTCTGGGGTTAAAAAACTATCTCAACAAATACGCTTTGCAATCTGCCGAAATCGACGACTTCCGGCAGGAAATGGAAAACGTTTGCGGAAAAGATCTCCGTCCATTTTTTCAGCAATGGATTTACCGCGGTGGACATCCGGTTATTGATGTACGATATACCTGGAACGATTCCACTGAATTAATGGCAGTGCAGGTCGAACAATTGCAGGAGCGCGATTTGGGTTTGTTTCAATTCCCCCTCAAATTCAAAGTACGACAAGGCAATCAGGTCAAGTTTTACCAATTCGATATTACCCGAAGGAAGGAGATTTTTTATATTAAAAAAAGCAGCCCCGAAAAAGGAGATCTCCCGCTGGTATTTGTAGATCCGGATTGCACTTTCATCGGCGAAATTCGCGACAACAAATCATTTTTCTCCCATATCCAAACTTATGGTTTCGCTTCTTCTTATGCCGAAAAAGTTCGTTCGCTGGATGCATTGAGTAGTATTCAAAACCAGGCCGATACCATTCGTTATACTTTATTGCGTGCACTCAATGATGCCGATGAAGATATCCGACTCAAAACCTTAAACTGGATCGATTGGAAAATTGAAAATTCGTACCAACGTGCTGAAGTGGATTTAATCAATTTATCACAAAACGACCCCTCACCGGCAGTCAGGGCAAAGGCGGTGGAAATACTCGGCAGTCGCAAACGCCCCGAATGGCTCAACCATTTTAAACAACTTTGTAACGACTCATCCTACCAGGTGAATGGAGAAGCATTATGGGCCATTTATCAAATCGCACCTGCCGAAGCGTATACCTTGGCTGCTTCCCAGGCCCCTGAAGCCAAAGGTCATTTGAGTCGTAAAATTTCCGAAATCTATATCGCTTCAGGTAACCCGGAATATATTCCACATTTCATCGAAAAATCGCCTCGTGTTTTCGGTCGACAGCGAGCAGAATGTATCAATGATCTGACGAAATTATTGGTCAAAATCAATCTGGATAGCAACTATCAGCAAAGCCTCGATTTTTACCGCGATAAAGCAAACAATGATCATTATCCTGAAGTCCGAAAAGCAGCCTTAAAAGGGTTAGGCACGATTCGTAAACAATACCAAACCGCGGCTGATCAGTCAAAAAGCAGTGACATCAAAAAAATGTTGACCGACAAAGCCAACATCATCCGCGAGTATATGGGCTTCATCATCAGCGCACGCCCCGACGAGTGGACCCCGGATGTATTGGAATCTGCCGAAATTAATTATCCGTAATTTTTAGGGCGGCCGGGCACGCTATCCACTGCAAGTCCTCTCCGCCGCGGCGGATCC
>JBMOFV010000007.1:0-121808 GCA_049318705.1 Chitinophagaceae bacterium
ACAATACAGCTTCATTACCCGCGCCTTGAATCTACAGCATTTCTGAGTTATTCAGTAGCCCCTATTTATCAAACCTTCAGCCGCCAATAATTCGACCAAGCATTCTTTCTATTCTATTTTGTTTGAGCTACATTGCAAGTTCAACCTCAATGATGCGATTTCCGATATTTTTCCTTTTCGTAGTTTTTTTCATAGCAGGCAATGCTGAATATTCCCAGGCAGGACCGTTTAGGATTATTGGATATTTTGCCGGACCGCTGCAAAGGGTTGATAGTATTGAGGTTGAAAAATTAACGCATCTCATTTTTTGTTTCGGTGATTTCAAGGAGGGTAATTTTTGGATTCGCAATGCAGAAGACAGCATCATCATTGAACGCATGATTGGTATGAAAAAAAGGCAACCTCAACTCAAAGTGATGTTATCGCTCGGGGGATGGGGTGGTTGCCAATTTTGTTCAGCAGGTTTCTCCAGTGCGGCAGGCCGAAAAAAATTTGCCCAATCAGTAAGAGCCATCAGTCAGCATTTCCAAACAGATGGTATTGATCTGGATTGGGAATACCCTGCTATTGCCGGTGTTCCTGGCTATCATTATGAGGCTGCAGACCGCGAACATTTTACGGAATTGCTCAAGGAGATTCGGCATTACAACCCTCCTCCGTTTGAAATCAGTTTTGCGGCAGGTGGTTTTACCAAATACATTGATTCTTCGATTGATTGGATTTCGATCTTGCCTTATACAGACTTCATCAATATCATGAGCTATGATTTGGTACATGGGTATAGTACATCCAGTGGGCATCACACCCCATTATTCAGTACGGTTCAACAAAAAGAATCTACCGACCATGCCGTAAAAAGTTTAATTCGCAAAGGAGTACCGCGTGATAAACTAATTATTGGTGCTGCGTTTTATGGCAGATATTTTGCGATACAGGAAGGTGCACCTGTGGGCCTCTACCAACCTGGCCGTTTTGATCATTCCTTTTCTTACCGGCATGCGAAAGATTCCATTGGTGTTCAACAAGGTTTTATTCAATATTGGGATGCGGCTGCACAAGCTCCTTATGCCATTCATTTAAAAAGGCGATTATTAGCCACGTATGACAATGAAGAATCGGTTTTACGAAAAACAGATTATGCCCTGAAGGAGCAATTGGGAGGCATGATGTTTTGGCAACTCATGGATGACCAATGCAGAGAGGGTCTACTGGCAGTAATTGAAAGGCGGGTAAAACAACATCAAAAGAAAAGACTAAGATAAATACTAAGCAGGTTTTCGCAAACCGATAGACCATTCTGCACCTGCACGCGGTGCTACCGAGTTTAAACAAGGCTCCCATATTTCCATTTTAAAATAGGGTTTAAAATAAGCCATGTACTCTTCCGGATTTCCTCCAAATGGGGGGCCACCTTCGAAATCTTTATTGAATAAAACACCACTTAGTAATCCATTGGGATTGAGAAGTTGAAACATATGTGCCGCATATTGAGGGCGTAAAGCCGGATCGATGGCACAAAAAAAAGTTTGTTCCAAAATTAAATCATACTGCCCCTGATGGTTAAAAAAATCCGTGCACAATACCTTCATGCAAGCCTTGTCCGTCCATTTAGTACGAAGTCGTTCACAAACTTCTTCAGAAATATCCAGGACTGTAATATCCTGAAAACCCTGATCAGCAAGATATTCAGCTTCGTAAGCATTTCCGGCCCCGGGTATGAGAATGGCTATTTGATGATTTGTTAACTGTTGGATGAGGGGCAAAAACACCGGACTCACTGCGCCTAAATCCCAACCGGTATTTCCACTTCGATAACGTTCGTTCCAAAAATTTTGATCCAATGGTGGTTCCATAACTGCAAACATAAAGTGGAAATAGAACATATCTCCACCACATCTTTTGATATCCATTTTATTCATGTTATACACTAACTTTATAGAACCAATCCAACAACCCATGAAAACGATCTTATTTTTTTTCAGTTTTCTGATTGTGCTATCTACCCAAGTTCAATCGCAAACGGCACAAACCATTCATACAAGTGGGAAATATATTTTGGGCCCCTGTCAGGATACCCTTTTGCTGCGGGGAGTCAATTATGCGCCGTATAACTGGGGATGGTCTCCTACAGAATTGCTCATTCCGCAAATCGCATTGAGTGGCGCCAATACCGTACGTTTGGTGTGGTACAAAACAGGGAGTAGCGGCACACCTGCCAGCACCTACGCCAATCTGGTTTTATTGGACAGCGCCCTCTCAAAATGTATTCAACATAAACTCATACCGGTGCTTGAATTACATGATCAAACTTGCGCCAATAGTCCCACCGCACTCAACACACTGGCAACCTGGTTTACCCAAACAGCAGTACTCAATCTCATTCAAAAATACAAACACAGTCTCATTCTGAATATTGCCAACGAAGCCTTGTACGTTCTTTGGATGGGCAATACCCAAGCCGCAAAAAATACCTTTATCAATACCTATTCCAATATCGTTAATACGCTGCGCAGCAACAATATTCAGGTTCCTTTGATGATTGATGCACCTGACTGCGGACAACATCTTGATTTTCTGGCTGATGCTGCTCCTGCGCTACTTGCAGCCGACCCCTCACATAATCTCATCTTTAGTGCACATGCTTATTGGTATAGTTATGCAAGCAATGATTCGGTGCAAATGTTGAATAAAATCAACTATGCCCTGAGCAAAAATGTGGCCATCGTATTGGGTGAAATAGCCAATCAACAGGACAACACCACCAATTGCCAATACAACCTCAATTATCAGGCGCTCCTAAACATCTGTCAACAAAAAAAAGTGGGATGGTATGCCTGGGGATGGAACAATGATGTTTGCCCGCAACGTTGTATGAGTAGCAATGGACAATTTTCGAATCTGACTGCTTACGGAAATAATCTGGTGTATAATGCGCAATACGGACTTCTCACTCAATCGCCTGCAAAAAGTCATTATCTCCTGCATGGAAATTGTTCCACCAAAGTAAATCTGCAACTTTATTTGCAAGGCTATCTCATGGCCAACAACCTCATGCAAAAGGTATTATATCAACAAGGCATCGAAACCAATATCAATTCCACTCATACGGATACTGTTTTAGTTTCATTACATCAGGCACAGTCACCGTTTAACCTGTCTTTTCAAACCAAGGCCTTACTTCATCAAAATGGAACCTGCCTGGCTTGGTTCCCCGAATCATCGTGGGGAAATTCATATTTCATTCGCATTAAACATCGCAACCATTGTGCTACCTGGAACAGTGTGCCCATCCTAATGCAATTATTCAACACATACGATTTCAGCAATCAAATACTGAAAGCATATGGAAATAATCAGTACATGATAGACCCCACTCATTTTGCTTTTTACACAGGCGATATGAATCAGGATGAAGTGATCGATGGATTAGATTATAATGATTGGGAAGATGACAGCAACCAATTTGCAGGAGGTTATTTCAGTACTGACCTCAATGGCGATGGCATTGTGGATGGGCTGGATTTTATTTATTGGGAGCAAAACAGCAACGAATTTATTGGTGCGGTACAACCCTAATCAAATGCTTCCTATTCGTGCCGCTGCCCCTTGTTCACCTGAAATATATGCAAGATGCCCGGAAAAATGGCTTGCATCGATTCAAGGGCGCCCCGTGATGAACCCGGTAATGCCAATACCAATGTTTGCGAAATCATTCCGGCAACACTTCTCGACAACATCGCATAGGCTGTGCGTTGTTGACCATAGGAACGAATGGCTTCCTCAACACCCGGAAGTCGCCGGTCCAAGAGTGGAATCACCGCCTCAGGCGTAACATCCCGGGGTGAAAGACCTGTACCTCCTGTTAAAATAATCAGATTGACTTTGTTCGATACAGCTTGCCAAATCTGTTCCTGAATAATCTCTTTTTCATCCGGAATAATTTTATAATCCGCTACCTGCACTTGAAATTTTTCGAGCAGCCCCATGATATTTTTTCCGGCCTGATCTTCTTTTTTACCCGCCGAAATGGTATCCGAGCAAACAATAACCTGTGCCCGAAGTTCAGCTTGAAGGTCCTTTTGTAAATCTGTTTTTCCACCCACCTTTTCCTGTAAAGAAATATCCCGAATGACAATGCCCTTATCAATGGGTTTGAGCATGTCGTACATCGTGAGTGCCACTACAGAAACACCATGCATAGCTTCTACCTCTACACCGGTTTTATAGATGGTATGCACTTCCATACGAATGTGAATCTCCAGATCCTTGATGTCATAATGCACAGCGCAGTATTCAACAGGCAATGGATGACAATCCGGAATGAGATCACTGGTCTTTTTTACGGCAAATAGTCCGGCTGTTTTCGCCATTTCAAATACCTGCCCCTTCGGAACCTGATTGTTTATCAGCGCCTCAATGGTGCTTTGCGCCGAAACTTCCACCACCGCTTTTGCAATAGCTTTGCGCAGCGAGTATTGTTTAAATGTAATATCTACCATAACTATTTAAATATGAACCTTGTTATTCAAAGGTGTAACAGAATTGGTTTTCCAGCTATACGTGTGATTATCTAAAATTTCTTTGCCCCATACCGGAGCTTCTTTTTTGATGCGTTCTACAATCCAGTCACAAGAATCGAGCGCTTCTCGTCGGTGAATGGCAGAAGTAAAAACGAACAACGAAATTTCACCGGCTTTCACCAATCCTAGGCTGTGATAAATATGCATGCAGGTCAATGGAAATTTTGCGAAAGTTTCTTCCCGCATTTGATGAAAAATTTCATCGGCCATTTCAAGATAACTGCTATACTCTATTCCCACTACAGCAGCGTCTCCCATATTGTCCTGTCGAACTTGTCCTAAAAAAATAGCATGGGCTCCAATATTTGTTTGGCTGCTATGTTTGGCAATGGATTGTGCAATAAATTCAGAACTGATTGGTCCTTCAATAAAAACATTCTTTTTTTTCTTTTGCATAATCAGGTAAGTTGATCTTGTGTTCCGCGGGGTTGAAAGTAAAACGATTTCTCATTTACCCGAATACGATTGCGGTCAGGTCGGATTTCGATGCTGTAAGATGCGTAATTTCCAAAGTGAATGTACAAAATACGATTACTCATGGCCTCCCGATATCCTGTCAACACCTTTATGGCCTCGGCGGCCTGCATACTCCCCAGGATGCCGGTATATACACCTAACACACCCGCTTCATGGCAAGCCGGCGGGGGTAAATGGTTTTCGGACCAGGGGAACACATCTCTGTAATTGCATTGTACGCCCTCATACAAATGATTCATGACGGCTAGTTGTCCTTCATGCGCATATAAGGCAGCATATACCCAGGGTTTGTTGTTGACCTCACAAGCATCTGCAATCAAATATCTGCATGCCGGATGATCCGTGCCATCCAGGATGATATCATATTCAGCAATAATATCCAGTGCATTTTGTTCGCTCAAATGTTCAGGATAAATACGAATTTTTGTTTCAGGGTTTTGCATGCCGAGTAAATCGCGGGCAGCTTCTACTTTGTATCTGCCTATATCCTTTGGCGTATAAAGAATTTGTCGGTGCAAATTATTTTCGCTCACCCGGTCAGCATCCACAATACCAATCGTACCAATACCTGCAGCATTTAAATATTGTAATGCCGGACAACCCAATCCACCGGCACCTACCACCAATACAGCAGATGCTTTTAATTTTTGCTGACTGTGCAATCCAAAGTCAGACAACATAATTTGTCTTAAGTACCGATTCATTTTATTTTCATTAACCTCCGGAAAAAGGCGGAAGCAGAGCTACTTCATCTCCTTTTGTCAATATCAAATCGGCTTCTGCCATCTTATGATTTACTGCAATTACAAAAGTTTGCTGATTCAATGTTGGAAACTGAAGCAATAACATTTCCTTGAATTGAGATACAGCAGTTTGTTCTGCCAAATCCATCTCCTGATTTTGAAGAACATCAGTGATAGGTCCAAAAACGCGTAATTGAATATTCATGCGAGCAATAATTTGATTGAGGCTGTTGCCAAAACTACAGCTAAAAATATTTTCATCATACGAGTATTTAATTTATTTGCGCCATAGTATGCCCCGCTTGTGGCACCCAATACCGCGAGAATCATCATCCACACAAACCACTCAGCTTGATAGAGGTCGTACATTATTTTTAACGACTTCTGCTGCCCCATCAATCCGGAAACAGAATTGACAAAAATGAAGAGGGCGCTGATGCAGGCAGTTTCCTTTAAATGGGCCCAGCGTAAAAAAATCAGTACCGGCGATAAAAGAATACCTCCACCAATACCAATGAGGCCTGAAATAAACCCAATGCCAGCTCCAATACCCAGGGTGGCATATGGATTAAAAGAACGAACCGGCCTTTCAGCCTGCTGATGATTTTGTAACAAACGCCAGGTAGGTATCAATAAAATGAGCCCTAACATCCATTTATACCAATGGGGTTCAACGGGCAAGCACCCACCCCAATATGCTGCAGGAATGGAAGCGGCACAAAGCGTCAGGAAGAGTTTCCAGGGCATCCGTATTGTGCGGTAAAAGAGTAAAAAGGCAATCAGAGAAACAACGATATTCAATATCAAGGCAATCGGTTTCATGTGTTCAGGTACAAATTGCAGCAATGCCATCAGGGCCAGATATGCGCTTGCTCCGCCATGCCCGACGGAACTATATAAAAAGGCTACAATTGGCAAAAAAATAAGAAAGAGGATCTGACTCAAGAGGATGCTGATTTAAATAATTCAGTTTTTGATGAACGCCAAATCGTATTCAATGGTAACACTTCCAATGAATCGCCTTTTTGAAATTGTTGCTGATCAGGCTCGAGCATCACCAAGGCATTCGCCTCGATGAAAGCATTTAATTTATAAGATTCCTGCCCATCGAGAATAATCACTGAATGATCATCCACCTTTGCCTTTAAAAAATGTGTGAGACTTCCTTTTTTAAAATAGTCATGCATCAATAAACGTCGAACACGTGGTGGATCGAATGAAAGGCCTTGCATTTTTCGCAAAGCCGGAACAACATATTGATAAAAACAAGTCAGCACCGAAGCCGGATTACCCGGTAAAGCAAAAATCAAGGTGCCGGATTTTTTACCGAAGAATAATGGCTTGCCAGGTTTTTGTTTCACTTTATAAAATATTTCCTCCACGCCACAGCTGAATAACGCTTCCCTGACCAAATCATAGTCCCCAACCGAAATTCCACCGCTGAGTAAAATAACGTCGCAACGCATCATCTCTTCACGAATGGCCTCTATGGTTTCCTGCAAATCATCTCCCACCCGCGTATGATGGTCAACATGAATACCTCCTTCACGCAAAGCCGCCATCAGCATCCAGGCATTGCTTTCATAAATCTGACCATATTGCAAAGCTGTACCCGGTGTAACCAATTCTTTGCCTGTGACAATAATTCCAATCCGCGGTTTTGGCAGAACGCTCAGCTCAGAAATACCCATTCCAGCCAAGTAACCAATCCCTCCTGCTTGTAATATGCTTCCTTGGAGGGGAATAAGGGTGCCGCGTTTACATTGCGAAGCAGCAAGGCGAATATTGGCGCCCTGTATGGTAGAACTCAGGTCCATATAAATTCTTCCATTTTCGTTGCGGCAATTTTCCTGTATGATGATGGTATCAGCGCCCTGAGGTATAGCCGCACCGGTGAATATACGCAAACAATGATGTGGAAGTAGCGATGTTTCGAAAGTATCGCCGGCTGCAACCACACCTTGCAATACCAGATGGGAATCGGCCTGCAAGTCCGACCATCGAAATGCATAGCCATCCATGGCAGATTGATCAAAAGGCGGCGAATCAATGGGAGCCTCAATATCCCGGGACAATACAGCACCCAGAGAATCGATGATTGGTACAAGAACCGGTGACAATGGAATCGTGTGTTGTTCAATCTTTATCCGTGCCTCATTCACCGTAACCATGTTGTCCTGATTAAATTAACCTCCAATATGAACCATACTTCGATTCACAATTTTTTCCGAATCCATTTCTTCATACTTACGTAAAAGTTGCCCGCCTGTTTCCTTTTTTTTATCCAGTACATTTTGTTGAATGATCGGCAAAATATCTTCTCCTCTGCGAAATGGGCCCAGGATATCTGATTCATTTTCCGAAAACAAACAATTCTTCATTTTACCATCTGCAGTTAATCGTAGGCGGTTACATCCGCTGCAAAATGGTTGACTCATTGTTGTAATAACCGCAAAGGTGCCCGTATGACCGATTACCTTAAACTTCCGGGTGGTATCATGCAATTCATCTTTTAATTTAACGATATCGAACTGCTCTGAAATTTGTTGAATTAATTCCTCATAAGGATAAACCGAAGCCCCTGCCCATTGATTGCCTTTGAATGGCATAAACTCTATAAAACGAATGTGTAAAGGAAGTTCTTTGGTTAGACCAACAAAATCAATCACTTCATCATCATTCCATCCTCTGAGGGCTACGCAATTCACTTTGACCCGAAAACCTTTTTCCAGCATCAGGTCAATATTTTGTCGGACTTGATAAAAAGCATCGCGTTTAGTGATTTGCAAAAACTTCTGCGCTTGCAGAGTATCCAAACTAATATTTACAGAAGTCATTCCGGCTTGTTGCATCACTTCAACATATTGATGTAATAACATGCCATTGGTTGTCATGGTCAACTCTACGGGCAATTTCCCTAAACGACGCATGATATCAGCCGCATCCTTTCTGACAAGGGGCTCTCCGCCGGTTAAACGAATTTTATCTACACCTTGTGCGACAAAAATCCGGGCGATCTGCTCAATTTCATCTGCCGACATTAATCGGGCAGAAGGCATAAACTGTGCATCTTCGGGCATACAATACAAACAACGAAAATTACACACATCCGTCAATGAAATACGCAGATAATGATGATTCCGGTTAAATGTATCTTTAAGCATTGAAGAGATCATCAAATCTACAACCAAACCTGCAAATCCGCATGGGGATTTTGTAAACCCCTGCCTTCATTAATCATCTGCACTATCGAAACCAAACACACCTCCGGAAATACCAATACGCACACCATATACCGGATTTTTAAAATTGTTATACCCCACTACGCCATCCACGCGAATAATACGTAAAATTTTATATCCGATATTTTCCAATCCCACACAAAGCTCCATATAGTTGTTGTCCTGATTCACGTAATACATATTCGTCGATGCGACGAGATAATATTTTAAACGGCGAAACAAAGGAATTTTATTCGTGAGGAGTCCTTTAAAGTGATGTTCGGCATGGAGTAATCCGTAAATTTCCTGGGTATTACTATTCAAATAATAGGGCGACACCTGAAAACTATTGAGGTATGGAGATGCCAGCATAATTTGATTCCCGTTAAAATGTGTATAATCAGGGGTATAACTTCTGTTGTTCCACAAAAATCCTCCGGCGGCAATTCGATACTCAAAAGTTCCCCACAAGTTTAGTTGCATATCGTCGCGCATACTGAGCTGCCATTTTCCATAGTCAACATCACTGAAAGCAAATGGCATACCCCAGGTAAATGCCGCACCGAAAATGGGCAAGTGCGAGTGAGTGGCTGCTATACGATCAGGATATTTGATATACTTACGACCAGGCTGATACTCCATGCCAAAACGATACAATAAAGCCTGATGCCTTTCTTCATAACTGTTCCGAATTTCTACCGGATAGTTGGGCGTGAACTGAACTTCATTTTTCCGGAATGAAAATAAATTGGTATTCGCCAATCCATATCGATCCTGAACCGACAAACCATTTTGTATACTTAGGCCGCTAATATGTCGGTAGCTGTGCGAAAACTCTCCAAACCAAGCCTGATAAATCTTCATATAATTTCGGCCATAAAATAAGGTGTAGGCCGAATTGATGAGTGGGTTTACCGGACCGGCATTATTGTATTGAAATACATATCGACCACCGCTCAGGCGCAAGGTAGATTTATTGGTTTTTCCGAAATGATACTGGGTATTTAAACGGGCATTAAACTGCTGATTACTCACTCCATAACGCATTCTTAAATTGGTATTCCAACGATGGTCTTCATCCACCCGTTTTGTGATGCCTACGCTATAAGTATAATTCAAACCTTCGGCGGTATTCCAGTTAAAATTCCGAAGGCCAATCAAAGATGAGGTAAAGAGCCGGGTCTTCCTGTTTAAACGTTGCGTGTATCCGTTAAAAACAATTGTTTTCAGGCTGTTTTTGATCGGGGGCAAACTATCTTTTTTAGCTTCTTCCACCTTAGCGATACTATCTTTTTTAACGTAGTCCTCTTTTTCTTCCTGACTCAAAGGCACCGGTCGAATGGTATCCCAATAAGCCACACTGCGTTTGTTGGCTTCGGATTCATATTCTTTCACAAATCGGTTGAAGTCTTTGCGATTATCCTGATCGATTACATAATCGGAAAACACATTTACATAATTTCCAACAATGCCAAAGCCCATGATTTTTAATTTGATAAAAAAGCTCTGATCCTTGACCATCATGGCATCACCAACAGGCACAAAAACCTGTTTAATTTTCATCGTATCTACAACATCCAGTTGATGATCTTTATCTGCAGTCAGGTCTACACTGTGTAAACGCCATTCATTTTCGATGATATCAATAATGCCTGAAAAGAGGGGTTCGAATTTTCGGCGGGGAATCACTTTAATTCGGTTCACTAATTTCCCATCGTCCATGTAAGCACTCAGTAATTCATATTTATAACTGAGCAGGGCTGCATCAGCAATCGGCGATACAAATCCACGCGGACTCAGTTGTTCACTAATCTGTACATTGTTTTCATATAAATTGATTTGCATGGGGTCGGAAAAACCATAGTCGTCCTGATTGCCAGAAACCCGGGAGCTAATCACCTTCACTTTCATTTTATCCGGTCGTCGATAGGATATCTCACTAAAGGTTTCGGATAAAATTAAAATGCCTTTGGCCTTGTCCATTTCGTCTTTGGCATCACCACCACCCATGAGCGCATAAATCATGCCGTCCTTGGGAACTTGCTCCAGTTTAAAATTCCCTTTGATATAGGCATTGGCGCGATAATGGTCGATTTGTTTATTATAAAAAGATCTTTTTTTGATGGCCTTTTTAATGATCGCAATGGCCGGATTTTCACCACTCTTGATTTTCACCTCGTACAAGATTTTTTCATTGGGCAGGAGCTGGATATTTTTGGTGTTTATTCCATCTGCAATTTTTAATTTGAGTTCCTGCTTTTGATAACCCACATATTGACAAATCAGCACCACATCACCCACCGGTAATTCCAATTGATAATATCCATCCATATTACTCGTGGTGCCTTTGGTAGTTCCTTTCAAATAAAGCGAAGCGAAAGGCAAAGGCTCGCCTTTGGAATCAGTGATTCGTCCTTTGAGGGTTGCAGCATTTGCGGAGGCCGCCATCAATACGGATATAATTGTACAGCAAATAAAAAATAATAATTGTTTCATACGGAAATTATTGTTTCAAAAATGATAATTCAACGCCGTTTTGTTTTAAAATAAATGCCGGTATATCTCCATTGCCTTCTTTAATAAATTCTATCACGATGCCCGCCGCCTTGAATTCATAAGTTTCAGCGGAAATTTTCGTTAAGGGAATCATGGCCTGTCCCTCTGCCTGTGCAAATAGTTGGTCATTGTCCTTTTTTATTTCGATAAACATGCCCACCTTTTCGTTGCGGTATTTACCGGCATAGGCGCGCATCACCTCCGGACTTCGGGTTGCCTGTTCGTAAGTAGGTATATCAAAAGGTTTTCCATAGTAGAGTTTGAGTAAACCAAGTACTGCAGTATTCAGTTTATCGTTCACCGCATTGCTTAATACACAGAACGACACACTATCATCGGGAAAGTAGGCCATCATGGAACGAAATCCATCAATGCTGCCATTGTGTCCCATGGCTTTCCGATCGTAAAAGGGTAATTCAAAAATACCACACCCCATCCCATCCTCCAGGGTTCGCATCATATCCAAACTTTCCTTTTTCATTAATTTGCCATGCATGAGGGCGCTTACAAACAAACACAAATCTTTGGCTGTACTCACAATAGCACCGGCGCCTTTGGGAATAGAAGGATCTGTTTGGGTCGCAAGTACCCACTTACCGTTAAAGTCGTAACTCAGGGCCTGGTTGTACGAAGGGTCTATGGGGGTTCCAACGCGGGTATCGGCAAGACCCGCTTTTGCACAAATACGTTTCAGCAACTCCTTCTGATAAGTATTTTTCGTAACCTTTTCAATAATCATCGACAACAAAACGTAGTTGGTATTGCTGTATTCCATTTTGCTGCCGGGTTTAAAATCCGACGCATCCTTTTCAAAGAGCGCAATCAATGCCTCATCTGAAACAGGCTTTTCCATGATAGCAGGATAGCCGGGATTGGCCGTGAAATTGTGCAGCCCACTCCGATGCTTGAGTAAATGCATCATCGTAATTTCCTGACTATTAGGCAAGCTGGGATAAAATTGACTCAGTCGGGAGTCGGGTTTCAGTTTTCCTTCTTCCATGAGTTGAAGCACCATCACTGCTGTAAATGTTTTTGAGATGCTTCCGATACGATACTGGCTGTAAACATTGGCTTTGCGCTTTTCAGCATAGTCGATATAACCAGAACTTTGCTGATAAACAATTTCACCATTCTTCATAAAACAAGTCGTCAGCCACATTTTATCATAGGATTCCATTCGTGAAATGAAGGTGCTCATGCGGAGTGAATCCATCTGGGCCCAAAAAACCAATGGAAGAAACATCAAAAACAGGAAAGTGAGCTTTTTCATAAAAACGGTTTATGCGGTAAATATAATTCCGACACATTGAAGCGGAATGATAAATTTAGGAGCGGACTGATTTATATTTGAGTGGATGGCGAACGAGTAGTTTTTATTTCAGTCAGCGGTTTTGCTCAGATCTTTCCTGGAGTTGAGCTCTACCCAAAACAAACTAAACAAGACGATAAGAGACCTACGGTACATCCTGCATAATCCTAAAAAATTAATGTTATTTTGCAAATTGATTTCATGCTAGAAGAATTCTATTACCCCGAACAGATTCTGCCGGAAGAATTAGATCATTTATTGGCCCAGGGATGGTATCGTATGGGGCAGTCATTATTTACGACCGATTATGTTTTGTTTGACGAAAGAATTTATCCTGCTATTTGGCTGCGTAATGATTTAAACGAATACCGGGAAGGTAAAACCATCCAAAAATTACGTAAACGGAATCAGGCATTTCAAATTCGTTTTCAAAAGGCCCGCATTACTCCGGAACATGAATGGTTATACCGGCAATATCAAAAAGGAATTCCTTTTCTGGTATCCTCTTCCGTGCATCAACTTTTATTGGGTTATGGTCTTGGCGAGCAGGACCTGTTTAATACCTACGAAATCAGTATCATACACAACAATCACTTAATCGCTTCGTCCTATTTCGATATTGGGGCAAATAGCGCAGAGGGTATTAGTGCTTTTTATCATCCGGCATACAGAACTTGCAGCCTGGGCAAATACATGATTTATTTACAAATTCAGGTTTGTCAGGGCAATGGACTTCGCTGGTATTACCCGGGCTATTTTGTACCCGGCTATAAACATCTCGATTACAAGTTGGACATCGGTACGGAATGTCTTTCGTATTTTGATAAAAAAGATTTGCATTGGTATGGCATTGAAAACTATCAAGGACAGGGTGTTTCTCTGGATATGCGAAATTTTATGCAGCAGTACTTTCCACAATACCCGATGAGGTCCGACGACTGAACGTGCGATTGTATCAAGCTAATTTCCTTTTTGGGGCGGCGAAGCATTTTCCTGTTTTTTCGGCAAATAACGCTATCCTTCGTTCGCTTACAGCAGATGGAATCATCTTCCCACAAGTTTGGCTTTTGAATTACTTTTGCCCCATGAAGAGAAATTGGATTTATGGGCTTTTGTTAATCGTGACGGCCATCGCTACCTATTTTATTGTTTTCCGAAAAGAAACTGAACTCTTCGATGAAAAGGAAGCCAATTTTCGGATTAAAGATAGCAGTCGGGTTACCGCGCTTTTTTTGGTGAGTAAAAGAGATGAGCGTATCACTTTAAAAAGAAGTGCAGAAGGTTGGATAGTTAATGATAGTTTCCGGGCAAGAAAAGATGCTGTTGAATTTTTAATGGATGCCCTCTTACATCAGAAAGCTGAACAGCCGGTGCCGACTTCTTATCACGACTACGCAATCACCAAACTAAGTACCAATAGCACAAAAATTGAAGTATATGAAGGGGAGAAAAAAACGCATGCCTTTTATGTAGCGCGTGAGCCGGGAGAGGGCAATGTGACTTATATGCTGCAAGATGGTGCACAACAACCTTATATCGTTAAATTGCCTTTACAGAATACCTTTTTAGGCATCCGTTATTTTACGGCTTTAGCTGATTGGCGCGATCGTAAAATCATGTATCAGAACGCACCGATCGAACAAGTGAAAGTGAGCTACAAAGATTCTCTTCATTATTCATTTGAATTAGATGCCCAGCAAAAAACTGTACGCGGGAATCAAAACCCCGCTGGACCTGTAAATATCAAAAGAGTGGAATCCTATGTACGTTTGCTGGATGGCATTTTCTGTACCGGATTTGAAAATCGAAACCGCCTGAAAGATACCATTCTTCAACATGGACATCAATTGGCGACTGTGATTATAAAACGGCAGGGAAAATCACCCGACAAATTAGTCATCTACTTCCGGCCGCCCGATAAAGGATCCAAAGCAGCCATCAAACTTGGAAACGAAGAATATGATTTTGATTCCTTTTTTGCGTATTGGAACGACCGAGATTTTCTGCTGTTGAACCGACAAAACAGCGAAAAAATGTTGCGCTCCCTTCCGGAGTTTTTTGCAGCCGATTAAACCCGGCTCAATCCAATGCACTTCATCAACCCATTGCCTAAGCCATTCCGTAAAAGCTACACGGCCCCTTAAATTTTATTCAAGAATGATTTCCTGATTGCAAGCACCGTTTTGCAATGGTTGAATCACGTATATTCGCAAAAAGAAACAATTATGCGACTTTTAATGCTGGCTCTTCTTTGTAGCCTTGCCCTTCAATCCAATGCTCAACGATATAAAGTAGACCAGGACAAACGCAAAAAAAAGGAATTTGTTTATCCCTCCAATGTGGTAAAAATTAACTTAAGCAGTTTAATGTTCAAGTCGCTCGGAGTGCAATATGAATCTAAGGTAAGGCGAAATATGAGTTTGGCTCTGGGTGTGATTTACCGTCCACAATCCAGTTTAAAATTATTTGATCTGGCTGCTGATAATGCCGGTAATTCCGGTATCAGTCCAAGTACCGCCGATATGTATCGTAGCGCTGTACTGAGCAGATTGAGCATCACCCCTGAATTTCGATTGTACTTTAAAAAGAAGGCCCCCAAAGGATTATACCTTGCACCCTTTTTTCGATACAACCGCGATCAAATCCGTTTCGATTTTAAATATTACGAAAATAATTCGGTGGTACAACGCACCGGAAAAGCCACATTGAGGGAAAACCATTTTGGAGGTGGCATCCTATTGGGCTTACAAGTACTTACGAAAAAACACCTCAGTATTGATTTTTGGTTTGCAGGCCCCTGGTTCGGTTATAACAAAGCACAACTAAAATCAACACTTCCCGTAAATAATATCAATGAATTTGAACGTGCGATTATTTCAAGCAATATTGAACCCATCATTTCCAATGCCAAAACTTTGAGTTGGAATCAGGATGGAATCGATACGGATATTAGTCGAACAGGATTAGGCTTCCGTTTACTCGGCATCAATATTGGTTACAATTTTTAAGCCCGGTTTTTTCGATACATTTCGCTGAGTTGAAAGGCCACTTGCGATCCGATGGCCACGCCCATTCCTCCCATACGAACGCCTGCAAAAATGCGCGGACTATACTGTTCGACGATGGGTTTTTTGTTAGGCCCGAATGCCATAATGCCCGACCAGCGTAAATCAATTTCAACCTGTTGATTGGGTAAAATCAATTGCCGAAGCATCTCATCCAAATCATGTTGTAGCCCTGGATGAAGTCCGAACTCGCAAGTTGTTTCTCCTTCAAAATCCTTATGCCGGCCACCGCCCAGTAAAACCCGGTTTTGATACTCCCTAAAATAATAATAGCCTTTGTGTAGATGAAAAATGCCCTTAAAACGGAGTCCGTTTATTGGCTGAGTAATGAGCACCTGTCCACGACCCGGCGCGATATCTGCTTCGGGTATTAACTTCTTCGCGAAGGCGTTGTTACATATAAAAAGATGATCGGCCTGCATTTTAAAATCCGAACCATCCAAAGGATTTTTTAGAACAAGTTCCACACCACTTTCATGCTCTTCAAAATATTCTACATGACTTCCCGTCTTAATCTGTACGCCATTTTTTGTGACCAACCCAATCAAAGCCGACATCATTTGTCCGGTATCTATTTCAGCCTCACAAAGGTTTTGTACCATCGCTTCCACACCTTTAAATCCGAATGAGGATATCAAATGATTACACAAAGAAAAAGCGTCGGCCTGGAGTAATTCCCTGAGTAACAAATTGCAACGATCTAAAGCATTTAGGGCATCCATTTCATCTGACATGATTAATTCATAACTTCCATTTTGTTGATAGCCGATGGCCTCCTTACCAAGAATCGACTGTAATCTTGACAAACCCTGGCGGCGCATATCAAACAAATCAACCACTGCTTGTTCGGGCATGTGTTGTAAATCATCGAGTAATTCTGTGAGTGAACCCATACAAGCGAATCCGGCATTTTTGGTACTGGCCCCGCTGGGTATTAATCCTCGTTCCAGAATGAGGATACGCTTTTCCGGATAAGATACTGATAAATAGTAGGCGGTGCACAAGCCCACAATACCGCTCCCTATGATGATGATATCAGCATGTATAAAATGATTTCTTTCCCAAATTGACAAATCAGTTGGCATGTTCCTTACGAGTAATGACGGCAAGATAGGAAGATTCTTTCTGAAGCAGATAACCCAAATTTTCAGTCATTTTGCAATAGAATGCGCACCAAGAATGGGCATCGGTTTAAAAGCGTTGAGCAGCTATTACAAACCATCCTTCATATCCGGGCTTATCGAATCATCACATTGTCGATTTTTAAAAACAGATGTTCGGGTTTGAGGGTACGCCAGTTTTCATCTTCCATACAAGTGAGGTAATGGGTGATGCGGGCCTTTTTAAAATCATCCTGCACCTGCAGATGCATATTGAGGGCTACAATCCAACCGCCTTCATCGGCCACATCCTGATACCACTCTTCGTAGTAATCATCTCCATCGCTGTGAAAGGTTAAAACATTTTCTCCAATGAGGATAAACTTGTAAATTTTTTTATCAATCAAGAGGTCAATGATATTTCGTTTGAGTGTTTGAATATCATTTTCAATAGCATCATTCCACTCGCCGATTAATTCGATGATGGCATAATTTTCGTCATAGTCGGCAAACAAAATTTTAATATACAAGGTGCGTGAGCCAATTTCATCCCATTGCGGATGGATATAATAGTTATAAACGGTGTTCGAAAATTCAAACTCACTATATACCCGCCCATAAAAAGGTGACTGCTCATCCTCTTCAGCGGTGTATAAATGTCGCCAGTTATAGTATGGTTCAATATCGTGCAAAATGCCCCTTAAAAAGTTACACTAATCTATTCGACGAATCTTAGCCCCTAAATTTTGTAAACGGGTATCGATATACTGATATCCCCGATCGATTTGTTCGATGTTCTGAATAACACTTTTTCCTTGTGCCGAAAGTGCAGCAATCAGGAGGGCCAATCCGGCACGAATATCCGGCGACGACATCGTATTGCCTCTCAAAGGAAATGTTTTATCCAAACCAACGACCACTGCCCGATGCGGATCGCAGAGCACGATTTGCGCACCCATATCTATGAGTTTATCGGTAAAAAACAAACGGCTTTCGAACATCTTTTGGTGAAACAGGACCGTCCCCTTTGCCTGCGTAGCCACCACGAGGGCAATACTCAACAAATCTGGTGTAAAGCCCGGCCATGGATGATCATAAATGGTCAGGATATCGCCGCCAATAAATCGTTTAATGCGATAGTGTTCCTGGGCCGGAATATGAATATCATCTTTTTTCATTTCCATTTCGATGCCCAGTCGTTGAAAAGTATCCGGAATACATCCGAGGTATTTAATATTACAATTTCGTATCCAGATATCGCCACCGGTCATAGCCGCTAATCCAATAAAAGAACCCACCTCAATCATATCTGCAAGAATTTTATGGTCGCAACCCATAAAACTTTCGGGATCCACGCCATTAACCGTCAGCAAATTGGAACCTATGCCGGTAATATGCGCGCCCATACGATTGAGCATCCGGCAGAGTTGTTGTAAATAGGGTTCACAAGCGGCATTATAAATTCGTGTTTTCCCTTTCGCAACAATGGCTGCCATCAAAATATTGGCGGTACCGGTTACGGAAGGTTCATCGAGCAACATATACGTTCCGGTCAATTGATCGGCTTCCAGTTGAAAAAAATGTTCCTCTTCATTGTAATGATATCGTGCACCCAATTTTTCAAAACCCAAAATATGGGTATCCAAACGTCGGCGGCCAATTTTATCCCCGCCGGGTTGAGGAATATAGGCTTTTTTAAATCGGGCTAATAATGGACCAGCCAGCATGACCGCTCCTCTCAATTTGCCGGATTTTTTTTTGTATTCAGGACTGATCAGGTATTCCAGATTGATGTTTTTAGCTTCAAAAGCATATTCGTTCGGGGTAATTTTTTCTACCTCTACACCCAAATCTTGCATTAACTCGATCAACATCCTGACATCTACAATGTCCGGAATATTCCGGATCAATACCTTGTGTGGCGTGAGCAGGGTAGCTGCAATCACCTGCAAGGCTTCATTTTTGGCCCCCTGCGGTTGAACCTCCCCATTGAGCGGATTGCCGCCATATATTTCGAAGCTATTCATACTCTGCTAAAATAATACTTTCCGCGAATAGAGAATTGGATTTCTGTACAATCTGATTTGCAGGGGTTTTATTGAATGCCTGGCTACTACTTTCGATGAACCAATTACGCTCAAATTTTGCCATCCATATTAATGAATGGTGACTGCCTGCTTGCGGGTATAATGTTTACCAACAAACTCGATCAAATAAATTCCGGGGCTTAAATCCGCGACTTGTATCTCAATATTGTGGGCATCGGTTTTGTAGGTGTTGATTCGCTCACCCACCGTATTATAAATTGAAACCCGACCCGGACCAATGCCTTCAAGGCGTATTTTGTGGTGTGCCGGATTCGGATAAATAGTCATTGAAGGGGCAATATCGGTCTCTGGTATGCCAACCGGAAAATTGCAAATATTGGATTGCCTTTTAATATCCTGTTGAAACATCATCCAATCAGGGCCATGGCCGGGGCCCGTTGATATCAGATATGCCCTTCCATAATTCGCTGAAAAATTAGGATATTCGGTGGAGCCCCCAACAACAAAAACATCCATCTTACCGTCACTATCAAAATCTGAAATTAACGGGGCATGATTAATATCAAACTTTTTACCAATATGGGCCTTCAAATCGATATCCCAATGTAATACTCCGTTAGAACCATTCAGCGCATATACCTTTCCAGTTTGAGTACCAAATACAATATCCAGATTATAATCACCGGTAACGTCTGCCACTGCTACACCTCTAAAACTTTGACCATAGTTTGGAATACTATAGTACCACATGGAATTTCCATAACGATCTAAAGCACCAACACCATATCCATCACAATAAACCACATCGCAATATCCATCCTGGTTGATATCTGCAATTGTTGCCGGAGCACCTACATAAACCTGAGCCTGATAAGTCCAGAGTGTACTTCCATCTTCTCCATTGAGTGCATATATTTTACCATTGTAATCTCCAAAAATCAGTTCCGGTTTTCCATCCTGATCAATATCGCCAACAGCGGTGCCATGGTACACATAATCAGACACCGGCTTAGACCATAGCAGGGCCTGTGTGCTTCCATTGTAGGCATAAATTCGACTGGTATCCGGACTAAAAGCCCAGGTAGATACCACTATATCCAAAACGCCATTGTTATTAAGATCCACTAAGGTGGGTGCTGTTTGTACCCAAGCATTGTTAAAAACAGGCAAGGTCCAGGCTACTGATCCGTTTTCTGCATTTAAACACATGACTTTGCCATCGAAACCTCCATGAAGAATTTCTGGTTTGCCATCCTGGTCAACATCAGCCATAGATGGTGGAGAGTCGCTTCCTGCGGTATTTGTTTGCCATTTGATGCTGCCATCCTTGCCCCTGAAACAATATGTTTTGGGATTGCACGACGAAGGAACGACCACATCGAGGGTATCATCCTGATCCGTATCCGCTATCAATACCGCCACATCGTTGCAGCCCTCTGCCAAATTGGTCTTCGCATTAAACTTCCACTGTAGTGTTCCATTTTCTGCATTTAAGGCATAAATACAACTGTCATTTCTATAACATCCAAATACGATTTCCAACTTGCCGTCTTTATCTATATCTCCGGCAGCCGATTGGCCAAAGCTTGAATCCAAAACATCATACCACCATTTAATGGTCGGATTTTGTGCCTCCATACAAAAGTGAAATCCTACAACGATAAAACAGATAAGCGTTATTTTTTTCATGGGAATTGATTCTCTCATAAAAATACGACATTACAAATAAGGGGGATATTAATTTCTTTCAGGATTTCAAATTTTGATGCCAATGATAAAATACGAAATAAGGATACGAGCATTGCAATGGGGGGCTATCTGTTCTTCATGATGTAATCTCACAATCAACTCAAAATTTGGGGTTAAAAAACCACCATGAGTCTATTCCGTCAGCCTGGCTCTTAAACAAAATTTAATTTCTGTGCGTCGATTTCCCGCCCCAAACCAAAATCATGAAACCAATTTAGAACCGTATTTTTATCCCTTAAACCCTTTAAAAATGAAATACAAAATTGGCAGTAAAGAGCAACCCATGCTTTTAAAAACACCCCCACTCAGCAGCGAATACACCATGCACGTGGAAGAAAAAAATGGCGAAGAAATTCTGGTTTGTACCGTTGGTAAAACAGTGCTGCATTATCGCTTGAGTTGTATCGAGGATTTACACCAAATGCTTAAACAACATGGCGACTGGATGGAATTGGGAAGTGCCGATGAACAAAAACCAGCCAAAGATGGAACCGTAGAAGCCTGGGGGCGCTCCGAACAAAATCCGGTAGGTGGTTGGTACGGACTCAAAAAAGGTTTTCGTGGAAGATTTGGCATGTATATCCCGCCACTCATGGAAGCCCTCGGACTGGCCGAATTAACCCATAACGCCAAAGGCAATCAAATGCGGGCTTTATAATTCAGCCTTCTACTCGTTAAAAATAAATTTGCCCGCTTTGGTTTCGCTGCCATCTTCGTTTGTAACAAATACATAATACACGCCTGAACGTGGCTTTTGCCCGGTATAGTTTTTTCCGTTCCATACCGCCTGACCGCCTTGTGCCTTTGTACGATAAACCAATTGACCCGAAATATCCGTAATTCTTACATCAGCGTTTGCAACCAACCCGGATATGGCAATGGTGCCCGCATAATCTGCCGGTACCGGATTCGGAAACACCAGTAACTGATCATTATTTTCAGCGCCATCTGTAGCATTGCCTCTCCAGGATACCAAACCCATCGTAGTTGCGATAAATACTTCACCCGTGCGTGGGTGTACTTTTATTTTTCGTATTTCATTAGTTGGCAAGGGGCTGTTGTCTTTGGTAAAACGTTGAATAATTTTTTCAGCGTCATCGCTAATCAGCCACACCCCATTATTAGTTCCGATCCATTTATTGTTGGCTCCATCTACTGCAATGGTATTTACCGCTTCGCGCTGAAACAATAAACCTGCATTTAAATCATACTTCACAATTTTAAGTTCGGCCTCACATCCATTGTTGCTAAAAATGGATTCCGGGCAATTAAAAATGGCAATCCCATCTGCGGTGCCTACCCATATTTTACCATCTTTATCTTTTTCAATACAATACACTTCATTGCTTGGTAAATTTCCCAAGCCACTGCCCTTATTGATTTTCGCGATCTGATCGTCGGCTTTGTTATCAATGGTATTATTATCGTTCAACACAAAAATGCCAATACCCCTTGGCGCCATCAACCACTTCTGATTGGCATCATCAATCACAATCTGACTGGCTGCCCGTTCGCTGGTACTATAAGGAAAAGAAAATTTCTGCCAGGAACCGTCTTTTTTCTTCACTACCAATTGATCAATAGCCGCATAGTTCGATAACCACAAATTATTGTTTCGGTCCATGGTCAGTCCGGCAATGATATATCCATTCGGGTTACCCACTTGACTTTGAATGTAAGGGGTATTTCGATACAAGACATGGGTATTATCCGGATGTATTTCCAACAGGCCTCCTCCATAACTGGCGGCGTAGATATATTGATTACTGGGGTCAACCGCTATATCCATCACATCCAGGATGGAGTCCATGCCACTGGTGCCGTTCATACGATTGTAGTTGGTCCAGGTGCCGTCCTTATAGCGATAAAAACCCGATGAATTATAGGTTAAAATCCATTCCTTTTCGCCGCCGCCACTTACATACATGGCATCGCCATAAGTACTGAGGTTGTAAGTTACATTGGAATATATTTCGTTGCTTTTGACCAGATTTTTTTGTTTGCGGTTTTTAAGTTGAACCATGCCTTCCCAGAAATCGGCCTGCCATATTTCTGCGCTGTTCACCTCTACCACATCACGCGGATTGATATCGGCCGACATTGAATCGATTTTTATTCCTTGTGCATTAAACATACTTATTTCGCGAATCGCATCGTTCGATTCACATACATAAAAATCGTACAAACCACTGCGCATGCGCCGTATCGTGGATTCTGCCTTGTAAATAAATTGAGCTGTATTCCCTTGAATACGAAACAAGCTATCCGTTCCGGCAAAATATAATTGCCCTTCGTGTTCCAGGAGGTGTTGGGCGCCGCTGTTAATCAGTAAACTCCAGTTGGCAAAATTTTGAAGCACCGGATTGTTTTCATCCGCGGTATAAATCCCTTGTGGAGTGGCCGCATAATACAAACCGTTGTTTACACTCAGGTCTTTGATTTCAAGGACTTTGGCGTCGGCTTGCAGGGTGTATGTTTCCTTGATTTCGCGTTTCAGCGGATTGAGAACCACAATACCAAAATCGGTAGCCAGGTACATGAATTGGTTTTTAAAAAACACGTTGTTCACCACTTTACTTCCGGTGATATTGTAGTTTTTTAAATCAGGCATATTAAATACGGCACCTTCGTAGATGAGGTCGATATTGCTATTGGCATATACCACCAGCGTATAACCCGAAGCGGCATCATGCCTGATCAGTCGCACATCCACATCACTCAGGCCATTTACCTTACTCAGGGTACTGAATTCATTTTGCACCCGGTCGTAAATACGAATTTGCAAACCGCCTAGCCAAATCTGATCTCCAATCGACTCAATGGTATAAGCCGGTGCAGATGAGATATGTGTGAGCCAACTGCCAATCGGCGTTGTTTGCGCATACACAGCCGGAACGCCCATCCATACTAACACGGCCAAAAATAAATACCTAAAACCCATAGTTCAAAATTACAGGTAAAGAAACGATTTAATGCCTGAATTATTATAGAGCGCCCGGTTTTTAAGGGCGTGCCCCTCCTACGTCGGGTCGGGCTGTTCGTTACAAGCCTTAGCGCCTTATTCTGGCGCTGTCGGGCTTTTCACTTCCATCCCTCACGCGGGCACCTGCGCAACCCATGTACAGAATTATAGTCCAGAATCTGCATTTTACCGATTCAACACTGAGGTGCGACTCAAGCAAACACCATCTAACTCTAGTCGTTAGCAAAAACTAATATCATAGCATGGCCATTTTCGGCCTTTGCTCTTGAGGCGTTAAGAAAAATTTGAAATCGGGCGTAGCCTGCTTCCGGCTGTTCGAAGCCGAAGCCAAAGCGTAGGCAAGTTTCGGAAGTAGGCCGCTCGATGAGAGTTTTTAATACCAATTCCAACGAAAAATAGTCGAATGACTATTTGAGTTGTGAAGTGGTTTATACCGAGACAATTTGTGTTTAGTCCAATTAAAATTGGACTATTACAGAAATGGATTCGGTATTAGATCAAAGAGCAACAGCCTTGAATTTTTGGCTCCACCTTTTGTTTTGATTTCATGCCGTAGCTGTATTTGTTTAGCCTGAAGAATTCAGGTTATTACAAATACGCTAAAGCTATAAGACAAAAGGTGGAAAACAAGAATGTTACCGATGCCGACCTAGGAAAACACTGTCTGACTTTACGCTGTTAGAACTACAAGTGAGCGTGAAAAAATAATACATCATCTATTGATTTACAACTTTTACAGCAAGAGAGAGAAATTGTAATTAAAAATCATCTTCCCTTGGAAAATGAGACTATGGCAAGGCCTTATTTCTGGATACAAAAATCATGAGTACACATTGAAACAAGCATTTTCATGAATCAGGAAGTATATTTGCCGCCCTTATGTGGACAGCACTGGCTCATTTTATACTACGATTCCGAATTCCCATTCTGGTTTTCCTTTTAGGGGCCACCGGCCTTATGGGATATTATGCCTCCCGGGTTCAGATGAGTTATGAGTTTACCAATGCCATCCCCACCAATAACCAGAAATATCAGGAGTACCAATCGTTTAAAAAAATGTTTGGCGAAGATGGTACCATGCTGGCGATTGGTTTCACACACCCCCAACTTTTCGAAAGGGCCTTTCTGGAAGATATGGTGAATTGGGAATCGGAAATTAAGGCCATACGCGGTGTAGAGCAAGTGCTCAGTATTCCGGGGGCTATCAATATTCGTAAAGAATCGGGTGATAGCACGGAACGTTTGCTCACTGAAAAAATATTTGTACCCGGTAGTTCAGATTCGGTTTGGAACCAAAGTCTGGAAACATTTTTAAACCTTCCTTTTTACCGCAACCTTTTATACAACCCCGAAAGCGGAGCCTGTTTGACAGCGGTTTACATCAATAAAGATATTTTAAAGTCGCCGGAGCGTGTAGGTGTAGTGCGGGCTATTCGGGAGCGGGGTGAAGCTTTTGCCAAAAAACATCAGTTAGAGACTCATTTTTCCGGCCTGCCTTTTATCCGCACCGAATTTGCAGAAAGCGTGAAGTATGAAATGAACCTGATTCTGTTGAGTTCTCTCCTGTTGACAGCGGTCATTTTATTGCTTTTTTTCCGCTCATTCAGCGCTATGTTTTTTTCGTTGATCGTGGTATTGGCCGGTGTTATCTGGGCTTTGGGATTATTATCGTTGTTCGATTATCGCATCACATTATTATCGGCCCTCATTGCCCCTTTGATTGTGGTGATCGGTATCCCGAATTGTATATATTTCCTGAATAAATACCATACCCAATATGCCATTCATGGCGAAAAACGGATGGCTTTACTCAGCATGGTGGAACGGATGGGTATTGTTACCTTATTTACCAACCTCACGGCAGCCATCGGCTTTGGGGTATTTTATTTTACCAAAAGCCAGATTTTAAAGGAGTTTGGATTGGTATCCGGCATCAGTATTTTGGTGATATTTTTTATTTCATTACTGGCTATTCCGGCTATTTTTAGTTTTTTGAAAAAGCCCAAAGCCCGTCATACCAAATACCTCGAAAACAAAACTTTATCCAACATCTTACTTCGGCTCGATCATTGGGTGATCAACCATCGCATGGGCATTTATTTGTTTTGGGGAGGGTTGATGGTATTATCGGTTTTTGGTATGCTAAGGCTCAAAAGTGTGGGACATATTGTAGATGATTTACCCAAACAAAATCGAATTTATCAGGATTTAAAATATTTCGAAAAACACTTTAAAGGGGTGATGCCGCTGGAAATTGTCATTGATACCCGAAAAAAACAAGGCGCCGTGAGTTTACAAACCTTGAAGCGGATGGATGAAATGCTGGGTGTATTGGCTCAATTTCCTGAAATGTCCAAACCGCTTTCCGTGGTAGAAGCGATCAAATTTGCCCGACAGGCTTATTATGATGGGGATAGCAGTTCTTATGGGGTGCCAAATAGTTTTGATATTGCCTTTTTATTGCCTTATTTAAAAATGAAATCAGATACGGGGCAATCACAGATGAGTCGATTAATACGTTCATTTACAGATAGTAGTCGGCGTTATGCGCGCATCAGTGTAAGTATGCAAGATGTAGGCTCAGTGCGGCTTCCGCGAATATTGTCTGAGGTGAATAAACAAGCAGTGGAAATTTTTGATACCTCGCGTTATTCCATTTCTTATACCGGTACAAGTGTCGTTTTCCTGGAAGGAAGTCGGTTTATTATATCGAGTTTAACGGAGAGTTTGCTGCTGGCATTACTGATGATTATTGCGTGTATGGCCTTTTTGTTCCGATCATGGCGCATTGTGCTCATTTCAATCGTCACAAACATCATTCCGCTGGCGATTACAGCCGGGGTAATGGGTTGGTTAAATATACCGCTCAAACCATCTACGGTGCTCGTTTTCAGTATTGCCTTGGGTATTGCTATTGATGTAACGATTCGGTTTTTGGTGAATTACAAACAGGATCTTCCTCGATATAATTATGACATTTCAAAAACTGTAAAAGCGACCATACAGGAAACGGGAATTAGCATCATTTACACCTCCCTCATTTTGGCGGCAGGTTTTGTGGTTTTTTTGGTTTCGCAATTTGATGGTACCAAAGCATTGGGTTATTTAACTGCATTAACCCTCTTTTTAGCGATGGTGACCAATTTAACCATTTTACCGGCATTTTTGGTTTGGTTTGACCGACAAAAGAAAAATTCCGCGAAATAATTTATATTTGTCAGTACAAACAGACTTACCCGAATGAACGCATTCGATGTTTGGTCTATTTTTTCAGAAAATTTTTAAAACACAAACAAATGAAAAAGTTTTATGCCGCTATGCTATTTGTCATGGGCAGTTTAATGGCTCAGGCGCAATCTCCCCAATTCATCACCGCGACATTGGTGAATGGAGGACCTACCTTTCAGCGTCCCAATGTGGGCAACCCACCCTCGGGCTTGTCGATTTACAGTCCTACTTATCACGTATTCTCTTTTACAGCACCTGTGAGTGGTAATTATACCTTTGAGGCCAACACGCCGAGTATCGATAATTTTGGAGCGTTATATCAGGGTGCATTCAATCCGTTATTACCCTTGAGTAATATCTTGCGCAGTGATGATGGTTCTTCGGGCAATCCGGGTGATAATTATTTTATTTCACGCGCACTTACAGCCGGGGTAACCTATGTATTGGTATCTACATCGTTCTATACAGGTGAATATGGCAATTATCAGGTGAAAATTGAGGGCCCCTTTTCAACGCCTTTACCTGTTGAGATGTCGGCATTCAATGCCAGTTTGAGTGCGGATGGTCAAGCGCTTTTACATTGGTCAACCTTTACGGAAAAAAATTGCTCGCACTACAATATTCAACGCAGTGTGGATGGCATTACCTTTAGCAATATTGGTAGCTTGAAATCTAAATCGACGAATGGAAACAGCGATGAGGTTTTGGAATATATTTTCAGCGATGCAAATCCGGGTGCGATCAATCATTATCGTATTCAGCAAATGGATGTGGATGGAAAATCAACGTATAGTGCAATTATCCGATTGGAAAATGAAAAGGCCTATGCCGATGTAAGCATGTATCCGAGCCCTGTGGTGGATGCATTACATTTTCAGTTTTACAACGAAAAGAGCAGCCGTGCCGAAATACAGGTTTATGATTTACAAGGCCGGTTGGTGATATCAGAAAACTTCACAACAGCAGATGGTATGAATCAACAACACATTTCACTGGCCAAGTTACAAACCGGCCAATACTTTGTAAGCCTTAACAGCAATGGCGTTGTGCTGCGCAGAGAAATGATTTTGAAAAGATAATTTTTACCAGGAAATTAAAGAAAGGTCGTCTGAAAAGATGGCCTTTTTTGTTGGTCATGCTTTACTGCGTGTTGGTGTTGGCCAATAAGATTTTTGCATCATTCTTTCGAATCTATGTGCAGTGTGGGCAGATGTCTGAGGATTAATGGAAACCCATCTCTTCCCAAAAACCACCATTTGCCCATCCATACAGATACCGGGACGGCATATTCATCAACTTAAATACTTGGCCACAATAGGTACCCTTCGGCCAACACCAAAGGCCTTAGGTGATACGCGTATAATCGGGCAAAACTGATTGCGTTTATACTCATTGGTATTCACCAATTTTAAAGCCCTATTGACAATGGCCTGATCAAAACCCATGGCCATGATTTCGGCAGGACCTTTTCGGCGTTCGATGTATTGATATAAAATGGCATCGAGTATTTCATAATCGGGCAATGAATCACTATCCTTTTGATTCGGTCTTAATTCGGCAGAAGGTGCTTTGTGGATGATATTTTCAGGAATAATTTCCTCATGACGATTGATATAACGAGCCAGGGCATATACCTGCATTTTGTAGACATCCCCTAAAACGGCGAGGCCGCCGGCCATATCACCATAAAGGGTACCATAACCCGTAGCGCATTCGCTTTTGTTGGTGGTATTCAACAGAATTTGTCCGAATTTATTGGCCACCGACATCAATAAATTACCCCGGCTGCGGGCCTGAATATTTTCTTCGGCTACATTAAACGGCAAATCTCCATAGAGTGGTTCGAGTTGCGTCATAAAGGCATCAAAAATGGGTTTGATGGCAATGATATGATAAGGATTTTTGAGTCGTTCAGAGAGTGCTACAGCATCATCAACGGAATGACCTGTTGAAAACTGAGAAGGCATGAGTATGGCCGTTACATTTTCGGCACCCAGGGCTTCGCAAGCCAGTGCCAGGGTAACCGCTGAATCGATGCCACCACTGGAGCCCAGAATAGCTTTGGTAAAACCCATCTTCCGGAAATAGTCACGAATTCCGGTTAAGAGTGCTTCATGAATGCGATCCGTGTGAAGTTCGGATTGATACGTCATGGGATTGAGTTCGTGATCTGGAATTTCGACGGCGGGTTTCACGATTGGTTCCAAAAAACTGCCATCATCCTGCAAATGAACGCTAATCAGGTCTTCTTTAAAATAAGCCCCTTCGGCGACCAGATTACATTGGGCATCCATCACCAAAGAGCCCCCATCAAATACAATTTCAGTTTGCGAACCTACCGTATTACAATACAGCAAGGGTAATTGATATTTATTCACATTGGCTTTGAGAATGGCGAGGCGGTCTTCGACATGGGTATAATCGAAAGGCGATGCACTGAGATTAATCATCACATCGGGTTTTTGTTGAATCAATTGATCCATGGGGCAAATCCGGTAGAGCGGATTATCACCCAAATTCCAGATATCCTCGCAAATGGTTACAGCCAGTTTTTTCCCTTTAAAGGGCATGACAGACCAAGTGTAAGCCGGTTCGAAATAACGGTTTTCGTCAAACACATCATAAGTCGGTAAGAGGGTTTTATGGGCAATGGATTGTATTTCACCTTCATGGAGCAGATAGGCCGAATTAAATAAATCCTTTCCTTCACGAACAGGGTTGCGGGATGGACAGCCCAATAAAATACCGAGTCCGTGGCTATCTTCTTTGAGTATCTCAACCACTTGCAGACAACGCTCAATAAAATCGTCAAATTCCAGAAAGTCGCGTGGTGGATAAGCGCAAACCGACAACTCCGAAAAAACGATCAAATCGGCTCCTTGAGATTTAGCGGCTTGAATGGCTTCGCGCATTTTTCGGGTATTCTCTTCGAAATGACCAATATGATAGTTTTGCTGAGCGAGAATTATTTTCATGAGTTCCAATGAATAGAGGTTCAAAGGTAAGGCAGAAGGAGGAATGGGGCATTTAATTCAAAAGTCTTGTATACGGTATTTATGAAACACCTGATTGAAGTTTATATTCAAAAAGGTATTCGATTTTTTTTTTGACTAATTTATAATTACAATTGGCATGAGTGCAAAGACTCAGTAATATTTGCCGCCATTTCTTTCAAAATAAGCTTGCATTTCGAACACCATGATTTACTACTCGCTTTCATCTCCAAAATTGGTGTCATCCTCTGAGTGGCCATCAGAACTACGTATCAAACGCTTCCTCGAATTAGAAGCGCCTGTGAGATAATCAGCAGCCCCTACGTCGCAGCGTTTACCCCTGCCCAGTTTTCACCACTTTTAATTCGTGAAATCTGCATGTCCGATACTTTGAAAGTCTTTGCGAGCGCTTTTAATTTAGCACCTTGATTTAATTTTTTCTTGATCAACATGACTTTTGTAGAGGTCAGTTTACAAACTTTAGTTCCCTCGTAACGTTTGCCGACTCTTTGTTTTTTTGCTTCAATGACATGCGGACTTGTCATTTGATGGGCCGAATTCTCCGCTCTTGTCATCCACTGAAGATTATCTGCCCGATTGTCGAGTTTGGAATGGTTTAAATGTGCGACCAGGTTATGTATCTCCGACGGCTTATCCAGAAAATATTCTGCCACCATTCTGTGAACGAGTCCACCATGATTTATTGTACGTTTCAGTTCGATGGCCTTAAACTCTTTCTGATACTTCTTTTTCATGCCGTCCAACAAAGCGGACAAATCGTTTATTTTCTGCTCATAATCGAAATAGGATTGATCCTGTGCGCGTTTGGCTTTGTTCCTCGTACGGAGTTTACCTATTTGCCGAACAAGTGTGGCAATTTGTCCACGCAAAAAGTCAATACGTTTTTGGTCTTTGGGATCTCGTTCTTTGTAAAATTTTAGTCGAATAATGCGATATCCACTGACCATCGCCCCTTTTAAAATGGTCTCACCATTCTGCGGTGTAGTACTTCTCACTCGTCCGAAGTTTGAAATTTCAATCTTTATTACGTTGGTGTAATCAAAGTCGAATTTAATTTCTTTCCAAATTTCTCCGATGTATGTTTTACTCATTTTTAGGAATGCCGTTTTTCTTTCGCCTCAAATTTAGTGCAGAACCCGCAAAATACCATGTTTAAACATATTTTGACATGCCGGCAGCAGCAATCTAATCATCCCATACAAAAAGCCTCCCTGTAGGAAGGCCTTTTGTAAACCTAGACAATGAAAGGTTGATTTCCTGGTTTAGTGTAAAACACTCATTTTTTCTATAGCTATCCAATCTGCACCATTTAAACGGATCGTATAACATCCATTCTTTAAGTTGGCAACCGGAACACGTAAACGCTGACGTCCTGCCTGCAATTTTTCGTTGCTGCTCTATACAACACGGCCAATACTGGACTTGACGCTGTTTTTTCAGACGAAGGTCGTTATCGCATTACATTATAACGATTATCAATCTGTAGTAGTTCAATTTCGGTTATCACCTAATTGTACTACACATCTTTTTCATCGGCATAATTCTCGTCCTCAAGAGGAGATAAGAATTGGCCTTTTACTAATTCTCATTCGCATAACTTGGAGTTACTGAGCAAATCCATCACTGAATTTATTTAAAGTAGCTTCGCACCTCGCTGCTGCAAATGAGCAGTTTAAAATGCAGGAAGCTTGGGTTTATTACCCATAATCTGATCAATTTTTGCATTGATTTCAGGTGTGAGTTTTGACATCACTTCCAAAGCACTTAAATTTTCAAGAAGCTGCTCCTTGCGGGTTGCCCCCAGAATGGCGGTACTCACATGAGGATTTTGTATACACCATGCAATACTCAATGCTGGTAAACTCAGGTCCATTTCTAATGCAAGCTTCTGTAGTTTTTTTACACGGGCCAAATTCGTTGGGTTGAGCCATCGTTCGTTTAACCATTCAAACCCCTTCATGCCCAAACGCGAACCTTTGGGCACTTTTTCAAGATACTTTCCACTCAGTAATCCACTGCCTAAAGGACTCCAAATGGTGGTGCCTATACCTGCATCCCGAAACACAGTGAGGTATTCATTTTCCATTTTTTCACGTTCAAATAAATTGTATTGTGGTTGTTCCATCGAGGGCCCGATGATTCGATATTCCGATGCAACACGTTGTGCCTCCATGATTTCAGCAGCACTCCATTCACTGGTTCCCCAATACAGAATTTTTCCCTGTTGGATTAAAGTGTTCATGGCCAATACTGTTTCTTCGATAGGTGTTTCCTTATCGGGTCGATGACAAAAATATAAATCCAGATAATCGACCTGTAAACGTTGCAAGGCTTCATGACAGCCTTCAATAACATGTTTACGACTTAAACCTGTTTGGTTGGGTTTGTTTTGTTCACCCCGCCAGCCAAAGTATACCTTACTGCTTACACAATAACTGCTGCGTTCCCATTTCATTTTTTTAATCACCCTGCCCATCATCCGCTCACTCTCTCCAAGTGCATATATCTCAGCATTGTCAAAAAAATTAACCCCATGATCGTAGGCCAAACCCATGAGTTCTGTGGCTTTTTTATCATCAATTTGTTTATGAAAACTCACCCAACTCCCGAATGAAAGTAAACTAAGTTTTAATCCTGATTTTCCTAATCGACGGTATTGCATATATATCTTGACGTTTAATGTTTTGTAGAATAAGTTTATTGCTGATTATCAGCTGCGCCTGTAAATGTATGGATAAAAATACTCCGCCCTGTATGAATTCAATGATACCCGATAAACCTCAATGTTTTGTGCTTTAACCCAAAGTTTATTTTCTGAACAACTCCAAATAATAACCGCATTGCAAAAAATCTCGGCCTGTTTCGTCATTGATTTTATAGTCGAACTGATGTAAGTATCCCATCTGAAATAGGGAGGCCCGCGATAATCTATAGCTTAGTGCAAATAGGAGCCTGTTTCTTTCAAAATAGGGTTCACGGTCGGTAAAAAAAATTTCATTGCTCGCGCTGATTTGAAATTTCCGGGTATTCTCTGTTTTCTTTCCAAAGGGATAGGATACCCCGGCCCGATAACGATATCTGTTTCGATATCCCTGACTCGTAAAACGAAACTCCATCCGATAACGCTGCTCAACTTTAAACGGGCCCACAGATTGAACCAAAATGAGTTGAGGCCAGATTCGAAATTCATCATTGTTTTTAGGAAGCACAAAATTACCGCCTTCTTTATAGGTTTGGTAACTCCCTGCACCAATGGATAGGGTAAGCCCTTTTTCAATCCGGTAATTAATGCCACCCTTATATTCGTAATAATGAAAATGGTGATAAAATTTGAGCGATCTTAATTGAGTCTCGGCAAATACACTCCATTTAGAATTTACATTCAATTTAAGATTAAGGATATTCCAGCTTCCCAAATCAAATGACTGCGCTTGTATCAGCAGCGGTAAAAAAGTAAATAAAACGCCTAAGTATTTAAGCATGCTTTTTCACTGTTTTCATCTGTATAATGTCGACCAAAAAGGCAAATGCCATCGAGAAATAAATATAACCCTTCGGAATTTCGAAGTGTAACCCTTCGGCCAATAAAGCAACACCAATCATCATCAAAAAGCATAAGGCCAATATTTTAAAGGAGGGATGTTTGCTAATAAATCCGCTAATGGGCTTGGAAGCGAATAACATGATGATGACCGTCAGAATCACTGCAGTGTACATAACCCATAATTCCTGTACCATGCCAACTGCTGTAATGATGGAGTCGATTGAAAAAACCAAATCCAATACGATCACTTCCGCCAGTAATTTAGCAAACGTAGATTTCTGTGGGATGGCAGGCGTATCCTTCTGATGAAGTTCGGTTTTATGGTAAATCTCTTTCGTACTTTTATAAAGCAGAAACAATCCTCCAAGAATTAATATCAAGCCCTTACCGGTAAATTCTTTTTCAAACAACACAAATAAGGTTTGATCCAGTTTTAAAATCCAGGAAATAAATGCCAACAAGCCCAAACGCATTACCATGGCCAAGGCAATGCCCCAAAACCGCAGTTTATTGCGCTGATCCTCGGGCAACTTATCAGCCAGAATAGAGATGAAAATAATATTGTCAATACCAAGTATAACCTCCAATGCAATGAGTGAGATTAACGGAATGAGCATTTCAGTCATAATTGTTGTTTTAAAATTTTGAATGGCTTGAAACAAAAATAATTGGATTCAGAATAGGCCCCAATAATTATTTCGAATGGCATCCATGATTTCCACCAAACAGCTATTTTTCCAACAGCGTAATCCATACATTTGTTTCCAGGCAGTAAGCAGTACCCATGTAAATCATGTTATTTAATAGTCTCCAATTCCTTTGTTTCTTCATCATTGTTTGTCCGGTGTATTTTATACTACCGCTCAAGCTCAGATGGCTCTGGTTATTATTGGTGAGTTGTTATTTTTATGCCGTCCTGAACCCCTATTATTTGTGTATACTCGGCGCGGCTATCCTGATTGATTATACCTGCGGTTTAGGTTTACACTACGCCCAAAACCTACCAATTCGTAAGGGAATTCTCGCCTTAAGCATTCTTTCCAATATTGCCATCTTAGGCTATTTCAAATACCATAATTTTTTTCTCGAAAATCTCCGCCATGTCCCAGGACTCTCTGGAATAAACCAAACTTTTGATTACCTAAGTATTGCTTTGCCTATTGGACTCTCCTTTCATACGTTTCAATCAATGAGTTATTGTATTGAAGTCTATCGCAATCCTCAGGCGGTTGAAAAAAATCCCTTTGTTTTTTCTTTGTTTGTCATGTTTTTTCCGCAATTGGTAGCCGGCCCAATTGAACGACCCTATCGACTGCTCAGGCAATTTCATATCCTACAGGCTTTTTCAAGCCAAAATGTAAAAAGTGGTTTACTGCTCATGGCCTGGGGTTTAATCAAAAAAGCAGTCATTTCGGATAGGCTGGCCATCTATGTGAACGAAGTATATGCAGCCCCGAACGCATTTTCTTTTGTCGGATTGGTCCTTGCGGCACTATTTTTTTCTTTTCAGATTTATTGCGACTTTTCCGGATATTCCGATATGGCCAGAGGTGCAGCTAAGGTGTTGGGTTACGACTTAATGGTTAATTTTAATCTGCCCTATTTGGCCGGGAGTCTGAAAGATTTTTGGTCACGATGGCATATCTCTTTGTCTGGATGGTTTCGCGATTACCTGTATATCCCGCTTGGCGGCTCAAAAGTTTCTGCGGGTCGTTATGCTTTTAATATATTACTGGTATTTCTGGTAAGTGGCTTCTGGCATGGTGCAAATTGGACCTTTATCATATGGGGTCTATTGCACGGATTCGCTTTGTTACTGTCCGCACGAATGCCCCTCATTTCTTTGCAAAAACATACCTTCGGTTACGGACCCCACATCGCTACATTTGTGTTTGTTACCCTATCCTGGATATTTTTTCGAGCAGAATCTGTTCCTCATGCGTTGAATTTCCTAACAGGCATTTTTAGTTTCCGGAGTGGTGAATTAACGCATTTACTTTTCAGCGCTTCGCATATTGTGATTGCCTTGAGCCTGATTGGGATGCTGTTATGGATTGAACGTTCTCGTCTGAATGAAGTGCTTCATACCCGGCATTTTTATACCAAAAGTTTCATCATGGTTTGTATCTTGTATTTTCTCGGCCTTTATCATCAATCCCAATTCATTTATTTTCAATTCTGATGAAAATGCGACTGGCATATCTTTTTTTGATGATCCTCTTCCTCTTGAGTGGAGTACTCTATTGGGCTGCAACACATGAATCTTTTTTTCGAAGTATCGAATCAAGCGGTTTAATTACAAATATGTACGAATATGGCGATCTATATACTCACACCCATCTTCGTGATTACAAAGAAGCAGTAGCTGATGATACCATCCTTGCAAAATTTAAGCCTGATCAAAACGATAGTTGTTTAAAAGTGTATGTAGATGGTGATAGTTATACCCAATTAGATCGTATGGATCATCGTCAGTTTCGTGGAGGATTTTATCAAAATACATTCAATCCCGAAACAGATATCCTTGAAAAAGACAAGCGCAATATCCTCATCTACGAACGCACAGAACGATATTTTCGATTAAACATTCGAACACAAAAACAAAAGAAAATTAAAAAATCACAGAACCGCCTTGAAACTTTTTTAACCCAAAATCCCAATCCCGATTTTTTTAATACCAAACAAATCAATGATCGGATTCAATACTTGTTGGGAAACAATGTGATCAGTACTTTTTTTCAGGAACTCAAAGCCGAATTAAATTTTTCGGTGATGGGTTATGCCGGAAATCAGGTTTATGTTTCTGAAGATAATCATCTGGTATACTTGGCCGAAACCCTGGACCCTAAAAGTGTTCTCTCTCCTTTTTGTCCGATTACTGATACAGAAGCCATGGATATCATTCAACATATCAATGCATTGTATACCACGTTTAAAGCTTATGGTTTTGATGAAGTTTATTTTAGTCTGATTCCGGATAAAATCCGGGTGTACCCGATTGATCAAAAACCTATGAATACCTTGTTTGAAATTCTGCATGATTCACGTTTACTTGGCCCACAGATTTTTTGTTTGAAGGAGTTACAATCTTCAACGGATAAAGTGTTTTTCACCTGCGATACCCATTGGAATACAGCTGGAATGAATGTTTGGTTAAAACACATCGATCAAGCACTCAAGATTGAATCCGGTAAATGTTCGGTTTCAAACTTCCAGCAGTAATGGGTTGGCCATGTTATACCGATTCAACGCTGAGACGCGACTCAAGAAAACAACATCTAACTTTAGTCATTAGCAAAAACTAATTTCATAGTATGGCCATTTTCGGCCTTTGCTCTTGAGGCGTTAAGAAAAATTTGAAATCGGGCGTAGCCTGCTTCCGGCTGTTCGAAGCCGAAGCCTATGCGAAGGCAAGTTTCGGAAGTAGGCCGCTCGATGAGAATTTTTAATACCAATTCCAACGAAAAATAGTCGAATGACTATTTGAGTTGTGAAGTGGTTTATGCCGAGACAATTTGTGTTTAGTCCAATCAAAATTGGACTATTACAGAAATGGATTCGGTATTAGACGAAAGAGCAACAGCCTTGAATTTTTGGCTCCACCTTTTGTTTTAAGACAAAAGGTGGAAAACAAGAATGATAGCGATTTCCGACATAGGAAAACAGGTTCTGATTTCACGCTGTTAGAATTACAAGCGAGCGTAAAAAAATAATACAACATCTATTGATTTACAACTTTTTACGGCTAGTTAGAGAGATGTGATATTTGTAATACCGATAGTGTGGCTGTAACCATAGATACCTCCACATCATCGGTACAGGATAGACCAATAAATTTCGCCAAAACAACTATCCTATTACCGAAATACTCTTTGTAATGCTCGTTCCTCGCAAACAAAGAATACGTGGGTACATGCAGGTATTACCCGCTGGATGAATTGGTTTATCTAACAATTCACAATGGTATTACGTATCAGCCCACCCTCAATATTTCGCGCCACTTGTGCCAATTTGCTCAATAGGATGCCAGGTGGTTTTTATCTCCTGGAAATCCAAAATATCATAAGGATTTTCTGCATCAGCCCGATACCAATCGCGCTCATAAAAAAAGCTGCGTTTTACATTCAGGGCAGATAATTCAGCCATGGTTTTTTTCTCCTGCGCATCGGCCCGGGCATACAGAATGGCATTCACATCCATATGCGAAGCAAAATGGGTATGCAGTTCCTGACTTTTACCGGTGAGGATATTCACCACGCCACCACTCAAGTCAGAAGTCGCTAATACCTCCGCGAGAGAAATACTACAAAGTGGATGTTTTTCAGATGCCAATACAACCACTGTATTTCCTCCGGCAATCAATGGAAGCACAACGGATACCAAACCCAAGAGCGGGTAAGATTCAGGCGCAATCACCGCAATAACGCCCATCGCTTCAGGCATCGAAAAATTAAAGTGGGAACTGGATACCGGATTGACTGTTCCGAATAACTGATGGTATTTATCGCACCAACCACTGTAATAAACCATCCTGTCGACAGACAATCGAACCTCTTTTTCGGCCATTGTTTTAGACATCCCTGTTTGCATGAGTTCATCCACGAATTGCGCTTTTCGCCCTTCCAACATTTCTGCCATACGATAGAGTATCTGACTTCGGTTAAATGCCGATTTGGTACTCCAGGATTCAAATGCTTTTCGTGCGGCAAGCACCGCATTTCGAAAATCTTTGCGTGAGGCCAAACACATATTGGCGATGACCTCATTTTTGGAATTGGAAACTTTATAATACCGGCCACTTTCCGTTCGGGGAAATTGCCCACCGATAAATAATTTATACGTCTTACGAATTTCTGTTGCTGACATGTTCAATTTTTTAAGGATTCGTATTAATGTTCAAACTGCACATAAGGATATAAACCGTGTAATCCACCCTCACGGCCAAATCCACTTTCTTTATATCCTCCAAAAGGCGAAGCAGGATCAAATTTATTATAGGTATTGGCCCATACCACACCGGCCCTTAAGCGATTGCTCAGATTAAAAATCTTACTGCCTTTATCCGTCCATACGCCCGCACTTAATCCGTAAGGAATATTGTTGGCTTTTTCAATCACTTCTTCAATGGTACGGAATGTTTGTATCGTTAATACCGGTCCAAATATTTCTTCCTGCACAATTCGATGACTTTGTGAAGTGCCCAAAAACAAGGTGGGTTTGCAAAACAATCCCTTATCCGGGAGTGCCTGATCGGTTTGATAAATTTCGGCCCCTTCCTGTTGACCGAGTTGTATATAGTGTTGTATTTTTTTGAGCTGTGCGGCTGAGTTGATTGCACCGATATCCGTGTTTTTGTCCATCGGATCCCCTACAATCAGGGTTTTCATCCTGCGCTTTAATTTGGCAATTACGGTAGATGCAATATTTTCCTGAACAAACAAACGTGAACCTGCACAACATACATGTCCCTGATTAAAAAAAATCCCATTCACAATTCCTTCCACGGCCTGATCTATGGGGGCATCATCAAAGATGATATTGGCCGCCTTACCGCCTAATTCCAGCGTCACTTTTTTACCCGTTCCTGCTATTGCTTTTTGAATATATTTCCCCACCGGTGTGCTTCCGGTAAAAGCTATTTTATCGACACCGGCATGGTTCACCAAGGCTGCCCCTGTATCGCCGAATCCGGTCACTACATTAACCACACCTTCAGGCAAACCGGCCTCCTGAATCAACTCAGCCAATTTAAGTGCAGTGAGTGGCGTGGTTTCGGCAGGTTTTAATACCACCGTATTTCCGGTTGCCAATGCCGGTGCCAATTTCCAGGCAGCCATCAGCAGTGGAAAATTCCATGGAATGATTTGTCCGGCCACCCCCAAAGGCATGGGTTTACGATTGGGAAATGCATAAGGCAATTTATCGGCCCAGCCGGCGTAATAAAAAAAATGGTTTGCAGCTAATGGAATATCAATATCCCGGCTTTCACGAATCGGTTTTCCGCCATCCAGGGTTTCAATCACCGCAAACTCTCTGGCCCGTTCCTGAATCAAACGGGCAATCCGGTAAAGGTATTTGCCCCGCTCACGGGCCGGCATTTTTTGCCAGGTTTGGGTATATGCTTTTCGGGCGGCTTTCACCGCTTTATCGACATCGGAGGCTCCGGCTTTCGCGATACTGGATAACACCTGGTTATTGGCCGGATTCGTTGTTTCGAAGTAATCGGATGTAGCCGGCTTCACAAACTTCCCCCCAATAAATAATTCATATTGTGGCTTGATGTGGATATGATCGGTCGATTCAGGAGCAGGGGCATACTTCCACTCAAAAGCGGGTACTGACTTCTTGGTTGCTTTGACCTTTTTGTCGATCGTTTTTTTAGATTGAATTGACATAATAGACTTTAATCTTTCGAAATATAATCGGATGAATAGTACACACCCATTTTTTCTTTGCCTAATTGAAGCAAAATATCATTGGCTAAACTACTGGCACCAAAACGAAACCACTCATTGCTCATCCAGTCAGCGCCCAGGGTTTCATACAACATGACCAGGTATTGCAATGCCGATTTTGCCGTTGAAATTCCTCCCGCCGGTTTCATGCCAATCATGATGCCTGTTTCGTCGTAATAATCCCGAATTGCCTCAAGCATCACTAAAGTAACCGGCATAGTAGCAGCGGGTTGTATTTTACCCGTAGAGGTTTTAATAAAATCTGCTCCTGACTGCATGGCGAGCATACTCGCTCGCCGAATATTATCGAGGGTGGATAATTCACCGGTTTCCAAAATGACTTTAAGCCGGGCTTCACCGCAGGCTTCTTTAATGGCAGCAATTTCGTCGGAAACAAATTGTAAATCTCCGGCCAAAAAGGCTCCTCTGCTAATCACCATGTCAATTTCATCTGCGCCCTGCCCTACTGCCATTTTCGTATCTTCCAGTTTAATTTTTCGTGAACTGTTCCCACTTGGAAAGGCGGTGGCCACCGAAGCCACTTTGATACCCGAATCGCCCAAAGCCATTTTAGCGGTTTTTACATGATTGGGATACACACATACGGCCGCTACTTGGGGAATGTCCGGTAAATCGTCGGCGAGGTGCATCGCTTTATAACACATCTGACGCACCTTCCCGGCTGTATCCTTTCCTTCGAGTGTGGTGAGGTCAATCATGGAAAGGGCCAATCGGAGGCCTTGTAATTTACTTTCCTTTTTAATGCTGCGTGTATTGAAACGGGCAATCCGCTCTTCCACACCGGTTTGATCCACTGGATGATGCAACATACTCATGCTTCAAAGATACTTGATTCATTCCGGCATCTCCAAGTCGTACAAAGAAAAAGCCTGATGAGGGAATCAGGCTTTTTAGCAACCGTAAACACAAAAACGGTGCTGATTATTTTGGGTAGAGGCTTTTGATTGCTGGTCCAAAGATGCAGAAATGGATGTTCGTTTATCGTATCAGTTAGTGAGGACACGATATGGGTAAGTAAAAGGGTATTTTGGGTCCGCCAACCAAACGCCCCATTCGTTCAGTCATCGATTTTTGGCTAGAAATATTTTACCGGCTGTAAATATTTTACCGAATTGGTATAATACCCTGTTTGACCTATTTTTATGCCCTTATTGTTCCGCACAAATTGGAATTGCGGGATGATATCAAAATTTAATGTAACATGAAGAAAACGAGTACTCAACATCTGATAGCCATCGGCATCTTTTTTTTACTGGCTTTTGTTTTTTGTTATCCTGCTACTCAGGGCAATAAATTGGTTGCCGGTGATACGATTCACTGGATGGGCATGAGCGAAGAAGCCAGAGCCTGGTACGAAAAAACCGGCGAAAATCCGATGTGGAGCAATTCAATGTTTGGGGGTATGCCAACCGTTACACATTATATGCGCGGCACCACCAATTTAATTTATCCCATACAGCAGTTTCTGACTGATCATATTCCCATGCCCATTCCTTTTTTACTCATCGCGATGATTTGTTTTTACATCCTGATGTGTAGCATGCAGGTGAGGCCATGGATAGCTGTGGCCGGTGCCGTAGCTTATGCGTTTGCCTCTTACAATTTACAAATTATTGAAGCCGGCCATAATACCAAAATGTTCAGTATTGGTTACATGCCATTGGTTGTAGCCGGAATGCATTGGGTGTATGGAAAAAAATACCTGATCGGAGCCGCCTCCGCCCTGTTGGGATTATCGCTGATGATTTCCAACAGTATGTATCAAATCGACTATTACCTGCTTATCATTTTGTTCATCCTGGCCATCGGTTATCTTTTACAAGCGCTGAAAGAAAACGGTTTAAAGTCTTTTATCATCTCTTCTGCGATCATGTTGGCTGTAGGTCTTATTTCGGTAGGCCCGAGTTTAGATCAACTGATGCTCACCCAGGAATATACCGCTCAAACAATGCGGGGTGGAATCAGTGAAGTAACGATTGGAAAAGATAAAAATAAAGTGAGTGGTGGATTGGATAAAGATTATGCCTTCCAATGGAGTGAAGGTATCGGCGAAACTTTTACCTTATTAGTCCCCAATTTATACGGAGGTGGAAGTAGAACCAATGTTGGTAAATCATCGAATACCTATGAAGCCGTGAGCAGCATGGCCGGTGAAGAAGCTGCCGAAAATTTTGCAGCCAATGCCAATACCTATTGGGGACCTCAACCCTTTTTATCCGGACCGGTATATTTTGGTGCCATCATCATTTTCCTCATGGTGCTCGGTATGTTTTTGATTCGTAGTCAGATGAAATGGTTTTTGCTGGGCGCCGGTATTTTTGGTATTATGCTGGCCTGGGGGAAACATTTCAGTGCGTTGAATTACTTTTTATTCGATCATTTACCCATGTACAATAAATTCCGTACGCCGAGTATGGCGATGGTGATACCGGGACTTACATTTTTAATCATTGCTATTTGGGGATTAAAGGATTACCTCTCCGAAAAACTCGAAGAGAACCAATTAATGGATGCACTGAAAAAATCGGTCCTCATTACCGGAGGCTTGTGTGTATTACTGGGCATAGGCTCCCGATTCTTTATGGATTTTAGAGGTGAAAAAGACGAGCAACTCAAAGCCCAAATGATTCAAATGACAGGCGGTAATGAGCAAATGGGTAGTAATATATTTAATGCCCTCGTTGAAGACCGTCCGGCATTGGCTATGAAAGATGGGATACGATCCTTGGTATTTATTTTATTGGCCGCAGGACTGCTTTGGATGTTTATGCGTAAAAAACTCGATGCTCAAAAAACAGCCATCGGTGTTGGTTTGCTGATTGCCATTGATTTGATATCGATCGGCACCCGCTATTTAAATCCAGACAGCTATAAACCGGCCGATGAATTTGAAGCCCAGTTTAATCCACGACCAGTGGATCAGCAAATCAAACAAGATCCTGACCCTTATTACCGCGTTATGGATTTAACCGTTGATCCTTATAACGATGCCATGGGTGCCTATCACCACAAACTGATAGGTGGTTATCATCCGGCTAAAATGGAAATTTATCAGGACTTGATTTCGACCCAATTATCAGGAGGCAAAATGAATGCAGAAGTCTTAAACATGTTAAACACCAAATACCTGATATTTAATGGGGCACAGAATCAGGCGGCCATGCAACCCAATCCTGCCGCGTGCGGGAATGCCTGGTTTGTACCGGAAGTTAAACTGGTGGAAACGGCTGATCAGGAAATTCTGGCCCTGAATGCTGAAAACATGGGTGATACCATGCGGGTAGAACAACCCTTCCGGGCGAAAGGAATGGCCATTGTGAAAAAGAAAAACTGGAAACAAAATACCACACAATTTAGCATCGACAGCACGGCAAGAATTCAGTTAAAATCTTATGGCTTAAACAAACTCAGCTTCAGTTCACAAAACAGTCAAAATGGATTTGCAGTATTCTCGGATATCTATTATCCCCTGGGATGGAGGGCTTTTGTAGACGGAAAAGAAAGTGAAATTATTCAAACCAACTATGTACTTCGTGGATTGTTCATTCCTGCCGGACAACATAACATTGAATTTAAGTTTGAACCGGCCACCTATTTTAAATGGAATACCGCAACCCGCATCTCCAGTATTTTAATTCTCCTGATATTGGCCGGTGCAGTGGGTTTAGGCATACGGGGTGCCATACAAAAAGAAAATGTAGCCTAATGCCTGATTTTCTAATCCGGGCAGCCCGTCGCGAAGATTGTATGCTGCTGGTGGAGCTCATTCGTGAACTGGCCGCCTACGAAAAATTATTACATGCCATGCAGGCATCTGCGGCAGATATCGAGCGGAGTTTATTCGACGAACAATCAGCCCAAAGTGTTTTGGCGTATGAAGGGGATACCGTGGTGGGCTTTGCTTTATACTTTTTTAATTATTCCACTTTTGTTGGGCGCAAAGGGTTATACCTCGAAGATTTATTTATTCGACCTGTATTTCGGGGTAAGGGATACGGCAAAAAACTGTTGTTGTATTTGGCGAAACTGGCCCATGAACAAGGCTGCGGGCGTATGGAATGGAGTGTATTAAATTGGAATACATCTGCCATTCAATTTTATGAGAGTTTAGGTGCCAAGCCCATGGATGAGTGGACCGTTTATCGATTGGATGCAGACGGACTAGAGCGTTTGGGTAAAAGTTGAACCTCCATCAGGCGATAGAATTTAATACTTTGCACTATAGTTTTATTACTTTTTGAATGACTTTTTGTGAGCCTTTCATCATCTCCACGTAATACATGCCTGGGGGCCATGTTTCGGTGTTGATGCGGTAGTGATTGCCTTTTATGGTACCCTTGTAAATCCTATTACCATTGACCTCATAAACTTGAATCTTCGTTGAACCCAATGCCCATTTGTCTGCCAATTCAATCTGTATTACATTTTTAGCCGGATTGGGATAAATTTTTACGCCAAAGCTTGTTTTATCCGTTTGTGAAAAACCTAAAGGTGATTCTTCCAGCGTCATCATGATATAGACATAATTGTTGTTGGCGCATTTTAAATTATTGTTGGAATCGGTACTATTTACGATGCAGCCAATTTTATGGTCATTGACAAAAAGACTCCAAGGATAATCCTGTCCTTTGCCATTTACCGTATAGGAAGCGACCAAATTACAATTGCTGTCAACCTTACCAATCCAGGTATTGGAAACCCCCGGCGAAATATTTTGTTCTACATCTCCACCACTACTTCTTGTCTCCCCTATGATATACATATGATTCTTAAAAAATAGCGCATCCCACAATGTACAATCATCCTGAGTCCAACCCAAGTTAATTGGCCCATAGGCTTTGCCATAGTGGATATGTCCGCTCGAATCTATTTTATATACGTACATATTATCCATCCTATTTTGAGGTAGATAATTCATCGAAGTCATATATACCAGTTCATTCTCGGCCGTGTCAACAAACCCACATAAATAAACAAGCTGATTTGCGGTATCGCATTGCAGTTTAATCTGATTATCCCATCGGGAGGTACCAAAACGCTTTTTTACCAAATCAACTCCGTTACTATCTACGATATGAATCATATTGTCGATTTCACCTAAAGCTTGCGAACCCAACATTTCGGAATTTGTAGACAATGTTAAATAACTCATAGCCAACTTATTCGGGTTTAGCCATTTTAACTGGGCTATATTCTCTTCATCGTTTCCGCTCAATACCCGTATCCATTGTTTATTAAATGCGGTATCATATTTAGCAAACCAAACATCTGCATTTAAAAAACCAAAACTCGGATGTGTAAAATCATAATCCGCCGCATTCGTCATTCCTGCCATATAAATCATGCCATCCGGGCCTATATCTAAATCCTGTATCATACTCCCATTGCCTCCCCCAAAGGTCTTACCCTTGACAATCTGGCCCTGTGTCGTAACTTCTACCATCCATATTTCCTGCGCACTATAGGTATGTCCATACCAAACATCCCCATCATTGCTACTGGTCGTACCGGCCAGGAGTAAATTGCCATTCGGCAATTCCCGAATAAATTGTAACTCATCATTGTCAGTACCCCCTAAATACTTGGTCCATACCGTGTCCATTTGCTGATTAAACTTAATAAAAATGGCATCTATAGCCCTACCTGCCCTAGACACTTGTCCTACACCAAACATCTCATTGCTTTTGGTAGTAATGGCACGTCGATATAACCGTCCACTTGTCGTTAGAGTATCTTTTGGATGGCAGAATTTTTTTGAAATAAAAAAACTATGCTTTAAATCGGGTTGGGCATAGGCCTTAATGCAGACTACAAAAAACAAAAAAAGCAAATAACAAAATGGTTTCATAATCAATGTTTATATAAAAATAAGACAATTGAACGGGATTATCAATCATACCGATTGTAATTATAAATGGGTACAAACTAGTTTATCATCGGTCTAAACTCCGCCGTGGCGGATATGAATTGGTCTATTTAGGCTTAATGAATAATACTCAAAACGAGTGGTGATGTCCATTCAAGCTAAATTTTATAATCGTTCATGCGCATTTTTTAAGGCATATTTCCAAATAGCGTTTACTTGAGATTCAGAATTTTCGCTACATAGAAATACTGCATCTTCTGCGTTATTTACATGGATACTAACTACTAATTGACATCTCTCTAACCTTCTATAACTTGTTGTAAATGAATAGATGATGTCTTGTCTTTTTTACGGTCGCTTGTATTTTTAACTAAGTAAAACCAAACAGTGTTTTCTTAAGGCAGACATTGCTATTATTTATGTTTTCCCACCTTTTGTCTTGAAACAAAAGGTGGAGCCAAAAATTCAAGGCTGTTGCTCTTTGATCTAATACCGAATCCATTTCTGTAATAGTCCAATTTTAATTGGACTAAACACAAATTGTCTCGGTATAAACCACTTCACAACTCAAATAGTCATTCGACTATTTTTCGTTGGAATTGGTATTAAAAATTCTCATCGAGCGGCCTACTTCCGAAACTTGCCTTCGCTTTGGCTCAGGCTTCGAACAGCCGGAAGCAGGCTACGCCCGATTTCAAATTTTTCTTAACGTTCAAAGAGCAAAGGCCGAAATAGCCCTGCCGTAATATTACTTTTTGTTGCAATACAAAGTTAGATATTGTTTGTTTGAGTCGCGTCTCAACGTTGAATTGGTATTTCAGGTAAATTTGCAAAAAGTGTTTATTGGAGATACAGAATTTTCGCTTCACAGAAATACTGCATCTCTGAGTTATTCAGTAGTCCCACTTTAGGAAACAAAAAAATTAATCGGTTGCGACTGTCATGAGATACAACGTGCCGTCAATGGAGGCTGTTGTACTTCCAACATTTGTAACCGCAATCGTACATTGGTTGGCGGCATCGTTCACTGCATTCACTGTAAATATAAATTGTTTGTATCCATTGCCGGAACCTGCGTCAGGAATAAATTGACAAACACTTACCCGAACATTTGTATTATTTCCTGAAAAAGGCGTAATCGGGAAATTTACATCAAAAGATGATCCGGCTGCTAAATTGCTCCACAAAAATGCTCCGGAAGTAAATCCCATTCTTAATTGAGTAGAACTATTACTTTTAACGATGCCCTGGCCACTGCTAACAGTAACCTGCCCTACTACATTCACATCTGAACCCGCCTCAATGTTGGCATCTACATCCAAAAGACCATCAATATATGCCGAAGAATAGCCATAAATGGTTCCGGATACATCAAGATTACCTTGTGAAAAAATTCCAAGTGTAGAGCGCATGTAACCGTTCAAATCCAGATCATACGATGGTGTGGTGTCGTTGATACCAACTAAACCAGTATTTGAAATGGTCAATCGTTCATTTAAGGTCGGGATGAAACTGGTATTGCTCCCTGTAAAAAAGCCAAGTCGTGCGGATGAGTTAGAGACGCCCACTGATTTAATAGCTCCGGTATAATAATTCCCTATGCGAAAATATTGTTCTACCTTGGAATTGGCCGCCAGAGGCAAATTGTTTTCTAACAAGAATTGATTGCCTGTACTGTCAGTCACATGAAAACGTGTAAATGCCAAGGCATTGTTAATACCAACCTTTCCCACATTATCAATGACGAGCCTTTTCGCATTCGAAGTGCCCAGACTTAAAGAATTTATTTCACGGTTCATGATTTCGGCTGAGCCTCCGGTCGTTCGAATATCCAATCCGTCGTCTACACCATGCCCTGTTACGGCATCTGATATTTTGAGTGTATCTCCAAACAAATCGCTGTTGAAATGTACGTTAGCCTTAGGAGCGGCGCCACCTCCAATTCCGACATACTCCGTTGAATAATCTGCATGAAATTTTATTATACTGACACCTGATTTAAACAAACTCAAACCAATATTTCCACCCGAACTAATTAAAAACCGCCCTAAGCCATCACCGGCGCTGATGCCATTGTTACCAAAAGCCAATAAATTGGCAATGGGATATAAAGAGGAGCCTCCATAATTTCCGGCATAAGTGGTTCCATATTTGGTAAACGTTGCATACGAACTTGCGCCATTATTATACAAAGTAAATCGTCCTGCTCCGTTGGCGCTCAGATTTTGCATTCTAAAATGTTCAAGCACTGAGGCAGAAGATTGACTGATATGGAATTTTGCCACCGGGGAAGTTGTACCAATTCCTATTTGAGTTCCATTGTCGTACAATTGTGAGTTGATTTCTGAACTACTGCTACCACTTACATCAAATTTTGATAAATAATGTTGATTTCCGGCTCTGCTTCCGCCTGCATTGCCTGCTTTTTCGGCATATAATGCATAAGGCACACTGAGTAATTGGGTGGTGCCAAGTTCCTGAAATTGCCCATCTCCTTTCAAATCAATGGATACTCTTACAAATTGATTTCCTTTTTCCCAAGCCACTTGATTCATACTTCCTTTGATTGCCTGTCCACCTCCAATCGACAAGGTATATAATCCATAAGCATTGGTTGTGACTTGATGTTTTTCTTCAAAAACAGATTCAGTCGCATTCAATTCCGGTAAAATTGCAATTTTAATATGAAGGTTTTGATTGCTCATGGGCGAGCCATCGGCCAACCGGGCAATTCCCTGGTAGTTAAACATACGAGGTATTTGGCCCATTCCAGGTAATACCAAACACAACATAACCATTAGCAAAATGTAATTCTTTTTCATAGATTTTTTTTGGTTTAGATATAAAGATATGACTTTTAGCAAATTCATCATTAAACCAAAATGTTGGGTTCGTATTTGATACAGATATTTTTACGAGGTCATACAAATTGGAATAGGAATGTCAATTGCTATTACATCGGTATTATGAAAGAAATGCAGTCTTTGTTTTCAGCCCCGATAGTAGCCAGGTGCCGTGCACAGGCGAATAGCGGGAAGGCCGATGACGCAAAGCGGAGTGCATGTGCTGCCTATAAAAATAAATTAGCGGGGACTATTCGCTGGTATTGGGTCGCCATTGCGCATCTACCAAAAACACATACACCTCTTTAGGACCATGAACGCCCACTACCAATGTTTTTTCGATATCGGCGGTGCGACTCGGACCGGTCGTCAAGCTAATCATAGAAGGCAGGGATTCCGGGTATTTTTGGCGCATCAATTGTATGCCATCCGAAATATCCCAAACCACCTGATTGGCAAAGGCAATGGTAATATGCACCGGCGCATAAACAGGTAATGCCCGCCCATAATCACCGGCTGCACTGAGTATGACGCTTCCGGTGCGGGCTACCAAACATTCACACAATGAAATACCGGCTTCGATATCGGACATATCCTGACTTGAAGTGATGAAGTCTAAATCGTGTTCGGCAAATAAGCTGAAGAGGAATCGATCCTTGACATGCATTTTATTCCACTTCATGGTGTCGGACAAAGCCTGCAACTGTTGTATCATTTCCTGTTCGGAAGCACAATACACAAATTTGCCCCCCAACTTATTAAACTCTGCTGCAAACTTTTCTTCGGCGCTGATATCCTCATGCACAAAAAATTCGGTTTGTTTATCGGCCTCCGGAAAAGGCATGGGCGCCGGGTTGCCATGTAAGGCTTTGCGGATATTTCCCAGGACTATTTCGCGTGAGGGGCTTGACATTAGCCGTTGGTGCTTGGTGTGGTTGATTGATCGGCTTCAGGGGTGTTTGCTGCAGGGGTTACAAGTTGTTCTGTAACGAGGGCTTCGTGAGCAAGCACTTCATCATAAGGGCGTTTGCCGATGAGTTTTTCGAGGTCGTCTTTGTAGAGGACTTCCTTTTCGAGCAAAGCCTCAGCGATAATTTTAACGGCATCCATTTTTTCGATGAGCAGTTTTCGTACCCGGTTGTAGGCATTCTCCGACAATTTACGCACTTCATCATCAATGATTTTACCGGTTTCTTCGGCATATGGTTTTTGGAAACCGCCTTCGTTTTGCGGATCGTAGAACGAAATATTTCCGATTTTATCGTTCATGCCATACACACTCACCATGGCATAGGCCATGCGGGTAACTTGTTGGAGGTCCGACAAGGCACCAGTGCTGATGCGGCCAAAGACGAGTTGTTCAACGGCACGACCACCCAAGGCCATGGCCATACGATCTTCGAGCTCTTCACGCAGCGTGAGGTATTTTTCTTTCGGCAGGTATTGGGCATATCCTAAAGCCGCCTCGCCCCTTGGCACAATGGTAACTTTCACCAATGGATAAGCATGTTCGAGGAACCAACCTGAAACGGCATGACCGGCTTCGTGGTAAGCAATCACCTTTTTTTCGTCGGGTGAAATAATTTTATTCTTCTTTTCAAGTCCACCGATGATACGATCAACGGCATCATTAAAATCATCGAGATTAACCTCCGACTTTCCTTTACGGGCAGCAATCAGTGCGGCCTCATTACACACATTGGCGATATCGGCTCCGGCAAAACCGGGTGTTTGAGCAGCTAGTTTGTGAATATCCAGATCGGCGGCTTTTTTAAGGCCTTTGAGGTGTACTTTAAAGATGGCTTCACGACCGGCTAAATCCGGAATGTCGATGGAAATCTGACGATCGAAACGACCCGGACGAAGCAAGGCTGTATCCAATACATCCGGGCGATTGGTAGCAGCCAGAACAATGATACCGCTGTCGCCGCTAAAACCATCCATTTCAACCAACATTTGATTGAGGGTATTTTCACGTTCGTCGTTGGTCATCATTTGGTTTTTACCCCTTGCCCGACCAATGGCATCAATTTCATCGATAAAAATAATACAAGGTGATTTTTCGCGGGCTTGTTTAAATAAATCACGCACACGGCTTGCACCAACACCTACGAACATTTCCACAAAATCAGATCCGCTCATACTAAAGAAAGGCACCTGCGCTTCACCGGCCATGGCCTTAGCGAGCAAGGTTTTACCGGTACCCGGAGGGCCGACCAGCAAACAACCTTTGGGGATTTTACCGCCGAGGGATGTATATTTTTTCGGGTTCTTGAGGAAGTCTACAATTTCCATCACTTCCACTTTGGCTTCGTCGAGACCGGCAACATCGTTAAAGGTGATATTTACTTTGGTACCCTTGTCGAATAATTGCGCTTTGGATTTACCGATATTAAAAATACCGCCCGGACCGCCTCCGGCATTACCGCCACCCATTTTTCGCATGAGCAGCACCCATAATGCAATCATGATAGCAATGGGCAAAATAAATTGCAGAATAAAACTCATGATACCGCTACGGGTATCCTCTTCGTAAGAAATTTTGGTACGTTCAGAAAGGGCAAAATCCTTTTCGGCGGCATCCATATCGCGCTGAAATTGTTCGATATTGCCGATGGTGAAGACGAGCTGAGGGCCTTTTTCACGTTGTTTAAATTCAGCCTGCATAGCCTGATTGCCGGGCGCTTTGAGTGAATCCTGATCGAGATACACTTCTACGGTACGCCCTATCACGACCATACTATCCACCAATTTGCGGCTGATATATTTCTCATTGATTGTTTGAAAAGAATCCTGACGGGCACCACCTCTGAAATTAGGCCCCCAGAATTGAAGGGTCAAAAGCGCGACAGCAAACAAACCATAAATCCAATAGAGGTTAAACTTCGGGCCTTTTTTAGGTGAAGGATTGGGGCTACCCGGTGTGGGGGTTTGACTATTTTTTTGTTCTTCCATTTTAAATTAATGCCTACTGCATTGCTTTTAGTCGTTGTGTTCTTTTTTTTGGGCATCCTGCCAGAGATCTTCGAGGTTATAAAAACCGCGCATTTCGGGCATCATACAATGTACGACTACATTCACGTAATCGATGAGGATCCATTTATCGCCTTGTTTGCCCTCAAAACGATAGGGCCATTCGCCACATTCTTCCTTCACCTTTTTTTCGACATTGTCTGCAATGGCTTTCAAAAGGTTGGGATTGCCGGCTTCGCAGATGATAAAAAAATCGGCGATGGATTCAGGTATTTTTTTGAGATTCAGGCTAATCACTTCCTCTCCTTTTTTGTCCTGTATGGCAGCAATGATCGTTTTGATGATTTTACTATTGGTGGTGAGCCTTGTTAGTACCGTTTTTGGCTCTTCGGAAGCAGATTTCAAGAATAATTTTTTTTGTTATGTACCGTTAATAAAATAATTTACAAATCTAAATAAAAACCACTGAATGCGGAAAACTTCGCGCATAGGAGATGTCATTATCGAGTTAAGTGAAATAGACAGCACCAATAACTATGCCATGAAGCTAGTGAATGAAGGAATGGCAGAACATGGCCTGGTTGTTCGCGCTGATTGGCAGACTGCCGGTCGGGGGCAATTGGGAAATAGCTGGATTTCGGAAGAAAGTAAGAACCTTTTGCTCTCACTCGTGATCGATTCGAGCGACTTTGCCATCGAGAAACAATACCTGCTCAATGCTATGACCTGTGTGGCTTTGGGCGAAATGCTGATGAGTGAATATCAGGTGGCCAATATCAGTATTAAATGGCCGAATGACATTTATGCAGGTAGTCGAAAAATTTCGGGCATCCTGATCGAAAATATTATTCGCGGTCAGGTTTGGAGTCATGCCATTGTGGGCATAGGCCTTAATGTGAATCAGCAGAAATTTGCCGATTTAAACCGGGCCACCTCCCTGTATAACGAAACCGGAAAAACCTTAAAGACCAATATGGTGGGCAAACGCCTGATGAAATTCCTGAATGAAGCGTATGAGCGCCTGCTGAAGAATGAGGATCAGCTTTTTATGGATTACAACAAAATGTTATATGGATTTAATGAGGCCATTACCCTGAAAAAAAACAATGAATTGCTGACCGGCATTATGCGTGGCGTGAGTGAACATGGCTTGTTGGAAATAGAATTTGATAAAAAAATCAGGCGATTCAAACACAAAGAAATCGACATCCTGTTATCTTAGTCGAAAATTAGGTATATGGTGACTTTTACCCGACAGCAGGCTTTGGAAGCGATTCAATAAAAAAATTTAATCCCCAACGAAATTTATCAAATCAGCAATGCGGTGGGGAATCATTGCATCGTGCGGCTGTCGGCAGTTTCGGCTGAAAAACTCGCCCGAAAACCTGTGGTTCCTACTTTATTGGGTGCCGATTTTGATATGGAGGTGTATGATTTGCAAACGGATAAATTGCATTGCAGCGACCTTATTTCCTGTGTGGTACGAAGTATTGGCGGACATTGGGGCATGATACAAGACAATGGGCATGAGTCGCGACATGTGGCTTCTGTAAACGGAAGTGGCTCGCAATGTATCATCAACTATATCAAAACGTACAACAAAGTACAGGGGAGTCAGGCCAATATTGATGAAACATACAGCCAAAGTGCGTTGGGCATTACATGTGGTGCTAGCGTAGGATTGGGCCGCAGTGTATTGCATGTGCATAAAACCATTCTTTCAGGCAATGCCCTGATGAAAATACCGGTCAATCCGGCAGAAGCATCCATTCCGGGATCCAATATCTGGTTTAGTGCAACTTGTGTGAAGAGCTTTTAGGGGATAGGTTTATCGAAAGAAGGCCGGCTGTTTGATCGACTCACCTCACAGATTCCGTTTGTGTTTGATAAACTTCTTTTCGTCAGAATTTTCGGACAGCATTTGTTTTGCCATAGGCATACCATTCGGCATTTGAGAGGCTCCTATGCGTGCTAAGTTAAAGAAGCACCTGTGTGAGGCGAATCATTGTTTTAAACGAAATTTCCGGATGAGCTACTTGATTTACGGTTCCGGCGATGTATAAATTTTTTTTCGGGCAATAAAATGCGAGCGCTCCCGACAGACCTGAATGTCCCAGAAAATAAGGAACAGTACCAAATGGATTCATGATCCAGGGAAGTTTAAACAGATGAATGCCTATACCCGAACGCATGGGAAAAAAGATACGATTCCAGACCTGCATATCATGGATATATTCTTCCGGAAACAACTGACCTTGAAAAAATGCTTCCAAAAAGCGGAGCATATCGGATGAAGTGGAAACGATGCCACCATCTGCTCCAAATGAAGTCATTGCAAGTGGAATGTTTAATTCTTTGTTTTGATAATATAAGGTCTGAGGGGTTTTATCATCAGGATTTTGATACAAATAAGTGTGTGAGAGTTCTAGTGGATGAATAATGAGTTCCCGACAATTTTGCGCAAAAGATTGTTGGGTAATCTGTTCAATGATTTTGCCCAATAGTTGAAAGTTGGTATCAGAATAGTGCGCTTTATTTTTTGCGCCGGGGATAAAATGCGGCTCCATTCCTTTAGATCGTTCAATGGCATCTTCAAAAGACCAGGATTGGTCCTGTCCTTTTTTGAGAGCCTCTTCCAAACTTCCGGCACCTTCAATCTTTCCCTGAAAATAATCAGGTAAACCGGAGCAATGCGACAACAGATGTTTGATGCTGATTTGATCGGAATACGAATGTCCTTTGTATTGATGCAAATTGTGCAGGATGGATTCATCCAGATACCGACTAATCGAATCGTCCAGATCTATCAGTGCATTTGCACGCAGGTGCATGATAAGGGCGGTCGTAAATAATTTGCTTGTGCTGGCAATAAAGTATGCCTGATTCAGCGATAAATTGCCGGAAGCACCTTGCCAATAAAAATCATCTTTTTTGATAAAAAATGATGTTCCGAAAACCTTTTTTTGGTCGACGGTAGCATCCAGAATTTTTTGTAGCTTGTTTTCCATTTCCATCATTACAATTGGTATTTGATGATTCCGATGATTATAACAAAAATCAAGAAGGCATCCATGATCGGCTGGTTTCACAAAAGTGAGCCATGAAACCTTCAAATCCTGTCGGTAGACTCTTTTTTTATACCAAACGTTCTACCGCACGCATCCACCTTTCAGGAATTTCGTTGTTGCAGGCAGTGATATAATCCTGATGGGTACAAGGAATAAACTGAGCATCGGGTAATTGCATCCACCAGCGATTACTGTGTTTACTTTTTAGGAAATAGGCATCCTGATCGGTAAAGCGAAGGTGATACTCCAAAAATTGATTGCGATCGTCGAGGGGCGATTCCTGTTTGGCAATGAGTAAACCATCCATAAAATACCAGATCATTTGGGCGATGAGTTTAGCGGTAATTTCGTCGGTATCATGTTCCGGTTCGTAGCCATAAATTCCCATCGAAGATAAATTGGAACCCATACCGGCGAAACGGGTGATTTTACAAATTTCGTCGCCATAAAAACCATTGGGGGAGGCTAATCGGTTGGCGGGTGCATCACTAAACCGAACGGCATTGATATCGATGCTCACCATACCTGAATCACGAAAAGCCGGCTCGCACCATTCGAGATTTTCACGGGCTTTACCAACACGTGTACAATCAAAGCGCAACTTATCGAAGGTTTCAATCAGTTGCGGGTTCACATAATAGCTTTGAAAACCAATGAGATTAAAATGACGTACGTAATTCGGCGTTTGGGTGAGGGCTTCCATGAGATAATTATCGTAGCGGTTTTCGGACGATTCGTCAATATCCGCCAGCATATCTACTATGGTCAGATCAGTGAGGGTATCACTTCCACGAAACACATCATATTGCTGCAAGGTGAGGTCATGCGAACCACCCAATACCAATGCTTTTTTTCCCATGGCGTGGATTTCGCTCAGCACGGTGCGTAAGGCCGCCCGGGTATCCTGTAAGGTAGCCCCTTCGATGATATTGCCGATATCGCCCACTTTTAATGCGGGGTGCCAATTATGTAATTTAAAAAAAGCTTTGCGGATGGCATCGGGCCCTGCACTGGAAGATTTTGTGCCATTTTGGCCCCGGCGTTCACCGCAACCAATGATAATGAGGTCCATTTCACGGATATCCACCCCATCGCGATGGATTTGATGTACGCATGCGCCCCATTGTGAGGAGAGGTAATGTTGGTCATCCTGATCAATGAAACCCTTGTCGGACGTGTAATTGAGCAATTCTATAGTACTTTGCATATTTCCTGTTGGTCAGGGGATAAAGGTACAAATCTGATTGAACTTTGTATTAATTGTTTAAACATATAATTTACCGAATTCTCAATCAAACCGACCACTTACTCATTTGGTAATCGGTGAGTAGGTAGGCGCAAATATATTTGCCTTCAGAAATCGAGATCAACCAAGCACCTCTAACCAGGTTACCTATGAAAAGTCAATTAACCGATCTCTATGAAAAATAGTAGTGTTTTTTTTCATTATCCTAATGAGCCGCATTCTGTCTAGTCTGCGGTTTTTTTTATTCAAAAAAGCGAGGAAACTTGCCTGCCGATGAATTCCAATTCAGGTAGGCGCAAGCATCCGTCCAAACCGATCTACCCGAATCAGAGTCTTGTAACCAAATACTTTCAAATATGCGTTTACAAATTTTACTGAGCTTTCTCTTGTTATGCGGCATTCACTCCAGCAGTTACGCTCAACTTTTTCCGGACTCTACCTTTTCGCAGGATGGTTATTTTATCCAAACGGATTCAAACAATTCAATCAGTGGGAGTCGGGTGATGCAGCTGGGCGATGGAAGTATTTTAGTAGCCGGTACCTTCAACGGCGAATTTCGTTTACGAAAATATGATGCCGTTGGAAATCCGGTGATGGGCTTTGGTACGAATGGTACTACTTCGATTCCTGCCTTGGATGCAGAACCTGGCAATGTCAATTTTATTTTTGATATGGATACCACCCATGATCAAAAAATAACCGTATTGGCCGAGTTATCAGAAATGAATATTTCGCAATTTGATTCATCCAAATCATATATTGTATTGGTACGATTTAATGGCAATGGCAGTATTGATAATACGTTTAATGGTAGCGGCTATCTGGTCGATCAGCCCGTTTCAAATTATTATTACTATCCCAAAGCTATGGCTATTGACAAATTGGGCAATAAAAATCAAATTTATGTCGGGAGTGTAGCTTATGAAGTGGGTCATGCCTCCTGCCCGATGGGATATGGAAGGTGGTGTGTAACAAAATACAACAACAATGGAACCCGCGAAACCGGTTTTAATACCACGGGTATTTTGCAGGATGATGCTTCCGCTATAAAACAAGCCACTGCCCAAACACCGATGGCAACCATTTATGACATGCGGGTAATGCCTTCGGGACAGTTAACCGTTGCAGGAGCATTACACTATGTGGAAAGTGCCTTTTTTGCTTTTCGTTTATCCCCCAACGGACAATGGGATAATAGCTTTGGATCCAATGGCAGACATATACACCCGGTAGGCTTTCAAGTGCCCACCAACGATTTGACCAATTCGCAGGTACTCACAGATGGTTCTTCTGTCTTTTATTCTTGTCTGCGATATTTCGGTTCACCGGATTCTACAGTATTGAGTGTGGCAAAATCGGATGCCAGCGGGAATTCTGTCAACACATTCGGAAGCAGCGGCACCTTAACCACCAGCTATTTGAGTGGACAATACCCTATTCTGATTTTTAAAAGTGATCAAAGCTTTTTGTTGGCGTATTACCGAAAATATGGAGCGCAATTTGCTGATCAAAAAATTGAATTCAAACGTTTTCAGGTCAATGGAACACCAGATATGGGTTTCGGCATTCAGGGTATTTGTAAAACCCAACCCAGAACACCTGATGATTATATTAACCCATCGCAGGTATTCCATGGCATTTGGACCAAGAATGAAACCGGATTGTTTTTGGCATGCATGAATCAGCCTTGGGGCATAGGAGGAAACGGCAGTGGCATATTCAAATACAAATGGCCTGGATTAACGCCTTTAAATACTTCTTTTGTTGCATCGGCCAATACATCCACGATTTATCCAAACCCGTCAATTGCTCATCAATCCATTCTGATTGAAAACGAACAGGAAATCAGTACCATCCATTTGTTTAATTTACATGGAGCAAGAATTCCGGTCAATTTTCAACATTTATCCGCCAATAAGATTCGGATGGAATTGAATACATCAATCCGACCGGGCATATATTATCTACTCATTAATCAGCAAGAAGTTTCTAAAATAGTGATTCAATAGAATCAGAATATTTTTATAAAAAAAAAAAGGGCCACCATTTCAGGTAGCCCTCCTCTTGGTCAGGGGTTATTGCTTTTTCACCTTGTGTATAGAAATAACCTGTTTATTTTGAATTCGTTGAAGGGTATATAACCCTGGACTGAGTGATTCTACATTCAATACTTGAGTGTTCATTCCTTCTCTTGCCATTACAACGATTTGCTGTACGATTCGTCCGCTCATATCCAGCAATTGGATTTCGATGCTTTCCTCTTTCCGGCTATCCCATTCCAAATAAATTTGCGCACTTGCAGGATTCGGATAAACGCGCACCATACTTCCATCAGTTGACCGATAAACATCAATCACTTCACTTTCGGTAGTGCGGCCATCTATATCCATTTGTTTTAACTTGTAATAATTATGCCCGGGTTTAGGTTGCGCATCCACCCAATCGTATTGTAATGGCAAGGCTGACTGTCCATTTAAAGCTTTTGTAGCAAGTTTGGCCATTTGAGCGAATGTTTTTCCATCGTTACTGCGATAGAGTTCGAAACCGGCATTGTTGATTTCACTGGCCGTCGTCCATTGAATGCTATTTGTGGCTCCCAAGGTCTTACCTGTAAAACTGACCAATTCCACCGGTAGAGCACCATTGCTTGGATTGGCACTGTGCAAATAAAATTCGCTAAAACTACTTACTGCAAAAGCCACGGCCCAGGTACTGTGCGTTGCATTCCAAATTACACTTGTTGGCACAATCAGGCTGGAAGTACCAATACCCAATGCACCACCACTTACTTTGGTCACACGAACATTGGCAATACCCGCAGCATCGCTGGGGCCTGTTGGCAAATCAGGTGCTGATCCATTGTTGGCATTGTAGTCGTTAAAATCTGCTTGTGAGAAATAAAGAATCACATTAGCCGGACCCTGATTCGTTGGTGTGATGGTATACACTTTTCGAACATACGATTCGCCGTTGTATGTTCCTGCAGATGGTAAATTATTTACAGTTGCGGTTACCTCACCGAGGCTATTGCCACCCGGTGCATCCTGAATGGTCGCAATGGAATTACAATTTTCGTCCGTATAACGAATGGTTGAACCATCTGCTTGGATTAAAGTGGCATCGGACTGACCCGGAACAGATACTGCCGATTGATTGCCATTATCAGGTAATACCAAAATCGAATCGATAGATGAACAATATCCTCCACAGAATGCCGAATACCAACCGGGTACAGCAGGGGTTATATCCAAAGGCGAATTATAGGCAATTAGGTTACCTGCAGGATCCTTCCAATAAAGATAATTATACAATCCGGTAGTGTATGCGTTCAAACGAAAGCCACTACCCGAACAAGCATAGTTGGAACTCACGGAAACACTATCCAATGGTGAGCGCAAGACATTCACAAGGATGGAAGCTGTATCAATACATCCATTGGCTGAGCTTAATGAGGCAATGTACAATGTGGTATCCGTTGGATAAACGTAAGAACCATTGGGCAAGCCACCTGTGAAAGAGAGGGTATTTCCAGGGACCGCCAAATTACAGCCGCTCATATCAAAGTTAAAATTAAAATTAGCATTTACGAGGGTTGCGGGATACACCGGACGTGCGTTATTAGAAATCGTAGTAGGATTTCCTCCTTCGTTCATATTGTATTCTGCTACCAAACCCACATTGTCCTGAAAGTTTAAACAACTATTATTACTGCTTGCTATTTGTGAAGCACTTCGGGCTACATCCCAAAGTCTGACATCATCTAAGAAACCACTAAAACAAATATTTTGCGCAGGCGCTAAACTTGCACAGCCAATGAGAAATGGCAATGCGGGCGTGAGTGAACTGGAAGTAGGTACAGAACTTGCGGCACCTCCAAACACAAAAGTTAAAGGCTGCTGTACACCATTGACATAAATTTTTAACTTGTCCGCATTGCTCGCCTGCGTTCCATCGAAAACAGCGGCTACATGGTTCCAAGCACCTGTCGTGAAGGAGTTGGTTGCGGTATACCCCATACAATAACCACTTCCAGTGCCCATAAAAAATACCAGGCCATTGTTCACCACAGTTTGATCAAACTGTAATGAAAAACCATCCCAGCCCGATCGTTTTGCCAAAATGGTTCTATAAAAATTATTGCTATTCGACATCACCATCGCTTCGAGCGTAAATTGATTCGCCCCGCTGAATTCATTGATATAACCAGCATTGATCAGGTTGTTCGTGCCATTAAAATAATATGAGTAATTATTGGTGGTAGCGACATTGGCGTTGAGGTAAATATAATCGCCTTTACAAACATCAGATACAGGAAACGAGGTTGTTACAGACACTGATGGTTTTTGAGAAACATAAAAGGTAACGATGCTATCACAGCCTTGTGCATTCACGAAAGTATCTACAAACACACCGGCTGTATAAATGGTTTGTCCATTAAATACCACACTCTCTCCTTCGCACAAACTGTGGTTGATCGTCCCACGAAGCTGATTGACATTTAAATTCAAAACGATCAAACTATCGCAACCAGCCGCTGTGCTGAGTGTGTCATAATAGATGCCAGCCGTGCTGAGGTTTTGACCATTAAAAAGAAAACTCCCCCCCTGACAAATGGTTTGACTGATATTACTCACGATTTGGTTGACATTCAGGTTGAGGGTAATGATACTATCGCAGCCCACCACACTCGTTAAAGTATCGTAATAGGTACCGGCAGTGGTTAAATTTTGTCCATTAAAAAGAAGACTGCCGCCCTGACAAATCGATTGGTTCAGGGTCGTATTCAATGTACAGGTCGTGCTGGTTTGGGTAGTGATATTATCGATATACCAATTATCGCCATTATTAAATTGCGTCACATCAAATACCAAATAAATCGGCTGACCGATGTACGCGGTTAAATTGATCGTATGGTTGATATATCCTTGACTGATCCAAGGCATTTGATAATCAGCATAAATGGACAGAAGGGTATTGGAAGATACGGCATTCAGTTGCGAGGAAGCTGTGGATGCTCCAATTCGCAATTCTGTTCCATCATTCCCCGGGAATCCGGTTGTGTGCCAGAAAGAAATGATATGATTGGTTAAAGTTGGGGTAAACAGCGGCGAAATCAGATAATCGCGTTTTAAACCACTGGGTGTTGGCTGCCAAGATAAAAAGGCCGCATGTGTTCCTGAATACGCCGATGTACTGGTTGTCCAAAGCGGCGCCGAAGGAGTTCCATTGAGGGTGTGATAGGTAAACCACCCTGCAGGAGGAAAACTACCTCCATCAAAATTCTCTGTCAATACCTGAGCAGAAGATTGTAGTCCTGAAAAAATAAGTAAAAAAAGTAGGCTAAAAATTTGTCGCATGTATATTGTTTGTTGTGCGAACATAGAACAGAATAGAATCTGCAAAATTTGAATGTTGTGAGTAACAAAAAAATGTATGCGTTTGACTTATGGTTGATAAAAGGGATGAATAAAAGATTCGGGATGCCTTGTTTTAGCCCACATTATTTTCCGGAATAGATTGTAGGTGTAAGCGTTAATTCAATGAGAAAGACAGATTCGTTTGAGCCTTTGTGATACGAAACATGGGCATTGATTTGTTGGGATAAAATCGACAACACCCGAAAACCAAAACCGCCCTTGGATAAATCAAAGGCCCCTGTAATACCCGGTCCATTATCCGCATACCTAATTTTTAAAAGGCGGTCCTCTTGTTGGATTTCAATCCGAATCAAGTGCTGGCCATTATTTTGAAAAGCATATTTAAAAGAATTGGTAGCCAGTTCATTCATCATTAACGCCAGAGGAATTGCCAATTCGATGTTTAAATCGTCACAATGTCCTTCCACCAACAATTCCAAATCACGGGATGAATCGATATAAGATGCGGCTAATTCCGACAAAAGGCTTTCAAGAAAAATGGGGAAATTTAATTGCCCGTTTTCATTATCATCATACAAATTTTTATGTACCAAAGCCATACTGTTGATGCGGGCTTGTGACTCTTCGAGTATCCGCTTGGTATCTTCGTTGGTAGAGATTCGCGCCTGCAGAAACAATAAACTTTTCAGCATCGTCAGGTTGTTTTTTACCCGATGGTGCAACTCACCAATGAGTAACATTTTTTCACGGGCCTGCTGTTCTACCCTACTTTTTTCCTGCCGCAATTGTTGATTGATTTTTTTCTTTTTCCGATAAGCCTGAAATAAAAGCAAACTAAAGGCCATCAAAACCAATCCAAAAATCAATGCCAGCCATATTTTCAGACTGAGTGCGTTGTTTTCCTGAATGAGTAATTTATTTTCAGCGGCCTTTTGACGGGCAGAATAACGGGCTTCAAATTCTTTTTGAGAAAGTGCCAGTTTAAGTTCATTATTGGCAATGCTTTGTTCCTTAGCGACTGAAAAAATACTGTCATTCCAAGCTTTATATGCTTCGTAAAATTCTAAGGCTAAGGCATAATCATTTTTTCGTCGGGCAATATCAGATAAAGTCTTATAGGCATCCCGGATATACAATTTAGCCTTTTGTTTTTGCGACATACGAAGCAAATCACGAGCGGCGCTTTCTGCTTCTGCAAAATGATTGAGCGCATAATGGGCTTTCATCAGATGTGCCATGGGCGGCAGTACATTATCGACACGATTCAAACTATCCAAAACCTTGATTGCATTTTGTGCAAAGGGAATGGCCTCTGCAGGTTTTTTGAGGATTAGATAGATGGCCGCAAATTCTGCATAAACAGAGCCTCTGTGGTAAGGTTTGAGATCGGGCTTTTGAAAAATGATGGACGCCTGATCCATGTATTTCTCCATCGAATCGTACTGGCTATTATTGGCAAATTCGCGAGCCAGATTGGAGGCACTCATGGCTGCCCCCCAAAAATCATCATCGGCCAAAGCACTGCGAATCGCCAAACGTAAATTTTCCTGAACCAGTTGGGTATTGCGGTTGCTGTATTGGTAAGCATCTGCCAGGTTATTGCTGAGTACCGAAAGAATGTAATTGTTATTGGCCTTTTTCGCTTGTTCGAGGCCGAGGGTATAATATTCTATGGCCTGGTTATAATCGCCCAAATCGCCATACATACCAGCCATCAGACTATAACAGGATGCCTGATAAAAAGCACTCTTTGCCACCCGGGCATATTTCATACAGGAATCATAGCTTTGAAGTGCCGGCAGTAATTTTTTTTGTGCAACCAAACAAGTCGCTCTTGTCCGGAATGCCTCTGTTAAACGAAGCACATCGTTGTGTTTATAGCCGTACTCAATAACCTGCTCGGCCAATTGTAAAGACTCCCGCGAATCGATATGACGCAACTCCCAGGCCAATGCCGCTTTGATACGAGCGCGGCTACTATCAGTGGTCGCTGATTGTAATTGAGCGCGCCATTCGTTGAGAGTGGGCCCAAAAGGTGCACATGGGGCGTTGAGGAATATGATACAAAACCCGATGGTGAACAAGCCAATACGACACAAAACCTTGAACCCAAAAAACTGAGCCTGGCTGAGCTTGTTATGAATCACTATAGGTGGAAAGGGGTTCATTCAAAATACAAATGAAATAAGGTTTTTAAGGAATGGGGGCATTTTGTTGTGAATGGCAGAAAACTGTACTTGTTTGACGAATAACGGCTTGAATCCGACATGGGTTATTGGCCGGACCCGGATTCACTTTTTATTGCGTGATTAAGTATGAAATTTTTGAATCAACATATCACGATGCATGCGTGACAATGGAATTTTTTCATCTCCAACCAAGAGGTTATCAGCCGAGATGGCCTTCACATGATGCATATTCACGGCATAGGTACGATGAACCCGAACAAGGGTATCCAAAGCAAGTTCCTCCAAAAATCGGCTTAAACTGTTCCGAACTAAATAAGTTTTGACATTTGTTTTTACTTCCACATAAATATTTTCCGACTTGAGATACCTGATTTCATCGAGGGGGATTTTTACCGTTGACGTTCCATCTTTTATCGTAACCACCTGAGGTGTTGACTGCCCTGCCTTCTTTACTTTAAAAATTTCGAGGGTAGCAAATAAATCGATTTCGGTAAAAGGTTTTAATAAATAAGATTGCGGTTTAAAATTGGCGGCTTCTGCAATCGTTTTCCGATCGCTGTAGGAAGTGAGAAACACAAAAGGAATGTGTGATTGTTCGTTGATAAACCTGGCAACATCAAATCCGGATTGTTCTGCTTGCAGATTGATATCCAGAAAACACAAATCAATATCCGATTGAGATTGAAGCAGGGCAATTGCCTGTGCATAGTTTTTGGCGATACCGGCAATGGAATAACCCAGATCCTGCAGCATTTCCTTCAACATTTCGGCGATCAGCAATTCATCTTCGACGATGAGTAATTTCATTCACTTCTCCTTTTACGCCTACGAAGATAATGCCAAAATAGATGGCTTAAAACCAGAAAGAGGATTGCGGCAAGGATTGTAGCGAAAACCCCGCAGCCCGCTGTGGCGGGAGAGGAGTTGGAGCGAAAAGCCTGCCCGGCCGCCCAGAAAAAAAATCCGCTTAACCTAAACAAAAAGTTTCTTCGCTTTGCTCAGCGGCCTTTTTTATTGGTCTTGCGCATTCAAGCAAGCTTGATGCGAAAACCAATAAAAAAGCCCCGACTTATGTCGAAGCTTTTTGTTTGTCGGGAGGACAGGATTATTTTCAATGATCCCGGAGGGGGGGAGTTACAAACAAAAAGCTTCTTCGCTTTGCTCAGGTGCCTTTTTTATTGGTATTACGCATTCAAGCAAGCTTGATGCGAAAACCAATAAAAAAGCCCCGACTTATGTCGAAGCTTTTTGTTTGTCGGGAGGACAGGATTCGAACCTGCGACCCCTTGGTCCCAAACCAAGTATTCTACCGAGCTGAACTACCTCCCGAATGATTCACAACACCTAAAACCAAAAATTTTAGGAGGTGCAATATTAAGCCACAAAACTTTACAAACCTAAGAACCACCCTGAAAATTTTGATGCTTGCTTGTACCGGCTAAAAGTTGTTGAACCTGAGCCATAAAAAAAGCACCAGACTCTGGTGCTTTCTTTTGTTAGTGGCGGTGAGGGGGGGATTCGAACCCCCGGTACGGTTTGACCCGTACGTCGGTTTAGCAAACCGGTGATTTCAGCCACTCATCCACCTCACCAAACCAATATGTTTTAACCGAATGATGTCGCTATGTCAAGCCTGAGCTACCAATACCATTCGGTGTATGATTTCGAAAATGGAGTGCGAAAATAGGAGTTTATTTCTAAATTCCCAATAATTCGACTTCAAATATCAGGGTAGAATTTGGACCGATCAGGGCTCCGGCTTGTTGCTCGCCATAAGCCAGATGTGGCGGCAAAAACAAACGCCATTTGCTGCCAACACGCATGAGCTGCAACGCCTCGGTCCACCCGGAAATAACCCGATTTAATGGAAAAGTGGCCGGTTGACCTCTTTGTACCGAACTATCAAATACTTTACCATCAATGAGGGTGCCATGATAATGACAAGTCACGGAGTCGTGTGCCGACGGCATATTACCAGTGCCTTCTACCAAAACCTCGTATTGCAAACCACTGGGAAGCGTGGTGACCCCTTCGCGCATACCATTTTCGGCTAAAAAAGCCAGACCGGCTTCGAGGTTTGCGCGGAGTTTTTCTTCCTTCTGTCGATTGAGGCGTTCAAATAGATTCATCATTTTCATTTTTGCGAAGGTAGGCGCAGAATCCAACAAGGATTATTTTACCTTGCGTATTATTAAGCCTTTAACTGATGATGGCTACCCGAAATATCCCGGCCCTTTTGTGGATGTGTTTGTTGACCGGCTTGATGGCCTGCCATAGTCAACGAAAAATTGCCCACCACAAAGCGGCACCTGCCAGGCCCAGCTTACATACCCTGGCTCAGGGATGGGTGGGCACCCCTTACAAATTTGGTGGGAATGACCGCCGGGGAATTGATTGCTCAGGATTGGTATGTCGGATTTATGACAGCCTGTATCAGATAAAATTACCCCGCACCTCAAGCCAGCAGTACCTTTCCAGTACCCGCGTGAACCGGAATAGTTTAAAGGAAGGTGACTTATTATTTTTTGGAAAAAGCCCCGAAAAAGTGAGCCATGTAGGAATTTACCTGGGAAATAACCAATTTGTACATGCCTCTGAAAGCAAAGGGGTGATTATTAGCAAACTGAGTGAAAGCTGGTACGAAAAACATTTTATTGGCGCAGGACGACCAAGCGCCTCAGGCCTCCAGCGGCAACGATAGGAACGAAAAGCCCGGATCCGCCGCGGCGGAGAGGACTTGCAGTGGATAGCGTGCCCGGCCGCCCTGCTTTATAACTCCCGCATTTTATGCCCGCCCCGGAAAATTTTACCACTGATGACCAATTGGAGAAACTCGTTAAAGTCGGGCGAAACCTTCAGGGCGTATAGTGGTATTAAAAAAAGTATGGCCGCCAAACCGCCTCGGAAAAGTACATTGAGGAGGGCGTTCATAAACATGTGGTGGTTCAAAAACAGTATCAATGGAATGAAGTGAAACAGTGCAACCAAGACAACGGTGATGAGTATGAGTGGAATATAGGCTTTGCTGAACGACATCATGCGATAACGATGATAGAGATAAACCGATTTGAGGATATTAAACACCACCAATGAGATGGATACGGCCCAGGCTGCTCCATTCATCCCCCAAATTGGAATGAGGGTGATATTGAGTGTTACCGTCATCAACATCATGACGATGGTAAACAGAATCATATACTTATAATGCTGGGAATAATTGAGGATTTCAGAATTGAGTCCGAAAGACATATCCACCAAACGCCCAACAGCAATAATGACCAACACTGATTTACCGGCAGCAAATTCGGCAGGCAGTAACTGAAAGATGGCGTCGGTATTGACCACAAGCAGGGTAAACAAAAAGGTACCGATTAAAAACAAATTGAGCGACAAACTGCGATTGAGTTCAGATAAACGTTTGAGATCATTTTGTGCCAGTGCCTCACGCAAAATTGGGATAGAAATCATGGAAATGGCCCGATAAGGCACTTGAATCATTTGCCCCAAAACCAAAGGGCGCAAATAAATGCCCAATGCACCCAAACCAAGATAAGCAGGCAGAATAATACCATCCAGAAAGTTATGGATACTACTACAAACGGTCAGTAATAACATGCCGCCTCCATAAACAAGCGGACCCCGCAAATTTTGCTGCGCTTCGGGCCAGGGAAATGGTTTGCGCCAACTGAACTCCAATTTTTTGTGCACGTAAATCAACAAAATGAGAAAAGCCAACAAATACACCCCGACCAAACCGAATACAAATTGCTGTTCATTGAGCCATTTTCGGAAAAAAAGATAAACCAATCCGATTAGCAGTATTCGCACCAGAATTTCACGAATAAATGCCGGTACGGCAACCCGTAATTTGAGCATTCCGTAAATTTCGAAGTATTGGGTAAAGGCATAAATAATTACAAGAGGAATAACCAGGTAAAAATAGGGTACAAAAAGAGCCGATTGTGCCTGATAAAATTGAATGAGCGGCTCACGGAATAGCCAGTAAACAACGGCAAAAAGGCCTGATGCCAGCAAGGTAAGCCGGATGGCCAGTCCATTGAACCGGGACAAAACCTCCGTATCCTTCCAATCGGTATAATACCGAAGGAGGACATGCCCCAACCCCAGGGCCGGAAACATAGCCAGCACATACATCAGATTTTGCAGCAGACCGATGAGGCCCAAATGCTCCTTGCTGATGAGGTGGGGAAAGACGAAATTAAAAAAGATGACCCCAATCAATACCCCTGCATAATTGACGATACTGGTTTTAAGGCCTTGTCTTTTGATGATGCCCATTCTAATGTGTAGTACAAAGTTAGGAAAATAATCTTTCTACAATTCATTCATTGGATTTACCTTTATCCATTGTAGGAAATAATGAAATTCGAACCTCTAAATATTAAAGGAATTTATAAAATAACCTTGGATCGTTTTAACGACCATAGGGGTTGGTTTGTTAGAAACTTTTGTTACGAACGATTTACTGAAGTTGGAATAAATTTTCAAATTCAACAAGTTAATCATTCTTACACTAAGAAAAAAGGTAGTTTCAGAGGTATTCACTTTCAATTTGGTCCATTTGCAGAATACAAATTAGTGAGATGTATAAGTGGACGCGTATTAGATTTTGCTGTTGACTTAAGAAGAAATTCTGATACCCTTTTCCAAAGTGTATCAGTTGAACTATCCTCAGAAAACGATCAAATGATATTAATTCCACCTGGAGTCGGTCACGCATTTCAAACTTTAGAGGACAATTCAGCTTTAATTTATTTGCATAGTTCAATTTACAATTGTGATTACGAAGGGGGAATTAAATATAATGATTCGAAATTAAAATTAAAGCTACCCCTAGAAATCACAGAAATTTCAGAAAGGGATAAATCGCTTCCAAATATTAAATCAAATTTTATTGGACTTGAATATGAATTGTAGATTTTGTAATAATAGTAATTTAATCGAATTTATTGACTTAGTCAACTCCCCAGCTTCAAATTCGTACCTTTCTAGAGAACAACTAAATGAACCTGAAACCTATTATCCTTTAAAGGTATTCGTCTGTCCAAAATGCTTCCTCGTCCAGGTAGAAGAGTACAAATCCTTTGATTCCATTTTTGACAATAATTACGCCTATTTCTCATCGTATTCATCGAGTTGGCTATCTCATTGCAAAGTATATGTCAAAAAAATGATCGAATTTCTCAAATTAGATTCCAACTCACAAGTAGTTGAAATCGCCTCTAATGATGGTTATTTACTCCAATATTTTTTACCCTCACAAATAAAAGTCCTAGGAATTGAGCCGACCAAAAACACTGCTGACGTGGCAATATTGAAGGGAATCCCTTGCATTACGGAGTTTTTTGGAGTTTCGTTGGCGCGTGACTTGACACAAAAAGGAATAAAAGCTGACTTATTAATTGGGAATAATGTTTTGGCACATGTACCAGATATTAATGATTTTGTGGCTGGATTAAAGGTAATTTTGTCAGAAAATGGTGTAATTACCATGGAATTCCCCCATCTAATTGAACTTATTGAAAACAATCAATTTGATACAATTTATCACGAACACTTTTCTTATTTATCCTTCTACTCAGTAAATCAAATTTTTGAAAAGCATGAACTAAAAATATTTAAGATAGATTCATTAAGCACTCATGGCGGATCATTAAGAATTTATGCTGCCCATAAGGAACGACATATAGATATTGAGCCATCAGTAGAAAAGATTCGTATTCAAGAATCAAATAAAAAAATTGATTCCATTGAATATTACCAAGGGTTCCAAGAAAAGGCTCTTAGAATAAAGCTTGATGTGTTGGATTTTCTCATCAAAGCGAAAAATGATGGGAAAATTGTGGTTGGATATGGAGCTGCTGCTAAAGGTAACACTTTGTTGAATTACTGCGGAATCAGAGGCGATCTTATTCAATTTATCGTTGATGCAAATCCAAATAAGCAAAATAAATTTCTTCCTGCAAGCCATATTCCGATACTCTCAGAAGACCAAATCCTCAGAACAAAACCAGACTATGTATTTATTTTACCTTGGAATTTAACCAATGAAATTACTACTCAATTAAAATATATTCGAGAATGGGGGGGTATGTTTGTCATTCCAATTCCTCAATTGAAAATCATTTAAATAAATGAAAATTTTAGTGACCGGAGCAACGGGATTTATAGGGGGGCATGTAATCAATGAACTGTTGAAAAGAAATGTTGAAATAATAGCAAGTTCTACTTCATTGGAAAAGGCTAAACAAAAATCTTGGTTCAATCAAGTTTCCTTTATAGAACATGATATGAATGATATCGATGAAGTTGACTTGAAAATTAAATTCTTGAAACCCGACTGCATCATACATTTAGCATGGAATGGATTACCCAACTATGAAAAAATTTTTCATATTGAAAAGGAGTTATTTCTACAGTATAATTTCATTAAGAATATAGTTTCAAGTGGAATTGAAAACGTAAACATAAGCGGAACTTGTCTTGAATATGGGATGCAAGAAGGTTGTCTAAATGAAACTTCCAACTTGCCGATGCCTTCTAATCCCTATGCCCTAGCAAAAGATAGCTTAAGAAAATTCTTGCTCGTTCTCCAAAAAACCATGCCATTCTCATTAAAATGGCTAAGACTATTTTATCTCTACGGTAGTAACCAAAACGCCAATTCTCTTATTCCACAATTACAAAGTGCATTAGATAAAAAACAACAATTTTTTAATATGAGTTTGGGCGATCAAATTCGAGATTACCTTAAGATCGAGGATGCTGCAAAATTTATTGTCGATGTTTCAATTCAAACAAGGATGGATGGGGTCATAAATGTATCAAGCAATTCCCCAATAAAAGTTTTGGATCTAGTCACATCCTACCTTGCATCAACAAATAATTCCATTTCCTTAAATTTGGGTTACTTTTCATATCCAGAATACGAACCTTTTGCTTTTTGGGGAGATAATTCTAAGCTAAAATCTATCATCAATGAATAATAAAATCGAAAAATTTAAAATAGAATGCCAAGAAAGAATTGCTTCTTACGAAACAGACAATGAATTAAAAAAAGCCGCCCACAATTTTAATGTGCTTTCGAATAGGGAAAAGTATTCTTACAATTTTACATGGATGGGGCGGCCAATAATTCAATACCCTCAAGATATGATTGCAATGCAAGAATTATTGTGGCAAATACAACCGGATCTCCTAGTTGAAACTGGCATTGCGCACGGTGGATCGCTAATATATTACGCCTCAATAATGGAACTTATAGGAAAGGGCCATGTAATAGGAATAGACATTGACATAAGGGAGCACAATCGAAAGGAAATCGAAAATCATCCAATGTATAAACGTATTACTATGTTGGAGGGGTCCTCGATAGATTTCAAGATGATTGAAGAAGTTAAGAAGCATATTAATCCAAATATGTCAGTAATGGTTAGTCTTGATAGCAATCATACTCATGAACATGTGCTGGAAGAACTAAATCTCTATTCCCCCTTAGTAACAAAAGGTAGTTATTGTGTTGTTTTTGATACTATAGTTGAGGATATGCCTTCTGGGATGTATGAACGTCCTTGGGATAAGGGTAATAATCCCAAAACTGCTGTTCTGGAATTCTTGAAATCGAATGATTCATTTTTAGTTGATAATCAGATAGATAATAAACTCTTAATAAGTGTTGCGCCCCAAGGTTACTTGAAAAGAATTATTTGATGGAAATTCAACCATTACTTTCAATTGGAATACCAACATACAACAGACCCGATGGATTGGAAAAAGTCTTGAACTATTTGGTTAATCAAGAATATCAAAATATTGAAATAATTGTTTCTGATAATTCATCCTCTAATACTCGAGTCAAAGAAATTCTTGAGCACTATGCCGCCCAAGACCATAGAATAAAGTACTTTATTCAATCGGAAAACATAGAAATCGAACCTAATTTTAATTTTGTTTATAGCAAATGTCTGGGAGACTATTTCATGTGGATGTCGGACGATGATGCTTTTTCCCAAAATTACATAGCCGAGTGTATATCCTTTTTAGAAACAAATAATGATTTTTTACTTTGTTCAGGAATTTCATTTTATTACAACTCAAATGTTAGTAGACAAAAAGAAAATCCAATAACTCTTGATAGTAAATGGCCCTTAATAAGACTTTTATTTTATTTTTTGAGAGTGAATAAAAATGGTCTCTTCTATGGTGTTTATAGGAAATCGTATAAATTCAATTGCCCAATTAAAAAACACATTGGTTCTGATTGGTGCTATATAGCAAAAATTTCGTTGTTAGGGAAGATAAAAACCATAGATGCTTGCGAAATTCACAGATCAAATGATGGTGGAAGTTCCAGTAGAACAAAAATAGTTAAAAGGTGGAATGCCAAAGGTTTTAAGAAAATTTTTATTGAATCCTATACAGCTCACCAAATAGCCTCAAATCTTTTCAGTGACAATATTACAAAATACAAATACTCAATTTCCAAAAGATTTCTTATACAATTTTTTGTGTTTATTCTTCTTAATTTAAAATTTTTAGGCAATTCAATCTCTCGAAGAATCGTATGGTCACAATAATACTCCGTGGGCATCTGTATATACAACGTTCAATCCAAATTCAGAAACACATTCCTTTATTTCATTTTCATAGTTCGTATTCATAATAATTATTAAAATTCTATGTCCGATTAATTCTTTCAAAATATTCGGATTTTGAATTAAGTGTCCAGATACAGGAATAAATTTTCCCTGTTTTTCAATATTGATATCAACACAAAAATCAATAATCTCTTGCTCCCTATCAATTTCATTTGCAAAAATGACCCCCTTTGTAGCCATTCCCCAAACTACTATTTTAAACTGATTATTCTTATTTTCTCTGATAAAATTTAAGGCATGAATTTTTCCTGAATCGATGGATTCTACAAATCTTCTAATTCTATCTAATTCAATATTATGTGCACTCTTTCCAACACTTAACGAATTGCTTGGATTTAATACTCCTTCTATCCATAAATATTGATCGCCAAAACCCTTTGAAACCGCAGATACTTTTAACGAAGACTTTTGGAAAAGTTGACTTATTGAATATGGTGTAAAATAATTGCAATGTTCGTAACAAATATCCCAAAAAGTTTGATTTTGGACTATCCATGTAAAATCAGGAACCTCAATAAAGATTGGAATGTCCTGGTGTAACGAAATTGGCACTTTAATCAAGTCTAAGAATTCTTTGGGTGCCGTAATATGCTCCAATACATGTCGGGAAATGATCAAATCTGGCTTTGTACTTACATGAGAAATATTAAAGAAATCTTGTATAAATGTTAGATTAGGAAGTGGATTCAAAGCACCAACATAACTAGGATCTATTCCGACTCCTTTAATTGATGGGAATAACGTACACATCAGGTAAAGGAAAGTTCCTTTGCCGCATCCGATATCTACAACAACAGAATTTTCAAGCTTATAGCTATTATATAAATAATGGCAAATTTCTTTGTAATAAACTTCAAAAATCTTCGAAGGAACCGAATTGTCATAATCTGCATTATATTCAATTAACGATTCATCAAAAGCTCCGTTAAATATAAAATTACAACTTTGACAGTATGTCAAATCTATCTCACCTTCTGCAGCATTTAAAGCATCAGATTTTTGGAGATAAACCCTATTTTGTAGAACAGGCACCTTATTATAATATAAACTTTCTAATTCCATTTTTGAACAAATGGGACAATGAATTATTTTTTTCACTAAAAATATTTTGATGTAAAGATAACAAATCGAATATTCTTGCTGACTTTTTAAGGTTTTTAATATTTTTGGTAAAAAATTATGAAAACAATCGCTTTATTCTCAGTGACCTTTTTATGCCTAGGTTTTATAGAATCCTTTTCACAAATTAATTTCAATCTAGGATTGGTAGCCTATTATCCATTTACTGGAAACTCACTTGATGCTAGTGGTAATGGTAATCATGCCCTAAATTTTGGCGCTACGCTGACTCAAGATCAATCCGGAAATCCAAATAGTGCCTATTTTTTTAACGGAATAGGTAATTACATGTCTGTACCCAATAGTCCTTCTCTCCAGCTTAACTCCATTACAATTGTTGCGAAAGTAAAACCAAATGGTTTTTACTCAGGACTTTGTTATAATAATTCGATTATAGACAGAGGGAATGGAGGATATAATCAAGGATCATTTTCATTAATTTACTCTCCTTCTTTAAATCAGAATCCAACAACTTATTGTATAACTCCTGATACACTTCATGAGAATTATCGAATTACAGTAAATAATGGAGCGATGAATTCATTAACTTGTATTACTCCTATTAATGCTATTCCTTATATCAATACCAACCAATGGGATTGTGTTATTGGCACTTTTGACTCAAGTACCAATATCGGATCTATATATGTTAATGGTACTTTTAGATATTCCTATTATCTCCCTGGTGGCATTGGAGGTTATAATTCTAATAATCTTCTTATTGGAGGTACAACTGATCCAACTTATCCTTATTATGTCAATGGAGTACTTGATGAACTCAGATTATATAACAGAGTTTTGAATATACAAGAAATAGACTCAATTTGTAATATTTCTAACATTAGTCCATCCACTATTACAGCAAATTATAATTATTTAATTCCAAATATTTGTGATTCATCTCTGATTCAATTCATAGACACTTCAAATTCTACAGGTTCCCCAATTATTAATTGGTACTGGAACTTTGGGGATGGAAATACCTCTTTCTTGCAAAATCCGATTCATGACTATACTAACTCGGGAAGTTATAATGTAACTCTTATTGTCACGAATAGTAACAATTTATCCGATACGATTAATTCAACATTAACCGTAATAACAAATCCTTTACCAATGATATCAGCAACTGCTATTCCAGATAAGTTCTGTTATGGAAACTCCACCACGTTAACAGCATCAGGGGGAATTTCATATTTCTGGTCTGGAGGTGTCCTAAATGGAGTGCCATTTACACCAAATTCTAATTCGACTTATACAGTTATAGGAACAGATGCCAATGGGTGTACCAATACATCTACTGTCACCATAACTGTAAATCCTTTACCCAATATTGTCGCGAACGCAAATCCGAATCCTGTGTGTTCTGGACAAAGTACGTATCTTACAGCTAGTGGAGGTATTAATTATATCTGGTCAAACGGTATCGTTGACGGAGATACAATTTACCCTATTGCCACTAGCACCTATACAGTGATAGGCACCGATGCTAATGGATGTAGTAATACGTCTTCCATTACGATCAATATTGTTGAATCATTACCTATAAATATATCTCCTTTCCAAACAACCCTTTGTAAAGGAGATAGTGTGATGCTAACTGCTAGTGGTGCAAATGTATATGATTGGAATCCAACTTCTGGACTTAGCAATTATTCGGGACCTGTTGTTTGGGCTTTTCCGATTTATAACACTGAGTATATTGTAACGGGAACAGATATCAACGGATGTACTGGAACCGCTAGTGTAAATATTGATGTTATTGAATCTATTGATATTCAAGTGAGCAAAAATCGAGATGCTGAATGCAACTTAAATAACGTTCAATTATTTGCTTCTGGTGCTAATAATTATATATGGACACCTGCATTGTATTTGTCCAATCCCAATAATTCTATTACAGATGCTCAAATAAACAATACCACTACCTTTTATGTTACAGGAATGACCGGGTCTTGTACCGACATGGATTCTATTACGGTATACTATTATAATAATGACGAAAATTCCATTTTTATTCCAAATAGTTTCTCTCCCAATGATGATGGGCTAAATGATTGTTATCGTATCCGTCATCAAGCAAATTTCAAGGAATACTATTTTACGATCTACAATCGTTGGGGTGAAAGAGTTTTCGAAACAAATTCTGCAAATGAATGTTGGGATGGAAAATTCAAAAATGGACTTGCGGAAATTGGCACCTATTTTTATTATCTCAAAGCTGAAACTAACTGCGGAAAGGTTTTTCGAAAAGGTGATATAACCGTAATAAAGTAAAATTACGATGCCCCAGCAATGCCAAATTAAGGTATTCTAGCTATATAGCAAGTTATAACTTTATTCCCTTTGGTATCATTTTGACATGATAATTTACTATACTGTTAAAAAACAAATAAAGCTACACTTTAACTTTCAGTAAATAATGGCCTTTAAGTTAAAAATTGACCGATTTAGTAGTTTTTTCTATTTCTTTCTTCTTATTAATGTCGCGAATTACTTAGAAGTTAAATCTAAAGAAATAGTGATTCCTTATTTGCAATTAGATAAATCAGATGGACTACCAAGTAATACGGTTTACTCGACAATTACATCTTCATCGGGATACTTATGGGCTGGGACAAACGCAGGATTAATAAAATTCGATGGGAATAATATTGTTCTCTATGATATTTTTCATGGTCTAATTTCAAATGAAGTTTTTGAACTATTTGAAGACAATCAAGCTAGAATCTGGCTCTCTACCTTCAAGAATAAAATTCAATTTATCCGTAACGACACATTATACTCACATAACAACTGCTCATTTCTTAAAAACCTGAAATTAAAGGAAGGAATTCCAAGATATTTTCAAGACAAAAAAGGGTTCATTTGGATTTACTGCTCAAACCAAATTTTTCTTTTAGATAATAAAAATAAAGTTAAAGAGTTTATACTAGAGACCAAAGACAAAGGAGATATCCAAGCCATTGAATATCAAGACTCGATGTATTTTATGGGTTATAGTCAATTATTTGTATTTGACTACAAAATGCAAAAATTTAACTCAAGCACTTTGACAAATCCAAGAAGGCCAGTCACGTTTCATCTTTACAATGGTTATTGTTTTTTCGAAAATGAAAATTTCAATTTGATCAAAGTAAGTGATTCGTTCTTTAAAAAAAGACAGATGACTGTATTTAATTATGATTGGAAAATACCATTAATAGATTCCATGTTCTGGACTAAGACAAGCAATGGATTTAAATTATATAAAAAAAATAATCTAAACAAACATCAAATTTTATTGAATAATGTACTAGTATCTGGAGTTCATAAATCCAAAAGTGGCTTTATCTGGGTTTCAACTCTTAACAAAGGAATTCTTCGAATTTTATCTGAGCAAATAAAAAATATTTATTCTGACTTGCCAATTAATTCCATCATTGTTTCCGGTAGAAAAATACTTTATTCAACAAGCAACGGCAAATTTATTATAGTAGATCGTTCTAACGGCAAAGCAGACTCTACTAAACTTATTGCTAATCGAGGACATAAAAGCTTTAGAACAAATAAATTGATTCGAGATGGCGATAAATTTTGGATCGCTTCTGACTTGGGTTTATTCAATTACAATTTTCTTGAAAGAAAAATAGAAAAATTCGAGTTGAAAAATCTCGCATTAAAGAATGTATTTATCGAAAACGATACTATAATTATACTTGACAATATCGAAGTTGCGCTATACAACAAGTTTACAAAGAAGTTACTATTTTGCCTTGATCGAAGAAAACGCTTCTACTCCTATACCAAATACCTCAATCAAAAAATCGTTGGTAGTCAGGACTCACTTTACACTTTCGATAAGGAATTAAAGTACTACCCACTCAATATCCCCTTCCATTACCGGGCCATGGATCTCGACGTGCAAGATTCCCTGCTTGTAGCAACTACTGCCGAAAAAGGAATCTTCATTATCAAAGGTCATACCGTGCTTAAAAATCTTACTACCGATAATGGAATGGTCACCAATACCTGCAATAGATCCGTGATTTATAAAGATTACGTTTATACGGCCACTAACCACGGTATTCATATCTATAGCCTTAAAAATGATTCGCTTTCCTATTTGTTTGAATCGGATGGATTGCCTTCAAATAATGTCAACGACCTCGCTGTTGATCAGGATACTATTTTCGCAGCTACCGAAGAAGGTCTCTCGATTATCCCTCTTAGCGCTCTTAAATATCGCCCCCCATTTCCATGCTTCGCCCAACCTGTCATCACTTATCAGGATACCCTTTGGAATAAACCCGATTCAGTCAGCACCCGAACCGACAAACTCGTACTTGTTAAAGTAAATGCCCTCTCCTTTAGTACCAAAATTCCTTTGCGTTTCTTTTACCGGATCAAAGAAATTGATTCCAATTTTAAAGAAACACGTGAGCAGAATCTCGAACTTCGTTTCCCTCATCCGGGTTACTTTACTCTGGAAGTTCATGCATTGAATGGAGACTTTCAGAAAAGTCAGGTCCTCAGGATGTATATATACGTGGAACCTTATTTTTATCAAACTATCTGGTTCAAATTGCTCATTGTACTTTTTGCAGCTCTCATTCTTCTCGGAACCTACCTGATCCTTCTGAAAGCCGCACGCCGCAGAGCGCAAATCAAACATGAAACCGAAAACAAAATGCGCAATCTTGAACTGAGTGCCTGGCGATCAACCGTAAACCCACATTTTCTGTTTAATGCCCTCAATACCATGCAGGGCCTCTTTCATAACAACGATTTTGAAGCCGTTAATCAATTTATCATTGAGTTCTCTTCCGTACTGCGAAAAACAATTGACCAAAGCGGACGTATCATGATCTCGATTCAGGAAGAAGTAAATTACCTGAAAAATTATCTCGAATTTGAAAAAGTTAAACGACATGGTATTCTCGATTTTGATATTCAATGGGATGATGATAAAATTCTTAAATGGTATATCCCGTCCATGCTCATTCAACCTGTGCTTGAAAATTCTTTAAAACATGGTATCCGTCAAAATGGATTGGGCGCACTTCATGTTTCTTTTTTCTTACTCGATGATAAAATTCGTTGTGTTTTGCACGATAACGGAGACGGTTTTAACGAAGATGACCGCAATGGCGAAAATTCAAAGGGATTGCGCCTCATCACCGATAAAATTGCTATTGTAGAAAAACTACTGAAAAAAAATATCCACTTCTCTTTTCAAAACCGCAAAAACAATCAGGGTGAAATTATCGGTACTGAAACCATTTTCCTTTTCCCAATCATTACCAATATTCGTCAATTTCCCGACATCGAAAGTCAATTCAAAGATCCAGATCCTAAAGTTTAAACAAGGGCATTCATTCATTCAGCTTTGAACTGTATTTTCGCAGCATTCATGCCAAAGCAACCTCTTAAAATTCTCGCACTGGTTCCCTATCGCATTTACCCGGCTCAAATGGGTGGACAAAAAGGCATTGCCCTTCTTTACAAATATCTCTCGCAAGTTTGTTCGTTCCAGGCCTTAGGTGTTCAATCCAATACCAAACCCACAGAATATGAACTTCATACCGTAATCAGTGATAGCAGATGGCGTTATCTGAATCCTGCCCTGTTTTGGATGTTGCGCAAACATGTTATAAAAAACCAACCCCATTTTTTACTTTTTGAACACCCCTATTTTGCCTGGTTGATTCTTCTTTGTAAATGGTTCATGCCATACCCCTGCATCGTCCATTCTCATAATATTGAAAGTGAACGCTTCCGAAGTATCGGCAAATGGTGGTGGAAAGGTTTATGGTTTTACGAAAAGCTTGCTTATCGATTGGCCAATCAGGTTTGGTTTAAAACCCCTGAAGACCAAAACTTTGCCATTCAACATTATGGTTTATTACCCAATAAAACTTTTGTTGTTCCTTACGGTATCGAAGCCCGACAGCTTCCTGATGCTCTTGCCTGTCAGCAAGCCAGGCAATTCGTTCTGGCAGAATTTGGACTTGCGACTCATACACAAATTTTACTTTTCAATGGCACGCTCGACTATTCTCCTAACCTGGAAGCACTCAAACATATTCTTTTTGATATCCATCCCCTGTTAGAAAAATGGTCAATGGATTGTGCCATCATTGTTTGTGGTAAAAACCTCCCGGCTGAACTTGAAGAACTTCAGGCTTTTCGAAGTAAACAAATATTCTATGCGGGTTTTGTTGAGGATATTGACTTGTATTTCAAAGCCTGTGATTTGTTTCTAAATCCCTTGCTCGATGGAGGAGGTATTAAAACCAAATTGGTAGAAGCGCTTGGCTTTGGTAAAAAAGCGGTTTCTACGATATCCGGTGCGTTTGGGGTTCCGGAAGACAAATGCGGAGGACGATTGAGTGTTGTTGAAGATCGCAATTGGCCCGCCTTTGCTGATTCCGTAAAAAATTTATTACACCAAACCATCAATAATAACCATGCTGCATTTTATAATTACTTTTCATGGCCATCCATTGCTGAGCAAATTGTAAAACACCTTCGCAATCGTTTTCCTAAATTGGCCAATTAGGCTATCTCCCTTGTTCTAAAGATGGCATGGGCATTTTCAAAAACGAACCGCTATCTTTGCGCTTCAAAATAGTTGTCTGTGCATTCCATTATCCCAGCATTCAAACGCAGTCTTAAAAAAAACCGCACCGCTTATCAAAATTTTCTTCGACGCTTTGATCGTTTTTTTATTCCTCGTGTTAGCCGTTATGTAAATCAGGCCAGCGATCAGGCCTGGGCAGAAACCGATTGTTTATCCTGCGCCAATTGCTGTAAGGTCATGACACCAACATTTACCAAACAAGATATTGCCCGGATTTCTGCTCATTTTAATATGAGTCCTCAGGCATTTAAAGATAAATGGCTCATGAAAGATCCGGATAGCGGCGATTGGGTGAATCATACCCAGCCTTGCCAGTTTTTGGATCTAAAAACCAATATGTGCAACATTTACGAAATCAGGCCCCATGATTGCGCAGCATTCCCCCATTTTAAACGCAAGCCTTTTGCAGATTTTAATCATATTCACGAACAAAACATCGACTATTGCCCGGCCACATTTCGTTTTGTAACGCATATGAAAACCATGATTGAAAAGGACTATGAGTGGTCCTGATACATCCCCAGCATCACACTGAATTGCCTGGATATTTCGCGGGCATGGGTAACTACCATAAAATGTGAACCCCCTTGAACGATATAATCCGGACAGCAGTATTGAATCGGAAATAATTTATCCTTACTTCCATGTAGATGAATCACCCCATTGGGCTTTTCTGCCTGTTTCCAATGTACAATCGCATTCAAGGACCACTTCAGATAGGTCAAAGTAGTTTGGTCCATTCGTTCTTTTAAATACCCTTTTAACCGGGCCGATCGAGTTCCAAAAAACCAGTACATGGCCTTGTCCCACTTTTTAATGAGTGGTAATATCGGACTTTGATGTAAGCCGACACTTCCGGCAAAGCGAAAGTACCAGGGCAATTCATTTCGATTGGATATGCTCGAAATGAGTATGACCTGCAAAGCAGGAAATTGTTGATGAATTTCTATGGCTACTATTCCTCCAAAAGACAAACCTACCAAAACAAATGGACGGGAAAGATCTATCCCCTCCGCCATTCTTTTGGCATAATTATTCAATGCTTCCGATGGCAATGGTTCCAGCCAGGGCAAATCGTGTTTGACACAAAAGGACGGAATCTCAATCCGATCAAAAGCATGAAAATCTGCTCCCAGTCCGCTGATAAAATATACATTCACATCAGTCAGTTTGGATGGGTTCTACCATAATGTTTTCGGCTTCCTGTTTGCGGATACTCAATTGATAGCCCGCAACTTGTATGGCAATCGGATCGCCAAAAGGTGCTGTGAGCTCAACGGAAATCTCTTCATCCGGGATACATCCCATCTCCAGCAATTTCACATAAAGTTCGGTTTCGCCAAAACTCCGTATGATGGCTTTTTTACGAAATGCTAATTCCGTGAGTTTAATTATTTTCATTTCAGCTTAATGGAAATTGTTGAATAAATGCGATTGTTTTCTGCATATCCTCATGAATAATTCGATCTTTTTCAATCACCGGAACCTGTTCGCGATAAGCCTGATAAATGTTTTCTATTATCGCAGAACTTTTTAATGGACGCCTGAACGACAAGGCCTGGGCAGCGTTTAATAATTCAATGGCCAATATTTTTTCGGTATTATTGACAACCTGATACAATTTGGTTGCCGCATTCGCTCCCATACTCACATGATCTTCTTGTCCGTTACTGCTCACAATACTGTCCACACTTGCAGGTGTACACCACTGTTTACTCTGGCTCACAATAGAAGCAGCGGTATATTGTGCAATCATCAGCCCACTATCCAGTCCGGCACTTTTTACTAAAAATGGCGGCAAACCACGTTGTCCACTGATGAGCAGATAGATACGTCGCTCTGAAATATTACCCAGCTCCGCAAGGGCAATGGCTAAAAAATCCAGCACCAATGCAAGGGGCTGTCCATGAAAATTACCCCCACTCAAAATCTGATCTTCATCGGGAAACACCAAAGGATTATCTGTAACCGCATTCATTTCCTGCTCCACAATGCGTTCGGCATATTGCACAGCATCCAGTGTTGCCCCATGCACTTGAGGAATACAACGGAAACTGTAAGGATCCTGAACCTGACTCTTTGCCTGTGCAGTGATTTCACTACCTTCCAGAATACGTAACATATTTTGGGCAACCTTTTGCTGGCCTTCCTGCTTACGAATTCGATGGATGCCCGCCGTGAAAGGCTCTGGTGTTGCGTCAAAACCATCAAAGGACATCGCTGCAATAAGGTCGGCCCACTTTACTAATTTTTTAATTTTTAATAAACACCAAACGGCATAACTATTCATGAATTGTGTGCCGTTGAGCAATGCCAGGCCCTCCTTACTTTTTAATCGTAATGCCTCCAATCCGAGGGTATGGCTGTAACACTTTTTCCCTTGATGATAAACCTCCCCTTTGTTGAGCAGCGGTAAACTTAAATGCGCCAAAGGTGCTAAATCACCACTTGCTCCCAATGAACCCTGCTGAAATACCACAGGGTATATTTTCTGATTGAATAAATATAAAAGTCGGTCAACTACATCCAAACTCACACCGCTATGCCCGTACACAAAATTTTTTACTTTCAGAAGCAACATCAATTGAACAATTTCCTGAGGCACTTCATCGCCCAATCCACAGGCATGACTGAGTACGAGGTTCTCTTGCAGGGTTTCAATATCTTCTGAAGAAATTTTTACTTGACATAATGAACCGAATCCGGTATTAATCCCATAATAGGCCCGATCTTGTTCGGTCATTTTTTGATCGAGGTAATTGCGGCACTTTTCAATATTTTTTTGCGCTTCAGGACTTAATTGAATTTCAGCTTTGAGGATTTCCGGTATTTCGTCGATCGACCAATGTTCCGGGCCAATAGAATGAACAGACATACTATGAATTTTTGCAAATGTAAGGCCTGAAAGCATGCCGACTCATGTTGAATTCCATCCAAGTGACATACATGCCAAGGTGCTTTGAGCGTCAATGCAGTCAAAGAATCCGTTTGGAGGATTTGCGCTAGACCGCATTCGAGGAGTATCGACAAGCCCAAAACTCAAGTATTTAATATACTGGCAATTCTTGATTCTTGAGACAAAAGTCCTAGCAACCATTCCAATATTTCTTAGTTATCTGTTATTTGGATCTGACTGATTAGTTGCTCCTATATTTCGATTTTTTCAGAACATGAAATTCTCACAAATTCATGAAGCTATTTGACGAATTCTTATTTTGAAGTAGAATTATTTGCACGCCTGTTACGGTGTCGGGCTATACGACCGGGCGGGTTTGATAGTATGTACTTTGACCGGAATCCGTGTATTAACTATAGCACAATTTATGAATAAAGCAGATTGGCTTGCCTAGCGCAAAGCCCGTGTTAGCCATTTGTGCCTATTGTGGCTGAGTTTCTTTCGTTTTCTTTTTAACCGTTTTACGTTTCGTTCTCATTTTACGACTTTTTAAGAAATCGCTAAAAGCTTTATCCTCCTTTTCATTACAAGGTTTACTAATAAAAACAAAGTCTTTGTCATCCATTTTTTTGAAGTTTATCATAGCTTAAAGTCTTTAAAATATTTCATTGTTAAAATATAAGCCTCTCTGGTGTCAATAAACATTCGATTTCCACCGAAAAGTTTTGCTCCTAATGTCAAAGTGTAATGTTCAATAAGTGTTGTTTTAGCAATAAATGAAACTACACCGTCGTATCCTTTTTCAAAAGCAGTTTTGCAAGCAAATGCGACGAGGTTACCAGCAACTCCTTTGTACAATTTTTTCTTTCCTTTGTTGAATTTGGCACTTTCAATTAAGTCCATAAAAATATGGTCGCCTTTATCAGTCAGGCTTATAATTCCATGGATTATTTCTGGATTACTTATTGTAGTCAAACCATAAATTTCCTTGCTTTTATCCTTAATTTCAGCTTGCCAATTGAATACCCACTCTGTCTTCTTAATAAATTTAGAATTATTAAATTGAATAACTAAAGTGTCAAAAACCTCACCTGATATTGAGTTTTCAATAGAGTTCGTCAATTTGTCTATTTCAAAATCCAGTTGGATTTCTTTCATCTTTTTCACAAGGTAAATTTACAAAAAATACACCTCTCTGGCAATTTAGTTATTATTGAATTCCTGTCAAAAGGCATGACTGCTTAAACTCTTATAGATGAAATCGTTTATATATTTTTTAAGCGGGAGATAAAGGAAAAGATCTGGCCGATGTGTAAATCTCCTTGATATAAACAGATAACCCCACCCCAGCTACTCGTTCAAAACTTCTTTGTGTTTACTACCTGTATTTAAACGAATTTTACCCCATGTTGCAATCCACCAGAGCCATCGTGTGGCGAACGGTTAAATATGGCGAAACCAGTATTATCTGTACCATGTATACAGAAGTGTATGGGTTGCAATCCTACCTGGTAAATGGCGTTCGTACCATGCGAAAATCAGGAACACTGGCCGGTTTGTATCAACCCGGTATGCTGCTGGATGTAGAAGTTTATCATTCGCCCCATAAAAATTTACAACGCATTCGAGAGGTGAGGGCTGCCCATTTTTATAAACATATGCCACATGATCTGGTTCGAAATAGTTTAACCATCTTTTGTTGCGAATTGCTGTACAGATGCATCACCGAACCGGAATGTAATGCGGAATGGTTTGATTTTTTTTATACCACCTTTGTCTGGATTGATGAATTGCCGGCCAATCGTTTAGTCAATATGTCCTTATGGTTTAGTTGGCAACTTGCAAGATTGATGGGCTTTGGTCTTCAAAACGAATACAGCCCCGAACTTAAGTTGCTGGATTTGCAAAATGGCCTATTTTGTAATCAGGATTCTTTACACACCGCTCAATTTGTTCAGGCAGAAACTGCAGAAATCATTTCCATCGTTTATCAATGGAATTCACCGCAGGAATTAATGATCCATCAAGCCCTTCGTCAGGAAATCTTGCAGCAAAGTTTATCTTACTTAAGGATTCATCTGCCTCATTTGGGCGAATTAAAAAGTGTTCCAATCCTGCATACCCTTTTAAGAGGGTGATTTCAGCGTAAGGATGTTGTCTAAAATTCGTTTTAATTCAGTGCATTCCAGGCGATGATACCGCCAGCCAAATTCACCGTCTTCTGAAAACCCAAACTCTCCAACATCATACAAGCCTGCATACTTCGCATACCACTTCGGCAATGAATGATCAACTCTTGGTCGCGCCAATCTTCAATTTCATCAATTTGCCCGGCCATGATTTGTCCTAAAGGAATCAGTTTTGCGCCCATATTTGTTTCCTCGTATTCATGTGGCTCACGTACATCCAGAATATGAATTTGCTCGCCTTGATTTATTCGTTGTTTGAGTTCTTCTGCAGTGATTGTTTGCATATTAAGGTCGTTTTACAATTTTTCGTTTTTGTACCTGGCCTTCATCATTTTCTAGATACAAAATATAGGTGCCCGGTATCAGATGATTAAGAGAAATATGTTGTTGATTGAGACGGCCCTTTTGAACACACTGCCCACTTAAGTTATATAACTCGTAGGCATTATTCCGGGTCATCCCTTTGACATAAATTTCGTTTTGAAACGGATTTGGATAACACCAACTCAGTGATGTTTCCGTTGGCCAGTCATCCACCTGCGATGGATTAAACACCTGCCCAACCAGTGGTCGCATCATCACCGTTCCCGGCGCGCCCGAACCAAACCAGGTGCCATCTACATTGTAAAAGAGGTATTGTAAATTGGCATTTGTATTGACATCTAAACCATAATAAATACTATCACTCCCAAAATTAGCCGGTTGAGTAATGCCGATATAATAGTTCCCCGCCTCTAAAGCCAGGGGTTGATTAAAGCCATAAGTTGTAAAACCATTGATATCCGGTTCATACATCACCTGGTACAAATCCTGTTGACGTAAAATGGTATCTGCACTGGCCAAATCACCCAAATGTTTGTAAACAACAATTGAAAAATATTTGTTTGCAGCCGATGGCACCTGGGGACCAAAATGAATCGCCAAACCACGAAGGGTATCTGCTACGTTTAATTTAAATTTCAGTGCAGTCTTTGATGGATAATTCAGGGCCGGGTAAAGAAAATAAGATTTTTCAGCGCTGCCATCATCGTAGGCAAAATAGTTATCAAACACGGTTTCACGTACAATTGTATCGTTGCGTTTGACATCCGTCGGACCGATGGAATTAAAATAATATTTATTTCGGATCAATACCTGACTGTAAGGACCCGGAGCTGTATAATTTATTGGATAACTGGGAATACTTAATCCCAATACCGTTTGTGGCGTAACCACTGCAGAAGGCAAGGCGCCGGAATTGATCAATGTACCGGAATTTACTTCCCTCGCCTCATGGGTTAATTGCATATTTTGAGGGGTATAGTAATGATTCCGAATTTGCAAATCCTGACCGGTAGATAGTTCGGCACTGGCATTCGCCGTAAAATGTCGGTAAGGCATGCTTGTGTATGGCTTGAGAATGGAACCCGGTTCGAGTGTAAAACACAAATCATTCACCAGTGTATCAGAAGGATTTCGTCCTGCATCTAATTTCACATAATCAATATGCCAGGTATCGTCGTTGATATTGGGTGAGGCAATATTCACAAAACGGAATTGAAAAGTATTGTGTAAATATTGCGTATCGCTTACCGGTAACATCACCGTTTTCATGGGTTGATAATTGGTTCCTCTTTGTTCCCAAACTTTGAGCCAAACGCCCAGATTATTTTTAAAAAAAAGCAACAAACTATCGGAAGTTTCAGGCGCAAACCCCAATCCCTGTGGTTGATAAAAGAAACTCAGGGAAATTTTGCTTTGGGTATTATACGTCGATAGATCGATGGGTTGGCAGGTAAGACTATCTGCCAGTTTGATCGAAAATTGATTGTTTACATAAGGCTGGCCAAATTGGTTTAGTGCATCCAGTGTAGCTACGCCCCGGCTAACGGTGGCATCAGTCATACTGTTATTGATATAGGCCTGCTGATCGGTCCACAAACTTGGATCAGGATAAGGCCCCGGATAGGAAAAATCATCAAAAAAGGGCAATGTGGCCCTCTTTTTTTTGAGCAAAGTACTTTTTTGTTCTTTCAAACCCACCTGCGATTGGAGAGGCAGCACAAATTCCTGAGCCCGGCCGGATTCCACCAGGAAGGCCAATTGCCCAAGCAGGTATAATTTGATGATAAAATGCTTCACTTATTCGTATTCGTTTTTATACTGATCGTCAGATTTGTTCACCGGTGCCTGGGTTGGGGTCTTTTTGGGAACCGTACCCTTGGGTTTTAGTGGATCTGCCGGCTTTTTAGGCACTGTTCCTATGGGTTTATCTTTAACGGGTGTAAGGGCATTTTTGATATCCGTTTCCGAAACTTTTTGATCTGTTTTTCGTGCATTCGAAGGAACATTCATCCCCGGTACCTTCCGACGATTCGTGTCTTTTTTGGCATTATTCGCCGGTATAAGCTCTTCTTGCTGAATTTCGGCACTATCCTCATCGCCAATTAATTTTCGTGAGCCGGGTTGATTTTTATCTAAAATTTCTTTCGATGGATTTTGCATGATACGTAAGTCCATCAAATCGCCCACCAATATCGTATTTTTAAAATCCAATTCATTGATGGCTTCCGGTGTTTGCTGATAAATTACTGCGTTTGCGGTATCGGTAATTGTACCATCCCAAATTGGATTGGCCGTTAAACCCAATGATTGGATAATAGCCATTGCATCGGTATAAGTAGATCCAATCAGATTAGGTACTTCTTTTTCTTCCGATAAAATATCACCAACAACCAAATCAATGCGGCTCCCATAAGGAATCATCGTTCCGGGTGCCACTCTTTTTCCGTTCATCCATTGTTCCAAAACCGATCCTGCGGCTACATCTGGTCGGTAAGTGGTATCACCCATCACCAATCGGTAACTTTGCATGGTCAGTAATGCATTTCGGAACGAAAGATTCACCAGATTCGGCATGGTAATCTTTGGGATTGACCGGCGGTTAACGGTTAAAAATATGGTTCTACCTACTTTTACGGTCGCACCTTCTGTTGGTTCCTGAAACAGCACCTCTAAAGGGTCTTCGTAGGATTGATAGGTTGAATCAATTGAAATTTTAAACCCTTGTTTTTCCAAAACCCGAATGGCTTCCTTCATGTTTTTACCGGTAAGTTTGGGCACTTTGGTTTCCTGACCATGTTTGGTGAGAAAATTCAGGGAATTAAAAAAAGCAAATAACAGCCCGGTTACGACCAACAGGACCAGGAGAAAGTTCAATATAAGGGATCTTTTGAGCAAAGGATTTTGTCAATTAGTGGGTAAAAATAAGGTTTTTCAAATGTTTTTAGGGGGCTTATTCATTTTTCAGCGATTCTTCAATCAGGGCCGCATAAAAATCCAAAAGGGTCATTCCTGCAGCTCTCACTTGCTGCGGCACCAGACTGTTTTCACTTTGTCCGGGTATTGTATTTATTTCCAATACATACAGCTCATTGCTACCCTCTTCGAGTATAAAATCAACCCGGCAGATTCCCTTACAATTCAATAAATCGTAAATCCCTCCTGCAGCCTTTGCTATTTTTTGAGCGATGGCCGCATCTACTTGCGCCGGTGTTACCTCATTGCTGACACCAGGCGTATATTTTGCTTCATAATCAAAAAACTCTTTCGAAGAAATGATTTCAGTAGCGGGCAATACATGTAATTGTCCTTTGGTACGATAAACGCCTATTGAAAACTCCCGCCCCTGAATAAATTCTTCCACCATGGCCTGTGGTTCAAAAGCAAAAACGGCATCCAGTGCAGCTTGCAACTGATCGGGCGATTTTACTTTGGTTGTGGCTAAACTAGACCCGCCTTCAGCCGGCTTAACAAATACCGGTAATTGCACGCTTTTTAGAATTTGCTCTGTCGTCATTCCCCTACCCTGAATGACATGCAATGAATGGCTTACTTTTACCAATCCACTTTGTTCAATGACGCGATTACAATATATTTTATTGAATGTGAGTCCTGAAACAATGGCATTACAGGATGTGAAGGGTATTCCCAACATCTCCAGGTAGCCTTGAAATTTTCCATCTTCGCCGGGAGTTCCATGCACAGCGATAAATACGGTATCAAAAGTAATTTTTTGCCCTTCAAGGTTTAAAGAAAAATCCTGCCGGTCTACTTCCGTAACACTTCCATCAGAGGCGGTATACTTCCATCCACTCCGATCAATGATAATTTTATATACCTCATAGCGTTCCGGATCAATATTGTTTTGAATGGTTACGGCAGTTTTAATAGAAATTTCGTATTCACCGGTATAACCTCCGGCCACGAGTGCAACTTTTTTCTTCATGGATGCAATGAATAATTCGGACAAATCTAATAGACTATCAACCCGAAAACCAAACGGAGAAGCCTAATTATTTCTTAAGGGATAAAGAAGTTGAAAAAAAGGAAGGAAAACTACAATCCACTCAGGCAAATTCCTATTTGCAGAGGACGTATACTTTCGGGGCCACTTCCTGCACGAAACAAACTATTCAGCTGATAGGATCCAAACACTGAAAAGTTTCCATAGCCCAGTCTTAATGTCATCGCATAACGCCAGGTATCCAGGTATCGCTTGGTATTTACTTTTTCGATGATCGGCTTGCTATTAAATGTTCTTTTCCCCTTGGAATGAGCACCCACGAGTGCGCCCACTTTTAAACCCAAAGCGGCCTTAAAGCCTTCATTGCGATTTTCTTTGTTCGAAAAAAATCGCAACTCAAAAGGTGCCTCAACATAAGCGGTACTGATTTTGTACTTTTTATAATCCTGGGTTTCAGGAACGAATTGGATAAATGCGGTCGTATCGGTTAATACAACTTGCTGATTTTTTAAATAAATATTGCTGGTACCTATACCCAAGCCTGCGGCAAAACTAAAATTCGATTTCTGAATCGGAAAATCATAGCAGATATAAGCATTAAAGGCCCGACCGATTCCCGTGATATTGATACTATCCGGTGCGGAGTTCCAGGTATCATATCCAATTTGGATCATCACATAATCGCGGGAAGGCATGGCAAAACCATCCTTTTTGTCTTTATTGGATTGGGCACCGACTGTGGTGCTAAGCATGAGGCCGAAAACGGCAAGGAATAAATACTTCATAATGAAAGATGCCGGCAAAGATATAGTTCCGGGCTTATAACAAAGCGTTAAAGTAAAGGTTCGGGTCAGGGCCTTAGCGCTGAACGTTGATTGTCGAATTTTGTAATGAATATCGACCTTTCATCATTATTCCCATACACCTTGACTTTGGAGATGTAAATTTGTTTGCGTGCCCCAATGGAGTAAATATTGGATATTTCAGGTTGTAGGATGGTTATTATTTTTTCTGTTCAGCACCTATATCGCTTTACTGGTCGATGAATTTAGTTTGCGACTGGTATTGATGAATGTGGGTATCAGTGTATTTGGTCTATATATTACCCATGTTTACCGGTCGATCATTCTTCGCAAAAACTGGCAAGAACTTCCCCTCGAAAAATTACTGAACAGAGTTGTTTTGTCCATTTTCGCACTCACTGCATTGTTTGCCATTTGGTATTACCTTTTGCTTTTTGTACTTTACAATGAACTGAGGCAGCAACTCAATCTGAATAAAATTTTAAGTTCCTGTGTTTCGATATTTATCCTCTTTGTTTTGTGGAACACCTTTTACTTTATGTGGTCCTATATTGAAAACAGCCGGAAAAATCTCATCGCCAAACTAAAAATGGAATCCGAATTAAAGGATATGGAGATTCGCACACTTCGTGCCAATTTGCAACCCCATTTTATCTTTAATGCATTGAACAGTATCCGGGCTTTGATAGATGAAGACCCAAAGCTCGCCCGTGAGGCTGTGACCCGTATGTCGAATATTCTCCGCAATTCGATATCGAAACAACAAACGACCGATAGCCTCCAAAATGAATTACAACTTGTAGACGACTATCTCTTACTTGAAAAAATTCGTTTCGAAGAGCGTCTTCAATATGCACAACATATTGCCCCGGAAACACTGGAGATTCCCATTCCCACCATGATGTTACAAACCCTGGTTGAGAATGCCATCAAGCATGGAATCTCTAAACTGGAAGCAGGTGGTTTTATTGAAATTTCATCTGAACTAAAAGGGCAACTCCTTCATTTAAAAGTTAAAAACTCAGGCCAACTGGAGAGCGGTGATAGGCATGCCGATAGTTTAGGATTTGGTTTAAAGGCCACCGAAAGCCGCCTGCTTTACATGTACGGATCTGAAGCCCAATTCATACTCGAAAATGATCAAAATGCTGTTTGCGCAACAATTATCTTACCTATAAATTTTTCACAATCATGATACGCACAATTATTGTCGACGACGAACGACTTGCACGCAACGAACTCCGTAAAATATTGACCGACTTTCCCGAAATCGAAATCATCGAGGAAGCCATCAATGTGCAGGATGCCATCGAAAAAATTGAAGAGTTACGTCCGCAGCTCATTTTCCTGGACATACAGATGCCGGGCAACAAAACAGGATTTGATTTACTGGAAGTGCTGGAATATTTGCCCAAGGTTGTCTTCACCACAGCTTACGACGAATACGCCCTCAAGGCTTTTGAATTCAATGCGCTGGATTATTTGCTCAAGCCCATTGAAACAAAACGTATGGCTGAGGCCATCCATAAAGTAAAAAAACAAATGGATCAGGACCAAAATGCGCAAAAGAACTTACTGAGCGGAAATGATCAGGTTTTTGTAAAAGATGGAGAGCGTTGCTGGTTCGTGCGTTTGTCTGAAGTTCGATTATTTGAAAGTGCCGGGAATTACGCCAAGGTATTTTTTGGGAATAATAAGCCCCTCATTCTTAAATCGCTGAATGCACTCGAAGAACGCCTGGACCCAAAATTATTTTTTAGGGCAAATCGAAAACATATTATCAACCTTCAGATGATTACCAAAATGGATACCCAATATAATGGTGGGCTCAAGGTGACATTACAAGGAGGAGAGGACATTGAAATTTCGCGCCGGCAAGCCGTCAAATTTCGGGATACCATGAGTCTTTAAGCTAGTTTAATCGAGGTCATACTGAGTGAACCGGCCAGCAATGAATCATTAAAAATACTGAGCTCGTCCTGAGCATCCCGCAGGGCGAGCGTATAAATCAATGGGAGGTAATGGTCCGGACTAGGTACCGCAAGTTGCATCGCTTTTCCTAATTGTTGGTACTCCACAAGTGCCTTATCGTTCCCGTTTCTAAGATGTAAATTCACCAATTGATGTGCCTCTTGTGCCCAATCATAACCATAACCGATTTCCTGAATTCGTTGAAAATCGACCAGTCCTAAATTGTGAATAATATTGCCACTGCCGATAATCAGTACCCCCTTATGTCGTAATCTTTGCAGAGAATGGGCTGTTTCATAGTGCCATGCTGCAGAGCGGGTATAATCAATGCTCATTTGAACGACAGGAATTTCGGCTTTGGGATAGAGGTGTTTTATCACACTCCATGCACCATGGTCGAGTCCCCAATGTTGATCCAGGCTTACCTGAAGTTCGGGTTGGTAAATTTCCTGGATTTCCCGGGCAAATGCAGGATCACCGGGTGCCGGGTATTGAACATCAAACAAAGCTTTCGGAAAACCACCAAAATCATGAATGGTGGGTGGTTTTTCCATAGCCGTCACCATGGTTCCTTTGGTATACCAATGTGCCGAAATACATAAAATCACCTGAGGAATCGGTAAAGCCTGTGCGGCCTCCCGAAACCCTTTGACAAAAATATTTTCTTCGATTGCATTCATCGGGCTACCATGTCCTAAAAACAAAACGGGCATTTTGGGCGAATTGCCTGCCTGCTGCATCTCCTGTTCGAAATTTCTTAAATTCATAAATAATGCGCCAGCCGGCAACATAGCCAGCCATTTTAAGAAGCTTTTACGACTGATGGTATCGGACATCTTCAATGAGTATCCCCAAATATCGGGTACGCATTTGACTCATTGCAATAAATAAGCCCCAATCCTGAAATCTATATGACCAAAAGGTAATCAAAGAATCATTTTATGGCTTTCTTATCAGATTCAGTGTGGCCTTTAGATTCCAAAATTTCCGTTTATAAATTTTATCCTTTACATTAGCACACGATAAGTGAGCCTATGCAATACGAAATCAAACAATCCGGGAAGTTTAAGTATGTTGAAGAAGGAAGTGGTCAGAGTCTGGTACTGCTGCATGGTTTGTTCGGAGCACTCAGCAACTTTAAAGATTTAATTGATTATTTTAAAGAAAAATATACGGTTTATATTCCGTTGTTGCCTTTGTATGATTTAACCAATCTGGATACTTCGGTATCAGGGTTGGCGAAGCATGTGGCACGTTTTATCGAACACAAGGGTTTGCAGGACGTGCACCTCTTGGGAAATTCGCTCGGCGGACACATTGCCCTGGTTTATGCCCTCAAACATCCCGAAAAGGTTAAAACAATTACCCTTACCGGAAGTTCAGGGTTGTTTGAAAATGGCATGGGTGAAACCTATCCGAAACGTGGCGACAAAGACTATATTCGTAAAAAGGTTGAATTAACTTTTTATGACCCCAACTCTGCAACCACTGAGTTGGTCGAAGAAGTATATAATATCGTTAATAACCGCCTGAAAGCCGTAAAAATAATTTATCTCGCTAAGTCCGCCATTCGTCACCATTTGGGTGAAGAACTTCAGAATGTCAAACAGCCGGTTTGCCTAATCTGGGGAAAGAATGATACGATTACACCGCCAATGGTAGCACATGAATTTGAAAAATTATTGCCCAATTCAGAATTGCATTGGATTGATAAATGTGGTCATGCGCCCATGATGGAAGTTCCTGTAGAATTTAATCAACTGTTGAGTGAATTTCTATCAAAACATTAAAAATCGCATGACTTTCTATCCTAAAAACAGCACCGGACTCGTTATTAGTTTATGAACAGTAAATCCTTGATCAGCAATCATTTACCAGCTTTATCCCTGGACGATAATGGCGAAAAGGCCTTGAGTCTGATGAATGAATACCGCGTGTTTCATTTACCCCTGGTTCAGAAAAATAACTATATCGCCCTGATCTCTGAAGATGACTTACTGGATTGGGACACCCCTGAAGAACCCTTGTCCCTTGCTGAATTTGTGAATTTTCGACCTGCTGTCTTCGAGTTCATGCATCCGTATGAAGCCATGAAAATCGGGCATCAATATAATTTGTCTACATTGCCGGTGGTTGATAAAAGCAATCACTATCTGGGATGCATTACGATGGAAGGACTATTCTCCTATTTCACCGACAATAATGCCATCCTTGAACCGGGCGCCATTCTAGTGATCGAATTGGAACAACGCAATTATAGTCTTTCCGAAATTGCCCGTATCTGCGAAAGTAATGATTTGGCGATTTTGTCCTTATTTGTCAAAACCATTGAGAATACTGGTCAGCTTCAAATTACCATTAAAGTGAACAAAACCGATATACAGTCGTTGGTTGCTACCTTTGAACGATTTAATTATCAGATTGTTGAAACATATGCCGCCGAAAATCATCAGGAAAACCTGCAACAGAATTACGACCTACTCATGCACTATATTGGCATTTAGAATTCTCCGAAAGTATTAAGGAACCCAATTATAGGAATCGCCATGGAACAGACATAAAAAAAAGAAAGCTTATGCTTTCTTTTCAGTTGCTTTGCTTCGAACAGCACGTGGACGATGTTTTCCAAAAGAACCTTTGAAAATTTTTCCACGCTTTGTTTTTTTGTCGCCTCTTCCCATAAAAAATAATTTAAGACTGCGAATATACAGTATTTGCCTCAGGAAATCAGCATTTTATTCATCGGCCCTCTGTTAGGACGGAATGATACCAAGTTCTTTACCTACTTTGGTAAATGCCGCAATGGCCAGATCGAGATCCTCACGTTCGTGTGCTGCACTGATTTGAACCCGGATACGTGCATTGCCTTTGGCGACCACCGGATAGAAAAATCCGATCACATAAATTCCTTCTTCGAGCATGCGGGCGGACATTTTTTGGGCAAGTACCGCATCATATAACATGATAGGCACAATTGGATGAATGCCGGGTTTGATGTCAAAACCTGCCGCCTGAATTTTTTCACGGAAATACAAGGTATTTTGTTCCAATTTATCTCGCAAAGCGGTTGTTTCGCTTAACATATCCAGAACAGCAATAGAGGCCCCTACAACTGCAGGTGCAACGGTATTGGAAAACAAATAAGGACGGCTTTTTTGACGCAGCATTTCTATTACTTCTTTTTTGCCGCTGGTAAATCCACCACTGGCGCCCCCAAGGGCCTTACCCAAGGTACCGGTAATGATATCCACCCGATCCATCACACCGCATAATTCGTGTACACCCCTTCCTGTTTTGCCCATAAATCCACTGGAATGACATTCATCAATCATCACAATTGCGTCGTACTGATCGGCCAGGTCGCAGATTTTATCTAATTGAGCAATGGTGCCATCCATGCTAAATACGCTATCGGTTGCGATCATACGACTACGACAATGTTGAGTGGCTTTTAGTTTTTCTTCCAAATCCGCCAAATCATTGTGTTTATAACGATGTCGTTCTGCCTTGCACAATCTGACACCATCAATAATAGAGGCGTGATTTAATTCGTCAGAAATAATCGCATCCTGTTCGTTCAACAATGGTTCGAACACACCACCGTTTGCATCAAAGGCAGCGCAATACAAGATGGTATCTTCAGTACCTAAAAAGTCCGACAACTTTGCCTCCAATTCTTTATGAATATCCTGTGTTCCGCAAATAAAACGAACACTACTCAAACCATATCCACGGGTATTGATAGCCTGATGAGCTGCTTCAATGGTTTTAGGATGAGAAGACAATCCCAGGTAATTATTTGCGCAGAAATTAAGAACCGGTTTGCCATTGGCAATGATATGGGAGCCTTGTTCGGAGCTGATAATTCTTTCTTGCTTGAACAAACCTGCTTCACGGATTTCTGATAGTTCCTGTTGTAAACGTTGTACGAGTTTCTGATTCATGGTGCCAAAGTTAATATGAGCGCGCTGCAAAGTATTGAATTTTTTCGTGGAAATTCAGCAGTACCTATAAAAGCTAGTGGTCATACGTTTTAATCACAAGGATTCAGAAATGAGGTGAAATCTGAGCGTGGAAAGTTGTGGTTAGCTGAATATTTTTGGAGCTATCCCTTCTGAAGATCGAGTCGGTTGATTGAATAAACTTCAGGAATCAAATCCTTCGACTGCCATTCCGGGATATGTAAAATACCCGGGCTTGAATCAGGTACTAAGCGGCCAAATTGATTTGAAAGTTGTAAGGCGTCTGCTCCTGCACCGGTGGCCCAATGGAGCATTTTTTCTATGGAGACATCCGGATAATGGGCATGTAGCCATTGAATTTCTGATAAAATATTCAAGGAATTATTGGAGGCTAAACTGTCGGTTCCCAACACAATATTTGCGCCGGCCGAAATCAAAGGTCGCGGATCAGCCACCCTTTGTTCAATATACCAGTTTGCTTTTGGGCACATACACCAAAACACCTTTTGAGGAGAATTTTGAACAAGTTGAATATCCTCTGCTGAAGTAAAAGTGTTGTGTACCAAAATGATCTGCTGTTTTCGATTGAGTTTCGACCAAAACCATTGTAGAGAGGTATTCGCTTGTGCCGGTAAATCGTTCAATCCAAATTGTTGTAAAAACGACACAAATTCGCCCTCACCTTTTGCAAACAACTCATTTTCTGCAAAGCATTCCTGATTATGAATGGAACTGATTGTTGAAGTGTCCTGATTGATTTTTTCAAAAAGGGCTGGCGAAACCGAATAAGGCGCATGTGGTACGGGAAATATCAATAGCCCGGCTTCCCGGAAAATTTCCAACAAAGTCAGCGCGTGATTAAATCGGCTTTCTGCGTTGGAATCTAAAACACCGAAAGTTTCAGCGAAATTGATATACTGAATCCTTTTCTTCAACTTTTGCGTCAGGGTGTCCGGGGTGTTACAAATATCTCCAACAGCTACAATACCCGCTTGAATCATTTCGGCTTCTGCTTGTTCAATAGCAATTAAAATCTGATGTTCATTTCTTATCTCCCGATACAAGGCATTGATATGATTTAAAAAAGAAATCAGCCCTTGCCCGGAAGGTATTCGATCTTTAAGATACGACAATTCGAGATGGCAGTGAACATTGATCATTCCTGGCATGATTAAGCCGGGGAGCACACATGTTTCAGATGGTACGTGATTATACACGGCTTTCAATACACCCAGTTCATTGATCAGGATGCTACTTCCGGGTGGCAGAAATTGGGTTCCATCAAAAATAAAATCGGAGGTAAAAACTGGCATAAGATGTTTCGTTTTGTAAAGATAGGGCGTACAAAAAAAGCCACCTCCGAAGAAGTGGCTCTTTAGAATAAAATCTATGAAAAGATTAATGACGAATAGTTACTTTTTGAGTCAGAGAACCTTCATTGGTTTTCAGTGTCAAAATATAAACGCCATCAGCCATTGTTGTTGTAGGAATAACCAAACCTTGATTACCATTTAACTTGTTCAATTGTTGGCTGTAAACTGTTTTTCCGGTAATGTCAACCATAGAAACAACTACATCACTTGTTTGATTCAAAGTGAAATCAACATTCAGGAAATTGGCGCTAGGATTTGGATAAACTTTCAGGCTTTCGTTAGAAACGATATCGTTAACACCTGTTGGAACCAATCCGACCCATTTACCGTTTTGAATTTCACCATTTGAAGCACAAATCAACAATACATTCGCGCGTGATTTCCAAGGACGGAAACCAGCAGGCATTGTCCAGTTAAAAGTATAAGAATAAGTAGAACCAGCGGTCATTGTTCCAGGTAAACTTCCTGTTACACCTTCAAAACCACCAACGATGTCGCGAGCAACATGATCGTATACCATTTTGTTGGCAGGAACCGGATTTGCTTCATTATCCCAGTTAAAACCAGCACCCACTAAATTTGGCGCAGCGGCACCTGAGTAAAAGTTTGACTGAGCCCAGTCAGCAGTTGTTCCATACATATCGTCTTCGGTAATCACCAAAGCCAAACGATAATCATAAGATGCCTTTGTACTTACCGCCATTTTCACATCAGCTTTAATCGAAAGATTATTGCCGCTGATAGCTGGTGTTCCGATCGTAATATCTCCTGTAGAGAAATCACTTTTGTGTGCGTCATAAGCAGTAAAGAATTCAGAAGGATCTGCTTCTACTTTTCGTCCAACTAAACCAGAAGGATATCCACCAATCAATGGACCCATTCCAGCATCATAAGCGGAAACAGTCATTGGGTCATTATTATGCACTGCGATAGTAACCGCTTCAGGGTGAATTTTGTGGATAGAATCCATGTAAACTGTTCCACGAGGACACCATCCGCACCAAGTACCTGTTGCTTCTTCGATTACAACAACCGGAGACGGTGTAAAGGTTGCACCACCAAATTCAGAACTGGTTGAATCGTTCAGATGATTAGCATCTCCCCCTACTTCTGCCCACATTTTAATGGGTTTAATTCCGGTAGAAGACATATTATAATTGATCGAGAAAACGTGGGTTCCGTAAGGCAATACGTTTACCGTTTGAGGATAAGATTGTGTTGTTGAACCGTCGTTAATTTTTACAGTATAACTTGTTACTGTTGTTGAACCCTGATTCTGGAATAAACCCTGAACAGCTACCGGACTGCCAACCGTTGCAAATGAACGATAAGAAGCGATAGAAGGTGTCATATCCAACACGGCACCATCATTTGCAGGCAATACTTTGATTTGAACATTATCCAGGAACAACAAGTACTTATCGTTACTGTTATTGATGAATGCAATGTAAATTGGTTGACCAACATAAGCCGATAAATTCACTGCTTTCGTTGCCCATACCTGACCTTCAGCAGCAACGGTATAAACCGCAGGGGCTGTGAAATCTGTGTAATTATTACCTGTTGTAGAGATTCTTACTTGATAACCGTCAGCGTATTGACCATCCGGAGCAACGGCATCAAACAATAACCATGAACCAGCTGTAGGAGTGACCTGTGGCGTAATTAACCAATCGTTGGAAGCTGCTGCAGTGGCGTACCAAGAAGTACTTGCGGCATAACCATTGGTTGATCCGGCAGGTTTACGTGAAACCCAGGCATTGGTACCGAAATTGTATGCACTCAAACCAGAGTTTACGGTCAGGTTATCACCGTTGTACTGTGACCAACCTGCTGGCAATGCCGGTGCTGTTAAAGCGTCAAAATTTTCTGACCAGATAACCTGGGCATTGGCGCTTCCAAAACCAAAAGCTGCAAGCGCAAGAAGTAATAATTTTTTCATTGAAAATTCTATTTTTAGGTTCCAAAATTACGTATTTCAGCGTTACCAATCATAATTTAACATAAAATAAGGTCAAATACATGAATTCGGCAGTATATTGCGTCTGGTTCTGCGTTTCAATTTATTGACTTGCACAACATTTGCTTTAGATTTTTAAACTGATATAAAATGAAAAAATTACTATTCTTATTAACCCTTACTGTCACGGGATTTATTTCTCAGGCTCAGGTTGTCATCAAACATGACACGGTATGGTACAAAGGTTTCCCTAAGGATAATGTTTTACACTCTTTAAAAGATACCATCACGAATAATACGGCGTCACCGGTAACAATCTCCTGGAACAAATCTGCTGAAAATCTTCTAACCGGGTGGTCTGTATTAGGTTTATGTGATCCTGTTGCTTGTTACCTAAACAGTTCAGATAATCATAGCGCTACTCTCAATCCGGGTGAATCAGGGGTGTGGTACGTTGACATGAAGGCCGCAACCACTGCCCAGGATGGTACTTCATGGGTGAAGTTGACGACCAATTATGGTGACATGGTGTATATGTTCCAAACATGGCCAACATCTGTTAAAGACTTTGACAATAATAATCTGGTGTCCATTTATCCGAATCCGGCCACTGATAAAATTACGATTGCATTAACTGACAAACGCATTGCCAGTGTGCAGGTTGTAAATGTTATCGGTCGTAAAATGGCTCGTTTTGAAGTAGATCCTAGTCGTGATCATAGCTTAACTTATAACCTGGATCATGTTGCAAATGGTATTTATCTCCTGCAGTTCAGCGATGCCAAAGGAAAAATTCTTGGTGTACGTCGTGTAACGAAAAACTAATTCAAACATATTTTTTAAAGAGGCTTCCAATTGGGAGCCTTTTTTGTTTTGACGAATTATCTAGCTCCAATAGGAATTCTAGGAGGCATTGTTTTTATTTACATTCTTAAAAAATACAGATGCGCATTGTATCCTATAATTTGAATGGTATTCGTTCGGCTTTAAATAAAGGACTCCTTGAATGGATTCAACAAGACAATGCCGATATCTTTTGTTTTCAGGAATTGAAAGCTTCGATGGCCGATATACCTACCACATTATTTGAAGCTCTTGGTTATCAATGTTATTGGTTTCCTGCCCAGAAAAAAGGATATAGTGGCGTAGGAGTCATTAGCAAGATAAAACCCGAAGAAGTGATTATGGGATGTGGATTGGAACAAGCAGATTATGAAGGCCGTGTCATTCAACTCAAGTTTGCCCACTTTCAATTAATCAATACATACTTCCCGAGTGGTAGTAGCGGCGAAGACCGCCAGGCTTATAAAATGGAATTTCTGGAATCCTATTTGCATTTTTTAAAAGAACAATTAAAACGGCATCCAAAACTCATCCTATCGGGCGACTATAATATCTGTCATCGTGAAATTGATATCCATGATCCGAAAGGGAACAAAAATTCCAGTGGATTTTTACCGGAAGAAAGGGCCTGGATGGATCAGTTTTTTGAATGCGGTATGGTGGATGCTTTCCGAGTTTTTAATCAGGAAGCCCATCAATACAGCTGGTGGAGTTTTAGAGCCAATGCACGGGCCAATAACAAGGGATGGAGAATCGATTATATCAATGTATCCGAAGCTTTAAAAAAGCAACTTCAATTTGCCGCCATACACCCTGATGCCAAACATTCTGATCACTGTCCGATTAGCGTAGAACTTAAATAATACCGATGATTATCTATAACGTGACCATTAAAATTTATCCGGTTATTGAAGCTGAATGGTTAAACTGGATGCAGCGCGAACACATTCCTGAAGTATTGGCTACCGGCTATTTTGATCGGGCTGTTTTCACCCGCTTATTAGAACCGCATGATGAAGAAGGATTGACCTTTAGTGTACAATATTATACAAGCACCCACCATCGATATAAACAATATATAGATGAAGAAGCACCCAAACTCCGGCAGAAGGGATTTGATCGCTTTGGTGACCGATTTATTGCATTTCGGAGTTTGATGGAAACAATTGATTAGCTGAAATGCACAACAGATAGGGCTTTAGAAGCAAACAAATGTGAATAATTTGTGCAAATCCTTTAATGGCGGGCGTTTCAGCCGAAAAAAAATTTTGCTGTGTGTTAAAACGTAGTACTTTAGCGCATCTAAACAAATTTCATCACCCTTAAATTTCTAAAAAGAATGAACAAAGCGGATTTAATCGAAGCAATGGCCAAAGCGGCTGATTGCACAAAAACACAAGCCGGTGCAGCATTGGATGCTTTCACTGATTCAGTAACTGCTACCCTGAAAAAAGGTAACAAAGTAACATTGGTAGGTTTCGGAACATTCTCTGTTTCAAAGCGTGCTGCCCGTGTTGGTCGTAATCCTCAAACAGGTAAAGAAATCAAAATCGCAGCGAAAAAAGTTGCGAAATTCAAAGCAGGAAAAGAACTGAGCACTAAAGTTGCTAAGTAATTTTATCAGCTCACTGATTTTAAAATCCGCCTTGTGCGGATTTTTTTGTGCTCGTAATATTTCTGAAAACGATTCTGTTTTCTAACCGGTATCATACCATTGCTATCATCCTTACATTTAATTTATACCGAAGTGAAATATGTAATAGCCCAATTTTGTTGGACTAAACATCTTTCCATTCGGCATAAACTCCGCCGTGGCGGATAAGATTTGGTCTATGACGCAAATCACATTGGTATTACGTCGAAATACCCTGGGCTATTTTGGAATTTTATAAATTGTATAACATTGCATACAGGTTACAATTAATTATGAAAGGAATCAATTAAAAATTCCTTTTACATGCAAAAAAAATATTGGGCTATGCTATTAGCCGCAGGGATCTTCATGCTCGGGTCCTGCAAAAATCAAGCTGCGAACGAATCCAGTTTCAAAGAATCTTCACCCGGTGTTGGGGCTGCCACTGCCACAAAGAATGCCTCATCCAGACAGGTGATTAAAACTGCTGCCTTAGAATTACAGGTAGAAAATGTTCATGAAGAAGTGGCTCAACTCCAACAACTCATTCAATCGCTCAATGGTCATGTATACCATTATGAAATGAAATCGAACCGCGAATTTATCAATGAACATGAAGTAAGTCTGGACTCAACCCGATATACCTATCGCCTGCAACCCATTGCGGAATTAAAGGTCAGGATTCCTGCCAGCCATGGAGATACATTTATTCATGCGATGCTGAAAAACAACGCCGCCATCGAACATCTTTTACTCGACGAAAATGACATTACCGATCAGTTAGTATTGAATGAAACCTTAAATGAATCCAATTCTACATTGACCAAAGACCCTGATGTGGATCAGCTACAAATCCAAAATCAACTGGCACATAGAAAAGTAAACAACCAATCGCTCCAATACAAAAGCGCCTATTTATGGTTCGATATTCAACTTCAGGGGCGTGCACAAAATACCTCTCATCTGTTAGCTACAACGCATGAATATCATACACCCATCGGTATACGCCTGTTTCATGCATTGGATGGTGGATGGCAAATACTGGCCAACCTGGTCAGTGCTTGTTTGTATATATGGCCTATATGGATTGTGGGCGTAATTTTAGGATTCATCTGGCGAAAAAATTATTTTAAACTCAGGCGTTCGCATTTGTAAAAAATTCCATGTTGGAAGAATGATTAGCCTTCCGATTGATTATCTTAGCGCCAACTTGTTATGTCAAATCAACGCATTACCATATTGGGAAACGGTAGCTGGAGTTCGGCATTGGCTAAACTACTCAACGATAACGGGCATCCGATTAATTGGTGGATGCGGAGCGCAGAAGCCTTACATCATTTAAAAACGAAAGGTCATAATCTGCACTACTTAAGTATGGTAGAATACAATGTCGACAACATTGTTTTTTACGAAAATATGGCTGAGGCGGTTCAGGCTGCTGATTTGGTAGTGATTGGTATTCCCTCGGCATTTATTGCAGATGCTTTGCAAGTTCTGCCTAAAGATAGTTTTTTGAACAAAAATATTTTGTCGGCGATTAAAGGAATCTTACCGGAACAAGCCTTATTGCTGAATGAGTATCTGCATGAAAATTTTGGCGTATTGGATGTACAATATGCCTGCATCAGCGGACCCTGTCATGCCGAAGAAGTAGCCGCCGAAAAACTATCCTATCTCACATTTGCGTCATCCAATGAGCGTCTGGCTATTGATGCGGCCAAACAATTTCAGGGTGAACATTTAAATACGGTTGTCAGTACAGATATCTATGGGGTGCAATATGCTGCTGTGCTTAAAAATATTTATGCCTTAGGTGCCGGCATCGCGCATGGATTGGATTATGGCGATAATTTTTTGAGTGTGTACATTACTAATTGTTTTGCTGAATTACAAACCTTCATGGATGTGATCAGTACCCAAAGTTTACACCACTATAATACCAGTGCCTATTTAGGCGATTTACTGGTGACCTGTTACTCCATGCATAGCCGCAATCGAACTTTTGGCAACTATATCGGAAAAGGGTATAGTGTAGCCGCTGCCAAACTGGAATTAAATATGGTGGCCGAAGGGTATTACGCCAGCAGGGGCATTCATCGGATATGTGAACGTATTGACTACAAACTGCCCATTGCGGATGTGATTTACGACATCCTGTGGAAACAGCAGCCGCCGCATGAGGGGTTTAAGATGATTGAAGGTTTTTGCAGCTAGGATTTTTTTAGTACTGCATTTTACTGCCAAACGACAAATCACCGGCATCGCCGAGACCGGGTACGATATAGCCTTTTGCCGTTAATTCATCATCGATATCTGCGGCCCAAATGGTGAAGTCAGGATATTTTTGAATCAGATTTTCGATGCCTTCCGTACAGGCAATGGCCACCACGACATGTACCGCTGCGGGTTGTCCGTATTCGAATAATTCATCCAAGGCCATGACGAGAGAGGCTCCGGTGGCCAGCATGGGATCGGCAATGATGAGGGTTCGGCCGCTTAAATCAGGACAGGTAACATATTCCTGATTGATATTAAAACTACCATCCTGATTGTGTTTGCGATAAGCTGCCACAAAAGCACAATCGGCCTTATCGAAAAAATTCAGCATGCCTTGAAACAGCGGGAAGCCTGCGCGGAAAATGGTGGCGATAACCGGTTGATGCGATAAAGTTTGCGCATTGTAAATACCCAGCGGAGTATTGATTTCAGCTGCCTCATAAGGCATGGTTTTGCTGATTTCGTAAGCGCAAACTTCACCAATTCGTTCCATATTCCGACGGAAGCGCATGCGCTGATTTTGTACCTCTACATTGCGTAAATCGTTGACCCACTCGTTGACCAGGGAATTGTTTTTTGCCAGATGATGTACCATGCTTTAAAGTTAATCGTTGATCAGCAGAGATAAAAAAAGTCGGGCACTTTTATTTTTGAAGTGCCAGATATTCCTTGAATGCCGCTGGAAAAATAAAGGTTGTGCCCTCCTAAATAGCCCTGACTGTCGCGAAAATCCTGCGCCCGGCGATAGCGGCGCAGATTGAAGCAAAGGCAGGAAGGAGGATCCATAGAAGCAATTTCGACATGCTCCCCTCAAAATAATTTAAGGTGCCGCAGGTAGTAAAATGGTATACGTACGGCCCTTGCTGTTGCTGAGGGTTTTATCGCGCAACCAGGGATTGAGCATTTTGAGGGTTTTATAATTGGTGCCCTTACTTTTCGCAAAAGCGATGAGGCTACCAACGCCAAACTGAATGGTTTCGCGGCGAAGTTTGAGCGGATGGTAGACATCATCTTCTTCGAAATGAAAACCTGAACGCTGGGGATTTTCGAGAATAAATTTTAACGCTGCAATCCGAAAAATATAACGCATGGTTTCTTCGGGCAGGAGCAGATTGTAAAAACTACTTTCGCCCTGTGCAGTCATGGCCCCATTATAACCGCCCATTCCACAATTATAAGAAGCAGCGGCTGCGGTCCAATTGCCGAATTTTTCATACGCCTGCTTGAGATACCGGCAAGCGGCATCGGTCGATTTTTCGGGATGATAACGTTCATCTACTTCATGATCGATATGAAGGCCAAAGGAGGGTGCGGTGCCGGGCATAAACTGCCAGAAGCCAACCGCTCCGGCTTTGGATGTTTGATTTTGCAAAGCACTTTCGGCGATGCAGAGATATTTAAAATCGTCGGGTACACCATGAACTTTGAGGCGCTCTTCGATGATGGGCATCCAGCGACCCATGAGCTTGATGATATAACTGGTACTACCTTGCATATAGGTATTCACCAGCAGTTCGCGGTCGAAACGTTCGCGCACATCCCAGATTTCGAGCGGTACTTTTTCGCCGAACAGCGTAAAGGTTTTAGGCAAATTGGGCGAAACAACTTTGAGCGGCATGTGCGGGCCAATGGTGCGTGAACTTGCGGGGACCACCTGTGTATTGGGTTCGACCTGCAATTCCTTTATATATCGTGGATTATGCTCTTGTGCCTGAAGAATGCCGGTAGAAGCAAGGAGCAATAGAATAGCCGTTTGTGTTTTTTGTAACATCATAAATCGATAAAATAGGTGGGTGAAAATAATCAGGCCGGTTGAATGGCCTTGCGTTTAAAAATTGGCACTGTACTGCATGGTTCGCCATACATCAGGCTTTTTACAACAGGACGAAGTTTGAATGTGATGGCCGAATAAGCGGCATCAGGGATAGGAATTTCGCCACAACCTTTAATCACTACCCGTTGGTCGATATAAGGCTGTACGTCCATGGTCTCGATATTGCGCAAACAAAGTTGAACCGCAGCTGCTTCGGGTGTGGACATGCTGAGAGATGCCACATGAGGTTGAAGATATTGCGCCACCAACATATAAGCCCATACCGGAATGATGGCATCCGTTGAACAATAAATGGCTACATGAGCCTGTTGGTACTGCGACCAATCGTGCGCGAGCAAGGCCGCCCGAAAATCCTTTTCCTTCAGGATGAGTTCCATGAATAAAAAAGGTTTTAAATCGAAAGGCATGACCTGATTCGGCAGAAATGATTCGAGATTTAGCGTAATGATTCCGCTTACAGCCACTTTATTGACCAAGGTGTCCATGTGGGCAAATTTAACCAATTCTACGCCCGAACATGTTAAGAAAAGAAAAAAGGCCGAAGCGATTAAAATGATACCTGTAATGATTTGATTTTATTATCCGAGAATTTGCAGTAGCAAGGCACGAAGCTACTGTAAACAAAGCCTGTAAAGGATTTGCCCGGTAACCCCGAATTAGAAAAACATACTGAGGTCAATTAGCCGAAGTATTTGATTTTCTTATTCGTTTTTGCCGTTGGCTGTTCCCAACTGCAAAATTTGGGTTTATATTTGATGTCTTCATCACAAAACGAAAAAAAAGAAAACCATGTTCCCATCTGATTTAGAGATTGCACAAAATGCGCCGATTGAACACATCAAAGTAATTGCTCATAAAGTGGGCATTGATGAAAATGATTTACAGTATTATGGTAAATATAAAAGTAAGTTGCCCCTGGAGCTTATAGATGAAGAAAAAATAAAAAAAGCGAAGTTGATTTTGGTATCGGCGATTAACCCGACACCTGCCGGCGAGGGTAAAACAACGGTCTCGATCGGACTCAATGAAGGCCTGAATAAAATTGGTAAAAAAGCGGTGGTGGTATTGCGCGAACCTTCATTGGGGCCCGTGTTTGGTATAAAAGGTGGTGCAGCAGGAGGTGGATACTCTCAGGTGATACCGATGGAAGATATCAATCTGCATTTTACAGGCGACTTTGCTGCCATTGAAAAAGCCAATAATTTATTGGCGGCCCTCATCGACAACAATTTACAGAACAAACAAAACAACCTCAATATTGACCCCCGTACGATTACCTGGAAACGGGTGATGGATATGAATGACCGTGCTTTGCGACATATTGTGATTGGCATTGGCGGCACAGCAAACGGTATACCGCGTGAAGACGGTTTTAATATTACCCCTGCTTCAGAAGTGATGGCGATTTTGTGTATGAGTAAAAACATTGAAGACCTGAAACAAAGACTGGGGAATATTTTTGTTGGATTTACGTTTGATAAAAAACCGATTTTTGCCCGCGACCTCAAGGCCGAAGGTGCGATGGCCTTATTATTAAAAGATGCCATTAAACCGAATTTGGTACAAACCCTCGAGGGCAATCCTGCCATCCTTCATGGCGGGCCTTTTGCCAATATCGCACAAGGAACCAATACCATATTGGCAACTAAAATGGGTCTTTCGTTAGGCGATTATGTAGTCACTGAAGCCGGTTTTGGTGCCGATTTAGGGGCAGAAAAATTCATGAATATTAAATGCGGATATGGTGGTTTGGCTCCGGATGCCATTGTACTGGTCGCTACCATTCGTGCGCTGCGTCATCATGGAGGAGCTAAAAAAGAAGAATACAATACGGCCAGTCTGGAGCGTGTTTCGAAAGGATATGGCAATTTAGAAAAACACATTGAGAACTGTAAAAAATTTGGTTTAACGCCGGTGGTGGCTATTAACTATTTCCCGAATGATACGGAAGAAGAAATCAACTTTGTAAAAGAACAATGTGCGAAACAAGGTGTACAGGCCATTGTCTCCCATGGTTTTGCAAAAGGAGGTGAAGGAACCCGCGAATTGGCGCAAGCTGTTTGTGATGTGATTGAAAGTGGTGTGAACCATTTTAAACCTTTGTACGACTGGAGTTTGCCGGTTGAAGAAAAGATCAAAATGATTGCCACGGAGATTTATGGAGCAGCGGGTGTTGAATACTCCTCCAAAGCGAGAACACAATTAAAGATGATTCAAAATTTGGGTTATGATCAATTACCGGTATGTATGGCGAAAACGCAGAAATCCTTATCGGATAAAGAAAGTGTGGTAGGCCGCCCGAGTGGATTTGTCATTAATGTGCGTGAATTTGAATTTGCTGCAGGGGCAGGATTTATTATCCCGATTTTGGGTGATATGATGCGTATGCCGGGACTGCCGGCTATTCCGGCTTCGGAGCATATGGATATTGATGCTCAAGGCAAAATCAGCGGATTGAGTTAATCGATTTTTTGGTCAGCGTACTATTGAATTTGAGATTTAGTAAATCGAATGAACATACCTTAGGCGCATACGCATACACAGCAGTGGGGACAGAAATGCAACATTTTGATGTGCTGGCAGAAGCAATAAAGGACCGATTATTTTTTGCCGGTGAGCATACGGAAGCCGATTATTTTTCAACGGTGCACGGCGCTTACCTGAGCGGGCTCCGGGAAGCCCAAAAGATTATTGATTTATTGGGATAAAAAGAAATGGAGGCCTACAATGTTCGGCTCGCGGCATGTCGAATTTCAAATAGTAATAATTGTGTTTTGTAAGGACACAAACCACGGGATAGATTACTTGACATTAAATTTATTACAGCATGATTGTACAAATAAGACGTGGCACGGGTCGCAGACACCGCGCCAGCGAGATAAAAATTTCGTTCGGTTAAGGCACTACCGCACCTACAAAATTATTGCTATTCTGCTCCCAATAAATGAAGTCGAGACCATCTACAATACCATCTCCATTGAGATCTGTACTAAAATATCCACCTGCAAAATTATTGCTGTCGTTTTCCCAATCGTTGTAATCCAATCCATCTACCACACCATCCTGATTGATGTCGCCGGTAAAGAGTGCAAAGACTCCAGGTTCAACTTCTACTTGATTTTCGCCATAAGCTTGCAGAGAAGATGCGGAGAAATCATAAGTCGTTAATGTAGAGAATAAAACCGGATTGGCACTCCAAGTATTGACACTATTTCTATGAGTGATAGAGATGAAATAATTGTTTCCGGAAGTTGTGGCGGGGAAATTACAGGAGAGGTTTCCATGTGTGTGCAGGATGGCGGTTTCGGAAAATAACAAATCGTATGGCGGCACATCTCTGTGTAAATTCACTTGAACAGTATCCACTTCAGTTCCCTGTACAATTAATTGACCTTGATTGTACAATGCCGTTCTCATAGAATCTTCATTGGGTATATAATATCCTTGCAGAAATAATGAAGCATTAAAGGTTACTGTTGAAGGCAGGATAGTTAAATTCAGGATGTTCAAAGAATCACAACCCAAATAATTCATTCCATTAAAAGAATAAATTCCACTGTTGGTATAGGTTTGTCCATTCGCCGCCCACAAGTAAGATCCTGTAGCGCTAACCGTATCTGCATGGCTGCTGCTTTGCAATAATGTGAGGACCAGAGTCGCTGTCGAATCGCAACCATTGATGTTGGCTATAGGCCCGTAGGTATAAACTCCGCCGGCAGTATAGGTCGTTCCATTCCAAATATATTGATCGCAATTCACTACCGTATCAAAGGAGAAAGACTGCTCATTGACTGTCACGGTCAATGTAGCACTTGTACCGCATCCGCTTAGATTATTCGTAGCGGTTACGGTATAGGTTGTTGTCTGATTGGGTTGTACATAAGGATTACCACTCAGTGCACCCGGCATCCAATTGTAGGTATCGGCCCCAAGCGCAATCAGTTGTGAAGCGTCGCCCTCGCAAATGGTATTCGGGCTAGCCGATACACTAATCACCGGCAGAGGGTTGACCACAATCGATGTGCTACTGCTTGCACTACAACCTGCTGCATCCGTTCCTGTGACCGTATAGGTATTGCTGATCGTAGGTACAAACGCTTGCGCATTGACCACCCCACCACTCCATATATATGTAAGAGCACCTGAAGCATTTAAGGTTAGTGAATCACCACTGCAAAAGTTGTTGGATGGAATCGACGTTATACTCAATACGGGTAATGTGTGTATCACAAGATTACTACCATTATCCTGACTCATTTCTCCGGGATCATTGGATACAATGCGAATTCTGTATGCACTACCGGGTAAAATATTCAAAGGTATTTGTGCCGGAATATTTCCATTGCTATTTGCGAGCACAGAACCGATGGTGGTATTGACATTAAAATTGCCGGAAGAATCGCTGAGCTCTGCGACTAGCGTATTTCCACCATTAAAGTTTCCGGAGAGTGTGTAAGGAATATTAAACATTTCTCCTGCACAATAATTCAATGGAATGGCGCCCATTTCAATGGATCTCACGGAATGATAGAACAAACCACTCAACCCTCCGGAATATATTTTATTTCCATTTACTGCTAGGGCATATATATTACCGCTAGTGTTCGGTGACCATAAATTAAGATTCATTGCATTCGCATTAAATGCACCGTAATTCGCTCTAGTATTACCGCTTAGATTTAAGAAATCTCCACCGACAAACAATTGATTATTGAGTAAAGCCAAACTACGTATAGAATTATCTGCGCCTGCATTCCAGTTACCCAGATTTCCATTGGACAAATCAAACGATGCACCGCGTAAACGAGCCTGTCCACTCATCGTCGTAAATGCGCCACCGGCAAACAGATTACTTCCATTTGCGGCTATGGAATAAACAGTGTTATTGGCATTCGGGTTCCAACTGCTTGCCAGACCCGTTATCGGATCCAGCGATGCAAGGTAATTTCGGGTTTGGCCTCCAATTGTAGTGAACGAACCTCCGGCATAGAGACTGCTGCCATTGATACATAATGCATATACCCAACCATTGGCATTCGGATTCCAGGTATTGGCCAATCCGGTGGTTGCATCAAGTGCTGCAATGCGATTACGGGCTTGGCCGCCAATATTGGTAAAGCCACCACCGGCATAAATGCTACTTCCATCGGATAGCAGCGACCATACTGTTGCATTCGCACTGGGATTCCATGCTGTAGCAATCCCGGAATTGGAGTCTATGGCTGCAATGTTATTCCGGGTCAATCCACCCACACTGCTAAAAATACCGCCGGCATATACATTTCCATTTGCGGTGGTTATCGCATAAACATTGGTGCCGGTAATATTCGGATCCCATATCGTAGGCATACCGGATATTGCATCCAATGCCGCAATATTATTTCGAAGGGATCCGCCAATACTTGCAAAAACTCCTCCGGCATACAAATTACTTCCTGCCATTCCGATTGCCAACACAGCGCCGCCCATATTGCCATTAGACGTATGCGCTATCCACGACAAGGGCAATCCCGTACTCAGTGAAATTGCTGCTAATCCAATTCGAGACTGCCCTCCGATGTTGGTAAAGCCACCACCGGCATATAATGTACTTCCTGAAATATTGAGTGCGGTTACAATACCAGTTGCATTCGGATTCCAGCTTCCTACAAGTCCGGTACTCATATCCACATTCGCCAGGTTGTTTCGGGTTTGACCACCCAATACCGAAAATTGTCCGCCAACATATAAGGAACTTCCATTGATCGTCAATGCATTCACGTTAAACCCGATAAATGTTCCTGTTTGATTCCAACTTCCCAAAGTTCCGCTGATTGTATCTATAGCCGCTAACCTATTTCGGATTTGCCCTCCCATTTGTGTAAATTGGCCGCCGGCATATATAGTATTCCCATTCAGGACCAAAGCATTCACCTGATTATTTGCGTTCGGATTCCAACTTTTTAAAGCGCCACCGGATAAATTATACGCTGCTAAATTATTCCGGATCTGCCCGCCAATAGCCGTATAATTTCCACCGACATAGAGGTTAGTTCCATTCAACCCAAGCGCATACACTATACTTCCACCACAATTGAGATCCATGGAATTTGCAGCCCCTGTAGACAGATCCACTGCGGCTATTCTGTAACGGTTTTGCGTGCCGATAGAGAAAAATGATCCCCCTACAAAAAGCAAACTACCATTGGTAGCCAAAGCTTGAACGGCCTGATCGGGATTGGGGTTCCATGTAGTTGCTAAGCCTGTGCTGCTGCTTAAAGCGGCGAGATAATTACGAGTTTGGCCACCAATATAGTTAAAGGTACCGCCTGCATAAACGGTACTTCCGTTGAGGGCAAGCGCATTGACATTTCCGCTTGAACCCACTGCAGGATTCCAACTGGTTGGAAGCGAAGTATTAATATCGATGGCTGCAATTTTATTTCGTGTTACCCCGCCCACACTAATGAATGATCCACCGGCATACAGGGTTGAACCACTGAGGAGTATCGTATTCACAGCCCCGCCCACGGATGGGTTAAAACTATTGGGCAGGCCGCTCAGGGTATCGATGGCTATCAACCTATTTCTAAACTGCCCGCCTATTGTGGTGAATAAGCCCCCTAAATAAAGCTGAGACCCTTGTACCGACAAAACAAGGCCATCGATATTTGGATTTGGCGACCAAGCATTGGCCAATCCGGTTCCCAAATCAATGGCTGCCAAGTATTTTCGAGATTGCCCACCAATAGAATTAAACGCCCCTGTCGCAAATAAAGTCGTGCCATCTATGGCAAAATTGGTCACTGGTGCATTGGCATTGGGGTCCCAAGCCGTAGGGACTCCGGTCGTAGTATCTATTGCCGCGATGCGATTACGGGTAATGCCTCCTATGCTTGTAAAATCGCCACCCACATAGACCGTATTGCCGGATATTTTTAGTGCATTGACCTGTGCATTGGCATTGGGGTTCCATAAGGTAACGGCGCCAGTGAGGGTATCCATTGCAGCTATTCGATTGCGGATCTGACCACCTACGGAAGTAAAAATTCCTGTTACATAAACGGTGCCATTGCTCATGCCTAATTTCATGACGGAGTTATTGGCATTGGGATTCCATGCGGTTGGTAGAGAAGTGTTTACATCGAAGCAGGCCAATCGATTACGAAGATTCGTGGTTCCTCCCATGGTCGTAAAAGCCCCTCCACAATAAAGTTTACCCCCGGCGATCGAGAGTATATTCACCGTATTCTCAGGATTGGGATTCCATGCAGTAGCCAGACCTGTATTTGTACTCAAAGCGGCTAAGCAGCTGCGGGATTGACCTCCGATGGTGGTAAATAAACCTCCAGCATAAACTGTAGTATCATCGATGACGATAGATTGTACGGTATTGGAAGCTACTGGATTCCAAGTTGTAGCCAGTCCGGTAGTCAGATCCAAAGCGGCCATCCTTAGTCGGCTTTGTCCGCCGATGGTGGCAAATACTCCACCGACATAAAGCAAATTACCGGATATGGCCATGGTATTTACGGTATTGGCGGCATTGGGATTCCAGGTCGTTGCGGTTCCAGTAGATACGCTCAGGGCAGCAATCCGATTTCGAGTTTGACCACCGATGTTGGTAAAGGATCCTCCGGCATATAGGGTACTCCCATTGATGGCCAAACACTGAACTGTACCATTTGCATTTGGATTCCAACTCGTTGCATTCCCTGTCAAGGGATCTAATGCTGCAATACGATTTCGAGTTTGGCCGCCAATCGTAGTAAAATCACCTCCGGCATAAATCACACTTCCGCTCTTCAAAAGCGTCAAGACATGACTGCTTGCATTCGGATTGATGGTTTGAGTAAGTCCGTTGATGGTATCTAATACCGCAATACGATTTCGGATTTGCTGACCAATAAAACCAAAACTGCCCCCAACATATAATTTACCATTTTGTATGGCTAAAGCATAAACGGGATTATCCAAGGATGGACTCCAGGAAGTAGCCAAACCGCTCACCTTATCCAATGCAGCGATTAGGTTGCGGGTTTGTCCGCCTATGGCAGAAAAGTAATTCCCCCCAACATAAACCGTATTTCCGGAAACCAATAATGTATTCACCTGATTGCTGGCATTTGGATTCCATGCATTCGGAATTCCTGATACGAGGTCCAAGGCAGCAATATAATTGCGGGGTTGCCCACCGATATTCGTAAATGAACCGGCAGTATACATCGTATTTCCATCAATAGACATGGCTAATGTACCACCATTGGCATTCGGATTCCATGTCGACAAAGCGCCGGTGATTTTATCGAATGCAGCAAGTCGATTTCGAGTTTGACCTCCGATACCGGTAAAATAACCCCCAACATATAATTTGTTTCCACTCACCGTCATGCAGCGAACCTCACTATTCGAATTAGGATTCCATGCGGCTAAGCTTCCGGTCATTGGATCAATGGAAGCAATTCGATTACGACTTTGTCCACCGATGGAAGTAAATGCACCCCCTATAAATAATGTCGTACTATCCATAATCATGGCGTAAACCTCCCCATTGGCATCCGGATTCCAACCCAACAAAGTTCCTAGTGTCGTATCTACCGCGGCTAAGGAATTTCGGGCTTGTCCTCCGACTGAACTAAATGAACCTCCGATATAGACTTTGCCGGAGGCCAGCAATAGTGTGGATACATTAGCATTTATACCTTCTACATTAGGATTCCAAGCATGCAGAGTGCCGTTGCTGTTAATGTGAGCCAAGCGATTACGGGGCTGCCCGCCCACCTGAGTGAAACTACCACCGATATACCATCCTCCCTGATTATCGGGGATGGCAACATTCACGGTACCATTTGGAAGCATTTGTGTGAGATCGGGTTGCCCGGTTTGGGTATCAATGGTTGCACCAAAATTATAATCTGCACCGGTTAAGGTAAAATCCCCTCCAATCCAGATCAAGCTATCGACCAGTTGCATGGCAAAAATATTTCCATCCACACCGTTCGAAGCACCAAAATTAGTCAGCTGCCCTGAAGCGTTCAAGTGGGCTATTCGATTTCTGGTCTGCCCACCCACTTTAGTGAACCCACCTCCTATATACCAACCATTATTTCCATCCGAGATGACCGTATTAACAGCGCCATTCGGATTTAAAAATGTAAGATCGGGCACACCGGTGTTTAGGTTGACAGGGGCCCCATAAGGTACTGATGTTGAAGGCGTGGTGGATGTAAATGAACCGGCAGCATAGAGTTTCTGATTGAGAATCTCAAATGAGGCAACTGATCCATTCAGATAGGGAGCAAAAGGAGTAATGGCGGCAGTACCTGTATCGATTCCGGCAAGATTAGTCCTTGGTTGTCCGTTGATTTGGGTAAAATTTCCTGAAGCATACAAGATATTTCCTTCTAATTTTAAATCCAATACATCTCCGTTACAATTTGGATTCCATGCACTCAATGTACCATTGCTGTAATAATGCGCCAATCGATTTCGGGGCTGCCCACCAATCTGTGTAAAACTGCCCCCTACAAACCATCCGCCTTGTCCATCAGGCAGTACGGTCCTTACATAATTATCGGGGCTACCCAAAATGGTATCCAATACTCCTGTAATTTTATTGACTGAAACGCCATAAGGTTTGTCTGAACCACCAACATAAGTAAAAGACCCACCGGTATAAACCAATGACCCTGAAACTTTCAACGCATTCACATCTGCATCAAGGGCCGGGTTCCAATTACTGACAGCTCCACTTGATGCATCTACTGAGGCGATACGTTTACGGATGATGCCGCCAATTTGTGTAAAACTTCCACCGATGTAAACTTTACCCCCTCTCAAATCCAATGTTTTCACAGATCCATTGGCATCCGGATTCCAGGCATGCAAACTACCATTACTATTCAGTCGAGCAAGTCGATTCCGTGGCTGTCCACCAACCTGCGTAAAATCGCCACCGATATACCAACCTCCTGCACCATCGGGAATACTCGCATAAACTGTACCGTTTGGATTTAAAAAAGCAAAATCAATTATGCCGGTTGTCGTGTTCACCATAGTGCCATTAGGCTCATCTACTAGGCTTTGTGTAAATAAACCTCCCACATAGATGGTGGCGCCATTTACCAGGATCGTATTCACCTGACCATTGGGCCATGGACTCCAACTGCTTGGCAGGCCCGTCACGGTACTCACTTCTGCCAAATTATGACGGGAGGCACCACCGACCGTACTAAAACTACCCCCAACATAGAGGGAAGTATTGTTGAGGGCCAAAGAAGTGACTGCGCCACTGATGTCGGGGTTCCATGCATTCAAACTTCCATCAGCGTTCAGTCTGGCGAGTCGGTTACGTACTTGTCCTCCTATTTGGGTAAAATCGCCGCCTATATACCACCCTCCTATGCCATCCGGTATAACTACATTCACTGTGTTATTGGGATTTAAAAATGTTGTATCCGGAAGTCCGGTTGTTAAATTAATCTGGGCACCATTTGGTTCTTGCGGTCCGATATAACTAAAGCTGCCACCAAGGTATATTGTATTGCCATTTTTAACGATGGTACGCACAGTTCCGTTCGTTTGCCAACAGGATTCCGGAATGGCAGTTTGGGCAAATCCTACATGCGTAAAAGACAACAAGAAAAGTAAGATCACAAAAAAAGTTGGTTGTAATAGTTTATGATATCCTCTGGATGACCTCTTGAAAGAAAGTTTTATAAAGTTTACTGTTGTCATGATATAATTAAGCTTAATTTAGTCTAAATCAAAAATAATTGTTCAGAGATAGAAATCCTAACACTGTTTGAAAAATATTTGCGACGTTACCGCACAAATGTTACTTCTCGTTTACATAAAATGCTTCACTCATGTGTATATCTGCCTAATTCTGAATGCGCAATTTGCGATTATTTACCCCGAGGTTTGTGTCTTCAAAAAACGCTTTCTATATCATTTAAATAAAAACCTGTAAACTTTTTTAGGACGAGTCAGATATCGATCTGTCACTTTTCATCATCAAACTTAGGAGGGTCCCCGACGGAAATTACGGGTTAAGTAGATAGATTATTGGGGGCAAATTAAAAAAAGACTGCCCAATGAGACAGTCTTTTACAAAACTTACAAACACAACTTTTTTAGGGTGTCACCACACTCACATTGTTTTGACTATTTGCATCAAAAATTGGATAATCAAAACCATCTACATAACCATCCCCATTGAGGTCGGTGGCTACATACACTCCACTGACATTATTTTGAGAATCTGTATCAAATTCTGGATAATCAAAGCCATCGATATAACCATCTTGATTGATATCACCAGTGTATATAGCAAATATGCCCGCTTCTACCTCACGTTGGTTATCGCCATAAACCTGGTTGGCTGCTACTGAAAAGTCATAATTGTTTATTGTATTAATCAGCACCGGATTCGCACTCCAGGTTTCGATGCTATTACGATGTTTGACAGCCAGATAGTATGCGCCATTGGCAAATGGGAAGTCGCAAGTAAGTGTTCCATCCTGATTCAAAACAGCCCTCTTCGCATAAAACAATTCATGGGGCCAAATTGCTTGATGCCATTTCACATCAATCGTATCGCATGCATTGAGTGAATATGGTTCGCCTTGGTTTAAAAGAACCGTTTGCATGGTATTTGCGCCAATGTAATAGGCTTGTACAAAACAAGTGAGATTGAGTGTACTTTGACAGGGCACCATCATCACTTGAACAAAATCGCATTGTGTTTGTAATCCGTTGGAAACTATGACATAATAATTACCAGGTGTACATGCGCTGTAATACTTATGGTTAGGCTCCACCAGTACCGGATTGGATCGTTTGGAAATTTCCAGCGGAAAATGTAACCACATTACCGAACAGGATGGCTTACCCAATAATGTCGTTTATGGCATCCTGAAGGATCAGGCCAATAACCTATGGATGAGTACGAATAAAGGATTGAGTTGCTTTAATCCATCAACCTGGGAATTTCGAAATTTTACTTCCGAAGATGGTTTATCCTGCGAAGAATTTAATCACTTCGAATATCGGAAACTCAAAAGTGGAGAACTGTTTTTTGGGGGCATAGGTGGTTATACCATTTTTAATCCTGAAGAAGTTTTACAAAAGCAGGGGCAAGTACCAATCGTATTTACCGGGTTGTCCATTTCCAATAAATTGATCGAATTTAATACCAATAGAGATGTTATCGATGCGCCACTACCATATGCTCAATCAATCACACTTCATCCCGGGCAAAATATGTTTACGGTCAGCTTTGAATCATTGGAATTCAGAAGCAATCAAAAGAAATTTTACAAATACAAATTACAGGGTTTTCAAGATGAATGGACCGAACCAAGTAACAAAAATGAGGCCACCTTTACCAATCTTGCTCCTGGAACTTATACCTTGTTTGTTACCGGTACAAATACTGATGGTGTCTGGAATACTCAGGGTGCTTCTATGCTGATACATGTTCTACCTGCATGGTATCAAACATGGTGGTTCAAAATATTACTCCTTTCTTTATTCCTATCCGGAATTTATTTGCTGTATCGTTTCCGAATCCGACAAATTACCAAGGTGCAGTTGTTTCGTGAAAAAATAGCCCGGGATTTGCATGATGAAATCGGATCTACTTTGAGCAGCATCTCCCTTTATGGTGAATCCGCCAAAATGATGATAGACGTCCAGCATCCTCTGAATGCGATTCTGAGTAAAATAAATCAAAGTACAAATGCCATGATGGAATCGATGAGTGATATTGTATGGGCGATTAACAACAAAAATGACAAACTGGATAATTTGGTCAATCGAATGAATGTATTTGCGTTGCAATCGTTTGATGCCAATAAATGTACCGTTCATTTTAGCAGCGATCAGGCCTCCGAGCAATTGGCTTTAGAGATGAACGACCGTAAAAATGTATATCTGTTGTTTAAGGAAATCATTCATAATGCGGCTAAACACGCCCAGTGTCAAAATATTTGGATTGATTTGAAGGTAGAAAAAAACAAATTTATCATGCATATCAAAGATGATGGGGTTGGTTTTGATTTGGAAAAATATCTGAGCAATGGAGGAGAAAGGTCATTGGGTGGAAATGGTTTATTAAATATTCAGAAAAGAGCAGAAGAATTAAAAGCCAATCTGAATTTGGTTTCGAAGGAGGGACATGGCACAGAATTAAATTTTGAAATGCGTTTAACCCGGCATCCTCTGAATTGATGATAGGTTTTGATCGATAAAATTTGGAGTTTTACATCGTAATTAAAGCCAGCCAGTAAAAATTGTATGCATGAAAATAAAAGTAATCGTATTTGATGATAACCCAACTCGTCGCGACGGATTGGAAATGATGATTAATCTGACCCCTGACATGGAATGTATAGGAACCTTTCCTGATTGCAGACAAGTGGTGGAAATGATTCAGGAGAAAAAGCCGGATGTGGTACTCATGGATATTGACATGCCTTATACCAACGGACTTGAAGGCGTGAAATTGGCGAGAAAACATTTTTCGGAACTGAAAATAATTATGCAAACCGTATTTGAAGATGATGAGAAAATATTCGCCTGTATTCGAGCCGGAGCAGATGGTTATATTTTAAAGAAGACTCCACCTCACGACTTGTTAAAAGGAATTATTGAGGTCATGGAAGGTGGTGCTCCCATGACACCCAGTGTGGCGCGTCAGGTTTTACGTTTATGCAGCGAACCCGGTTATCAAAAAGAATCGCATACTTTTGATTTAACCAATCGCGAAGCAGAAATACTCGGTTTGCTGGTTAAGGGATTGAGTTACAAAATGATTGCTGATAAATGCTCGGTATCATTAGCAACCGTGAGTACACATATTCGACATATTTACGAGAAGTTACAAGTACAATCAGGTACTGAAGCAGTCGCAAAAGCGATTCAACATAAGATTGTGTAATACCGATTCAACTCTGAGTCGCAACTCAAGAAAACCCCATCTAACTATAGTCATTAGTAAAAAGTAATATCCTAGTCGGGCCATATTCGGCCTTTGCGATTTGGACGTTAATAATAATTTGAATTCGAGTGTAGCCCGCTTACGGCTGTTCGAAGCCGAAAATACCAATATCCGATTCAAGAAACCAGGGTCTGATTTTAGTCATTGAAAAAACAAGCGACTAGGAAAAATCAATATGAAATATGTTGATTTATAAATTGTTAAAGCGGGTTAGAGAGATGTGATATTTGTAATACCGATAGTGTGGCTGTAACCTTCGTTCCTTAGGTACATCCACATCATCGGTAAGGGTTAGACCAATAAATTTGGTCTAAACAACTATCCTATTACCGACTTCCTCTTCGCAATGCTCGTTCCTCGCAAACAAAGAGAAAGTCGGTACCGGCAGGAATCATATCCCGTTTCGTCAGTGCTGACGAAACGGGATATGAATTCGTCTATCTAACAATTCACATTGGTATTATAAGCAGTGATTCCATGATAATAATAGGGAGGTTGCGCCACAAAAAAAAACCCCGACTGATATAGTCGGAGTTCTTATTGGTTGATTGATTTGAGTTAGTTGAAATTGCATTAAGGCATTACAGCGCCCGCAAAGTTGTTGCTGTTTTGTTCCCAATAAATAAAGTCAAGGCCATCTACTACACCATCTCCATTGAGGTCGGTGCTGAAATATCCTCCGGCAAAATTATTGCTATCATTTTCCCAGTCGTTGTAATCGAGTCCGTCGACTACATCGTCCTGGTTGATGTCGCCGGTGTACAATCCCCATATGCCCAATCCTATTTCAAACTGATTGGAACCATACGCTTTATTCGCGGCCACTGAAAAATCATAACTCGTAGTCGCAGCGATAAGTACCGGATTTTCACTCCAGGTTTCGACATGATTTCGATGTTTAATCACGATATAATAACTGCCTGGAGTAACGCTGGGCGAAAATACCACCGATGCCGTACCATTGGTATGAAGCACTGAAACTTTGCTATATAATGACGCATATGGTGGGTTTGAATCATGTAATTCAACGGTTATGCTATCACAGTCTGTAGCAGGATTAGATAGACCTTGATTAGTTAATACAGGCAACATAGCACTTGCACCATCCCAATATCCTTGAATAAATACATTTAGGTTTAGTATATCTTGCGCCACTACTTGTACTGTAGAAGTAGCTGAGTTATCTGTAATAAGATCGCCAGCTACTGAAGGGCCTGCGGCACAAGTAGTACCATTTCCAAAGTTTATATTTCCGGCAAAAGTTTGTGCAGGTGAAACTGTAACACCTTGTGCCTTTAGTATAATGGTGCGACTGGTACTTACCGGAATAGGGTCTGTAGAATTACAAACTCGTAATTGTGAACCAGAGTTTGATAATATGGTCCATCCTGCCGGTAAGCCTGTTTGTGCTGCATTCGGTAAAAATGTCACTGAAGTAGGTACTTGAATAATTGGTCTAAGTTTAGCTTGTGGAATAGTTGAGATTGGTCCACTATTACCGATTGTTACGATAATATCGATGGTGCCACCCACAGGTACAATCCCTGAATTAGAAGGCAAAACGTTTATAAAAGGATTCGCTTGCCCAAAAGACTTACCACCTATCAATAAAGCGCCAATGCAAAATAGGAATATTAATTTTGTATGTTTCATTATTGAATTATTTATTGGGTACTTAAGCTGTTATTTGCACTATTGTTTGCTGGTGTACTATCAGAACCTCCAG
>JBMOFV010000008.1:0-111640 GCA_049318705.1 Chitinophagaceae bacterium
ATTTAAAAAGCCTTGAACTTTTTTGCCAAATGACTTTTGCAACGGTCTCAAAATGATTGATGATGGTCATTCAAGCAAAATTTTAGACGCCTTCGTGCACATTTTTTAGGGCATATTGCCAAAAAGCGTTTACCTGAGATTCATAAAATTTCGCTACTCAGAAACACTGCATCTTCTGCGTTGCGGGCAAATCGCAGTATATTTCCGATGACACATTCATTATAGTCCAATTTCGTCTATGACTCATTGTACTATATTCATGTAGTATCGGAATTTACCACTTCACAACTCAAATAGTCTTTGAACTATTTATCGTTGGAATTGGTATAACAATACAGCTTCATTACCCGCTTCTTGAATCTACAGCATTTCTGAGCTATTCAGGAGACCCTCCTATATTCCCAAAACATCTTTCATCTGGAAAATTCCTTTTTTGCCTGCAATGAATTCGGCTGCAAGAACCGCACCATACGCAAATCCTTCGCGACTGTGTGCTGTATGACTTAATTGAATTTCATCAATTTCAGATTGGTAAGTAATAAAATGTGTTCCTGGTGCAGGATCAATACGTTTTGAAATAATGGCGAGCTCATCCTTTTTATCAGATGGGTGATTGACCCATTTATGCATGTCGGCCTGATTTTCGAGAATGGTATTGGCAAGGGTTACAGCCGTTCCGCTGGGTGCATCCTTCTTTTGGGTATGATGAATTTCTTCCATGCTTACCCGATAAGCATGATGAGGAGCCATTAATTGAGCGACCATTTCGTTGATTCGAAAAAAGAGATTGACACCAATACTGAAGTTGCTGGCAAAAATAAAAGAGGTGTCCTGCTGTCGGCAAATTTCTTCTGCTTCCTGTAACTTATCCAGCCAGGCTGTTGTACCACACACCGTCGGAATGCCCGCATTTAAGCACGATTGAACATGATGAAAGGCGGTTTCGGGCGTGCTGAATTCAATACAAACATCTGCCTTTTTAAGTTCCTCATCATTTAAATCCCGGGGGTTCTGACTGGATATTTTTAAAACAATCTGATGTCCTCTTTTCAGGGCAATTGTTTCAATGGTTTTTCCCATTTTTCCATATCCGATGAGCGCAATATTCATAGTTGATTGATTAAAATGTGATACGAATACCCAAGCCTACTTGACCATTTTGTAAGGAGCCACTCGGTTGAAAGCTGATATCCTTGCTCATATCAAAAGTGCGCAAATGGGCAGAGATATAGGCGTCGAGGATATTGAGTACATATACCAGGGTGCCGGCTATCACGCTGTATTCGACGTATTGACGATAACCTTTTCGAAGGGTATTTAAATCGTCGGTGGAATATTCAGGAAACAATACCGGGGTATTGGGATTATTGTCAATACGATAAATATAGGCTTCATGATACTTTCGATAGTTGCGTTGATTGCCAACCAAAAATGCGCCAGTTACTGCTGCTGCTGCGTATACGATACCCGCCTTCCAGTATTGCCTGTTGTAAATTTGTCCTAGTCCGGGAAGGGCAGCACTATACATCCCTGCTCGCTTGGGGATAGGGGTTTTTGTATTAAAATGAAAAATAGAATCCGGAAATACAGCAATCAAAGCCGGCTTATTTACAGGAACCTTTATCGAGTCTTTTTGCAGACTGTCGGTTTGTGCTTGGACTTTACTGCTCAGTGTGATGAGTATGGATAAAGATATGCAAACCCATATCAACCGGCGATCAGATATGAATTTGATCCAGAATGCGCTCCAGGTCGGCATCGTTATAGAATTCAATGGTGATTTGTCCCTTGCCATTTTTTTTCCGTTGCAAAATGACCTTGGTCGATAAGTGCGAAGCGATTTGATCTTCAATGCGTTTATAGGCTGGTGGTAAATCCTTGCCTTTGTCGGCAGCACTTTTGGCCTGTGAAGGTTTGTTTTGTTGGATTCTTTTGACCAATTCTTCGGCGGCGCGTACCGAAAGTTGTTGTTCAATCATCTCCTTGGCAGCAAACAATTGTTGTTCAATATGTTCGAGGCCCAGCAAAGTACGGGCATGCCCCATACTCAATTCTTTATTCCGGACAGAGACTTGAATTGAAGGCGGTAGTTTGAGCAAACGAATATAGTTGGTGACTGTTGAACGATCTTTTTTCATGCGATCGGCCACTTCTTCCTGCGTCATATTACACTCAGCCATCAGTCGTTTATAGGCTAACCCGATTTCGATGGCATTGAGGTCTTCGCGTTGCAGGTTTTCAAGCAAGCCCATTTCCAGTATTTCCTGATCATTTGCCACGCGGATATAGGCCGGGATATCGGTCAGGCCGGCAATATGCGAAGCTTTAAAGCGACGCTCACCGGAGATTAATTGATACTTCTTATTCGGGAGTTTCACAACCGTGATGGGTTGAATGATATCGTGTAATTTGATGGAGGCCGCCAACTCATTGAGGGGGCCTTCTTCAAAGGTGCGCCTTGGCTGATTGGGATTTACCTCGATTGCACTCAAAGGAATTCGGGTAATACTACCCACCAACACTTCAGGGTTATCATTGGCTTTGGCGAAGGCATTCACTTCATCTTTAATATTTCCTAAAAGGGCGCCGATGCCTTTGCCGATTTGTGCTTTGGTATTGGGTTTATTGCTCATTCTCTTCGATTTCTAAAGTTTTTTCGGCGTTGCGGATATGGGTCATATCATTCCGTTGCAAGATCTCTTTAGCCAGATTGAGGTAATTCATAGCTCCTGTAGAATCGGCATCATACATTAACACTGGTTTCCCAAGGCTAGGCGCTTCTCCTAAGCGGGTATTGCGATGAATGATGGTATGAAAAACAGAATCGTCGAAATGGTTTTTAACTTCTTCCACAACCTGATTAGAGAGTCGAAGGCGGCCATCATACATGGTCATTAATATGCCTTCAATGGCCAGGTGTTGGTTGAGTCGAGATTGCACAATTTTAATGGTATTGAGTAATTTGCCAAGACCTTCCAGGGCAAAAAATTCGCATTGCACAGGAATAATTACACTATCGCTGGCAGTTAATGCATTCACCGTGATTAAGCCCAGTGAAGGAGAGCAATCAATGATGATAAATTCATACTGATCTTTCACTTCATTCAATACCTGAAGCAATTTTTTTTCGCGGTTGGGATGATTGATCAATTCGATTTCAGCACCTACTAAATCGAGATGTGAAGGAAGCAGGAACAAATTTGGTGTTTCAGTTTCAAGAATAACCTTATCAATTGGTGTATCATTCACCAGGCAGTCGTAAACACTTAATTGGATATTTCGGAGGTCAAATCCATTTCCGGTGGTTGTATTGGCCTGAGGATCACAGTCAATTAGCAGCGTTTTATAATCCAGTACGGCTAAACTACAGGCCAAATTAATGGCTGTGGTTGTTTTGCCGACCCCTCCTTTCTGATTTGCTATTGAAATGATCTTTCCCATCTCGCGCAAAAATGGAGATAAAAAAGGGGAAAATAAATTTTTTTTATACACCGCCCGGAGGATGTGCCAGGGGTGTGAATGCCAAAAAATGATCGCAGAAGCTTGTCAGACACAGGTTGATGAATGGACGTCGTTTGCAGACCTATCACCGGGAAAGTATTGGGCTATTTTATAAGCGAGGTCTTATTCTGCAAGGATTAAAAGGGAATAGAAAAATCAGGAGGTGCAGCGGCCTTATTCAATGGAGCTTTAAGCAAAACTGTTATTGGCCAGGGTTCCGGAATTTAGGATGTAAATAGCTGGCCTTGGGAAGCAGATGAAAGGCAGGCGGATTGTTTATAGCCCCGATTGCAGCCAAGTGCCGCGCACAGGCGGAAAGCGGGTGTGAGGGTGATAAGAGCAGGAGGATTTGCTACAAATTTAAATGAATGGTATTGGCAGAAGATTCTATAGAAAGGGGAAAAGTGATTGCTAAAAGGCTTTAGAAGGGTTTTAAGTTGGTTGAACAGGGGCTGATTGAACGCGAAATCAACGAAGTATCCACATTTCAGGATATTTGATAGCCTGATTAGTTTGATTTCTGAAAGGTGGGCCTTACCTTTGCGCAAAATTTTAAAAGGGCCTTTTTCAGGCTTTCAAAATACGAAACTTATGTCCAATACAGGTAAAATCAAACAAATCATCGGTGCGGTGGTTGACGTACATTTTCCCGGAGAAACAAGTCTGCCGGATATCCTTAGTGCCTTGGAAATCAAGCGTCCCGGCGCTACTGATTTGATTCTGGAAGTGCAACAACACCTCGGTGAGGATAGTGTGCGTTGTATTGCCATGGAAGGAACCGAAGGTTTGGTGCGAGGTATGGAAGTGGTTGATACCGGTCGCGCGATTGCGATGCCGGTTGGAGATGCCATTAAAGGTCGTTTGTTTAATGTAACAGGCGATGCGATTGATGGTTTGCCACAACCGAGCAAGGCAAATGGTCGTCCGATACATGCCATGCCTCCTGCGTTTGAAAATTTAAGTACGGCGTCAGAAATTTTATTTACCGGTATTAAAGTGATCGATTTGATTGAACCTTATGCAAAAGGGGGTAAAATTGGATTGTTTGGTGGTGCCGGGGTAGGTAAAACCGTATTGATTCAGGAATTGATTAATAATATTGCGAAAGCATATAGTGGTGTATCGGTATTTGCCGGAGTGGGTGAGAGAACGCGTGAAGGAAATGACCTGATGCGTGAGATGATTGAGGCTGGTATCATGAATTATGGTGAGGCATTCCGTCATAGTATGGAAGAAGGTGGATGGGATTTGGAAAAAGTAGATCTAGAAGGGTTGAAAGAAAGTAAAGCGACCTTTGTATTCGGACAAATGAACGAACCTCCCGGAGCCCGTGCCCGTGTTGCCTTGAGTGGATTGACGGTTGCTGAATATTTCCGTGATGGAGATGGGACCGGAAAAGGACGTGATATCTTATTTTTCGTAGATAATATCTTCCGTTTTACACAGGCGGGTTCTGAAGTATCGGCCTTGTTGGGACGTATGCCATCGGCGGTAGGTTATCAGCCTACATTGGCTACGGAAATGGGATTGATGCAAGAGCGTATTACTTCAACAAAAAATGGTTCAATCACTTCGGTACAGGCGGTATATGTACCTGCGGATGACTTAACCGATCCGGCTCCTGCGACAACATTTGCCCACTTGGATGCCACGACGGTATTGAGTCGTAAAATTGCGGATTTAGGAATTTATCCGGCGGTGGATCCTTTGGATTCCACTTCCCGAATTCTGACTGAGGCAATTGTAGGAGAAACACACTACCGATGTGCGAATCGTGTGAAATTAATTTTGCAGCGTTATAAAGAATTGCAGGATATCATTGCGATTTTGGGGATGGATGAATTGAGTGAGGAAGATAAATTAACGGTATCGCGTGCTCGTCGTGTGCAACGTTTCTTGTCGCAGCCTTTCCATGTGGCCGAACAATTTACCGGTTTAAAAGGTGTGTTGGTGCCTATTGAAGAAACCATTCGTGGATTTAATATGATCATGGATGGTGAAGTGGATGAATATCCTGAAGCCGCATTTAATTTGGTGGGTACCATTGATGATGCCATTGCCAAGGGTAAGAAAATGATGGAGGCCGCTAAAAATTAATTCTGAGGGTCTAAGGGGCGAAGCTTCTTATGGACCTGAAGTATGAACAAGCAAAAAAACAAATATGCATCTGGATATATTAACCCCCGAGCGAAAAATATTTAATGGAGATGTTTACGGCGTGCTTTTGCCGGGTGTTTCCGGATATTTTGAACTTTTGGATAACCATGCGCCGATTGTGGCTGCATTGGGTAAGGGACAATTAAAAATTCTGAAGGACAAAGGCAATAACCACGAGATATACAGTATTGAGGGTGGTTTTGTGGAGATGAGTCGGAATAAGACGATTGTGCTGATTGAAGGTGCAGAGACTGTTAAATAATATTCATTAAAATCATTGTTGCGACCCGCCTTCGGCGGGTCGCATGCGTTTTAAGCAACAAGGTTGCCACTCTTTGCTTCGTATTAATTTGAACCATTCAGATTACCCACGAAGGCATCAAATACTTTTTGATTGCGAAGTATCCTTGTCGAAAATTAAATCATGGAAGCACTCGAAAATGCAATGGATAAAATCAATGAAATCAAGGACAATCTTTCAGGCTTATTTAAAACGGAAGTCCTGGATTCTGTAAAACAATATGGTTTGGATAAATTGAATGATACATGGACGGAAATTGAAAATTCAGCAGCTATTTTTCAGCGCACCGGATACAGTATCACCAATACCCAGATAAATGTGGGCATTCCTCCAACTTTATGTCTGAGTTTAGATCAGGAAAATAACATTAGTGATGAGGAAGAAAAGAATCTGTTGGAGGAATATAAAGATCGTACAGTCATTTATACCATCCTCCTTGCGTTGTTTAAAGCCAATGCGATTCAGCAGTCCATTATTTCCACCCAATACAAATTTACCGGATTGAATCTCGAAATTGGATTGAATCCAAGTATGCAGATGAAGTTTTCAAAGGTTGCTCCGGTTGCATGATATTTGGTTGTTTAAAAATTTAAGAGGGGCAGCCGCAGGCTGCCCCTCTTAAATTTTTAGAATCTTCCGATAATTTGCACTTATCGAATACCATGCATCATCTTACGAAGAACGCCACTTAATACGAATAATAAGGCAGCTGCAATTCCTGTCATTATGATGAAAAGCATAAAGAATTCGTAGAGATTGGTGATCTGGAATCCCATAAAGGAGGTAGCTGCACCACTGCCATCTTCACCGCCTGGAATTAACGCACTTAAAGTACCTGCAAATTTATTCGCAGCTGCATTGGCCAAAAACCAGGTTCCCATTAATAAGGATGAAAACCGAACAGGAGCTAATTTGGATACCATAGATAATCCAATAGGCGATAAACACAATTCACCAATTGAATGCAACACGTATAAAGCCAATAACCAGTACATTGAAATTTTAACAGAACTATCGACGCCTTTCACGGCTAAAGCAATCACCACATAACCCAGACAAAGCAAAGCAAGTCCCCAAGCCATTTTTAAAGGAGAGGCCGGTTCTGCATTGCGTTTGTGTAACCAACCCCAAATCAACGTCATAATAGGCGCAATCGAAATAACGGCCAAAGGATTTACCGATTGAAAAAAGCTCGCAGGCATTTCCCAACCACCAATATGTCGTTCCGTTTGATTATCCGCAAAAAGAGTTAAAGAAGCACCTGCTTGTTCAAATGCACTCCAGAAGAAGATCACAAAAAAGGCCAGGATAAAAATCACCCATATACGTGACTTTTCTTCCTTGCTCAAAGTTTTGTCGGTAATAATAATGGCAGGTACCAAAATCATCGCACCATAAATGAGGTAGCCAATAATGTCAATATCACTTTTAAACATATTTTTAAAGCTTAACAGGAAGAATATCAACAAGGTCGAGCCCAAAATGATAGCCACATTTTGCAGGTCAATTTTTTTAACCGGCATACCAATTGCTTCTCCATCTGGTCCTTTCAGATATTTATTTTTCAGAAGCTCAAAAGAGATTACACTAACAATCATACCGATACAGGCAGCCAGAAATCCCCATTTAAAATCTTCGACATTTCCTGTATCACCCAGCCCTCCGCAAACCAATGGCGAAAAGAAGGCTCCCAAATTAATACCCATATAAAATATGGTGAAGGCGCTATCTACTTTACGGTCACCTTTTGGATACAACTGACCAACCATAGTGGAGATATTGGGTTTGAAGAATCCATTACCCACAATTAACACGGTCAAGCCGCCCCATAAGAGGGTTTGCGCCAATGCCGGCGTACCCAGGCTACTTGCACTCATGAATAAGAAGAACTGCCCAATGGCCATCATGATTCCACCAATCAAAATACTTCGGCGGTTTCCCAAATAACGATCGCAAAGGTATCCTCCCAACAAAGGGGTTAAATATACCAAACCAGTAAAACTGCCGTAAATATTTGACCCATCTTTACTACTCAGTAAAAGTGCCTTGGTCAGGAAAAGGATAAAAATGGCCCGCATGCCATAATAACTGAATCGCTCCCACATTTCAGTGAAGAAAAGGAGGTACAAGCCTTGTGGATGTCCCTTTTGTGTGTTTGTAGTTTCCATTGGAATAATTTGCAGCCCAAGATAAGATTAAATTCGGAAATTGAAAATCTGATGAAGTGTCCGAAAGTTGATAGGCTTTTTAAACAGGGCATACTACCTTTGGTCTTCAAAAGCTGTCTGGCATGCAAATTCTGATTCTTGGAAGCGGTGGGCGCGAACATGCGCTTGCCTGGAAAATATCTCAAAGTCCTTTATGTACTCGTCTCTTTATTGCTCCGGGTAACCCCGGCACTGCATCATTGGGACAAAATTTACCCCTGCCGGTCAATGATTTTGAAGCCATAAAAGCAGTTTGTTTGCAACACCCAATCGAAATGCTCATTGTAGGTCCTGAAGATCCTTTGGTGGAAGGGATTGTTGATTTTTTTAATCAGGATGATCTTCGCCATATTCATGTGATAGGGCCCAGTGCAGAGGGCGCGAAACTCGAGGGCAGCAAAGCCTTTGCCAAAGAATTTATGCATGAAATGAGTATTCCCACTGCGAGGTACAAAGAATTTAATGCCGATCGTTTCGCAGAGGGTGTCGCTTATCTCAGGCAACATCCTATGCCGGTGGTTTTAAAAGCCGATGGTCTCGCGGCAGGAAAAGGTGTCGTCATTGCCCAAAATACAGAGGAAGCCATTCAAGCCCTCACAGAAATGATACAGGGTCAAAAATTCGGTGCAGCCAGCTCAAAGGTGGTCATTGAAGAATTTTTGACGGGAATTGAGTGTTCAGTTTTTGTATTGACGGATGGCAAGAATTATCAGATTTTACCTGTTGCCAAGGACTATAAACGCATCGGAGAAGGAGATACCGGTTTAAATACCGGGGGCATGGGAGCTATTTCGCCGGTTCCATTTGCCGATGAAGTGTTCATGCAAAAAGTTAAGTTGCGTATTATCGAACCTACCATGCAGGGATTAAGCCAAAGAGAAATTTCCTACAAAGGATTCATTTTTATTGGTTTAATATCCGTTGCCGGAGAACCATATGTGATTGAATATAACTGCCGTATGGGTGATCCGGAAACCGAGGTGGTCATGCCACGTATTGCCAACGACCTCTTGCCGGCTTTGTTGTCGCTCAAGGAACAAAAACTAGATCAGGAACAATGTGAAATTTCTCCCATGCATGCTGCCACCGTCATGTTGGTTAGCGGCGGATATCCCGAAGCCTACCAAAAGGGAAAATTGATTCAAGGGCTGGAGCTGGTGGAGAATTGTTTGGTTTTTCATGCTGGAACGAGGACGGATGATGGGCAATTACTCAGCAATGGTGGTCGGGTAATGGCCATTACTGCACTCGGGCATACCTTAACAGAAGCGCTATCCACAGCCAAACAAAATGTTCAGAAAATTAGATTTGACCAATCTTATTTCCGCACGGATATTGGTTGGGAATTTGAATAAATCTATTCATTCCAAAAAAAATACAGGGCCTTTTTGTAGGCTGGCACAATATTACATGCCGTATATTTGTTTAATACTGCATCCTGTATGGCTTTGAGGTCATCTGGATATTGTACCAATGAGGTATCCATATGAAAGGGAATCATCTGCTCATCCAAAAGCTCCGACCATTTGTCTGCTTACAGTCATGCTTTTGTTTGATTTCGATACTCTGTTTTACGGGCGCCATCAAACCTCTTCGGGCACAGAGCAATCATGATACCATTCGGGTAGGCGGTATTGTTATTGGAAATGATACCATACCACATCAGTGGCTTAGGGAAACGATCATTCGCGAAAAAGCCCCACGTTGGCTGGTACGCGAACGACGAAATTGGAGAAAACAGGAGGAGCAGATGGCTTTACTGCGTTATAACGTGTATATCGTTTATCCTTATGCCGTTGCCGCTTCATTGATTCTCAAGGATGTGGATTCAGTCCTTTCTTCATTGTATAGTAAAGAAGCCAAACAACAATTTAAACGAAATAAGGAAAATGAACTGAACCGAAAGTTTAAGAATGAACTTGAAAATCTCACCATTTCTCAAGGACAAATTCTGGTTAAACTGATAGCCCGGGAAACGGGTAAACCCTGTTACCAAATTGTCCGGGATCTGAAAGGCGGATTTAATGCCGGTATTTGGCAGGCCGTTGCCGTACTTTTTAATAATAATCTAAAAAATTCTTACGATCCCGAAGGAGAGGATCAGGCCATTGAGGCGATTGTACAGGAAATACTTGCCAGAGGGCATTTTGAAGCGAAACGTTCATGAGGTTTGCAGATGAAAAGATATTGGCGTTACTTTGATGTTTAAACATATAACTAAATCATGATGAAAATAAACATGTTGGCATTTGCAGCACACCCTGACGATGCTGAACTTTCCTGTAGTGGAACCTTGCTATTACACAAACAAAAAGGCTGGACTACTGGTATTATTGATTTAACCAGGGGGGAATTAGGAAGTCGGGGGAGTGTTGAACAACGATTTGAAGAAGCCCGTAAAGCCTCCGAAATTCTTCAACTCGATATTCGGGAGAACCTGGGGCTTGCGGATGGCTTTTTTGAGAACAATCCTGAAAGTAAAATGAAGCTCATTACGGCAATTCGTCAATATCAGCCGGATATTGTTTTGTGTCCGGCGCTGAAAGATCGACATCCCGATCATTCCCGAGCGGCTGAGTTGGTCAAGGATGCCTGCTTTTTATCCGGCTTGTCGAAAATCGAAACAATCGTTGATGGCAAGACACTATCCGCCTGGAGGCCTAAAAAAGTGTTTAATTATGTGCAGGATCAGCACATGGAGCCTGATTTTATCATCGATATTACCAATCAGTTTGAAGATAAAATGAAAAGTGTGAAAGCCTACTCTACCCAGTTTTATTCAGACACCGAGGACGGGCCTCAAACATATATTTCTTCCGAAAACTATTTAAATCAAGTTGCCTATCGAAATGTGATGATGGGTAAAAGAATTGGGGTCGCCTATGGAGAAGGGTTTATTTGTAAGCATAGCCAACTTGGGTTAAAAGATTTAAGTTGTATGATTTTGCCGGAATTTGTGTAAACCGGTACCGCTGTTTTGATCAGTAAAAGGGTTTAAGGAAATCATACAAACGGTAAAATCCTCAGCCTTTAAAATGCATAGTTGCCTTTTTCATCATACATCACCGGTAGGGTTTTATGGGTAGCTTCAAAATAATCATAAGCACGTTTCAGGTTAATCCAGAATTTGTGCTTATCAACCTCATTTTTATATTCCTTGCCTAAATAATCCAATCCTTTTTGGGTGTATTTTAAAGGAAAAATATGTACGGGGATATTTAATTGCCCATGAATTCTGGAAATCAATGCCACAACGTAAATTTCCTCAATCAGCTCATTGGTCATCGGCATACATCCAACGGTCATACAGGCGCCATGAATATAAATATCACCACCCGGTCGGGTTTTGTCGCCGGCAATCAAATCTGAATAGTTCGGATAATTGACCAACATGGAAAGATGGTATTCACTATTGGGTTTGAAATCAGATAAAAAGTAGAAACCTTCCGGTACCTGACGGTCACCTTCGTAACGTTTTGGTCCTAAAATGCCGGATAGTGCGCAAATTTTATAGTTTTTAATCAAAATAAAAGTGTCTTGCAGAGAATTTCTACCCCAAATTTCAAAATCATTACTTCCTTTAAATCCCCTGATTAATATGTTTGAGCAGGGATATTTGATTTTCTTTTCTTCAAACATTTTCCGAACACCGGCCTCATATTTCTGGTAAGCCGTTCGAACCCGGTCGAAGGATAATTGATAATTCTTGAAGGTCAAATCCGGGAATTGGGTGCTGAGCGGAGGCATTTGTGATCGGCTATTCAGTGCCAGCATCAACAATATCCAGGTAGAAAATATTTTATACATATCCTTGAAAAGTGCTTGCAAAAGTACGGATTCAGCTTTTAAAATTTATTTAAATATTGTATCTTCCCTCTATGCAACTGAAAAAACTGGTCGTATTTACCGGCGCCGGAATAAGCGCAGAAAGTGGGTTAAAAACCTTTCGGGATAGTGATGGTTTATGGGAAGGTTATCGGGTTGAAGATGTAGCCACCCCAATGGCCTGGCAAAGAGATCCCAATCAGGTGCTTCGTTTTTATAACGAAAGAAGGAAAAATATTCTGGAAGCCGATCCCAATGCAGCGCATGTTGGCATTGCAGCATTGGAAAAACACTTTGATGTGCATGTGATCACACAAAACATTGATAACTTGCATGAACGGGCCGGTTCCAAAAACGTCCTTCATCTGCATGGAGAAATTTTTAAGATGCGCAGCGAAAAAAATGAATCACTGATTTATCCGATCAGCGGCGATATTCAATGGGGAGATTTGGCCGAAGATGGCGCTCAATTACGACCACATATTGTATGGTTTCATGAACAGGTTCCTATGCTTGAGCCTGCCATCCGTATCAGCATGGATGCAGATTTGTTTGTAGTGATTGGAACCAGTTTGGTGGTGTATCCTGCAGCTTCCCTTTTACAATACACTGCGCCATTTGTTCCGGTATTTGTATTGGATAAAAAAATTCCGGCCATTTCCCGACAAGGGCCTTTAATCAAGATTGAGCAACCAGCCACCGAGGGGATCCGTGAGTTGGAGCGATTACTTTTAACCGACTGGAAGGATTAAGCCGGAAAGGTTTCAACAAAATCAATTCCATACTCGCTCAGTTCTTTCAGGATAGGCTTGTATACATCTTTACTGACGGGAATTTGAACGCCCACCAGATTTTTAAACTTCCCGGCTAAGAAATGTTTCGTGAAAATCGCCATAGGTAAACCAACGGTTTTGGCCATAGCCGTATAGGTTTTATCAGTTCCGGTTACGATGAGTGAACTGTGTAATTTGGCGTCAAAGTTTTTTCTTCCGTACTCAAACTCATGGTGCATCACAATCATATCCTTGTCAGTATCTTCCATCGCCCATTTTCGCTCCAGGATATATTGCAAAATTTCTGCGCTCTTTTTATTCCCTTTTAAATCAATTTTTGATTCAGAAAAAACTTCCAGCCATTCGATGAGTTCCACGGCTTCACTGCTTTTTTTTCCGATTTGTTTTATCCTTTCCTGAGGTGTATTTCCTTCCAGATGGGCAGAAGCTTGCATGAACCAGTCAAGGTATCTCATATCGCCCATCGGATATTCTTTTTCTTCATCAGTCAGGCCCAATTGCACCACCGCATTCCATCCAATGCAAAAACTCTCATACCGAAGCGTGGCGCGCAACATCGTTTTTACAGAATGCAGACCATAAAGCTCCATATAACTCATACTATCCCGATTGGCATAAGCCGCGAGAGTACCCAATCCGGGGATCTTTATTTTTTCATACTCCGCAAATAAATGGGCGTATTCCAGATGTTTTTGGAACCCACTGAGTTGAAATTCCGCACCGGATTTGCCGGCCATAACGATGTTACGTGGATTCCATGAAATTTTATAATGCCATGGATTATTGTCTGATTCAGGTGCAACCAGTCCGCCACAATAAGATTTAAATGAATAAATTTCACCGCCCAATCTTTCAACCTCATGGATAATTTTCATGGCACTCATGTGGTCGATGCCGGGGTCCAATCCGATTTCGTTCATGAAGAGTAAACCGGCGTCTCTGGCATCTCGGTGCAACGCCTGAATTTCATCCGAAACATAGGAGGCTGTCACTAAATGCCTTTTTAACTCCAGGCAATCTTTGGCTACAATAATATGTAGGGCTGGCGGTAAAAGCGAAACCACCATATTGGCATTGGCAATCAGTCTTTTTCGATGTTTTTCATCCGAAATATCAATTTGAACGGCCGTTCCAAAATCTGATCGACCCACTTTTTCGACGGCAGCGTTGATATTGGCATCTGCCACAGTAACCTGCCAGAACAGTTTGGGTGCATGCTCCAACAGGTAACGAATAAGGTAGGAGGAAGACTTTCCTGCACCGAAAACTAAAATATTGGTCATTTAGTTGGTATTTCTGGATTTAATGTACATTTGCAAAGGTATATCTATTAAATAAATCTCAGAATGAAAAAGCAAACATTCCGATTATGGGCAATAGCCTTTATCTGTGCGCTGGCATTTACATCTTGTGCCACCAAGAAAAAATATGGCTGTCCTGAACATATCTCTTTAAAACCACTGGTCGGTTTGTTCCGTTAATATGCAATGGATTGATTTGAATGATTCGCTTCAGTTAAAGCAAATCGTAGAAGAAAGTCGCCTACACCCCATTCTCATTTTTAAGCACAGTACCCGCTGTTCGATTTCGCATATGGCTAAGGCTCGTTTGGAACGTGTAGAATCGCCGATTGGACTCCCCTTTTATTATTTAGACTTGGTTCGTTATCGGGAGATTTCGAATCAGATTGCTGATATCCTTCAGGTTGCTCATGAATCACCTCAAGTACTCTTGGTTCATCGAGCCGCTTGTGTGTACGATGAAAGCCATAGCGGCATCGACATGCAAGAAATTCATACTCAATTTCTACAACTCAAATAAAAAAAAATAATCATGAAAACATTACACCAGAAAACCGTCTTTTCTTTTATTTTGTTATGTTTGATTTCGAATTTTCCGCTGCGTGCGCAATACACCCACTATGAAGATACTTCCTGGGTTTCTTCTTTTAATTATTTAAGCAGCGCCACTTCTGTCAATAATGGAGTATTCTGGGATGACGACAGCTATTCCATCCCCATAGGATTTATGTTTAAGTTTTTTAATGACAGCACCAATACAATTTATCTGGATGGTGAATTTGGTTCAGGGGCCATGTTGTTGACTAAGCCTAGTACAATGTCTACTGTACATATTTCCGGCATGATGCCTAATGGGGCTGATTTGCAGGATAAAGACACGAGTGCGATGGGAAGTTTTTCGCCCATTTCTTATTCATTGACCGGTACTGTACCAAATCGGATTTTTAAAATGGAATGGAGAAATGCCGGTTTTTTTAATGCGATTGATAACGGTGTTTATACAGATTCAACCAACTTTCAAATCTGGTTTCATGAAAACGGTCATATGATTGATGTGATTTACGGACCAAGTAATTATGTATCTCCTTTTGTTGATTTGTATGATGGCGGTCCGGGGACTTTAATTGCGATTTTTGACTCGATTAATACCAACGATTTTACCATGAAACATTTCTATTATTTGACGGGTTCGCCATCAAACCCTACAATGGATTCATTGGATGATTTTTCAAGCCTTGTAACCCCTCCCGGTTTAAATGGTCATGCGCAAAGTGGAAGGGTTTATCGATTTAAACCTTATAAAGCGCCCGCGGTTAATGTGGGTTATACTTCTCAGGTTTTACAGCAATCACACGATATACGCACCTATACCGGACAGCCTTCGGTATTGATCGATATTTATAATCAGGCTACATGGAAATATCGCATCATTTCAACACAAGGTGCCATTATTCAAACAGGTCAATTACAGTCGGGCTCTCAACAAATTTCTACGCAATCCTTGTCGCCGGGTACCTATCTGATTCAGTTGGAATCCGAAAACCGTCAATTTACTTACCGCTTTATGCGTTAGGTCCAATTTTCAGAAAACTATTTGATATCTGAAATGCCCGCAAGATGCCGATGATACCGGTATTTTGCGGGCTTCGTTTTTTCGGCTGATTTCTTATTTCAATCAAAGCCAAATGACTATTTAGGTTATTTAAAGAGGTTTTGCACCGGTCTCATTATCTTTGCGACCCTATGGCAGCAGATCAAAATAAATTACAGGCAATCATTTCTCATTGTAAGGAATATGGATTCATTTTTCCATCCAGTGAAATTTACGATGGCCTTGGGGCAGTGTACGATTACGGACAATGGGGCGTGGAACTTAAACGCAATATCCGTGATTTATGGTGGAAGAGTATGGTTTACCAAAATGAAAACATTGTCGGGATTGATGCAGCTATTTTTATGCATCCAACAACCTGGAAAGCCAGCGGACATGTAGATAATTTCAGCGACCCCATGATTGATAATAAAGATAGCAAAAAACGTTATCGGGTCGATCATTTAATCGAAGGCTTTGCGGACCAATTGGGAGCCGACTCTGAAGCGGCTAAATCATTACTCGGCGAAATGGATTCCTTGTTGGCGAAAGATGATTTTGCAGGCCTTAAAGCCTTGATCGAAAATCATAAAATCCCATGTCCGGTGAGTAATACCTGCAATTGGACGGATGTTCGACAGTTTAATCTCATGTTTGGTACCCAATTGGGAAGTGTTGCCGAAGATGCTGATACCATTTATTTACGTCCTGAAACGGCCCAGGGAATTTTTGTTAATTTTCTGAATGTACAGAAGACGGCCCGCATGAAAATCCCTTTCGGTATTGCCCAGGTTGGAAAGGCGTTTAGAAATGAAATTGTAGCACGCGGATTCATTTTCCGGATGCGTGAATTTGAACAAATGGAAATGCAATTTTTTGTTCGTCCCGGTACGCAGCAACAGTGGTACGAACATTGGAAAAAAACCAGAATGCAATGGCATCTGGACATGGGTATTCCGGCCGATAAATATCGTTTTCATGATCACGTCAAATTAGCGCATTATGCCGATGCCGCCTGCGACATTGAATACGAATTTCCGATGGGATTTAAAGAAGTGGAAGGGATCCATTCCCGCACGGATTTCGACTTAAAACAACATCAGGAGTACAGCAAAAAAAAGTTGCTTTACTTCGATAATGATATTGATGAAACGACCGGTAAACCTTTTGGAAATTATGTGCCGTATGTCATTGAAACTTCCATCGGTTTGGATCGAACGATATTGATGGTACTGAGTGAGGCCTATGTAGAAGAGGATTTGAGTACCGATGAAAAACAGGACAGCCGTGTGGTTTTAAAATTCCCACCCAAGTTAGCACCCATTAAACTGGCCATTTTCCCATTGATGAAAAAGGATGGTTTGCCTGAAATTGCACGTGAACTGATGCATGAATGTCGGGATCATTTTTTCTGTTTTTATGAAGAAAAAGATGCCATTGGTAAACGATACCGCCGCATGGATGCCATTGGTACACCTTTCTGTGTAACGATTGATCATCAAACGAAAGAGGACCAAACAGTAACCATTCGATATCGTGATAGTATGGAACAAGAGAGAATTCATTTATCACAAGTTAAGGAAATGGTGATAAAAGGTTTAAAATAGCCTAATCAACCTAAATTTTGTCTTGTCTTTTTGGACGAGAGGCTGCAAAATTTGGGTTTCGCAGAATGACATAAATCCAAAAATTTGGTCATGCGTTCGACAAAGAACCTGATACAAAAACGGAATTAGGGACTCTTGAATAACGCAGAAGATGCAGTATTTCTGAGTAGCGAGAATTATGTATTTCAAGTGAACACTTTTTGGATATACACCTTTAAAAAGTGTGTATGAAAGATTTTAAAATTTCGCTTAAATGACCATCACCACCCATTTTGAGCGTTATTCAGGAGACCCGAATGAATTCGATTGGGTTAGTTTATGCAGGAACAGGACCCGGTTTAGGCTTGTTTGAATATCGGTCGGCGTTTAATAACGTGCTCCTGAATTCAACCTAGAAACGATAACCTAAGGAAAAGTGCAACTGAGCAGCAACAGATAATTTGGCACTGCTTCCAGTATTATTCGTAACCTCGGAATCATAATAATTCATACCAAGACCTCCATCTATTCCAATATAGAAATTTTTCATAATGGTAAAATTGAATGATTGATTCAATAAAAAGCCTACATGGGTGCGAGGTGTTTCGATAGTGATTAATTCACTATATCCAAGGCCGGGATTATAACGATATTCGGTACGTGTTCTTTTACCAGTGCCATACATTAACATGGGAGCAATAGCATATTTCACCGGTCCATTGTTTCGGGTAGGATATAATTTTGCTTCAAGTCCTACATTGATATATTCTGAGTTAATTCCAAACATCACAGGTACACGTAAACCGATATAAGGTGTCATGATTCTTTCGTAACTCAATCCCACGCCGACATGATTATTCGACATCAGTTGAACCGGCGCAAAGGCGATAATATTTTTGCCAAATTGAGGTTCTGTTTTTAGTAAACTCTTTTGAGCTGATACCTGCATCAGGGAGGCCATCAGGCAGGACATGAATAGGAATTTTTTCATTGTATTTTTTGTTTTAGACGTATCGCAGACAAACCTTGTGAGTGAGCGACAACAACAAATGTAAGTCATTCCCTGTTTTTTGTTTTAAGTGAATGTTAAACCAAAGCTTCCGAGGATAGATTGACTCCTCAGGCATAGGCAATTCAATCGTCAGGGTTTACTTTTGAAGCTACATGCGATTCTTCCTATTATTTCTCTTTACATGGTTGCTTTTTTTCGGTGATTTTGCTTTCGCGCAGGATGCAAACCGTACTTCCAAATTGCCTGCCTTACAGTCACCCGAAAATCGTTGGGTGGATAGTATTTATCAAAAGCTCACACAAGAACAACGCATTGCCCAATTGATTATGGTGGCTGCATACAGTGGTGGGGAAAAATACAATCAGTCCTCGATTGATTCCCTGATTGATTTATACGGAATTGGAGGACTCATTTTTATGCAGGGCACTCCACAAGCACAGGCACTTTTGACCAACGAATATCAAAAAAAATCGAATGTCCCCCTGTTGATTGCCATGGATGCGGAGTGGGGGCTGGGAATGAGGCTCAAAGGCGTCAAGGACTTTCCCCGTCAAATCATGATGGGTGCCATGAAGGATTCCGGTATCGTTTACAAATTAGGCGCTGCTGTTGCTGCCCAATGTCGTCGAATGGGGGTACATATCAATTTTGCCCCGGTAGCAGATGTCAATAATAATCCATCCAATCCAGTCATTAATTTCCGATCCTTTGGTGAAAATAAATTTAAAGTAGCCAACTATTCGTTGCAATATATGCGAGGATTACAAGATAACGGTATCATGGCCTGTGCAAAACATTTTCCCGGGCACGGCGATACAGATGTGGATTCACATAAAGATTTACCCGAAATCAATAAATCCATTAAAGAACTCGAAGACCTTGAATTTTTTCCATTTCGACATTTGATCAATCATGGAATTCAATCTGTCATGATTGCCCATTTAAAAGTTCCGGCGCTTGAAAAGAATGAAAAATTACCGACTACTTTATCCTATAATACAATCAGTAAAACACTGCGAAATGATCTTCGGTTTGAAGGATTAATTTTTACGGATGCGCTCAATATGCAAGGGGTCGCCAAATATTTTGAACCCGGTGAAGTTGATCTGAAAGCGTTCGAAGCCGGAAATGATGTGCTGCTCTTTTCGCAGGATGTTGAAGCTGCAATTCAAAGAATCAACAAAGCCCTGAGGAAAGGCAAAATTTCACAGGAGAGATTGGAGTACAGTGTGCGAAAAGTATTACATGCGAAATTTCAGGCTGGTTTAACAGAATGGAAAGAAATTGATACAACGAATATCAATCAGGATTTGAATCAACTCGTTCCTCCATTACGTCAACAAATTGCGGAGAATGCGCTAACGTTATTAAATGATCCATTTGCCGTATTGGATAAAGTAAAACGCAGTGCCTGGGATCGGGTCGTTTATATCGGAGTAGGGACTTCCTCGGAGAATACCTTTACCGCGCAGCTCAAGAAAAATGGAATTGCTGAATTCGATTTTGCTTCCTCTTATTCAGCGGACAAATTAGCCGATCTTAAAAGAAAATATAAAAATTATCAGGCTGTCATAATTGGCGTTCATAATATGACAGGTTATCCCACTGAAAATTTTGGATTGGATGAACAGGAAATTGAGGTGGTCAAGGCTCTTTCGGGTAATCAAAATTCCATGACTGTTTTATTTGGCAACCCTTATGCACTTAAAAATTTCTGCGACTTGCAAGGAGTTATCGTTGCCTATGATGAAGCAGAAGAAACACAACTCGCCGCCGCTAAAATGGTAGGCGGTATGTTGAAAGCAAAAGGACGTTTGCCTGTGAGTGTTTGTCCTAAATTTGTTTATGGCGATGGTGTGGTATCTATTATCAATCCACTTGGTGAAGTGAGCGAACAGTCCAGATTTGGTAAACAATTTAAAGATATTGATTCTTCTCGACTGTTAAAAGGAAAATGGAATTCGGACCGTTTGCTGGAATGTTGTGTCAGCCCGAATGCATTGGGTATTAATCTGAATGTGTTGGATCAATTAGATGATTATCTTGAATCCGCAGTGCGTAAAGGGGCGTTCCCGGGTTGTAGGGTTTTGGTTGCTCAAGCTGGAAAAGTATTTTATGATAAGTCTTTTGGATACTTGACATCAGAAAGAAAAAACGCTGTAGATATTCAAACGGTTTATGATTTGGCTTCTATTACCAAAGCCGCCGCAACCACATTGGCAGTGATGCGTTTGTATGAATTGGGTAAATTAGATATCTACTCAAATTTGGGGCGATATCTGCCTTTTACCAAAGGGACCAATAAGGAGTATTTAAAAATTCATGATATCCTTACCCATCAGGCAGGCCTCAAAAGCTGGATTCCTTTTTATAACGAAACCTTGGATACATTGAAACGTCCACGCACAGATATCTATAGCAAAACGGAATCAACCAGATTTTCTGTGAAGGTGGCGCCAAATTTATTTATGCGGAAAGATTGGGTGGATACCATGTGGAAGCGCATTCTGGAAAGTCCGCTCGAAAATACCGGACGCTATGTTTACAGTGATTTAGATTTTATTTTTCTTCAAAAACTGGTCGAACAAATCAGCGGGAAAAGCCTGGATCAGTATTTGCAACAAGAATTTTATAAACCCTTGGGCCTGAAACTAACAGGCTTTAATCCGCGAAACAATAAAGTGGTTCAGGAAATCGCCCCCACTGAATATGATGACTATTTCCGTTATCAAACCATTCAAGGCCATGTTCATGATATGGGTGCAGCGATGTTTGGCGGAGTGAGTGGGCATGCAGGCTTATTTTCGACTGCCGAAGAGTTGGGAATCATTTTTCAAATGATGCTCAACAATGGCGTTTATGCCGGTAAAAGATATTTTAAACAATCCACAGTGGATTTATTCACGGGTAAATTTTCTAAAATCAGCCGACGTGGATTGGGTTTTGATAAACCGGAAACAAGAGCCGGGATGGGTAATCCTTGTGCGGATCAAACCAGCGCGAGGGCTTATGGCCACCAGGGATTCACCGGAACTTGTGTTTGGGCAGATCCCGAACATGATTTGTTGTATATTTTTCTTTCCAATCGCACCTATCCAAATGCCGAAAACAAACTCATCAATTCACTCAATATTCGGGAAAAGGTTCAATCACTGATTTATACCTCATTGGGTATTGCCAGTCGAAAACGTCAGTAATCGACAATTATCGCGTTAAAAATACCTTGAATATGGTATTGTTGGGAAACGTATTGAATGTAACTTTGCTCCATAAGAAAAAATTATATGAAAAAATTATCTTTTCTTTTCATTTTACTATCAGTGGCTTTGATGGGTCAAGCCCAAAAAAAGGAAAAATCTGAGTCGGGCGGTTTACCCGAAAGAAAGAACTGTGTAAAATTAAATCTTACCGGTTTAGCTTTCCGAAATATTGGCGTTCAATATGAGCGTGCATTGGGTGGCAAAATTTCAGTGGCGGCTCAAATTCGTTTTATGCCCAAAGGTTCTCTGCCATTGACCAATTCTATTGATAATTGGGCCAGTGATTCCACGAACTTGTCTGATATCAAAGTAGGTTCTTTCGCGATTACACCTGAATTCCGTTTTTATCCTCGTCATGCGATGAAAGGATTTTATTTAGCACCTTATTTACGTTACAGAAATTTGTCGATGGATGCACCGGTAGAATATGCCGACAATCAGGGCGTTAATCAGAAATTAGATATGACTGGTCGTTTAAGCTCTTTTGGGGGTGGTTTGATGATTGGAGTACATTTTAACATCGGTAAAATGGTTTCTCTGGATTGGTTTATCATTGGGGCACATTATATGGCTTCATCAGGTGAGTTCAAAGCAAATACATCCAAGGCTTTAACCCCTCAGGAACAAGCAGATATTCGTGAAGATTTATCCAATAATCAATCTGATTTATTTAAATACACTTATACCGTTGATGCAAACAACGTCAATGTGAAAGGTTCTTTTGGAGCAGTAGGATTCAGAGGAATGGGATTAAATATTGGGTTCCGATTCTAATAAGAGTAACTTTTATTCATTTCATTAAGGACTCCAGAAATGGGGTCCTTATTTTTTAATCAATTTGCTAAAGTATTTTTTCTTCGCATCATTGGTACATGTGATGACATAAACACCCGCTTGAAGATAATGAGGAGAAAGGGTCCATCGTTGAGCGCCTGAGTATTTTTGGCTGAGTATAATCTGCCCCTGAATATTCGTCAGTGCAATTTCCCATTGATTAACCTCCGGAAATTCAATGTATAGGTCACCTTCACTTTGACTGAATCCCAGGGTATTTCCAAATATAACTTGTTCAGCTTTTTTGTTTTCGTAATCAGAAATACCTACTGGTTTACAATTTAAGTCAAGAAGATTTCTGTTGCGAAAATGCGTACAAATCGTATTGGCATGTATACCACCAAATAACAAGGTGTCACATTGCATGATGTAATAGGCTGCTTCCGGAAGGGTAGTGGCATTATTAAAAAAATGTAAGCACTCCAGCATCAGTTTATCGCTTACTGTTCGACCCAGATCGGTCCATATGGCGCTCATGGCAGCATTCCAAATTTCGCCCAAAGCATAAATTCCCGAACCGTTGGGATAAACATTGCTGCTCGTTGCGGTACGTCCACCCCAAAACTCATTGTGGCCATCCCAGTTAAACATTTTTTGCCAGTTAAATGAGCTGATATCTCGTGAATAGGAGGTTGCAAAATAATCGGCAAGGCCTTCATCCAGCGCAGATCTTTCGTATGAAAAATTATCATTCGAATTTGCGCTCCAACTAATTCCGTGGCAATATTCATGAATAATGACATCGGCATCTTCTGCATCATCCACTCCACCAATCCCAAAGCTGAGTGTTGGATTGCCACCATTTCTGTTGAACACCGAATTATCTCCACCAAACATACCATGGGCATCTACCCGTACTTGTAAATCCATTAAGGTATCATACCCCAATGAAGAAATGTGGTCGTGAAATTGATGAATATGCCAGAGGATATTGTATTCCTCAAAGCCTCCCTGATTTCGACCAAAGAATAAAACATTGTTGTTACCGGTACTCGGTGCGATGGTCGGATTTTGAAAGTCTTCGATGACGGCATAATCATTTTCAGGTATAAATAATTGAACCACATCATCATAATAAACAGGCACCCAAACGGTATCATAGGCACTCTGAAACCATGGTAAATCCAAATCGGAACTGTCTTTGTACGGAAGGCCATATACCTGATTCAATTTTGTCAGCGGATCTGGTTTAAAAATTTTCGCCTGAATCAAAGTATCTTTCTTTAAAAACCGACGATTATCAAATTGTCGTAATAGTTGACCATTGACATCAAATATCCATGTCTGATCCGTATTGGCATCATAAGCCTCTACCTGTATCGCCAATTGAACAGTATCAAGGCCATAAATAATGTTTTCCTTTTTTTGTATGAAGTTTCGAGGCAATTGCTCCTGAATCGTGTGCGTCAGATTTTCGTTCAAGACAAACGAATTCAGGGTTTGTTCATTCAACTGTGCGCTTATTGTTGCATTTGGTAATACTATTTTGTGCGAAATGATTTTGCCTTGATTGTTTAAATGAAGTTGAATAAATGCCTGCTTCACCGGCCAGTTAAAATAGAATAATCCCCATGTTTGATGTTGTGAAAATGCCGTTTGATTTTCATGTAACAATTTCCATGAAAAATGGGGCTCGGAAAATTGTGGGGCATGCTGCTGAACAAAAGCTTGAATACCTGTGTTTTTCTCTGTTGCAGAGAGCTGGTAATCAGCAAAAAACATCAGGAAAAAAATGAAGCAGATGCTTGACAAAGCAGGGCAGCGTTCGTTGATTTTCTTCATCATATTTAAAGATAACGCAAAAAGCTTATGTCTGCTCAGTGGGAAGGGATGTGTTTGTATTTTCCTGCGATGAATCTTTTGCTGATTTTCTCTTTTGTTTTTCAAGCCTGATTTGTAAGGCCTGTAACACAATATATTCATCGTCGGTCAATTCAAGGGCATTGATGTCGAATTCATCATTTAACTGAATGAATGTGTCGCTTTCCAATTTTAAAAATGCCGGAAGTGCCGCATTCATCACATCTCCTTCGCTGCACATATAATACGATGCCATCCATTCCCAAAACTTTAATTGATCCGGATGTAACAAGGGTTCTGTGTCGAGCAGCGATCGTATTGGCTTTACGGCATATTGTTCTGGAGTATGGTTGTGCAGATTTTTTACAATTCCACTGTAGATCTTTTTTTTACCAAACTGAACTTCAACCCGGCTCCCAATCCGGATAGTCGATTGCATTTCATAGGGTACGCCAAATGTGTAGACTTTTTCAAGAGAAAGGGGTAATATGACTTCGGCGTATTTCAAGTTATACTTTTGCGGTGAAAAATTGATTTCGATTTGCAAGCATCCAATCAATAGCAAAATCCCATACGCTTTCGGCACCTTGATTAAGACATTGATTTAAACAGACTTGCATATACACTTGGGTTAATTTCTTTAAAGATTCCTGCTCATCTTTTTTTAAGCCTTCCACCGAAATGGGGGGTAAAAATACAGCTCTATTCCATCCTGGTGTGCATCGAATAATTTTACTCGGGTGCACGCGTGAAGCACTGTCAGGAAATAAAACCGGCAGTATAGGTGTTTGTTGCAGAATGGATAATCCAAATGCCCCATTCTGAAAAGGTAATAAATCTGCAACCGGTGAATCAGAAAAAGTGCCTTCCGGAAAAATGAGGATGGAAATTCGTTGATCAAGCGCTTGTTTCATTTGCCGAAAACTCAATGCCCTTGCTTTTAAAGAACTTCTGTCAACCGTAATCACAACCGTTTTGTAAATGACGCCGTAAATAGGGGTTTTTTCAATTTCCTTCTTTCCCAGCGATTTAAACAAATGGGGAATACTGGTATAAATGGTGGCCGCATCAATAAAGGATTGATGGTTGGGTGTAATAATGTATGAACGATTAAAGTCTATTTTGTCCCGGTTAAAATTTCTGGGCCACATGCCAGTGAGTATATACCAGGCATTGCTAATAAATTTTAATAAGATAAACATTCCCTGGTTGGTTACTTTTTCAGGAAACAATAAGAGTAACAAGGTGACAGGAAATGCTGAAACAATCAGCACAACGAACAAGATTGCTGAATAAATAAAATAGGGTAGGAAAAAGAAATATTTAATCAGGCGGATCATTGAGGGACAGATGAAGAATCGGCTTCAGCTTCCTCAACTTCTGCACTAACTTCTTCGGTCGCTGTGGCTTTCTTTTTATCGCTTAATTTTTTTGTCTTCATGGCAAAATGAATAATTTGAATCAGTGCATTTTCCGATTTGTTCGTGAAGTTTAACTGCCCTTCCATATGATTAGCTCCTTTTTTCATTTTACCACCATGCATTTCGGCATAAGTAAACATTCTTAATCCTTCATCCATCAGGGCTTTTTCTTCAGGATCAGAAGTTTCTATTGGGAAGGAATTTAACACCTGTTGCATGTTGACATAAAACGTAAATGGGTTTGCATTTAATTCGGCCATAACTTCCTTTGGAATGTTTGTTGCTGGTCCATTCTTCCCACTTAAAAATTGTTTGGTATAATCACTTCGGGTCGAAACGGCGAGGTACTTCTTATCATTCACTAAAGTAACATCTGAACTACCCTGGCTTAATTTATAATCATTTCCACTTCTTATGAGCAGCTCATTTTTAATGCCCATATTTAAAAGTTTTTCGATAGCCGCAGGATCGTTCTGTTTCATGGCCATAAAAAATTCAAACTTCGTCGGGAAGCTGGATGAAACAGAATCACTCACTTTTTTCATATCGGTAAGGGCAATGACCATATCACCGTTGAATGCTTCAGTTAATGTACCCATCGAGGTGCCTACTGCCATTAAACCAATATCTGCCAAACCATCCAATTTAAATTTCGCCAAAAAATCTTTAATCATTTCTGCTTTAAATTGATAACTCATCAGAAAGGCAACATCACCGGAAGGTAAATTTTCTACCAATTCTTTGCTATTCGCATCTTTTGTATATTTATTATAGATTTCAGCCAATTCTTTGCTCATGTAATAGTCCATCACCGCATCTACCGATCCTTTTTCAAAATTGATACCGGTTGCCAAAGCCGCATCCTTAAAATATTCAGGTTTCATAAATGCCTGAGCAGGGCCACTATTCCATTCTGCATTCATTTGATACATGGATTCATAATTCAACCAAAAACTCATGTCATGGTCCTCACCTTGTAAAGTATTAAAATGTTCGAGTGAAGCCACTGATTGATCTTTTTTCAGATTGAAGGATTGTTCCATGGCTTTTTGTACTTCTTCCATGCTAAGCATGCCTCCCGTACCGGATTGGGTAGGAAAGAACAAGGCAGCTTCTTTATTCCAGGCTGCAATGAGTCCGGATTCCAGCGCCGACCATTTATACGTGCCTTTCTCTTCTACTTTGGCTTGCGGATAATTTTTGCTGACAAACTTTTCAAATCTTCCGGCATCTTTCATGGAAAGCACCACACAAGCTGTTCCTTTGGTTTTAAAATCGCCGGTGAAATAAAAATAAGCCGTTGATAATTGATCTAAACCAATATTGGAAATGTCCTTCATCGCCGCTTTTGATTCTTCATTCTCCACATTTTTTTGCATTTCCTCAAATAAGTCGCTGCCCGTAATTGCACTCCAAATCAATTTTTGGCTCAAATTTTTCATATTGATGGTTCCAACCATCATCACATCCTTGGGAATATATTGCGCATGTTTGGGAACTTTATTGCACGCAACAAGCATGCTGATTACGATAACTAAGCCCAGCAGGCTTAAGGGTCTTTTCGTCATGTTTAAAGGGTTTTCAGCCTTAAAAGTAAAGGAATAATCTGATTTTTATCATGTCCTGCTGATTGGCCCTCTTAAAAGCCCCGATTTTTGAGCATTTATTAAGAATTACAGAACAATTATTAAAATACCCTGATTACGGTATTTGCGAATTCATGACGAAAGTTTATGTTTGTATCTAAATTAAAACTTTTGAACATGAAAAAATTATTCTTGTTGGCTTTTGTTGCCGCTTCATTTACTTTAACTTCTTGCAAAAAAGATTGGACTTGCGAGTGTAAAGAAGGATCTACTGTAGATTTCACTTATACCCAAAAATCAACCAAAGCTTCTGCAAAAACATGGTGTGAAGCTTGGAATACAACTTATAAAGTGGGCACACCAGCTGGTAGCTGCGCTTTGAAGTAATCCAAAACAAAAACAGTTTTGAAGTCCTCTGTGTAAACAGGGGACTTTCTTTTTATTCCTGTGTTTTTTGAATGAAGGCCGGTAATTCTTCCAGGGAAATTTTTTGTTGGGTTCCCAAACGGAAATCTTTCACGCTTAAAAGATTTTCTTTCAATTCATCTTCACCAATCATCACCACAAAAGGAATTTGTTTTTTGTGGGCATACTTTAACTGTTTATCAAATTTGATCGCTTCAGGAAACATTTCTGCAGAGATTTTATTTTTGCGCAATGTGGATAAAACTTCCCGATTTCTTGATTCAATGGTTGTGCCAAAGTTAACCAGCATAACGGTGCATTGAGATTGCAAGGTTGCGGGAAATAATTGCAGTTCTTCCATCACATCATAAATACGATCTACACCAAATGATATACCCACTCCTGCAATATCCGGCACGCCAAATAATCCCGTGAGATTATCATAACGACCGCCACCGCCTATACTTCCCATTTTAACGGTTGTTGGCTTCACCTCTAAAATGGTTCCGGTATAATAGTTAAGACCTCTTGCCAGCGTAGCATCAATTTGTATGTGCGGGTGCGATTGGGCCAAATATTCAAGCTCCCGGATGCCCTCTAAATCATTCCCCAAAAAGGCCCGGAGTTGTTCGATGCATGCCATGGCAGTTGAGGCAGACTGGCTGATTTGTAAATAGGCCTGAACCTTTAACTGTTGTTCCTCGGATAATCCGGCCTTCTCCTGCAATTCTTTCATCACGCCATCCAGCCCGATTTTGTCTAATTTATCAATGGCAACCGTAATCGGAATGAGCCACTCCTGACCACCGCATTGATCGGCTAAAGCGGCCAAAATTTTACGGTTATTGATACAAATGCTTACCGGAATATTCAAGGCATTAAAAACATCCGTATAAAGTTGAATCAATTCATTCTCATTCCATAAGGATTCACTGCCTACAATGTCTGCATCACATTGATAGAATTCCCGATAACGTCCACGTTGAGGTTTATCGGCCCTCCATACTTGTTGAATTTGATACCGTTTAAAGGGGAAGGTCAATTGTCCCTGATTCATGGCCACATATCTTGCAAAAGGGATCGTCAAATCATAACGCATGGCTCTTTCAGTGATACCCTTTTTGCTTTTACCTTTTAATACTTCTTCAAAGTCATTTTTGGCTTGTTCATGTTTTTCCGCTCGTTCTAAACCATTATTCAAGATTTTAAACATGAGTTTGTCGCCCTCTTCGCCATATTTTCCGGTCAGGGTTTCCAAATTTTCAAAAGCCGGGGTTTCCAAAGGAGAAAATCCGTAAAGTTCAAAATACTGGCGAATGGTATTAAAAATAAATTGACGTTTATATACCGTTTCAGCGGCAAAATCTCTTGTGCCTTGCGGTAGACCGGGTTTCAGGTTGCTCATGCGGGAATACGTTTATTCAAAAAATTAAGTGCCGGTTAATGGTTTCGGGAGCAGGTTGTGACATCATTTTTTCTAAGTTTAACCTATTTTTCTGTTGACATTGGAAAGCTGAAAGTCACGACAGTACTCCATTTAAACGGGATGGCAAAAATAATCAACTCCTTGCAACTAGCGACAATCTAATTTCTAAACTTATATTTGAAGGTTCGGGCAATATCCCCGTCAAAAATCAGATAAGCTCAATTACGATTGTTTTAAAGTAGGAGAATATGCAAAAATTGCTCACGGTCTTGTTTTTATTGTTTGGTTTTGGTGCATTTGCACAAACAGGATCCTTAAAAGGATTTGTGTATGATAAAACCAATGGTGAACCCTTAAGTGGTGCTACCGTAGCAATTACCTCCCTGAAAAAGGGCGCGCAATCCAATTTGGAAGGGTTTTATAATGTTCCCAAATTGCCACCCGGTACTTATGATGTGACTGTAACTGCTTTGGGCTATGAACCTATGACGAAACAAGCAATCATTGTAGCTGATGAAGTGACTTCTATCAAATTTGAATTATCGAAAAAATCGCGCGAACTAAAAGGGGTATCCGTATCTGCAAAAAAGGATGATAAGCTCTATGAAACCAAAGTAGGGATGACCCGAATTACACCCAAAGAACTCAAGTTATTGCCCAGCGTAGGTGGAGAGCCCGACATTGCGCAGTATCTGCAAGTGATGCCCGGTGTGGTATCAACCGGCGATCAGGGAGGACAATTGTATATCCGTGGAGGTTCACCCATCCAGAATAAAATTTTGTTAGATGGTATGACCATTTACAATCCTTTTCACAGTATCGGAATATATTCAGTATTTGAAACAGACGCCCTCAGAAGTGCAGATGTGATGAGTGGAGGATTTGGCGTGGAATATGGTGATCGAACCTCTGCCATCGTGAATGTGACTACAAAAGACGGCAACAAAAAAAGACATAGCGGCAAACTCGCTGTTAATCCAATATTAGCAAAAGCCTTTTTAGAAGGGCCATTGGTGCGCGACCGTGGTGATAGCAGTGTGTCTATTACCTATATCGCTTCCATCAAACATAGTTATCTGAAAACTACTTCAAATGCGCTGTATGGGGCATTGGGCGAGCCTTATAAAAGTAATTTGCCTTATACATTTACGGATGCTTACGGAAAAATTAATTTGAGTTCTAATAATGGGAGTAAGTTCAATGTCTTTGGTTTTTCATTCAACGATCGGGTAAATTTTGCCAATATATCGGATTTAAAATGGAGTTCGTATGGTGCCGGTACCAACTTCGTGATTACTCCGGGTAGCAGCGCTTCCCTCATTTCCGGAGGTTTTTATTATTCTGATTACAAAATAGGATTGGAAGAATCGGACAATCGTCCCCGCGAAAGTCAAATCAACGGCTTTGATGCTAATGTAAAAGTTACTTCATACCTGCCCAATCATAGTGAAATTAATTATGGCGTTGAATTTACCGGTTTTAAAACGGCGTATCAATTTTATAATTTTATTGGTTTGCTTCAGGAACAAAATGATTATACTACACAGGTGGGCGCCTTTTTGAAGCTCAAGAAAAATTTTGGAGATAAACTCATTGTTGAACCCGGGGTGAGATTACAATATTATGCCAGTCTTCCGGTTGCCCGATTGGAACCACGATTGGCGATGAAATATAATGCGACCCAAAATGTTCGTTTTAAAGCATCTGCAGGCATGTATTCTCAAAATATTATTTCTTCAAAAAGTGATCGGGATATTGTCAATTTTTTCACCGGATTTTTAACTGCACCTGATTTTGAAATCGAAAAGCCCGATGGTACTGTAGCCAATAACAATATTCAAAAAGCCACCCATGTTGTTGCAGGAATTGAGGTGGATATTCGTGATTTTGAATTTACCCTCGAGCCTTGGTACAAATATTTCGGGCAGCTTATCGGTATCAATCGTTATAAACTGGTACCTGCCGACCCTGATTTTAGTATCGAAACAGGACGTGCTTATGGGTTGGATTTTACCATGAAATATGCCAAAGCCCGCCATTACTTTTGGGGCGTTTATTCCTATGGGTATGTTGACCGAAACGATGGCCGACAAACTTATCCAACTCCCTTTGACCGTCGCCATAATGTGAATATACTCGCTTCCTATACCGCCGGTAAAAAGTGGGATTGGGAATTTTCGGCCCGATTTAATTATGGGTCTGCATTTCCATTTACGCAAACACAAGCCTTTGTGGAAAAAGTGGATTTCTCAAATGGCATCAGTACCAATTATCTCACACAAAATGGAAATCTGGATATTCTGTATTCCGATAAAATCAATGGTGGACGTTTAGCCCCCTATCACCGATTAGACCTTTCGATGAAAAAGAAATTTTTTATCAGTACGGAATCTGTTATTGAAGCATCAGCCAGTATTAGCAATACTTACAATCGACAAAACATTTTTTATATCGATCGTATTCGTAATACACGCACTTACCAATTGCCGATATTTCCGAGTCTTGGCTTATCTTGGTCGTTTTAAAACACAAACAAAGTTGAAAAATAAATTCTCTCTCTACCTACTGGGAGTGCTTTTTTGTGCGTTTGCTGCCCGGGCACAACAAACCATGAAATACACCGATGCACTTCGAACACATAAAGAAGCAGCTCAATTTTTTCATCAAGGTCTCTATCATCAGGCCATTGCTCATTATGATCGGTTACTTCCTTTTTGGAACGCACAAAACGACATGCAAACGATTTGGGATGAACAAGCCCGGTTGAATTATCGGATTAGCGCACTATACCTGAATCGCCCAGGAGCAGAAAAGGACTTAATTCGGGATATGGAAAATATCTCCGATGAATCAGGATTGCATACCGCCCAGTTTGCGCTGGCAAAACATTATTTCCGAAAAGGGCTATTTAAGGAGGCCATTACTTATTTTGATGCTGCGGGAATTGCTAGCCTCAGCAATGATCAAATTTCAGCGCGTAATTTTCAATTGGCTTATGCTTGTTTGGTAAGCGGGCAAATGGAAAGGGTAAGTTCATTATTTGCCTCTGTTAAAAATATACCGGGAGAGAATTTTGCAGCCGGGAATTATTACCATGGATTAATGGCTTATTACCAACAGAATTTTGCAGAGGCTCGTTCCAGTTTTCAAAAAATTAGTTCAGATCATCAGTACAAATATGTCGTACCATTTTATTTGACCGAAATGGAGTATTTAGAAGGAAGAAATGAAAAGGCGCGTGAAATGGCTGAAAAACAATTGGCAAATCCGAATAAATGGTATTATCAAAATGAATTAAATCTACTCCTGGCTCAGATCTTTCTGGAAGATCAGGACTATGAAAGTGCCGAAAAATGGATGCAACAATATCTGAGTCAACACCCGCAAGCCCGCGAAGAGGATTATTTTCGATGGGCATATTCTGCCTGGCGTTCACAGCATTTTGAGCAGGCCGTGGATGCGTTCGATCAAACAGCTGCTTTAAACGGATCACTAGCGCAAGAAGCCAATTATTTAAAAGCCGGGGCATACTTAAAGTTGAATAAAAAACAAGAAGCCATCAAAGCATTTAAAGTTTGTATTGATCAGAATAAAGATACAATGATTAAAGAACAGGCTAGTTTACTTCGGGCTCAATTAGCATACGAAATTTTGCCATTTGATCAATCGGAAAATTATCTGAAAGAATATTTGAGGAATTATCCGAATGCAACTGCATTTCAACAAATCCGGACATTAGGTATACATGCCAATATTGGATCCGGTAATTTTCAGCAGGCTGAATTGGAACTCAATTCTTCAGGCGATACCAATCAAACGCTCAAACAACTTTATCAAAGGGCCGCGTATAGCAAGGGGCTTGCATCTCTTTTGTCCGGAAAGGCAACTGATGCGTTAAGCGCCTTTGAATCAAGCAGAAAAATACCAGAGAATCCTGTTCAAGCGGCGTCGGCAATTTTTTGGATGGCCGAATGTGCTTATCGCATGGGCGAATACAGGAAGTCGATAGAATGGGCTCAACAGTACAATCAACAAGCCTGGGATGTAAAAAGTGAAGAGCGAACAACCCAATTATACTTGTTGCAGGCTCATGCCTTTCAGAAATTGATGCAAACTGATTCCGCCGGATGGAGTTATGCATTGTATACGGATACCTTAGGTAAACCAGATTGGGCCTTAGCTTTGAATGAAGAAAAACCTGAATTTATTCCTGACATGGTGCCCGAGGTAGACCTCAATAAAATGGCTTTGACCTATGACTTTCAGGAAAAAAAATACCGTTTCGCGTATACGCCAGTTCCACTAACTCCTTTGGTTCTGGATGGTCCTACTGCTGAAATGGTAAACAAACATCATATCGAATTGGCCATCGGTCATCATCGTGCCATTCGATTCCGATCAGGTTACGACTTAAGTAAATGGGTTAAAACCCCATTGTACATGGACATGCAACATCAGGGTTTCAGAGGTGGTTTATCCCATCAACGATATACCGAAACGGAACTTGGTATTCACGGATCACATGTTGTCAAAGGAATTCCTTTGCATGGAGCTTTACAATTAGATCGTAAAGGGTATGGATTTTATGGGTACGACCGAAGTCAGTACAATTACGAACAACTCGACTTAAGACAACGATTTACAGGTCTTAGAATACAAGCTTATTCTGATTCGATGCAACATCAATCATCCGAAATAACTTATCAGGGTGCTGCAGCGATTTCGCTTTATGGCGATCGCTATTCATCCTTCGAAAATGGGATTAAACTACAAGGAGGGGCTGTAAAATGGTTTAAAAGAGACCTGAAAGTATTTGCAGGTATTCTGGCGGATCTCAATGTATTTCGTTCATCTGTTTCTGTCCAAAATAATTCACTCTTACAGCTAAATATGGGCTTACAGAAAAATATCGATGAAGGTATTTTGCAAGTAGCCTTGAACCCGGCTATGGGTCAGAAATTACATTTGTTACCGGATATATTTTTTAGATGTCCATTGGCGAGTCTGCAGGCGAATATTGAAATTGGATGGAGATCCGTTGTAGCACTCAATACTTTTCGTTCACTAACGACATTCAATCCATTTGTATTTAGTCATTATCAGGTAGAACAGTCGCAGAATACTGAGGTATATGGACATATCAAGGGACAATATGAAGGAGGAATTCAATATGGCTTGAAGTCCGGAGTTCGCATGATGAATAATCTTCCGGTTTTTGTGAATGATACAGCCGGTGATTTTAAAAGAATGCAAATTGACTATGAAGCCAGAGCAACTGCTTTTATGCTGGAAGCGGATTTGCAATTTCAGCCCCAACCTGAAATTACAGCAGGCACTTCATTTAAATGGCATCCTATTTTACAAACACGTTCCGGTTTTAAAGCTTGGCATTATTTGCCTTTTCAATGGAATATTTTCGGGCAATACAATTTTCGCAAAGATTGGCAATTTAATGCTGATTTGTTTCTGCGGGGGGCATCTGCAGCAGCGATGGGGTATAAAGGAGATGCCAATACTTATGTGAGGATGAATGATCCCGGTATTGATTTAAATCTGAAAGCCAGCTATCGTATTGAAAAAGGCATATTTGCATATTTGGAATTAAATAATCTAATGGGCAGCCAATATCAACGCTGGTATGGATATCCTCAATGGGGAACTCAGTTTTTTGTAGGAGCGCAGTATTTATTTAATAGTAACAGTCCACTTGCTAAATAGAATTTGTAATCTGAACAAGACTTTCTAATTTTACCGGCCTACGGGGATTATAATTTATTTATGGACATCAATCAGTATATCGGGGCTTTTTTGTTGAAAAACAGGTATTGTAGCCTGCCCGGATTGGGTGTTTTCGACCTAAAACGGGTAGGGGCTTCTGCGCAGAGCGCCGAAGGAAAAGTATCACCACCGTTGTATGATATCACCTTTAATCCGGTTGGTTCAATTGATGATACATTTGCCTCATTTATTGCTTCCAAAGAAAATGTCAGTATAGCCAATGCCTCAAATCATATCCGCACTTATTGCACAGAAGTAAAAGATCTTTTGCAGAAAGGAGGCAAGTTTGAAGTACCAAACCTGGGTCGTTTTGAAATGCGAAACGGAAAAATCGCCTTTTTTCAGTCAAACGATTTAAACCTCGGCGCGGAACCTGTTCCAGCAGTTTTTACCGAAATAAAGGTTGCTGCCCCACCACAAGAAGAAGCGAAGTTGGATTATAGTTATACTTCATCCGGAAAATCAGATTATCGCCGAAAGAAGAATTTGAATGTCATGAAGTTCATTGTGCCGGCTGCCGCAGTCTTGCTGTTACTGGTCATATCTTATTTTGGGTACACCTATTATCAGGAAAACAAATCAGTCAGCCCCAAAGAAGCAACACCGGAAAATAACACCAGTGTGAATGTTCCCAATGTTGATACGCCGCAATCAAGCACGCCCATGGGTGCAGATACATCGGCGCCGACAATGCCGGTCGATACGAATGTCAATAAAGATAGTTCACTTGTTCAAACCCCAACTCCACCTCCTCCTGCGCCAACCGGAAAGGAATATCGAGTCGTGGTTTTTAGTTCTACCGATCAGGCTGCTGCGAATGCCAAATCGCAGAAATGGGCTCGATACGGAAATAAGTCAAATGTCATTCCTATGAATGGCGCTTTCGTCGTAACCATCGACGCCTCTCATCCCCTCAATGACACCACAAAGTTGGTGGACTCCCTCCGAAGATTTTTTAATCCGAAGGGAGACGTACATATTTTAAAATAAGGGCCGTGATTAAATTGATCAGGCAAGCACCCTTTTTGAGGGTGATATTGCCGTATGTGTTGGGGATTAGCCTTGTACAAATTCTGCCGGAAGCTTTGGCTGCCCGGATAGTGGTTTTTTCCGTGATTTTGTTGCTTGGAGGAGTCTGTTTGATCTTCCGTAAATCCAGCTATTATCAATGGTTATTTGGGATATTTCAACAGATGATATTATTTGGTTTGGGGGCTTTATCCATCATATTGGCCGAAAAGAATAATCAGGTTTCCAACTCGGGTTTATTCAACTCGCAGGAAGGACATTTCTATGCGCAAATAGTTGCAGAGCCTGAGGAAAAGGAAAAAACGATAAAATGTGAAGTAAAAATTTCATACTTCATCATACAAGGAAAAAATGCTATACCCGAACAGGCGCGTGCGATCGTGTATCTGCAAAAGGACAGTCAGTCTAAGTCATTGGAATATGGTGACCAAATCTTCTGTAAAAATAAATTTCAAGCCATTCGAAATTCCGGAAATCCGGGTGCCTTTGATTATGCAGCCTATTGTAAACGACAAGGAATTTATTACAGTGCATACGTTAGAAATGATGAATGGCAATGGTATAGCCAGGAGGTCAACTCATTCGGTAAAACATTAAATCAGGCACAAAAAACTTGTCGCGGAATTTTAAAGAAGTATATCACGGATTCTTCTGCTTCAGGAATGGCAGAGGCATTACTGATTGGATACCGAAAAAATATTGATGCGGAGCTGTGGGATTCATACAGCCGAACGGGTTTAGCACACATCATTGCTATTTCAGGTATGCATATGGCTATTTTTTATGTGGGTTTACAGCGGCTACTGATGTTGATTCCAATTTTTGCAAGGAAGAAAAGAGAATCAGTGATTCTTGCATTATTAGGGATGTGGATGTTTGCTATCTTAACCGGACTGCCTCCTTCCGTTTTAAGAGCTGCGGTGATGTTTACATTTATTGGTATTGGGGCTTGTCAGAAAAGAGAAATGAATGTCTTTAATAATTTGTGTGCAAGTGCGTTTTGTTTATTGCTGTGGAATCCGAATTGGTTATTTGATATTGGATTTCAGCTCTCTTATTTGGCGGTTTTAAGCCTGGTGATTTTTTATCCGCCGATTTACCAACGACTAAGTACCTCCAATAAATGGGCGAATTTTCCGCTTCAACTCATCTCAGGAACCTTAGCTGCACAGGTCCTGACATGGCCGTTGTGTTTATATTATTTTCATCAATTTCCGCTGTTGTTTGTTTTCAGTAATCTGATTGCTGTGCCATGCACCACCTTCATACTCTATTTAGAAATCGTTTTAGTACTCTTGAGTCCGATTCAAGTGATAGCAAGCACTTTAGGTTCAATGACCCAATGGTTGATTCTTAAGCTCAATGTGGTCATACAATTTATTGCACAAGGTGATTGGGTTATTTGGCGCACAGGAGAAATGTATAAGACCGAACTCTTTTGTTGGTATATGTTATTGCTCATGATTGGTGTGTTTTGGAAATACAGAAATAAATGGGCAATGGGAGGAATTCTAGCAGTTGGGCTCTATATCAGCGTTATAGGTTTAATGAAGCAATGGGTGACTTTAAACCAACATCAACTTGTAATAATCAACGATCGTACCAATCCCATGCTTTGCGCGGTTGAAGGTCAGCAAATAAAATATTTACTCCCTCAAGTAAAAGACAATCGCAGTGAAAAATATGTATTTGATCCTTGTAAAATGTTTTATCAAATAAAGGAAGAACGACAAGCGCTTTTACCTAAAAATAAATATGCACAAATGTTTACATGGAAAGGAAAAAGAATCCTGCGTTTGATGCAAGCCGGATTTAAATGTGAGGACGCCATTGATGTGGATTATCTCATTTTGTCTCGTGACTATAAAGGAAATATTCATCACTTGAAATCTAACTTCAAGGTTGCCAACATCATCCTTGAACCTACCTTGAGCGACTATAAAACCCGAAGTTGGCATGATCGGCTATCGTCTGCAGGATATCAAGTATTCGCAATGCGCTGGCAAGGGGCTTATTATTTTTAATCCCCCAAAAAGGTTCGTTCAATAAAATTATGAGTTGACATAAATCACATCCGTATTATGTGAACAATTGGTATAATTTTGCCGCACAAATAATCATTATGGATCTTAAAATTCAGTCGGCACTTATTTCAGTTTTTTATAAAGATGGATTAGAACCTTTGCTTCACACTTTGAATCAACAAGGCGTTAAAATTTATTCTACCGGAGGAACCAGAACTTTCATCGAAGGGCTTGGCTTGCCATGTATTCCTGTTGAAGAAGTTACCAATTATCCATCCATTTTAGGTGGTCGTGTCAAAACCTTACATCCTAAAATTTTTGGGGGCATACTTGGCAGACGTGACGAGCAGCAAGATCTGGATGAAATGCAGACGTACGAAATTCCGATGATTGATTTGGTAATCGTTGATTTATATCCTTTTGAGGAAACCATTGCTCAAACAAACGAAGAGAAATTAATCATTGAAAAAATAGATATTGGAGGTCCATCCATGATTCGGGCTGCAGCTAAAAATTTTAGTCATTTAACAGTGCTGGCGGATAAGAAAGATTATTCTGCGCTCAACGAAATATTGATTGCCCAAAATGGTACCACCGCGCTCACTCAGCGAAGATCATTTGCTGCCAAAGCTTTTGAAGTCGTTCGACATTATGATACGGTTATCGCCAACTATTTTAATGCGGAAACCAAAGTTTTACGTTATGGAGAAAATCCACATCAGGAAGCCAGGTTTACCGGACAACTGGATTTAATCTTCGAACAATTAAATGGAAAGGAATTATCTTATAACAATTTAGTGGATGTGGATGCAGCGCTTCAATTGATCGCTGAATTTCAAAAGAATCAACCCTTATTTGCAATTATCAAACACACCAATGTATGTGGAATTGCCCTCGGTGAAAATGGCTCTGATGCATGGAAAAGAGCGCTAGCAGGAGATCCGGAAAGTGCATTCGGTGGGATCATTATCACGAATGGGAACATTGATGCCGGATTGGCCCGTGAAATTCAGGATATCTTTTTTGAAGTGTTGATTGCAGATTCTTTTGATGCAGAAGCTTTAGAAATCCTTAAGCAAAAGAAGAACCGAATCATCTTGCGGCAAAAAACAACATACCCCTCAGGGGCTATGCAAAGGCGGATATTAAATGGGACTTTGGAACAAGATAGTGATATCGGGAATTTTCAGGAATGGTCTGATAAAGGTGGGAGAACATCGACTGAATTAGAAAAAGAAGATATGATTTTTGCCAATATCGTTTGTAAACATTTAAAATCAAATGCCATCGCATTGGTGAAACAAGGTCAGCTAATAGGTAAAGGATGTGGACAAACATCGCGCATTGATGCATTGCGACATGCCATTGAAAAAGCCAAACAATTTAAATTTGATTTACAAGGATCCGTTCTGGCTTCTGATGCTTTTTTTCCCTTTGATGACTGCGTAAAAATTGCTCATGAACATGGAATTGCGGCATTTATACAACCCGGCGGATCGATTCGTGATCAGGATTCTATTGATTATTGCCAAAAAAATAATCTGGCTATGGTTATGACCGGTATGCGTCATTTTAAACATTAGTCAAAAATTAACGCTAGTTCGCTTTACCAATTAAGCGTCAAAAGGTCTATATTTGATATCACCAAACAAGCAAAAAAATATCATGTTTGGTTAAAAAGAAAGAACATGAAAAAGATCATTTACACCCTCCTATTTGCGCTGAGTTTTTCAGGCGCGATTGCTCAAAACACTTCCTTACCCACAACGAAAGTCCGTGATTTGAATGGCAAACAAATTTCATTCAACGAAATTTTCGAAAAAGGGAAGTATACTTTAGTTAGTTTTTGGGCAACCTGGTGCATTCCTTGTAAGCAGGAAATCAAAAATATTAAAACAAAATTGCCGCAATGGACTCAACAAGTGAATTTTAATTATGTAACTATTTCCATAGACGATGCCCGTGCCACGGCGATGGTGAAAACATACGCCAAATCACAAGGTTGGACTTTCCCGACTTACGTAGATCCGAATAGTGATTTAAAAAGATCCCTCAATTTTCAAAATGTACCTTATACCATTATTATAGACCCAAATGGGAATATCGTTTATCAGCATACCGGTTATGAAGAGGGTGCCGAAAACGAACTTTTTGAAAAAATATTGGCCATGAGTAAGCAATAAAGTTTTTTCCAAAAGAATGGGCCGCTCCTATGGAGCGGTTTTTTTTATGTTGTAACTTTAACCAAATTTGTATTTGCTATGCATTATGCACCTTAAAACGGCTTAAAATTTTCACATTTCAACACATTATGAATACATTTTATATGTTTTCCACAACATTTCACACAGATCATTTTCAGTACAAACAGATAATTCACATGTTTTACACATAAGATTCCGGTAATTTATCAGCTGGAACCCTTGAATTCACTGAGATCAGGCTGTTTGGGCTGTGGAAAACATCTCTTAAATTTAAAAGTAGAAAATTATGTCGTATTGAGGGAAAAATAGTTACTTTGTGTCACGTTAAGTCGTACGAAGAGAGATGATTAAAATCCGTGGCAATTTTGAAGTAACGCTGGACCCCAAAGGGCGCTTCATGTTACCTGCACAATTAAAAAAGCAGGTGGGTGAGGGTGTTAGCAGTTATTTCCTGATGCATGGAGTAGGCCCCTTTTTGGAATTGTATACCGAGGCTCAATGGGCAGTGGTGGAAGATCAATTGATTGCTTTAAACAACAACAATGATGATGTTGAAGAGCTGATGCTTGATATGTTCGGCACGCTTCAACCTGTAGAAATTGATGCAGCAGGGCGGATTACTTTGCCAAAACGGATGATTAAATATGCCGATTTGAATAAGGATATTGTAGTGCAGGGTTTATTGACCAAAACCCTCATTTGGGACCAAGAAACATTCGAAAAAGAAAGAGACTCGCGAACCCTGGAAAGAAGAAAAGAATTGCGCAGAAATGTTTTGGGTTCAGGATATACCCAATCAAATCCGGTTCAAGATGGACAATAGTCAGGCGTTCTATCATCAGGCAGTTCTTTTACATGAAAGTATCGAACAGTTGAATATTCAACCGGACGGAGTATACCTCGATGCAACATTTGGCGGTGGAGGACATAGCCGACAAATACTGGAACATCTGGGGCCTTCGGGAAAACTGATTGCCTTTGATCAGGATGCGGATGCAAAAGGAAATCTGCCCGATGATCAACGATTGCACTTTATTCCTGAAAATTTCCAATATGCCTCACGTTTTTTGAGATTTTACGGATACAATAGGTTGGATGGGGTATTGGCCGATTTAGGGGTGAGTTCGTTTCAGTTCGATACTGCAGAAAGGGGTTTTTCAACTCGTTTTGATGCGCTTTTGGATATGCGAATGGACCAACGAAGCAAAACAACGGCTGCCGATGTTCTGAACAACTACGCCGAAAAGGAGTTGCAATGGATCTTTGAAAAATATGGGGAGGTTACCAATTCTAAGTGGTTGGCACGTCAAATTGCTCAGCATCGTCAGGTGCAACGAATCACCACCATCAATGGATTGAAGCAATGTATTGATCAGGGTGTTTATGGCAATCCGAATAAATACCTGGCTCAGGTGTTTCAGGCTTTGAGAATTGAAGTGAATCAGGAATTGGAAGTATTAAAAACCTTTCTTCAAACAATTACGCCTGCTTTATCTCCTGGTGGCAGACTCTGTGTGATAACCTTTCATTCGCTGGAAGATCGATTGGTGAAACAATGGATGAAGCAGGAAACGTTTGAGGATGAATTGGATTTGATGGCTGTTAGAAAAAGCGCCACTTTAAAAGTGGTTTCGAAAAAACCCATATTAGCTACGGATAAAGAACTCAAGATGAACCCCAGGTCACGAAGTGCCAAACTTCGGGTTGCTGAAAAGATTTAATTGTTTTTTCAACAACTACTAAACTATAAAAATCACGCACAGGCGTAAAAATAAATTATTATAAAATGCCCGGACAGGACAGCAACATACTCAAACAAGTGCCCAACTGGAAACAGTTGCTGCAAACTGTTGGTAACAGGGGCATTGTTCAAAATATTCCATTGATTCTTTATGCATCTTTTTTGGCCATCTTGTATATCACCCTGAATCATGAAGCTGAAAATACCATCCGTCGTATAAATGAAACTGGCCGGCAATTAAAAGAGTTGCGTTGGAAATATGTAGATGAGAAAACACAAATTATGGGTATGATCAAAGAAAGTCAACTCGAAAAAAGCGTTTCCCATTTGCATTTACAAAAAACAAAGGTTCCCCCTCATAAAATAATCGTTTCACAATCCATTCAACATGAAAATCAGTAAGGACATCCGGTTTCGTGTTTACATCACCTTTATGGGGATGTGTGTTTTTGGTATTATGATACTTTATAAGGGATTTAGTATTCAATTTAAAGAAGGAAAAGAATTGCGCTCATATGCAGATAGTCTGCATACTAAAATAGAATACATTCAACCTGAAAGAGGGAACATTTATTCGGAAGATGGCAGTCTCTTATCTTCATCCATTCCTCAATTTGATTTGCGCATCGATTTTCAATCTATTAAAGCAGATACCTTTCACAAACACCTCGAACCTTTGTCGAAGAAACTGGCCGCTGAATTGGGTGATCATTCCTGGACGGCCTGGAAGGAAATCCTCGAAACAGAATACCAAAAAGGGAATCGTTATTTCCTGTTGAAAAAAAAGGCAAGCTATGCGCAATACCTGAATGTAAAAAAAATGGAACCTTTTTGTAAAGGTCAAAATAAAGGCGGATTCATTGCCGAATCTCAAACCAAGCGAATCAATCCATATGGATTACTCGCAAATAGGGTGATCGGTTTATGGCGTAAGAATGCTGAAAATGTTGGCATTGAACGCGAATATAATTTGCACTTAAGCGGTATGCAGGGACAACGGATTGTTCGTCGAATTGCCGGTGGTACCTGGATGCCCATTGATGGTTCTGAAATTGAGCCTGAGAATGGTCGCGACATCGTAACCACTTTAGATGTCAATATTCAGGATGTGGCCGAAAATGCCCTCCTGCAACAATTGGAAAAAGAACAAGCCGCATTTGGAACTTGTATCGTCATGGAAGTAAACACTGGTAAAATAAAGGCCATTGCCAATTTAGGACGAAATGAAAGCGGTGAGTATGCCGAGAATTTTAACTACGCCATTAAACGCCTTGAGCCAGGATCAACCTTTAAATTGATATCTCTCATTGCCCTGATGCGTGATAAATTGATTCGTGTGGAAGACAAAGTGAATTGCCAGGGTGGTACCAGTAAATTCGGTCCATATACCATTCGCGATAGCCACGCAGGATTGGGTGTATTAACTATTAAGGATGCCTTTGCACAATCTTCCAATGTAGCTTTTGCCAAATTGATTCATGAAAATTATAAAGAAAAGCCTGCGAGCTATTGGTATAATTTACATGCACTTGGATTGGATACCCTGACCGGTTTGGGAATGAGTGGAGAAGTGATGCCAAAATTTATCCGGGATTCTGTTAGCAAAGGCCGCTATTCTCTCGCTTATTTAGGCATGGGATATCAGGTTTTAATTACGCCTTTACATACCTGCATGGTGTATAATGCCATTGCCAATAATGGTAAAATGATGAAACCTTATTTGGTAAATAGTGTGCAGGAATATGGCAAAGAAATTATTTCATATCAACCACAAGTATGGAGAGATCAGATTCTGGATTCTCAGTCCATTGTGCAGCTAAAAGAAGTGATGAACGAAGTGGTGGAAACAGGAACCGGAAAAGCACTCAAAAATCCATACTATAAAATTTGCGGAAAGACAGGTACTGCTCAGGTAGCGGACAAAGGTATTCGTTATTCCGACCGGGTTTATCATGGATCATTTGTTGGTTTTTTTCCAAAAGAGAATCCGCAGTATACCATTTGTGTGGTTATCCGAACCAAAAAAGGTTCCGCCAACTATTATGGGGGCCAAATTGCCTTACCCGTATTCAAAGAGGTTGCCAACCGATTGTATGCGATTAATATGCACAAATCGGAATCCGATAGCTTGATTGCTTCGCGGAAATCTTATTTACCCATGCAGAGTATGCGTAGTCGCGATTATCAATTGCTTGCCGGAAAACTGAATATGCCGGCCCTAAATACTGAACCTCAGGACTGGGTGCATTGGATTTATCCGGATAGCACTGGAAAAGCCAAATACCAAAAGCTGGCAATGACAAAACATCAAACTCCTGATGTGCAAGGGATGGGATTACGTGATGCCATTTTTGTACTCGAGAATGCCGGATTTAAAGTTATACCGGTTGGACAGGGTAAAGTGAAAAATCAATCTGTTGCTGCAGGTACTCAATATCAAAAAGGACAATTCATAACAATACAATTGGGTTAGTTGAAAAATCTCAAAGACATATTATCCCATGTTTCTCTTCTGCAATCGCAGGGTGAGATTGATTTGCAAATCGGTCAAATCACTGCGGATTCACGTCAGGTTAAAGACGGTGATGTGTTTGTTGCGATAAAGGGATGGCAATCAGATGGACATGAATTTATTTCTCAGGCCATTCAGGCAGGTGCCCGGGTAATCGTATGTGAACAATGGCCTACAAACATCCTTCCTTCAGTAACTTATTTACAAGTGGCCGATGCAGCAATGAGTCTTGGAATGCTTTGTGCGGCCAATTATGATTTTCCCTCAAAAGGTCTGAAAGTGGTGGGCGTTACGGGCACCAACGGAAAAACAACCTGTGCTACTTTAATGTATCAGCTATTCAGTGCAATGCAGATTCCTTGCGGACTCATTTCAACTGTTGAAAATAAAATCCTCAATCAAATTATTCCTGCAACACATACTACGCCCGATGCACCCGGATTACAACGCCTTCTCCGACAAATGTTGGATGCAGGTTGTACGCATGTTTTTATGGAAGTAAGTTCACATGCCATTCATCAGCAACGTATTGCAGGGTTGGAATTTGCCGGAGCCTGTTTTACAAATATCACCCACGATCATTTAGATTACCACCACACTTTTGAAGAATACATTCGGGTAAAAAAATTATTTTTTGATCATCTGCCTCCATCCGCTTTTGCGCTCAGTAATATTGATGATAAACGAGGGACAGTGATGTTGCAAAACACCACAGCGCGCAAACGAACTTATGCCCTCAAATTGCCCGCAGATTATAAGGGGAAAATTCTGGAGAACAATCTGGATGGTTTGTATATGCATCTCGATATGGGAGAAGTTTATTTCAGAATGATTGGTGAATTTAATGCCTATAATTTATTGTGCGTTTACGCGGTTGCTTCGGAATTGGGATTTGATAAACAGGAAGTCCTCCAGGTTATGAGTACCTTAAAAGGTGCAGAAGGTCGATTTGATTATTTGATTTCTGAGAAAGAACAAATCCTCGGCATTGTGGATTATGCGCATACACCCGATGCCTTAATCAATGTTTTGGCGACTATCAACAAACTGCGTAAAGGGAATGAAACTTTATTTACCATTGTTGGTTGTGGCGGAGATCGTGATAAAACCAAACGCCCTTTAATGGCGATGGTTGCCTGTGAGCACAGCAATCGGGTAATTTTTACCAGCGATAATCCCCGTTCCGAAAATCCCCAGGAGATTCTCAAAGAGATGGAAATGGGTGTGCCGGTTCATCAACGAAAAAAATATGTATGTATAGCCGATCGCCGCGAAGCGATTAAAACCGCTGTCAGCATTGCTGAACAAGGCGATATCATTTTACTGGCCGGCAAAGGTCATGAAAAATATCAGGAAATCAATGGCGTAAAAAACCCATTTGATGATAAATCTATTCTTCACGAAATGTTTGAAATGCTCGAAAAGTAACGCTTATGTTGTATCATCTTTTTACCTATTTACGCGAACATTTCAGCCTGCCAGGGGCAGGGGTGTTTTATTTTATCACTTTCCGAACAGCGATGGCGATTGTTTTGTCTTTAGTCATTTCCCTGGTTTACGGTAAACGAATGATCCAATATTTGCATCGCAAACAAATTGGAGAAACCGTTCGTGATCTCGGACTGGAAGGAGAAAAACAAAAGAAGGGAACACCAACCATGGGAGGGATCATCATCATCGCAGCGATTTTGATCCCCACCTTACTTTTTGCACGAATTGAAAATGTCTATATTCTTCTCATGATCATCTCAACAATTTGGTTGGGCCTCATTGGCTTTATCGATGATTATATCAAAGTATTCAAAAAAAATAAAGAGGGTCTTGCCGGAAGGTTCAAGATTCTGGGACAGATTGGTTTAGGAATCATTGTGGGTCTGACGATGTATTACAACGAAAACGTGTACGTCGTTCGTGAAACAACCGGCGGTGCTCCGGCAACTTATCATTCCACCGATAAGGTTATTAAAGATGGAATCGTGCGTGTGGATGAAAAAGGACGTACAAGAACTTACGCCCGTGTTAAGAGCGCTGTAACCACTATTCCTTTTGCCAAAAAACATGAAATCAGTTATGCAAAAATAGCTGCATGGTTCGGAGAAAGTGCCAGCAATATTCTGACACCAATCATCTATGTGCTCTTTGTTATTTTTATCATTACGGCTGTTTCGAACGGTGCTAATATTACCGATGGCTTGGATGGTTTAGCAACCGGAACAAGTGCCATAATAGGTATTTGTTTAGCCCTCTTTGCATACGTATCCGGCAATTTCGGATTCGCCAGGTATTTAAATATTATGCCCATACCCAATTTGGATGAGCTGTCTATTTTTATCGGGGCCTTTGTTGGGGCCTGTATTGGCTTTTTGTGGTACAATAGTTTTCCGGCTCAGGTTTTTATGGGTGATACCGGCAGCCTTGCATTAGGGGGCATCATAGCTTCATTGGCTATTATCATACGAAAAGAATTATTGATACCAATCATCTGCGGTGTGTTTTTAGTAGAAAACCTGAGTGTGATGATTCAGGTAGGATATTTTAAATGGACTAAAAGGAAATCGGGAGAAGGGAAGCGCATTTTTTTAATGGCACCCCTGCATCATCATTACCAAAAATTAGGATATCACGAAAGTAAAATAGCCATTCGCTTTTGGATCATCGGAATTGTATTGGCTGTATTAAGTGTTGTTACCCTGAAACTGCAATAAAAAAAAGAATGAACTACGATATCGTCATATTAGGAAGTGGAGAAAGCGGAACAGGTGCTGCTTTGCTTGCGCGTCAGCAAGGCCTTTCGGTATTTGTGAGTGATCGGGGTATAATTGCAGAACCTTTTAAATCTGAACTGAAAGCCGCCCAAATTCCTTTTGAGGAAGGGCAACACACCGAAGAGATTATTCTGAATGCCGGAGAGATTATTAAAAGTCCGGGAATTCCTGAAAAAGTACCCATGATACAATTATTGCGTCAAAAGGGTAAAACAATTATGAGTGAAATCGAATTTGCATTTCGATACAAAGGAGATAGTAAAATTGTTTGTATCACAGGGAGCAATGGAAAGACGACAACCACCAGCCTGACCCATGCCATTTTTAAACAGGATGGTTATGATGTTTCTGTTGTTGGTAATATCGGATATTCTTTTGCCCGACAAATCGCCACACAACCTACCCAATGGTATGTGATGGAAATCAGTAGTTTTCAATTAGATGATATCATCACCTTCCGGCCTGATATCGCCGTTATTACCAATATCACGCCTGATCATCTCGATCGGTATGAATACGACTTTGGACAATATGCCAAGGCGAAATTTCGCATTGCACTCAATCAGGGGCCTTCGGATTATCTGATTCTTTGTAAGGACGATGCTGCAAGCATGCAATACATGCAAGACTTAAAAACGAACCCAAAAATTCTATATATAACCATGAACGAACAATTAAAAGGCGATGGCGCATATGTGAGCAACGATGAACTGGTGCTGCGCGTCAATGGAGAACCGGTGTCCATTTCAATCAACGAACTTTCTCTGAAGGGGAAACACAATCAATACAATTCTATGGCGGCAGGAATCTCATCGCGGGTAGCAGAAATACGGGATAGCAGCTTGCGCGAATGTTTGCGCACTTTTACCGCGATTGAACATCGTATGGAATACGTAGCAAGTATTCGAGGGGTGGAATTTATTAATGATAGCAAAGCCACGAATTTAAATAGTGTATGGTATGCCTTGGAAAGTATGACCAAACCTGTAGTTCTGATTATGGGCGGCATTGACAAAGGTAACGATTACAGCACCATTGAAGCACTGGTGGCCGAAAAGGTGAAAGCGATTGTTTGTTTAGGATTGGAAAACAAAGCCATTCATGATGCTTTTGGAAACATGGTGCAAATGGCAGATGCCACGACCACCGAAGAAGCGGTCCGCCTGGCCTATGATTTTGCACAAAAAGGAGATGTTGTTTTGTTATCTCCTGCCTGCGCAAGCTTTGATTTATTTAAAAATTACGAAGACAGAGGCGAGCAGTTTAAAACAGCCGTTCGCGCACTTTAATGGAATAATTGATATGCAACGATTTCTCACTCAGGTAAAAGGCGATCGCATCATTTGGGGCGTGTTGATTGTATTGTCCGTTATTAGTTTAATGGCGGTATACAGTTCCACAGGGTCATTGGCCTATCGTGTGCATAAAGGACACGCCGAAGTTTATCTCATAAAACAGTTAATGGTTTTGGTGGCGGGTTTGGCGATTGTATATTTTATTCATCGGGTGAACTATACCATGTTCTCAAATATTGCCTTGCTTTTATTTGCGTTAAGTATTCCCTTATTATTATATACACTATTTTTTGGAACGACCCTGAATGAAGGGTCCCGCTGGATTCGTTTACCCCTTGTAGGCCTAACCTTTCAAACTTCGGATTTAGCAAAGCTTGCCTTGTTTATGTTCTTGGCAAGACAGTTATCTCGAATGCAAAATGAATTGAATGATTTTAAACAAGTGGCATTAAAAATATTTTTACCGGTCATCGTTATTTGCGGACTGATAGCAATGGCCAACTTGTCAACAGCTCTCATGATTGCCATGTCATGTGGCGTTCTCTTCTTTATCGGAAGAATTAAAATGACCCACTTGGCCATTCTGGGCGGTTCGGCTATTCTATTATTCGGTATTTTATTTACCGTATCCAAGGTGACGGGTTTTGGAAGAGCCGCTACCTGGGAACAACGGATCAGAAACTTTAGTGCCAATGATAAAGACAGTGTACCGTTTCAGGTGTTGCAGGCAAAAATCGCTATTGTTAAAGGCGGACTGACCGGCAAAGGGCCTGGAAATTCTACCCAGCGAAATTTTTTACCACATCCCTATTCGGATTTTATTTATTCGATCATCATCGAAGAATATGGCTTACTGATAGGTGGCTTCGGACTCATTTTTTTATACCTGTTATTTCTCTGGCGAAGTATCATCATCTTCAGACGATGTCCTTTTGCATTTGGTGCATTCCTGGCTGTAGGTTTGAGTTTTACGCTGGTGTTTCAGGCATTTCTGAATATGGCTGTAAATGTGAATTTAGTCCCGGTTACAGGTTTAACATTACCGCTGGTGAGTATGGGTGGTTCATCCATTTGGTTTACTTGTATTGCTATTGGAATTATACTCAGTGTAAGTCGGTTTGTAGAAGATAGTGAAGGACAACTCAATAAAGAACAATCTGCATGACGAAAGGGACACATATTAAAATCATTGTCGCAGGAGGCGGAACAGGCGGGCATATTTTCCCGGCTATTGCGATTGCGAATGCGGTAAAATTGAAAGATCCCAAAGCAGAAATTTTATTTGTAGGTGCCAAAGGGAAAATGGAAATGGAAAAGGTGCCTAAAGAAGGTTATCAAATCATTGGTCTGGACATTGTTGGATTCGAGCGAAAATCTCTATTTAAAAATTTAGCCCTGCCCTGGAAATTATTCCGCAGTTTTATGCATGCCCGAAAAATTCTCAAAGAATTTCAACCGGATGTAGTGATTGGGGTGGGTGGATATGCAAGTTTTCCGGTTTTATATATGGCTCAATGGGCTGGAATTCCAACGCTTTTGCAGGAACAAAATTCTTATGCCGGAAGGAGTAATCGGATATTGGGTAAAAAAGCGGCGGCTATTTGTGTAGCATATGATGATATGCACCGCTTTTTTCCGCAGGACAAAATCATTATTACAGGAAATCCTGTTCGCGGAACAATCAGTACCAACCAACGCACGCAATCTGAAAGTAAACACTTTTTTCAACTGGATGAAACCAAGAAAACCATTTTCGCTTTTGGTGGAAGTCTGGGGGCTCGAAGTATCAATGAAACACTGGCCGAGCAATTTCAATTATTAATCGAACAAGGCTATCAGGTGTTGTGGCAAACCGGCACGCCTTTTTTCGAAAAAGCAAAAAATGCAGTTAAAGGATTTGAGCGGCAGGTAAAAGTATTGGAATTCATTCGTGAAATGGATTATGCCTATGCAGCAGCTGATTGTATCATTGCCCGTGCTGGTGCCTCATCCATTGCAGAACTTTGTATCGTCGGTAAACCGGTGCTATTTGTTCCTTTTCCATTTGCCAGTGAAGACCATCAAACACATAATGCCATGGCCCTGGTCAACAAAAAAGCAGCCCGGATGCTCAAAGATCATGAGATTAAAGTGAACCTCATTCCGCGTGTCTTACAGCTCTTGCAAGATCCTTCAACGATGCTTGAATTGAGTCAAAATATACAATCATATGCGGTAACCAATGCCGATCAGCAAATTGCTCAAACAATATTTAATATCCGAAAAAAATGATGAACTTAAAACAAATACAGAACGTTTATTTTATTGGTATCGGCGGTATTGGGATGAGCGCATTGGCCCGGTTTTTTAAACAACACGGTTCCTCAGTCTCAGGATATGATCGAACGGAAACACCTCTGACTAAAACCCTGGTTTCAGAAGGAATGAATACTCATTACAGGGACGACATTTCTTTGCTGGATAAGGAAGCACAATTGGTGGTTTATACGCCGGCCATCCCTTCTAACCATACAGAATTACAATGGTATCGCGATCAGCAATATACCGTGGTTAAAAGAAGCGATGTGCTGCAAATGATTTCAAATGATATGCAGGCTATTTGTGTGGCAGGTACACATGGTAAAACAACCGTATCTACCATGATCGCTCATATTTTGCGGCATACCACTTATGGTTGTAATGCTTTTTTAGGCGGGATATCAGCGAATTACGGAGTGAATTACTGGAGCAGCGAGCGCGATTGTGCAGTGATTGAAGCTGATGAGTATGATAAAAGTTTTTTGAAACTGAATCCTTCCATCGCAGTGGTTACAGCCATGGATCCGGATCATTTAGATATCTATGGAACGGTTGAAGAAATGGAGCGTTGTTATATCGAGTTTATCGGAAAGGTAAAAGATACCTTGATTTATAAACACGGCTTAAAACATCAATCAAAATTTATTGCACCAAAGAAATTTACATATAGTTTGCAAAACGATTCTGCCGACTATTATACCGATCAAATCAGAATGAAAGAAGGGGCATATACTTTTGATTTCTGCAAACAAGGGCAAGTGATGTCGCGCATTTCTTTAAATATTGGCGGAATGCATAATATAGAAAACTGTGTGGCAGCCATGGCTGTTTGCGATCAAATGGGATTGGATATGGATCAGGTGTCACTGGCAGTAGCCGCTTTTAATGGTGTACATCGTCGATTTGAGTATGTGGTAAAAAATGATCAACATGTTTGTATTGATGATTATGCGCATCATCCCGAAGAGCTGGCCATGTTACTTAAAAGTGCAAGAGCTTTATTTCAGGATAAAAAATTGCAGGTCATTTTTCAACCGCACTTGTATTCCCGAACCCGGGATCTGGCCGATGGATTTGCAGAAAGTTTGGATATGGCCGATGAAGTGATTTTGCTGGAAATCTATCCCGCCAGAGAATTGCCTATTGAAGGGGTGAGCAGTGAGATGATTAAAGCCGGGATGAATATGGCTGCTGTGAATATTTTGAGTAAGGAAGGCGCATTACAATGGGTTGATGCCACCAAGCCTGAATTATTGGTGATAGCAGGAGCAGGTGATATCGATCAGTTAGTTCCTCAAATTAAAAAAATCCTGAGCGAATCATGAAAAAACGAATTCAAAACATATTGATTCGATTGCTGATGATGCTGACCGTGCCACTCCTGGCAGGAGCTTTTATTTTTGCTTCCAAGGAAGACCGCAAAAATACCTGCGGTTCAATATTGATTGAATTCATCAATCCGCAATTAAGTTTTGTCAACCAACAGGATATTCAAAAATTGATTGGTGCAGAGGGCATTATGTCCGAAAAAACGCCATTGCATCAACTGAATTTAAAACAGCTCGAGAAACGTATGGAAGAAAATAAGTGGATACAATCTGCTGAAATCTTTTTAACTGCCAACCGACAATTGCGTATTCGATTGGTCCAAAAAACACCAGTAGTTCGTTTGCAACAGGCCGATAGCAGTGACTATGCCTATTATCTCGATCCACAAGGCAATACCATCGAATGGAGCGAACAATACTCACCGCGATTGCCAGTGGCTAGCGTTCCGGCTCTTGGATACGGTCATGAAGATTATAAACTCAAAACTTCATTGGTACAACTGGCTCAATTTATTCAAACCGATAGTTTTTGGAATGCAGCAATTGCCCAAATTGTGGTGAATGATCAATATGAAATTCAACTCATTCCAATCATGGGTAAACAACTCATTCGATTAGGAGATACCCGTGATTTGCAGGATAAGATGAATCGTTTATTAAGATTTTATCAGGAAGGAGTACATAAGTTTCCCTGGGATAAATATGATGAACTCGATTTGCGTTTCAGTAAACAAATTGTTTGCCGAAATAACCGCGGTGAAATTCTGGCTGAGGATCCCTACGACGATAAAAGTAAAATGATTGTTCGAAAATTGGACGCCTCATCAAAACAACAAACATTGGTTTCCAATGCAAGCAAAAGCAAAAAAATCAACAACGAAGTAAAAAAAGGAACCCCGTCGAAAAAGAACCCTGCAGCAAATCCAACTTCGAAAAAAAACAATGCACAAAAACCCACGCAAATAAAACCCAACAGTTTAAAACAATAAGATCATGAAAAACGAACAACCCGTTATTGTCGGACTTGATATTGGTACAACCAAAATTGCTGCCATTGCCGGGCGCAAAAACAAATATGGCAAACTGGAAATTGTCGGTTTCGGAAAGGCCGATAGCAGCGGCGTCAACCATGGTATGGTTTTGAATATTGAAGAGTGTATTCGCTCTATCAATATTGCCCTTGAAAATTGTATGGCCAGCAACCCCAACCTTACCATCAAAGAAGTATACGTTGGTATTGCAGGTCAGCACATTCAGAGTTTACAAACCAAAGGTGATCGTGTACTGAATAATGTAGAGGATGAAATCCGAAAAGAGGATATTGACAGTTTGATTAAAGATCAGTATAAAACCTATATTCCAAGTGGAGATCAAATTATTGATATTATCCCACAGGACTTTACAGTAGATAGTCGGGGTGGATTTACCTTACAACAAGTGATTGGTATGAGTGGGGTAAAAATCGGTGCCAACTTTCATATTGTTACCGGTGATAAACAAGCCATCCGTAACATTCATCGTTGTGTCACCCGATCTGGTTTGAGTACTAAGGATTTGGTTTTACAACCTCTTGCTTCTGCGGCAGCTGTAATGTGCCCTGAAGATCTTGAGGCGGGTGTTGCAATTGTTGATATCGGCGGCGGTACCACCGATTTGGCCATTTTTCACGAAGGTATGCTCAAACATACCGCAGTCATTCCAATTGCAGGTGTCAATATCACCAATGATATTCGCCAGGGTTTGGGCGTATTACGCAGTCAGGCTGAACAGATGAAAGTACAATTTGGAATGGCCTTGGCAGAAGAAGCGAAGTCCAATGCATTTATCACGATTCCCGGATTAAAAGGTCAGCAACCTAAAGAAATTTCATCGAAAAATCTGGCCAATATCATTCAGTGCCGCATGGAGGAAATTTTGGAGTATGTGATGTATCATATCAAACAAGTGGATTTGCAGGATAAATTAATTGGTGGCATCATCCTGACGGGTGGTGGTAGCCAATTAAAATATTTGCCACAACTTACAGAATTTATGACCGGTATGTCGGCCCGTGTCGGATTGCCTAACGAGCATCTTGCAACAGGCTATGTCACCGAACTCATGAAACCCATGTACGCTACTTGTATCGGATTAATATTAAGAGGTTATGATGACTATGAGCAGGATAGAATCCGTTTTATTTCCAACAACAGTGATGATAGTGTCGATCCTGTTGCTGAAGGAGAGCTCAATGGCACATTTGTTACCATGGCCAAAACCTACGAACCCAGTGTGGAAGAGCTACTGAGTCAGGAATTTCCCGGTCATATTTTTTCAGTAGATAACAGTGCAGAAGAATCCGTTCAAACAATGGAGCCGGCCGATCAAACAACAACGAATGTTGTGGCAGTGAACGAACAAGCTGATTTGTTTTCACAACCGGAGGCAGATACCTCTGAATTAAAAGCCATCAATGAAGTTAAAAATAAAAACCGAGGCAAACTGATCAAAGATATTTTCGGAACAGTGAAAGGGAAGATCATGTATTGGTTTGAAGATGTTGATGACCAACCCCTTGATTAAATAAAACCCAATTAAAAACCATAAACCCATAAATTCAAAATCATGATTCAGTTCGAATTACCACAAAACAATTCATCCATCATTAAAGTGATTGGAGTAGGAGGAGGCGGTGGCAATGCCGTCAATTACATGTACAGTCTTGGTCTGGAAGGTGTCGATTTTATTGTCTGCAATACCGACCAGAAAGCCTTGCAAAATAGCAGTGTGCCTACACGTATTCAGCTAGGCCCTTCATTGACTCAAGGGCTGGGTGCAGGTGCCAACCCGGAAATCGGACAAAAAGCCTGTCACGAAAGCATTGAAGAAATTAAAAAATTATTGGAAAGCAATACCAAAATGGTTTTTGTCACTGCCGGCATGGGTGGTGGTACCGGTACCGGTGGTGCACCCGTGGTTGCAAAAATTGCCAAAGAATTGGGCATACTCACTGTGGGTATTGTTACAACACCGTTTAGCTACGAAGGGAGCAAACGCCGTCGACAGGCCGAAGAGGGAATCAATCGTATGCGCGAACATGTTGACACCATCCTGGTCATTTCAAATGATAAATTACGTCATCTGTTTGGAAACATCCCAACTTCTCAGGCCTTCTGCAAAGCCGATGATATTTTAGCAACGGCCACAAAATGTATTACAGATGTGATTAACTCCCAGGGGCATATCGTGGTGGATTTCGCCGATGTGAGCACCGTGATGCGTGATGGGGGTGTGGCTATCCTCGGAAGTGCCACAGCCAGTGGAGAAAAGCGGGCATATGAAGCGGTCGAAAAAGCCATCAATTCACCGTTACTCAACGATGACAACATTCGCGGTGCCAAATGGGTATTGCTCAATATCAATTCCGCCAGAGGTGTGTACGAACATACTTTAGATGAAGTAGAAATGATTCAGGCTTATGTTCAGGAGCAAGCCGGCGAGGAATGCGATGTAATTTTTGGTACAGGTTTTGATGATAATCTCGGCGAAAATATCAGTGTGACTGTGATCGCAACAGGCTTTCAATATAATCAATTGGCATCCGCTTATTCTGCAGAAAAAAAGACGCCGATCATGGATAGCATCAAGGAAGTTTACACGCTTCAAACAGAAACGCCCGCTGAGCCAGCCTTAAAGATTGAAGTAAATGAGGATACTAATTTACCAACTGCAGTGGTGCATGAAACAGAAACTCCAGTCGATCCAATGGCACCGGTGATGTTTGAAATTGAACCACCTGCTATTCCTGCCCGTTTGGCAATTGGCTTAGGTTTACAATCGATGCGTGTGAATCATGTAGTCGATGTTACAGCAACGTTGCAGGAAGAGCCCCGCATTGTTATGGAATTACAATCAGAGCCTGAACCTGTTGTTGAGCAACCAACTCCGCACACCGAACAACCCCGTGTGGTGGAATTTGAAATGAAAGAGGAAAGCGCTCAAAGCTCCTCTGCTTCCATTCAGGAAGAGTTGAATCAAATTTTTTCTGCACCCATCAAAATGGTTGAAAAAACTGAGGAAGAGATGAAAGATGAGTTTGTTACCATCAAGGGAATTACGCTCAACCGACGTAAAGGAAACCGCATGCTGACTGATATGGAGCTCGAAGATCAGGCGAATTTTGAAATTCAAAAAAGAGCATTCGACGATCGAGCAGCGAAGTTACGTTCCATGAGTTTTAATGTGAATCGGGCAGATATCGACAACGAACAATCAAACGTTCCGGCTTATATCCGAAAAAATCTAACGTTAGAAGATCATCCTTCGTCTAATGAAGAGGTTTACTCGAATGTCAAAATAACCAGCGATGGTCAACAATCAAATATCAGTACGATTAATACTTTTTTGAACGGCAAAAATCCAGACTAAGGGGATTTTTATTTATGGGTGGGGGCTGTCTGCAAAGGCAGCCTCTTTTTTTTTGAGGAGCATCAAGCTATCTGCTTCTATCGGTAAGCCCTCCGGCTGTTCGCTTGTACACCCGGCCCTATGCCTTTATCAATATTGGAAATAGCCTCTGCATCAGGCCGGGGGTGTCGCTACCATCCGGGCTAGAATCATGGAGGGCATTTGTATGAAACCACCATAAAGCAGAGATCAATTGAAAAGAATTTGAACAACAAGTTGAACTACTCAGAAACGGTTTTGAATTTTCGTCTCAATTCAAAATTTTGTCCCAAATATAATTTACGCACTTGCTCATCGGCGGCTAATTCTTCCGCAGTTCCGGATTTTAATATTTTCCCATCATATAACAAATATGCCCTGTCTGTAATAGATAAGGTTTCTTGTACATTATGGTCGGTAATGAGGATGCCAATATTTTTAAACTTGAGTTGTTCTACAATCACCTGAATATCTTCAACTGCAATGGGGTCGATACCGGCAAAGGGTTCATCCAATAAGATAAATTTAGGATTGACCGCCAAAGCCCTGGCAATTTCCGTGCGTCGTCGTTCTCCTCCACTCAATACATCTCCCGGACTTTTACGCACATGGGTCAGACGAAATTCACTGAGCAGGGTCTCCAGTTTGTGGGCTTGCTCTTCACGACTTAAATGAGTGAGTTCTAACACCGCCGATATATTGTCTTCCACACTTAACTTTCGAAAAATAGAGGCTTCCTGCGGGAGGTAGCCAATACCCAATTGAGCTCTTTTGTACATCGGTAGTTGTGTGATACATTGATCGTCCAGAAATACATCACCTTGATCCGGTTGAATCAAACCCACCACCATATAAAATGTGGTTGTTTTACCGGCTCCATTTGGCCCCAGCAAACCAACAATTTCCCCTTGCTTTACCTGAATACTCACTTGATTAACCACCGTTCGGCGTCGATACTTTTTTAGCAATTCGGTCGTGCGTATTGTAGATAACATTCGGTAAAATTAAAGGCTTCCATTGAATTTAATCAAGAACAAAATTGTTATACAATATATAATACTTCAAAAGTCCGGGCTATTTTAGAAGGATGTTAGAACGAAATCTAAATTTTCTGCCGGATTCCCAGATCAGGTATGTTTTCACGATATGTTTGTTCGGACAATAACCAGGTAGAATCGACAAAATAGCGCATACTGATTAACGGGGAATTTTTTCGAGTCGGATACCCATGCTCATGATTTCCGGTAAAGGATTCATTCGCATGATTTGTTTTACTGAAATAGTGTACTGACCAGATTGAGAAAAATGCATGGCACCTCCGTTTTTTGTCAGAGGCATTTTATGTTCCCATATTTCATTCATACCCCGACCCAGCCATTTACCGCTTTCCTCTGCCAACGGAATTTCTGTATTCAGGTAACCGGTACTTTTTCCATCCGGCAAACGGGTATTGGTTTTGAGCCATAGATTAGAAAAGGGGTATGCTTCGGTATGACGCATCATGAGAAATAACAAATAATTCGAAGCGGTATCTGTAATATTGAATGAAAACTGCACAGAATCCTTTTGTGTCCAACGGTGTCCCTTAAAGGCAAAATGTTTTTCATATACTGCTCCTTTGATACAGGATAGTAAAAGGCAGCTAATGCCAAAGATGCAGCTGAGTAAACTCCTTTTCATTCTATAATGCATTTGACAATTGTTCTTTAGCTTGCTCAAGTTCATCTTTCATCTGTACAACAATGCGTTGTATGTCAACATCATTGGCTTTGGATCCCATGGTGTTGATTTCACGACCAATTTCTTGGATCAGGAATCCTAATTTTTTCCCTTTTGTCGAAGCATCCTCTTTAATCAGCTGTAAAAAGTATTCACAATGATGTAAGAGCCGGTTTTTTTCTTCCTGAATATCCAGTTTTTCGACATAGAAAATCATCTCCTGTTCCAGTCGGTTAGGATCCATATTGGCGCTTTGGGTCAAGTCGGACAAACTTTGTTGGAGTCTTTCACGAATACGATCCAATCTTTTTTTGTCAAAAACTTCCACACTTCTGCAAAGCTCATCAATCCGTTGAATATTATTTTCAATATGGCGCGTGAGCATGACACCTTCTTTTTGTCGATGTTGTGTGAGCATATCGCATACCATACCAATCTGAGCAGCAATGACCTGCCAATCCCCATCACTCAGGGTATCTGTAACGCCTGAAACAATCTCTGGCATTCGCATCAGGGTAGGTAAAATATCCTGTTGCTCTATTTGCAGTTCTGTGGCAATTTGCTGCATGGAAGCATAATAATATTTTGCCAAATCCATGTTGACCGTCATCGGCTTACTAATCCCATGTTGTTTCAGATATATATTGACATCAATGGTACCACGCGATAATTTTTGTTGAATAATATTTCGTAATTCAATTTCAAAAAGTTTTACAATAGGTGGAATTTTAGCAGTCACCTCAAACTGTTTTCCATTCAATGAACGAATTTCAAGCGAGCAGGTATAGTCACCTACTGTAAACTCTGAACGTCCATATCCGGTCATTGATTGCAACATGTTATTTTATTTATTTGATGTTCGGAAAGAATGTTGTCTGCAATAAAAACTATTCCAGGTCAAGCGGTGGTAAAAGTAAAACAATGTGTGTATGACTTTTAAAAAATATTTTTTATTCAATCAGGTTTTGAAACACACAACAAAGAAAAAATCAAAAACTTATAAAGTAATTTTTACAACAGTATTCAAAAAGTAAAAATGGAAATGATGATCGTAAAAATATTTGTTCTTCGGAAAGCCCTGCTGGTTGCGGTTTTCAGAGGCATAAAAAAAACCGGCAGTTGAAAACTTCCGGCTCTTTTTTGAATTTATGGGTTAGTAAGCGAAATAACCAATACAAGTATAGACATTAATTTTTATACCAAAAAATATTTTTCAAAAAAAGTTATTCACGCAATGTGAATTGAATCGACGCAGATTGTAAACATGCTGCGGGCTTATAAGCTCATATTCGTGCGAAACATTTTAACTGCGATTGCTAAAAGAATTACACCGAAAAATTTTCGGATCACCAGTATGCCGGAATGCCCGAGTATTTTTTCGAGCCAGTTTAAACTTTTTAATGCAATAAAAATGATGAGCGTATTGATGAGGATGGCTAATAAAATATTGTATTGATGGTACAAAGATTTCATCGACATCACTGTTGTGAGTGTACCTGATCCGGCAATGATGGGAAAAGCCACTGGCACAATACTGCCGGCTTTGGTATTCGGATCGCCCTTAAAAAATTCAATCCCTAATACCATTTCCAAGCCGAGAATAAATAATACGATTGAACCTGCAATGGCAAAAGAGGATACATCTAATCCGAGTATACCTAAGAATCGTTCTCCTAAAAAAAAGAATAGTAATATGAGCGCTACCGAAACCAGTGTGGCTCGTCCTGCACTGATATGCCCCATTTTATTTTTAAATGAAATCAGAACAGGTATCGAACCCAATATATCGATTACAGCAAATAAGGCAAACGTCGCCGTAAGCGTTTGATTGAGCGAAAAATTAGAAATATCATATACCGACATGCCGCAAAAGTAGGGTTTGAATCAGGCTCTTAGAAGTGCGTTGACAAGTGTTTTATACAACAAGTTGTTATTGGACTCATGATAATCGCGCTCTTAGGTTGCAAAGACAGTTTATTTTTTTACACGATCTCATCTTTGTTTCCTTAACGACATCATCACTGGACATAGTTTTTTAGAGTTTGTCCATAATTATCAACCTGGCGATTTTTAGGTGAGTGTTGGTTATAAATATCATTGTGTTCAAAGAAAAGAACCAGATTACCGGAACGATGTTGCGAACACTTGCCTTATTGTGTTACTCCAAGTAATTTTCGACTGTTATGTATAAATTTCATCATGTACTTTTGGGGCCTAAAAAAAGATTATGTCTCAAGCAGTTTATCATTATTCCGTTGCAGAACGTTTAATGCGATATGTACAAGTTGACACCCAAAGCAATCCGGAGTCAACCCAATTTCCAAGTACGGAAAAACAAAAGGATTTAGGCCGCATATTGGCACAAGAACTTCTGGCATTAGGACTGTCGGATGCTGAAATGGACGAACATGGTTATGTGTATGCCACCATCCCATCGAACACGACCAAGGATGTGCCGGTGCTTTGCTTATGTGCACATATGGATACAGCGCCTGATTGCAGTGGCACCAATGTCAAACCAATTTTGCATACAAATTATCAGGGACAAGCGATTGTTTTGCCGGATGATCAGACTCAGGTGATTACTGTTGAACAACATCCCTATTTGAAAGAAAAGATTGGCGAGGATATCATTACTGCTTCAGGATTGACGCTATTAGGGGCAGATGATAAAGCAGGCGTGGCTATTATCATGGACTTCGTTCAATTTATTCAATCACACCCTGAAATTCCACATGGTAAAATTCGAATATTGTTTACGCCGGATGAAGAAGTGGGCAGAGGAGTGGAAAAGATAGACATGGTAAAATTAGGTGCGGATTTTGGTTATACCCTGGATGGTGGAGAACGCGGTGCGCTGGAGTCTGAATCATTTAGTGCAGATGGCGCAACCATGGTGATTCATGGAATCAGTGCACACCCGGGTTATGCAAAAGGTAAATTGGTCAGTGCCATCAAGGTTGCTTCAGCATTGATTGATGCTTTACCCAAAGATTCCTGGAGCCCCGAAACCACTGAAGATCGGCAAGGATATATCCATCCGGTTTCCATCGAAGGGGGGATAGAAAAGACAACGATTAAATTTATCATTCGCGATTTTGAAACAGCGAAACTGAAAGTGCACGAGGATCGATTGGCACAAATTCTACATGATACACTTGAGCAATTTCCCGGTGCAAAAGCAGATTTTAATACCTACGAACAATACCGGAATATGATGGATATTATTCGCGAAGTTCCTATGGTTACGGATTATGCCGAAGAAGCCATGACAAGAGCCGGAGTTAAAGCTGAGCGATGGCTCATTCGGGGAGGTACTGATGGATCACGACTTTCATTTATGGGATTGCCTTGTCCGAATTTATTCACCGGCGAAATGGCCATTCATTCGCGCCATGAATTTGTGAGTGTTCAGGATATGCAAAAATCTGTAGATACCCTCGTTCATTTGGTGCAAATATGGGTTGAAAAGACGCCCTCAAACGCCTGATCGCTGCAGGGATTTTGACAATTTTATGAATAATCGATTATCTTAGCTAAAATTTAAGTTGATGAAAAAACATTTATTATTGATAACATTATTGAGTGTATTCTTTCAAACTGCAGAGGCGCAAATGGTGCAAAAAGGCACCAGCTTTTTTCAGTTAGGATACGGCTTTCCGAGTGCCATGCAATTTATTGGAAAGGTTTTTAAATTCGGATACAGCATGGAAGGTGAAGAAGACTATCAAAGTAGTTTTTCTTACAAGGGATTTGGCCCCATGCATCTCAGATATGAATATTTGTTAGGTGGACGGGTAGGATTGGGTTTAAGTGCAAATGGAGAATTGGGTAATTTTAAATTCACTTCTTCTTACACCGATTTTGATGAAAATCTTATGACCTCAACCACTTTATTGCGCATAACAAGTATTAATGCGATGGCCCGATTGAATTTTCATTTCCTCAAAAGAAGTGAAAAGGTGGATTTGTATTATGGATTCAGTGCCGGATACAGTCATACCCGTTTAAAATTACAAGAAACTTTAGAAGGCGCCGATTTAGATCCTGAATATCAAAAGGAAGTGGATGAAGTAGAAAAATACCTCAATGATATTTTTAAAATGATGCCGGTTGCCTTTGAATCTGTATTTGGAGCACGTTTTGCTTTAGCGCCCGGGACTGGCCTTTACTTTGAAGTCGGTTATGCGAAGGCTCTTGCACAAATAGGATTTTTTACCAAACTGGGTGGCGATCGCGGGTATAATCGCAGTCGTTGGCAATGGTTTTAATGCTCGATTTATTTTTTGGTAAAAGAATGAATAGCCTCGACCAAACGGTCGAGGTTTTTTGTGCTGGTATAAACATTGGGGGTGATACGCACACCTTGTATACGATGCCAATTTATACCAACAGTATGAATACGTGCTTGTTCCATCAAAAAACTTTCAAGTTCTTCGGGCTTTTTGTCCGTGAATGAAATGGTAGCAATGGCGCAACTATGTTCCGGGTTGGTGGGTGATAAGATATTCAATCCGGGAATATCACGAACTTGTTCGGTCCAGTATTCTTTGAGATAAAATAATCTTTTCTCCTTTCGTTCCGCGCCTATCATTTCGAAAAAGTCGATCGCTTTTTGAGTGGCTTGTTCAATAAAAAATGGACGCGTACCTAACGCTTCATATTTTCGAATATCATTTTTGCTGGCCGGTTCGGAGCCAAAGAGTGGATAAAGAGAAGCTATTTTATCTTTACGTACATACATCATACCTGTGCCAATACTGGCGCTTAGCCATTTATGCAAACTGGTTCCAAAGTAATGACAATTTAAATCGGGTATTTTGTATTGAAAATGCGCAAAAGAGTGAGCGCCATCTACGAGTACTTCAATACCTTTTGCCTGCGCTGCATCAGCAATCATTCGAACGGGTAGAATTTGCCCATTCCAGTTAATGATATGGGTGATATGCACCAATTTAGTTCGATCATTCATCAAATCAATATAGGTTTGAGCAAGATAGGTATCGTCGGTTGAAGGTAGTTCCGGATCTACCCAAACCAGTTTAATACCATCCCTTTCTTCGCGCTGCTTCCAGGCGTTGATCATATTAGGATAATCATATTTTGAGAGGATGATTTCGTCGCCTGCTTTCAGTTTTAGTCCGAATATGATTGTTTCAAGAGATTCAGTTGCGTTACGATGAAGGGCAATTTCTTCGGAATCCACACCGGCTAATTCAGCCAGACGTTTACGAAGGGGTTCTCTGCCCATATCCAGTTGACGCCACATATAATAAGTTGGGGCCTCATTGCTCATATCATGATAACGTTTCATAGCTTCTTGCACGATGATGGGCGAAGGACTTACGCCTCCATTATTCAGATTAATGATAGATGAGGAAGCTGTATAGGCCTGTTGAACATAATGCCAAAAATCCTCTTCTTCGGCAAGAAGGTTTGGGTCTGTATCCTGATAATCATGAATGGCATTGCGGAGGTTTTTTCCCCATGTGGTTTGGTCCATCAGGAGAGCCAGCGAAGCCATGCCGGTGTATTGAAGGAATTTTCGTCGATTTGATTTCAAGAGTGTCAATTGTCTATCAAATATAATCGATTAATATTCTAATTTTTTATTTTTGGCCAGGGCTGAATTTTTTAAGTTGAAACAATACATTTTCCAATGGTGAATAGGTTCTTGCTGGATTGATTAAAAAGGCTTGAAGACCTTGTTTGTTTTTTCGGTTACCTTTACAACTCAATACGATAGAAGTTGATTGAAAAGAAAAAAATAGTTGAACAGGAAGTAAAGGTCATTTTGGCCGGATGGTTACCGCAAGGCAAACCCGAATCTCTCATCACAGAATATTTGGATGAATTGTCGTTTCTGGCCGAAACAGCTGGTGCCACTGAAATAAAAAGATTTTATCAAAAGTTGCCTCATCCCGATAGCCGAACTTTTTTGGGAAGTGGAAAGCTGCTTGAGATTAAAGAGTATATCAGTAAACATCCGGTTGAGATGGTGATTTTTGATGATGAGTTAAGTGGTTCGCAGATTTCAAATATCGAAGAAGTTCTGAAAAGAAAAGTAATTGACCGCAGTGATTTGATTCTGGATATTTTCGCTTCGCGGGCTAAAACTGCTCAAGCCAAAGTTCAGGTCGAATTGGCACAATATCAGTACATTTTACCTCGCTTAAAGGGGATGTGGAAACACCTGGAACGTCAGGGTGGAGGTATTGGCAGCAGAGGCCCCGGAGAAACTGAAATAGAAACTGATCGTAGGATTGTAAAGGATAAAATTGCCCTCTTACGTAAACGCTTGAGCGAGTTTGACAAACAAGCACAAACCCAACGCAAGGAGCGGGGTGAGCTGATTCGTGTCTCTTTGGTGGGTTATACTAACGTCGGAAAATCCACTTTGATGCAAGTGTTGAGTAAGTCGGATGTGTTTGCAGAAAATAAATTATTTGCCACCTTAGATACAACTACTCGCAAGGTTGTACTGGAGCGAACACCTTTTTTGTTGAGTGATACAGTTGGATTTATTCGTAAACTTCCCCATCATTTGGTGGAGAGTTTTAAAAGCACCTTGGACGAAGTTCGTGAAGCGGATATTCTGATTCATGTAATTGATATCTCGCATCCACAATATGAAGATCACATTGCAGTGGTTAAACAAACATTGCACGAACTTAAAGCAGATGATAAACCAACCTTTTATGTGTTTAATAAAATGGATTTGTACGAAAAGCAAACCTTTGATGAATGGTTGGAAGAAGATGTGAAAGAAGACCTGATGAATCAATTGAGGAAAAGGTGGCAACACGAAAGTCAACAAAGGGCCATATTTATTTCAGCCACCGAAAAGCAGAATATCGATCAGTTGAGAAACGAAATTCTGAATGAGGTGCGGATACAATATGGCATACGATATCCTTATAAAACGGTATTTTTCGAATAACAATTTTTCTTTACAGCTCCTGCCATCTTTTCGTGCGAAATTGAAAAAAATCCTTTCAATCAGTTGATCTAATTTGGGCCAATGCCGCGAATTTGCTCAATCTCGGGCCTTCAGAATCATTGCTTTCAGAGATTAGTTTGGAAAAGAAGCTAAAAAAATTTGTAAATTTCTTTTTTTACCTATTTTTGCATCCCATTTCACTCCTTCTTAGCTCAGTTGGTTAGAGCATCTGACTGTTAATCAGAGGGTCACTGGTTCAAGTCCAGTAGAAGGAGCAAGAATAGCAAGGGTTTCAGACGATTAAGTTTGAAACCCTTTTTCATTTGCCAACAATTTGCCAATTTTTTTTTAAATTACATATTATTAATATAGTTACTAACTATTATACATTTTAAAAATACGAATTTCTAAATAGGCAAACACCAGACCAAGGAAATTGTCCTTTAGGTCCTATAGGTTCTGGCATTTTTGAAAATTCTAAGAATTCAGTAGGGAGACGATTTAAACTTAAAGCAGTTTTTAATTTTGAGCTAGATTCTAAAATTCTCCATCCATAGATTGAAAAAAAAGATTCACCGGATTCTGGAGCAAATAATAATGGTGTATTAGCATCTGTGAGCATTGTGCCCATTTCTTCCTGAATCAAAGGTAAAATGCCAGGTGACATCAAGTCCAATATCCAATAATCGAATCCTTTAATATGTGATAAATCAAACGCTAGCATACCAACTTCTTCTTCACTTAAATAACCTACAAGGCCTTCAGAAATTATTAATGTTTTATTGCCTTCACTCGATATTTCTTGAAATAATTTTATTCGATCTTCTCTATTTTTTGATAAATCAAATCCTATTCTTTTAAATTCACAATTTGGTATGTGATTTTGCATTTTACTATTCATATAAGAAACCATTTCGGGCAAATCAATATCTACCCATTTTAAAGTTTTTGGCAAATTCATCCTATATGGCCTCACATCTAAACCACTTGCTAAATTTAATACTTGATCTATTCCTTGTGCTAGTATATTTGAAATGTATTGATCAAACAAAAATGTGCGTGCAACAAATGACCAACTATTTTTTCTGCCTTCTACCATAGCACTAACTATTTGTTCTCCTTTATTTCCAGAAAGCATTCTAGCAAATGGATCATTAAAAATAGAATCAACTCTATCAGATTCGTCGGCACGATATACTGCCACCCACAATGCTGTATCTGAAATAGTTGTGATTAAATTGCCCATAGCCAATATTTGAAAAAGATGTTTTAGTTAATAATATTAGATAATTTTTTTTTAATACATTATACTTTAAGTAAAATTTGTAGTCTTAGAAACATTTCATATTATCTAAACTTTAATATTAACTTTTTTTTGAATTTGTACGCTGTCTTATAAAGGAAATAAAATTAATTTTAAATTATCTTAAAAAAAACGAATGATATGATAAATAATATCGTCTAAATAAAATAATGGAATCTGTTTGTGTCAAATTAAAAGAATGGGAAGAAAAAGATGCTGAAATAATGTCATCTCTTTTTAACAATATACATATATGGAATAATATGAGAGATTATATTGCTCATCCTTATACGTTAGATGATGCTATTCAATTTATCCAAAGTCAACATGAAGTATATCCTATTCAGAATTTTGCAATAATAAGAGGAGAAGAAATTGTAGGAGGTATTGGGATTACATTGCGGTCAGACATCTACAGAATGAATGTAGAATTGGCTTATTGGATTGGTCAACCTTTTTGGGGATTGGGCATTGCATCGGAAGCAGTTAGACTAATGAGTGAGTATATTTTTAATTCGTTCGCAATCAACAGAATAGTAGCAGAGGTTTTTGATTATAATAAACCAAGTATGCGAGTACTTGAAAAAAATGGTTTTTTCTTAGAATCTGTTTCTAGAAAAGGGATACTTAAAAATGAGTATCTCCTCGACAATTATATTTGGGTAAAACAAAAAATATATTAATAAATTATTAAAAATAGGTTCGTATGATAAAAAAAAATATTGCTACTAACGAAATGGGTTTTGTGTTTAATCCAGCCACAGGGGATTCTTATAGTATGAATCCTACTGCTTCATTAATCATAAAATGGATGAAAGAGGGGAAATCTTCAAATGAAATTAAAAAATTGATGATTGAAACATTTGAAGTTGATAAAATATCCGTTGAGAAAGATTTTGAAGATTTTATGAATGCCTTAAAAGAACAAAATCTATTGATGCTTTAAATTTTTTAAAAATGTCAGAACAAATTAAACCATTAGTAATTGCAGTAACTGGATTAAATGCAATTGATAGCCCAGGACCGGGAGTGGCCGTTATCAGAGCATTAAGAGAAGGTTTGGATAGACCAGTTAGAATCATTGGGTTAGCATATGAAAATTTAGAGCCAGGTATATACATGGAAGGGATATGTGATAAAACCTATCAAATTTCATATCCTGCTGCTGGTGCTGAAGTGCTTTTTCAAGTCATAAAGAGAATACATGAAAAAGAACAATTGGATGTAATAATTCCAAACTTTGATGCAGAGCTCAATAATTTTATATTTCTTTCAGATCGACTAAAGCAACTAGGGATTCTGTCTTTTATGCCAGATGTTGATATGTTTAATGCTAGAGATAAAGTTAATTTATATTCATTTGGACAACAGCACAATTTATTTGTACCTAAAGATCAAATTATTTATTCAATAGATAGCCTTCCGTTTCTAGGTGAGGAATTGGGTTATCCATTAGTTATCAAAGGAAAGTACTATGATGCAATTATAGCAAACACATTAGAGCAAGCTCAAAAAGCTTTTTTTAAAATCAGTGCAAAGTGGGGTTTTCCAATTATTGTACAACAATATATACAAGGAACTGAAATAAATATTGCAGCACTTGGAGATGGCGATGGAAATGCAATTTCAGTAATACCCATGCGTAAAATGTATATTACAGATAAAGGAAAAGCATGGGCGGGCATTACATTGGAAGATGACGCATACATTACTTTAGCAAAGAAGTTTATTGAAGCCACCAAATGGCGAGGAGGTTTTGAACTAGAAATCATGAAAAATAATCAAGGTGAGCTATACATTATGGAGATAAATCCTAGATTTCCAGCTTGGATTTATCTAAGTGCTGCAGTAGGTCAGAATCAACCAGCTTCACTTGTGAAGCTTGCTTTAGGTGAAGAAGTAATCCCTTTTGAAACCTATGATGTTGGAAAATTATTTATCAGATATGCTTGGGATATGATTGTAGACGTTAATTCATATCAACAGTTTAGTGCATTTGGAACACTATAATTAAAAAATAAAAATATATTGAATGGAAAAACTAAAATATGAACGACCGTTTTTGAAGAAAATGAGTGCTGGAATGATGGATAAATCGGGCATTCAGCAACCTGAGTTCACACCTGTAACGCACATTGATGATGTGTATTTAAAACAAATTATTGCCGATTATGGCAGTCCAGTATTTGTGATGAGTGAGCGTAAAATACGATCAAATTATCAGTCAGCTGTACGTGCATTCAGCACACGCTATCCTAAAGTACAATTTGCTTGGAGTTATAAAACGCATTACAACAATGCCATTTGTAATATATTTCATCAAGAGGGAAGTTGGGCTGAAGTGGTTAGTGGTTTTGAATATCAAAAAGCCCTTCAAAATGGTGTACCTGGAAGTCAAATTATTTTTAATGGTCCGGATAAACATGAAAACGAATTAAAGAGTGCTGTTGAACATGATTCACTTATTCACATTGACCATTTCGAAGAATTGTATCTTCTCATAGAAGTATGTGAAACGTTACAAATGAAAGCAAGGGTAGCGATACGAATCAATATGGATACTGGTATTTATCCTATTTGGGATCGATTCGGATTTAATTATGAAAGTGGTATGGCATGGGCAGCAATACAAAAAATTGCTGGTTCAGATAGTCTTGTTTTAACAGGACTCCATTCTCATATTGGTACGTATATGCTAAGCACAGCTGCTTATGGCATCGCCACAAGTAAACTCTGTCACTTAGTACAAGAATGTAAAAATCAATTAAATATTTCTATAAAGTACATTGATTTAGGGGGCGGTTTTCCTAGTGCAAATACACTGAAAGGTTCCATTGGATTAGTGCCCACGCCTACTGTAGATGAATTTGCAGAAGTAATCACAAATACAATATTACAAGCAGGGTTCTCGATCGATGAATTACCATTGTTAATATTAGAAAGTGGAAGAGTGCTAGTAGATGATGCAGGATATTTGTTAGGCTCTGTATTAGCAAATAAAAAATTGAGTGATGGTCGTAAGGCAATGATAATGGATTTTGGTGTAAATATTATGTTTACATCATTTTGGTATGATCATAAAATAAGCCCTATGCAAGAATCTTCTACATACAATGAAGATGCAGTGTTATACGGGCCTCTCTGTATGAATATTGATGTAGTAAGAGAAACAGTTACATTGCCTTTGTTGAATCGAGGAGATCATGTAGTTGTGCATAAAGTAGGTGCCTATAATATGACACAATGGATGCAATTTATAGCTATGCGACCAAATATAGTGCTAATAGATACTAAAGGAAATACTCACATCATCCGTAAAGCTGAAAATCTGGCCTATCTTGAGCAATTAGAAGTAATGCCTGCACACTTAAAATCATCTGATTAGAATTGAAAGCTCAATTTAAACATACTATTCTAACGTTTATTGAAGAGGTAATATCAAGCTATTCTATTTTATTTTTTTCTGCAAGTAGATTTTTAGGTATTTTATTTTTAATTATCACTTTTTTTAAACCTTTTGCTGGTTTAGCTGGTTTGATTGCTGCAGCAATTGCAGTATTATTTTCGCATTATACTGGAGTCGTGAAACAACCCAATCATAAAGGCTTATTTAGTTTTAATGCACTTATGATTGGTATAGGTATGGGAACTTTTTATAATGCAAGTATGGCTTTTTGGTTATTGCTTTTAATTGCGGTTTTATTATCAGTAATTTTCTCAACTATTCTTTGGACTATTTTTAGCAAATATGGATTGCCTTTTTTATCTATCCCGTTTATACTTTGTTTTTGGTTAGTGTTACTTGTATCAAAAGAGTTTTCAGCTATCAATCTTACCGAAAGAAACATTTATTGGTTAAATGAGATGTATTCAGTTGGAGATAAACCTTTGATAAGTATGATGTTGTTTTTTGAAAATTTACAATTACATCCTTTAATTATAATTTTTTTTAAGTCATTAAGTTCGTTGTTTTTTCAGGAAAACATTCTTGCTGGATTTCTTATTTTTTTAGGCATAATCATTCATAGCAGAATTTCAGCTTCGCTTTTAGTTATAGGTTTTATTTCTACAATTGCTTTCAACGGAGTTGTTCATGCTTATGATAATGGAATAAACTATTATCTACTTGGTGGAAATTTTATAATGACTGCTGTGGCAATCGGTAGCTTTTTTGTAATACCTTCAATTCATTCTTATTTGTGGGCTATTATCAGCGTACCAATCACTTTTATAATTACGTTGTCTTTAAGCAAAGTCATTGGAGTATTTCAATTGCCTGTTTATTCTTGGCCATTTTGCTTCGTAACAATTTCATTCATTTATTTTTTTACTATTAAAAAACAAAAGGGAAAAATTGTATTAACTCCAATTCAATATTATTCTCCCGAAAAAAATTTGTATTCATATGTAAATTCATTAAACCGACATTTTCATAACCACTATTTTCAACTTCAACTTCCATTTTTAGGAGAATGGATTGTTTCACAAGGTTACAATGGTCAAATAACGCATAAAGGAGATTGGGATAAAGCTTTAGATTTTGTTATTGTAGACAACGAAATGAAAACCTATACTGATTACGCTCTAAAATTAGAAAATTTTTATTGTTACAACAAACCCATTTTAGCACCTGCGAATGGTTATGTTTATGATATTATTGATCATATTTCTGACAATGAAATTGGAAAAATAAATCAACATCAAAATTGGGGTAACACAATTATTATTAAACATGCAGAAGGGTTGTATTCTAAAATGTGTCATTTAAAACAAAATTCTTTTAAGGTTTTCATTGGGCAATATGTTCGGAAGGGTGATATAGTTGCACTTTGTGGAAATTCTGGAAGGTCACCTGAACCTCATCTGCACTTTCAAATTCAGGCAACACCATTTATTGGAAGTAAAACAATGTATTATCCATTTTCTTTTTTTAAATCTTCTAAACATAAAAATAATCCTTTAGTTGAATACCAAGTTCCAGAAGAAACAGATGTAGTTGGTAATTTTACTTTAAATGAAACGCTAAGTAAAGCATTTTCATTTCTTCCTGGATATCGTATGAGTGTAAGTGCTGATGGAGCTGATACTGAGGTTTGGGAAGTATTTACAGATGCCAATAACAACAATTATTTTTATTGTTTTGAAACAAATTCTTCCGCTTTTTTTATTCGATTAGATCATGTGTTTTACTTTGTATCTTTTTATGGAGATCATACTAGTTTGCTTTATGCTTTTTATTTAAGTTGTTACAAAATTTATTTATTAAAAGAGTATGATGCGTTAGCAATAGATCAGTACCCACTTATTTTAGCCAAAAACAATATAGGAAAATGGATACAAGATATAGTAGCACCATTTTATATTTTTAGAAAATTGAATTTTGAATCTAAGGTCGCATCACTTGTGTCCAACACATTTAATGATCAGATTTTGATACATAGCAAGCAAGTACTCAACTATTTTTCGTTTCAATTCCTAAAATCAACCTCTACAATTGAAATAAAAAATGAGGCTATTGAAGCATTTACATACAAACAGAAAAATAATGCTATTCGAGTGATATGCAAAGCTTTAAATTAATATTATTTTTTTCATGTCTATTGATAAACATGTGCCTATTTGCTCAGAAATCTTCTATGCCATTAACGGAAAATAAAATCCAAGTTGCGGATGAAAAATCGTATAATTTGTACTTAACTGAAAAGTGGCAAAAACTCTATGAATACGGGGTTAAACAAATTGAAAATGGGGTTGATTTTCCTTACCTTAGAATGAGGACTGGATATGCAGCTTTACTACTTGGTAAGTATGCATCCAGTTTGAAACAATACAAAAAGGTATATCTTGATGATAAAAATAACCTAGATGCTCTTTATTATGTTTATTTAAACGAAGTCAATTTAAATAACATTCTGGCTGCTAGATTTTATGCTTCAAAACTTTCTCATACAGTAACTAAATTCGAAAAAATAAAAAAAATATTTATTAGTGATATAAATACTGAATTCAGTTATAAATTACCTCAAACTGACTTACGAAGCAATGCACAATATTATAGAGTAGGAATGACTGCTCAATTAGGATTTAGATTAAATCTTGAATTAAATGGGGCTTTTTATAATCAAACAATCAATGAAGTAAACCTTCTAGGAGTTACAGATAATGATAATATTGAAATAAAACAACCCGAGTTTTATGGGAAAATACAATATTCTATTTCAGGAAATACCTCACTTTTAGGAGGTTATCATTATCTCCATACACCATTCAATAATTATAGCTATAACAATTATATTACTTTTTTGGGATTTGAATATCGTAGACCTTATTATCGTATCAAAGGAGTATATCATTATGGTAAGCTAAGTGATTCAGTTTATAATCAAATGGATTTAAACTTGAGCATTTACCCATTAGGAAATCCTACATTCTATACCATATCGAAAGCATCCTATGGAAATGATTTTATTTTTACACAGATTGCAGGTTTTAGATTAAGACCTAAATTTTGGCTAGAAGCAAATACTACATTAGGACATTATGATACATGGCTTGATCGAGACAATCTATATGTTTACAATGATATTGACTCTAAAAAATTTAGTATTGGTTTTAGTTCTTACATAGAATTTTTAAAACATTACATTTTATCGCTAAATTACACGTTAACTCAAAAGCAACTTTTTTATACATCAACCGGTTTTAATCAACATTCAATAACAGGAGGAATACAATGGAAACTTTAAACAAAAAGATTATCATCATTTTATTACTGCTAGCTAGCAGAGTATTATCACATGCGCAAACTGCAGAAACAATGCAAAAAGCATTTTTAAGTAGCTATGTCAATGAATCTAAAGCGAATTATTCTGCAGCTATTGATGATATTGAAAAAGTGTATCAAGTAGATACTTATGAGACTAATCTTCGACTGGGATGGTTAAATTTCAAAGCCAAAAAATATACTCAATCAATGGATTACTATCAAAAAGCAATTAATTTAAGAAAATATAGCATTGAAGCACGCCTTGGTTATATTGCTCCTGCCGATGCATTAAAGCAATATGATAAATCTTTTCAGAAATACTTAGATATTTTAGCAATTGACCCTTATCAAAAAACCGCAAATTATTGGGTTGGAATAGGCTACTATAATCTAAAAAAATACGATGTCGCTCTCAAATATTTTGAACTTCTTGTCAATATGTATCCTTTCGATTATGACTGTTTACATATACTAGCATGGACATACTTAAACTTAGGAAAATATAATGATGCAAAAATCCTTTTTGAAAAGGCTTTACTTTACAATCCTAGTGATGTTTCAAGCAAAGATGGCCTGAGCAAGTGTAAGTAAATAGTTAGTATTGATTTGAAATTAAACAAGAACTGCACAGATATGTTAGCCAGCAGTTTAATTATCTCAATTTAATACATTTAACTTTTATTATCTGTCAGTATTCGAATCAGTATCAATTAAAACAAAACGACTTTCATGAAGATTTGTACTTCGATTTGCCCACCTTCGCAAAGTGCAAAAACGTTGGTAAGTATTTTCACAATTTATCTTGTAAGTTGGTTGTGTATCATTAAGTCCACCTTTTCCATTTTTATATTTTAAATTCTGCTTTACTCTTTCACTTTCCTCTTAGGAGTTCAATGTTAGTATGCTAAGTAAATACCAGTCAATATTGATAAGTTGCTACCCTGTGATTATTACTAACTAAATATGGAATGACTATAAAATCCTTTAGTTCATAGATTTTCTTGGCATCCTCGATTGATTGGTTCGAAATTCGCAGAGAAGGAGCAGAATCGAGAGGGACTTCAAAACGAGGTCCCTTTTTTTTGTATGTTTTATATTTACATCAAATAAAGTTCAGTTGGGGATATTTATCTGATCAGTTACCCGAAAAGCATTTATCGCGAACCTTTGAGAGAGGTTTTTGGAGGAAAATGTGCTTGAAGGACTGGAAATATTGAACTTAAATTGTTCTATTAAACATCCTGAAAAGCGATTCAAAAAGAAAAAGAGAAAGACAAACTCGGGTTTCATTCTCCTTCTGTTTTTCTTTCTCTTTCTGATCTGTTACCCCACCTGGATTCGAACCAAGACTAGCAGGACCAAAACCTGATGTGCTACCTTTACACCATGAGGCAATACCAATGAGGTCATCGACCTAAAGGAGTGCAAATATATAGTCTACTTTTATTTTGAACAAATCGACTTACAAGAATTCTGATATTTTTGATACAACAGTTTCAATTTCAGCTATGGTATTGTGTTTGCTGAATGAAAATCGGACCGGAACGAGGCTTTTTCCCGGGTGAAGTGCTTTAATCACATGGCTGCCACCCTGTGCACCGCTGCTGCAAGCCGACCCTCCTGAAACGCAAATTCCTGCAATGTCGAGCTGAATACTCAGCATTTCACTGCGTTCATTCAAAGGAAATGCAGCATTTAAAACGGTATACAGACTACGTTCGCCGGTATCTCCATTAAATTGAATATCCGGTAAGGACTCGCGCAGTTTTTCCAACATACTATCTTTTAAAAAACGAATGTATACCGCATCTTCATTGTGGTGTTCCATACTCAATTCAAACGCTTTGGTAAAACCAACGATACCTGCCACATTTTCCGTTCCGGCTCGCATATTCCGTTCTTGTCCTCCTCCATGGATGAGGGGTTTAATTTGAACATCATGATTGATATACAGCAACCCGCTTCCTTTAGGACCATGAAATTTGTGGGCCGAAGCACTTACAAAATGGGTTTTGGTCTTTTTTAAATCCAAATGAAAATGTGCCATAGTTTGCACAGTATCCGAATGAAAAAGAGCCTGGTGCTTTTCGCAAAGTTCACCGACATAAACAATATCTGTAATATTTCCGATTTCGTTATTGGCATGCATCAGACTTACTAAGGTCTTCTCCTTAGATGAAGCTAACTTCTCTTCAAGGTCTACCAGATCAATATGTCCGTCTTGGGTTAACTCAACATAACTTACCTGAATCAGGGCAAGTGACTGAAGAAATTGAACATTGTACAAAGTGGCATGATGCTCGATGGGTGAAGTGATGATATGACGAACACCCAAATCACGAACAGCACAATGAATGACAGTTGTTGTGGATTCCGTACCGCCTCCGGTAAAAAATAGTTCTCCCGGCTTTACATGCAGGTATTCGGCCAGTAATTTCCTGGATTGCTCCACCGCAGTGCGTGCTTCACGCCCATAAGAATGGATAGAAGAGGCATTGCCAAACTGCTGGCTCAAATAAGGCATCATCGATTCCAGTACCAATGGGTCCATTGCGGTTGTAGCGGCATTGTCAAAATAAATTCTGTTCATCATGGGCTGCAAAATTAATGGAAACTCATTGTTAATTGGATAAAAAAAGCCGCAACTAAAAGAGTTACGGCTCAAAAGGTTCCTTAAAAAAGGCTATTGCTTAATTGCCCAAATAATTTTTTAATAATTTACTACGTGAAGTGGTGCGTAATTTGGTGATGGCTTTGTCTTTAATCTGACGCACTCTTTCGCGGGTAAGACCAAAACGATCTCCGATATCTTCCAGGCTCATCGGGTGTTCAACCCCTATGCCGAAAAATAATTTTAAAACATCTTTTTGACGATCAGTGAGAGTGCTCAGCGAACGTTCTATTTCATCCCGAAGCGATTCATTATGTTCCAATTCAACGTCGGTGCTAATAGCATTGGGGTTGTTTAAAACATCCAGCAGTGTATTTTCTTCTCCATCTACAAAAGGAGCATCTACACTGACGTGACGTGCTGCCACGCCCAAAGTTGTTTCGATTTCTTCGGTATTGATATCCAGAATAAGTGCTAATTCCTCTGCAGAAGGCTCGCGTTGAAATTCTTGTTCTAACTGGGAGTATGCTTTGTTGATTTTATTGGTCAGGCCCACTTTATTGAGGGGTAAACGCACAATTCGGCTTTGTTCTGCAAGCGCCTGCAGGATAGATTGCCGAATCCACCAAACGGCGTATGATATAAATTTAAAACCCCGGGTTTCGTCAAAACGTTGTGCTGCTTTGATGAGTCCGAGGTTTCCTTCATTGATCAGGTCACTGAGTGATAATCCCTGATTCTGATACTGCTTGGCTACTGATACGACGAATCGCAAATTGGCTTTGGTTAATTTTTCGAGGGCTCTTTCGTCGCCTTGTTTGATTTTAACCGCCAGATTAACTTCTTCTTCCGGGGTTATCAAATCCACTTTGCCAATTTCTTGTAGGTATTTCTCCAGAGATTGGCTTTCTCTGTTTGTTATGGACTTTGTGATTTTAAGTTGGCGCATTGACATAGTCGTAGTAGTTGTTTTTTCGTTAGAGAAAGTTTTAATATGTTAAAAATCAAAAAAACCAGAAAATAAACCAAAAGGGTCTTTAAGCAAATGTATTGTTAAAGCCAATACGTCCCAAATATTTTTTATAGGGTTTCGTCTGTATGTTTAAAAGTTAAACAAGATAAAATTTTGACAATTCAATTTTTTTTATATCATTGTGATGATTAGAGCATGATATATGGCAAAACGAGAAAAGTATTCGATGGAATTTCAGGTACGTTGTTCACCGGCGATCTTGTATGAGTTCCTTTCAACCCCTTCCGGTCTTGGAGAATGGTTTGCAGATAAGGTGAAACAAAAAGAAAATCGCTTCCAGTTCTTATGGAAGGGCAGTGTGGAAGAAGCCGAAATGATTGCTGCGGAAGAAAACGAGTATGTCGTTTATCGTTGGGATTGGATGGATGAACAGGAATACTTTGAATTTCGAATTGAAAAAAGTCCGGTTACCAATGAAACTCTTTTGACCGTCACTGATTTTGCCGATAAAAAGGAAATTGCTGATCAGGAAAGATTATGGGAAGTTCAGATTCATGATCTCAAACATCGTATTGGAAGCTAATTCTTTTTTTAACGAATTTGTACCAAAGCCGTATCTGCATTCAGCTACCTTTGCCTCATAACTCAGGCCATTTTGAAGGTTCTTGACAAATTTATTATTCGTGCATTTTTACCTCCATTTGCCGGGGCCTTCATGGTTACCTGGTTCATGTTTATCATGCAATTCATGTGGGTATGGATTGATGAATTTATCGGTAAAGGACTGGATACTCTCACCATTCTGCAATTTCTAGGTTTATTGTCTACAACCTTGGTGCCAATCGCATTACCTCTTGGCATTCTTTTCGCCGCATTGATGACTTTCGGTAATCTTGGCGAAACTTCGGAATTGGTTGCGGTCAAGTCATCCGGGGCATCGATTGTCAGGTTTTTTAAACCCCTCCTGATGCTCATTGTGGTAATCACGGTATTTGCGTTTTTGTTTAATAATTACATCATTCCCCGTGCTCAGTTAAAAGCGACGAGATTGCTTTATGATATTCAAAATAAAAAACCGGTGGTAGCAATAAAGGCCGGACGATTTTATAAAGACATACCAAATACAACCATATATATTTCCCGAAAAGATGCCGATGACATCACGGTTCATGATATCAAAATTTACGATCATACTTCCGGAAGGGGGAATGATAAAATGACTTTCGCGGAAAAGGGAAAAATGTATGTGTCCAAGGATAAACGTTATCTCATTTTTGAACTTGAAAATGGATGGCGTTATGAAGATAAACTACCGAAAGGCAAAGATGAACACGAGCAAATCAGGTTCGGATTCCGCTATTGGAAAAAGGTATTTGATTTGAGTGATTTTAAGATGCCAAAAACCGATGAAAATTATTTCAAAACACTTCGCGGTGTGATGACGGTTGAACAAATTGCAAAACAGATTGATACATCGAAAAAAGCATTAAGGAAACAACATGAAAATAATAAGGCCCTGCTCATGCCCGGCATTACCTATGTGATGTGGGATACCGCAATAAATAATAAAGTCTCATTGCCGCGTATTTCTTCAAAAATGGGCATAAAAGATACAGGCATGATTTGTTTGATACCGGATAGCCTGAAAAAGAGGGTAATCATCACTGCTGAAATTGCTGCCAGAAGTGTAAGAAGTATGATGGAAATCAATAAGCAGAATCAACATCTGCAAGAGATTAATTTGAATGAAAATTACATCGAAATGCACAAAAGATTTACTATACCATTCGCTTGCATTTTGTTGTTTTTAATTGGTTCAGCATTGGGCAGTATCATTCGAAAAGGGGGTATTGGTATGCCGTTTATAGCCGCGGTTGTTTTTTTTATCATTTACTATTTCCTGAATACCATCGGTGAAAAAATTGCGAAAGTGCAAGTCGTGCCTGTGTGGTTTGGATTGTGGATGCCATCCTTATTGTTGATCCTGTTAGGCGTTTTTTTAATGTATAAAGCCAATATAGATTCTCCTTTATTGAATAAGGAATGGTATTACCGTACATTTGGGCGTTTCATTGAAAGAATTAAAGTAAAGAAAAAATAATGGTTCCAATGCTCATTGCATTTTTACGTAAACACCCTTGGTTTTATCTGCCCTTTTTGATTTGGATGGTGTTGGGTGGAGTACTCTTACTTTCATTTACACAAGAGCAATTATTTTTTGCCATCAATGCACGTCATTCAGATTTTTTTGACCAACTGATGCCCGCCATTAGCGCGTATGGCAGAGGCGATTGTATTAGTATTGTTTTAATCAGCTTAATACTTATTCCGGCTTTGCGGCACAAATGGTATATCATCACAGCTATTGTTTTTGGTATCTTGATTTCAGTGCCCATTTATTTTTTAAAATTATGTTATGGATGTCCTCGTCCAATCAGTGTTTATGGTCTTGAACGGGTACACACCGTTTCGTGGCTTGAAAACTTACATAACAACAGTTTCCCTTCAGGGCATACCATTGGTGCGTTTGGATTTTTTCTGTTTGTGTCGTTTTGGTTGCCCTCACAACATCGAAGATGGGCTTTTGTTTTTTTTCTTTTGGCTTTGTTGGTGGGTGTTTCCAGGTTGTATCTCGGCCAGCATTTTTTTAAAGATATCTACTATGGAAGTCTGATCGGTGTTAGTATCTGCACCCTCATTTATTTAGCCGGAACATATTATTTTCAACCAAAATCTCTGCATTCATGAAACAGAAGGTTGTCGCTCTTATTCCAGCCCGATATGCTGCTTCGCGCTTCCCGGGGAAATTGATGCAAGTATTAAAAGGCAAAACCGTCATTCGTCGCACATTCGAAGCAGTTCAGCAAACTGCTTTGTTTGATCAGGTAGTGGTGGTTTGTGATGATGACAGCATTGAGCACGAAATTCGGGCAATCGGAGGTACTACTTTTCGCAGTACCCGGGAGTTTGAAAGTGGGAGTGATCGAATTGCTGAAGCCGCGGCACAGTTTGAGGCTGATGTTATTGTCAATGTACAAGGTGACGAACCTTTTATTGATCAGGAGGCTTTACAAAAGTTAATTTTTCTTTTTTCAAGTCCTGAGGTGCAAATGGCTTCTTTGATGATGCCCATTCATGATTCCGAAAAATTCATGAATCCGAATTGTGTGAAGGTGGTTGTAGATGGTCTAAATAGGGCTTTGTATTTTTCAAGGGCGCCTATCCCTTTTCTTCGTGATGGAGGTTTGCCTGCAACAGCCTTTCAGCATATTGGTATTTATGCATTTCGTAAAAAAGCATTATTGGAATTTACGCAAATTCCTCCTAGTCCTTTGGAGCAATGTGAAAAACTGGAAAATCTTCGAATGCTTGAAAATGGTTGGGCCGTTCATATGGTTCAGGTTGAATCTGTCGGAATCAGCATTGATACACCTGAAGATTTCCTTGCCGCTGAATTATTTCTTGAACAAAATGGAGAATAATTTCATGATCAATCACCCAGAAAGGACTGGACAACTTTAAATTTTCGTGTTAGACAACAGGTGTTTCAGGTGCATCGAATTTCGCAATATTGAATGGTATTGTTAAGCTGCAATGCTCTCCTGATTTATTTTCTCTATAGCATGTAAATTTTTCTGACTTTGTTGGGAATTTACGATACCATGAAAAAAACAGATGTGTTGGTGATTGGTGCAGGACCATCAGGTACCATTGCCGCAGCCATGATAAAGAATGCCGGACTAGAAACGATGATTGTTGAAAAGTTGAAATTTCCACGATTCGTTATTGGCGAAAGTTTATTGCCCCGTTGTATGGAAGCGTTAGAAGAAGCCGGATTGTTGGATGCTGTTAAAGCAAAAGGTTTTCAGGAAAAATTCGGTGCCAAGTTTGTGATGAACAATGGCGATGTCTGCGATTTTAATTTCTCTGAAAATTTTACGGACGGTTATACCTGGACCTGGCAAGTACCCAGAGCGGAATTTGATAAAACCTTGGCGGATGCGTGTGAATCGAAAGGAATTCCAGTACACTATGAAACAGAAGTGATAGACATACAAATTCGTGATGACGAATCTTCACTCACAACCGTACGTTATCTGGATGGAACAGAAGAACAAATTGAAGCGAAATTTATTGTGGATGGGAGTGGCTATGGACGTGTTATACCAAGGATGTTTAATTTGGAGAAGCCTAGCTCCCTTCCGGCCCGACAAACTGTTTTCTCACATTTTGTAGATAAAAATAGAGATCAGGTCGCTCAGGAACCCAATCGTATCACCATTTATGTGTATAACGAAACAACCTGGGTTTGGTGCATTCCATTTAGTAACGGGATTACTTCATTGGAATTTGTTGGTTACCCTTCTTTTTTTGAGGGAATAGAAGGCGATTTGGATCAGAAGTTAGACTATTTGGTTCGCAGCCATCCTGAATTGAATGAGCGATTCGGTGATTGCGAAAAGGCTTTCGAAGCCCGAGAAATTAAAGCATGGAGCGCAACCTGTGAAAAGTTCTATGGAAAAGGATTTGTTTTAACGGGTAATGTGACTGAATTTTTAGATCCCGTATTTTCCAGTGGGGTCACGTTGGCCAGTGTCTCGGCACAAAACGCAGCGAAGTTGGTCATCCGCAAATTAAAAGGCGAATCAGTGGATTGGGAAAGGGAATATATGGAAGTTTGTATGAAAGGGGTAGAGGTTTTTCGAACTTTTGTTACAACCTGGTATGATGGTCATTTGCACGCCATCTTTTTTTCTAAAAATCAAAATGAAGATATGCGCCGACAAATTTCTTCTGTGCTGGCCGGATATGTTTGGGATGATGAAAATCCTTTTGTTCGTAGTCATTATAAACATGTGCATACCCTTGCGAAATTTGTGAAAGAAACACAAGGAGAAATTGTTTATACGCCTATTGAGCAGGCGGTTAAATCCTAATAGCAAGGAATTGATTGTTGGATTTCCATATTTTGTTTACCACTTAAAAAATATAGGCTCATTGAAATACTGCTAGCTTCGGTATTGTTTGGAGGTGCGATTAAATTTCGAATCTTAATGAATGATTCGTTGTACTGTTTTTTCTAATATTATCTTCGTTTTCGCAATGAATACATTTATTTCTGATTTTGTCCGTATCCGAAATGCCGAGGTCATCAAAAATGGAGAGAAAATTTTCCAACTAAGCGCAGAACCTGAGTTACAGGCTGCTGAATGTTATCGACTTCTCAAGATGTCCTATCCGAAGTTTTTTAAGATGGATTTGTTAGCTCAGTGGGGCATGGTAACAGCAGAGTTGTTATTGGAAAACAGTTCTCCATTGCCTGCAGACCCATATCGAATGGCATTGTGGTTTCAAAATATCACAGCGTCCAGTCATGCAGATCAGGCGTATCAAAAAACAATACAGGATATACCTAGTCCTGCTCTGTTTGTCTACACCCTTCCAAATATTGTGATGGGTGAAATAGCCATTCGACACAAGATTAAAGGTGAGAATACATTTATAGTGAGTAAACAATTTTCGCCGGAACCTTTGGTGGAGTATGCCCAAACTCTGTTTGATCAGGATATTGCGGATGAATTGATACTGGCTTTTTTAGAAATTGGTTCAGAAGAGGCGGACATTTTTATGTTTCGCATCAGCAACGTACCTTCTTCCCATACCTTCTCAAAGGATACTCTCCTGCAGTTGTATGAAACACCATTGAAGAATCATTGATGGATCCCGAAAAGGTTATACCAAATCATGATGATAGAGGGGATTGAAGTCTTCGCCTGAATTCCTGCGACATCGAAGTTTAAGGAAATCTGCGTGATTCATGTCTATATATCGGCAAGTGATAAAATCTTTCCTTCATTTCAGGTTCATTCGTTTATTTTTGCGCATCAATGAATGCCGCGTATCAAGATGCCGTTTGGATTGCTTCCATGGGAGCGATTTCTTCAATTGGAATGAATGTATCTGAAAATTTCGATGCGCTTTTACAAGGAAAAAGTGGTATTTCTTATCCTGAATTTGTGCAAACACTCCATCGCGATGACCTGCCTGTTTGCGAAATAAAAATGTCGAACGAAGCCTTGGCTGCTTTATGCAAAATGCCTAACGGATTACCCCGAACGGCCTATTTATCAGCTATCGCGGCGCAAGAAGCTTTACAATCACTGAATCTCAATTCATGTCGATTGGGAATGATTTCTGCAAATACCGTTGGTGGTATGGATCGTAGTGAGTTTTTTTATCAGGATTTTTTATCCGACCATCAATCAGGTCATTTACGGGATGTGGTTCATCATGAATGTGGTTCTATTACCGAATTGGTAGCCCATCATCTGGGTATTCAAGATTATATTTCTACCATCAGTACGGCGTGTTCATCCTCCGCGAATGCCATTTTACATGGAGCCAGATTAATCCGTCATGGTATTCTGGACGCAGTTTTGGTGGGTGGCGCGGATGCTTTGTGTAGATTTACCATCAATGGTTTTAACACCCTGATGATTTTAGACAATAAACCATGCACTCCATTTGATCAAAATCGAAAAGGACTGAATTTAGGAGAGGCCGCTGCATATTTGGTATTGGTGAGCGATCAGATGAAGCAGAAGCTTTCCATTCAAGCGGTTGCCAAACTAAGTGGGGCAGCCAATGCCAATGATGCCTTTCATCAAACAGCTTCTTCTGCCGAAGGAAAGGGCAACTATTTGGCCATGTCAGAAGCGTTGAAACAAAGCGGCTTGTCTTTGCAGGACATCCATTATATCAATGCACATGGTACCGGAACAGCGAATAACGACAGCAGCGAAGGCATTGCTGTCGAAAGATTGTTTGAAGGAAACGTGCCACCGCTCAGTTCAACCAAAGCAAATACAGGCCATACCTTAGGCGCTTGTGGATCACTGGAAGCTATTTACGCTTGCTTGGCGATTCAGCATGGGGTGATTTATCCGAACTTGCGTTTTCAAACCCAAATCGAAGAGCATCATTTTTCACCGGTTCAATCACTATTAGAAAATCAACAGATTCATCATGTGATGAGTAACTCTTTTGGTTTTGGCGGCAATTGTTCATCCTTAATTTTTAGTAAACCTTAAGCGGCCTATGTATATCCAGGGAATCGGCAGTATCAGTGCGCAAAAACTCAATGCCCGGCAAGGTGAATGGGAAACGGTCGGAGGAAGTACATCTGTATTTCATTGTGTAGAGCCTGATTATAAGGAACTTATTCCACCCATGCAATTACGCCGCATGAGTAAGGTGGTCCGAATAGGAATTGCTGCTGCTAAAGCGGCTTTGCTGGATGCGGGGTTAGAAAAAATCGACATGATTACCACGGGCACAGCTTATGGATGTCTGGCAGATACAGAAATATTTTTGAGTAAGCTCTTGCAACAAGATGAACAAATGCTCACCCCAACAGCATTTATCCAATCTACCCATAATACGGTAAGCGGACAAATCGCTCTCTTATTGGGATGTCACGGACATAATTTCACCTATGTACATCGGGGGCATTCCTGGGAATCTGCCTTACAGGAGGCTTTGCTATTTTCCCGGGAAAATGCCGCTCTTCAAATATTATGTGGAGGTATTGATGAAATGACGAACCATTCACACGAAATAATAAAACGATTCGGTACTTATAAAAAAGAGGAAGAAAGTATTGAAGCGCATTCAGAAGGAACTGTTGCCGGAGAAGGCGCCAATTTATTTGTCTTGAGTGCTGAGCGCAGTCATCAATCATATGCCCGTGTGCAGGATATTTGTTTATGTAATACCCATGATACGGTTTCAAATCAACTTCAAAAATTTCTGAGTAAACAAAATCTGTTGCTTGACGATATTTCTCTGGTCCTGAGTGGTGACAATGGTGATATACGTTATGCCCCTGCAATGGCTGCGTTATTCGAATCAGTACCGGAAGATAAGTTACTCAGGTATAAAATGTTTTGTGGAGAGTATCCTACTTCGGGTTCTTTTGGAATGGCTTTTGCTGCAAGTGCAATCAAACATCAACAACTTCCGCGAGGCTTGAATGTTGCATCGGTCGTTTATCAAGGCGGTTCCATTCTGTTGCACAATCACTATAAAAACCAATATCATTCATTTATCCTTCTGCAATCCATATGAATTTCAGAAGTCAATTGATATTATTCGCCATTTCATTTCCCACGGCTGCTCTTTTTGTGCTGGCATTCGGAATGCCCTGGTGGTTTTTATTACTGCCCATTGGATTTTTGGTGTTTCATTTGGTCATGGGCGCAATTTATATTCAACGAAATTTTTTCATTGTTTCACAAAACGTCCTGAACACATCCGAAAAAAAAATTTGTTTGACTTTTGATGATGGGATTCATCCGGATTTAACGCCAAAGGTTTTAGATATTTTAAATAAATTTCAAATCCCCGCAGTCTTTTTTATCATTGGTAAGAACATCGCAGGGAATGAGTCGATTTTAGAGCGTATGGTTCACGAAGGCCATGAAGTGGGGAATCATAGCCATGATCATTCCTTTTGGTTTGATTTAAAATCATCTGCAGCCATGGGCGAAGAGATGAGGTGTGCCAATCAAAAAATAGAAACGATCATCGGTCGACCTTGTACCATTTTTCGGCCACCTTATGGGGTCACGAATCCCAATTTGGCCAAAGCCATTCAACAAAGCGGTATGCGCAGTATCGGTTGGAGCCTGCGCAGCATGGATACTGTTGCCAAAGATGCAGGCAGTCTTTTGCAAAAATTAAAATCGGAAACAAAACCCGGAGCCATTGCGCTATTGCATGATCGTTGCCAAATTACCACCGAGGTATTAACAGATTATATAGAACATTGTTTGTCGGAGGGCTATACTTTTGTTTCTCTTACCGAATAGCCTATGCGTTTTATTTTTTTATTGTTGATCACTCTTTTCTCCGGGTCATTATTCGCACAACCTGCCGGTTATAAAATAATCAAGGATCCTGTTTTATTTAAATCAAAATTTGCCGAGGCCTCTCAGAAAATAGCCAGTATTCAAAGTGATTTTATACAAGTAAAAAATTTGTCGATGTTGAACGACAAGGTTACCTTAAAGGGCAAGTTCTATTATAAAAAAAGTAATAAAGTCAGAATTGAATATACCTCACCATATCAATATCTCATGGTGTTGAATAATAATCAAATGTTGGTCAAAGACGAACAAAAGTCATCGAATTATAATACCCGTTCCAATAAAATGATGCAATCGATCAATAATATTATGTTGGACTGTATGCGGGGGACGGTTTATCAAAACAAAGAATTTAATGTACAGGTTCTGGAAGGATCAAAAGATTATTTACTTCAATTAAATCCAGTAACCACCGTGATGAAAAAAATGTTTCTACGTATTGAGGTCTATCTCGATAAATCAGATTTAAATGTGATTCGTTTGAATATGGTGGAACAAGGTGGCGATAATAGTTTAATGACTTTCTCCAATCGTGTGATGAATACCAATCTCAATGAATCCCTTTTTGCCACTCGTTAGTCTTCTGTTTGTTTTAACTTTTAATCAGGCATCCGGGGCTGATTCTTCGCGCTGCTTTAAAGAATTGCCAACCCTTGTTCAAACGGGAAAATATCGTACCACAGTAGATGTGCTCAATAAACACCTCAGTGGAATTCTGATTTTTAAATGGCAGGATGACCAAAGTATAAGAACTGTTTTTATCAATGAAATGGGGGTGACATTTTTCGATTTGTCCTTTTATGCTGATAGGTATGTTTACAATAGTATCATGGAAAGTCTGGACAAAAAGGCCGTTCGTTTATCTCTGGCAAAGGATATTGGCATGCTACTCAAACAGGGTATTTTTACGCCAAAATCATGGAACAATCCTGAAATACTGCTTGGAGAAGCAGGCACAAAAAATGTACTTTTGAAACTTCAGCGAAAAGGAAAAGTGCTTTACACCTGCAATGCGGAATGTACTCGAATCCTATCTGTAACCAACTTAGGCCGGCGCAAAAAGGTCGTTCAAATTACCCCTTTTTATACCGGGCCATCCTTACAGGCAGATAGTGTAATCATTCAACATCAAACCGTTCACTTTACCATTCAATTAAAAAAAATGTATGATTCAGAATAAACTTTTCAGCATTGATGTTTTTGAAAAGCATGACACCGGACTCCATGCTCAATTAGGTATTTTACCAGATGCTGAAATCCTGAAAGGTCATTTTCCCGGACAACCTGTAGTTCCCGGTGTATGTCAATTACAAATCATCAAGGAACTTCTGGAAATGAACTATGGTAAAAAGTTGATGATGTTTCATGCTCCTATGGTGAAGTTTTTAACCATGATGGCTCCACCTCATGCACATCAGGTACAGTGCAATATTCAATGTAGTTGGAATGAAGCCGAAGAGTTACAAGTTTCAGCAACCCTGCTTCAAGATGAATTGGTATTTTTGAAATTTAAAGGTGCTTTTAAAATCATCGAATAAATGATTCGTAACATGACACCGGAGCATCCAAATATTCCAATTCTTCAGCATGCGTTTGAAAAGCATCAGACTTGTTTTTTATTGCCGACTTATAACAATGCAAGTTCCATTGTGCTTGTCATCCATCAATGTTTAGAACAAACTGCCAACGTGCTCGTAGTCAACGACGGGAGTACCGATGATACTTTATTAAAGATTGAACAACTGCCCATTAAATTGCTCACTTATCCCAAAAACAGGGGGAAAGGATATGCATTACGTCAGGGATTTAAGCGGGCTTTGGAATTGGGATATCGCCACGTTATCACGATCGACACAGATGGTCAGCATTATGCAGAGGATGCCATTCATTTTTTTGAGGTATTGGAAAAAAATCCGGATGCTTTGCTGATCGGTTCCCGTAACCTGAATCAGGAAAATGTGCCCGGTAAGAGTAGTTTTGGAAATCGATTTTCAAATTTCTGGTTTAAAGTAGAAACGGGCAAAACCATGCCGGATACTCAAAGCGGTTATCGCCTATACCCGGTGCATTTGTATCAGGATAAAAAGTGGTTCACCAATAAATATGAATTTGAAATTGAAGTGATTGTTCGAAGTTCCTGGATGGGAATCGATGTACTTCCGGTTCCGATACGTGTTTTTTATCCTAAGCAAGAGGAACGCATTTCGCACTTCCGACCATTTAAAGATTTTTCCCGTATAAGTGTTCTAAACACCGTTTTAGTACTCATCGCATTTTTTTATATCAAGCCCCGTGATCTGGTACTTAGGCCGCTTCGCGAAAAAGGGTTTAAACGCGGGCTCAAGGAACTCTTATTTGATCCGCATGAAACCATTTTTACCCGCGCTGCCTCTGTAGGTTTCGGCGTATTTATGGGTATTGTGCCGGTTTGGGGTTTTCAATTACTCATTGGCATTCCCGCCGCAGTGGCACTTAAACTCAATAAAACTTTATTCATCGTAGCAGCGAATATCAGTATTTTCCCGCCGATCATTTGGGCAGCCAGTTTGGCAACCGGCAAGTTGTTGTTTGGTAATCCGCAGTGGCGTATCGACTTTAAAAACTTGAAATGGGAGGAAGTCCTTCAAACCGGGAAGGAATTTTTTATCGGTGGGACAGTGCTTTCCATTTTGGCCGGATTGATTTGTTTTGCGATCACCTATTTTATCCTGTCCATCTCCACTCGTAAAGCCAAACCCTGATCGGAAAAGATGATACAGGTTTCTGTCAAAAATCATGTATGAAATCGCATGACGAACCTTACCTTTGCGCCACATTTTTAAATTTCTCAATAAATTAAATTTTAAATCATGAAAGTAACTGTAGTAGGAGCCGGTGCCGTTGGAGCAACCTGTGCCGACAATATTGCCCGTAAACAATTGTGCGATGAACTCGTTTTGGTGGATATCAAAGAAGGTGTTGCCGAAGGGAAAGCCATGGATTTGATGCAAACCGCTCAACTCGAAGGTTTTGATACACGCATCATTGGCAGTACAAACGACTACAGTAAAACGGCCGGTACCGATGTCGCTGTTATTACTTCCGGAATTCCTCGTAAACCGGGTATGACCCGAGAAGAATTAATCGGTATCAATGCCGGTATCGTTAAAAATGTAGCTTCAAGTATCTTGGAATATTCACCGAATGCCATCATCATTGTGATTTCTAATCCAATGGATACGATGACTTATCTGGCCCTGAAATCCACTGGCTTGCCGAAAAACCGCATTATCGGAATGGGCGGTATTTTAGATAGTGCACGTTTCCGTTATTACCTCAGTCAATCTTTAAATTGTTCACCGAACGATTTACAGGCTACAGTAATTGGTGGACATGGAGACACCACCATGATACCTTTAACCCGATTAGCTACTTACATGGGCATGCCTGTTTCTAATTTTACCGACGAAGCCAGCTTAGCAAAAGTTGCCGCTGATACGATGGTTGGTGGTGCTACCCTGACCGGATTACTCGGAACAAGTGCATGGTATGCGCCCGGTTCTGCAGGAGCTATGTTGGTTGAAAGCATTGTTCGCAACGAACGCCGCATGGTGCCATGTTGTGTTTATTTAGATGGTGAATATGGTCAAAAAGATATTTGTTTGGGTGTTCCTGTTATCATTGGCCGCAATGGATGGGAATCGATCGTTGATTACAAACTAAGCGAAGAAGAACAAGCTGCATTTAATAAATCGGCTGATGCTGTTCGTAATATGAATGCCGTATTGGACACTTTATCATTATAATCGTTTCAAAATTTTTAAGGCCTCTCCATGATCCTGGAGGGGCTTTTTTTATGTCAAACAGTACTAATCATTCAGTATATACTATATGTAAACCGAATCAAATCCTAGCTCATGCAATTCATTCCAAAATTCAGGAAATGATTTCCGAACACATTGCCAATCATCCAGCTCTACTTTCAAGCCTATGAGCGCCAGACAGGCCAGGGACATCGCCATCCGATGATCGTTATGAGAACTAAATTCCATCGTGATTCCCTGAGGAAATATGACTGATTTTCGAAAAGAATAGATACCCTGATTTTCGATGAGCTCAATACCCAACTTTGCCAACTCTTTTGCAAGCGCATGGATTCGATGACTCTCTTTAAAGGCCAGATGAGCAATGCCGCCAAATTTAACAGCCGGATGTAAAATGGCACAGCCCAGCATCAAAGGCACGGCCACATCAGGCATTTGACTGAGGTCTAAAAAAAGGTTTTCAATTTGTGGAATCTCCTCACTTCTAATCAGTATACCATCTTCTACAGGGCTGGAATACACTCCAAAATGCCGGGCTAAATTCATCAGTGCGGCATCGCCTTGTATACTGCTTGATTGAAGACCTAAAAGTTTGAGGGTACTGCCCGGGCGCAACATGGCCATTAGGTAAAAAAATGAGGCACTGCTCCAGTCGGCTTCAATCGTATAACTGGTCTCATGTATTTTCGAGGGCCCTATTTTAATCAAATGATTGGATTCTTCCACCATGATGCCCAGCTCTTTTAAACAGTCCAGTGTCATGGAAATATAACTTCTTGAAATCTGCTGGTCATGAATGTCTAATACCAATCCATTCTTTAAAAAAGGTGCAATTAAACAAAGCGCTGAAATAAATTGACTGGATACATCCGAATGAATTTTTACCCTTGATCCTGTCAACTCTTTGCCTTGAATCTGTAATGGTGGATATCCAGGTTTACCGGTATAACGAATATCAGCGCCTAAACTTTGAAGCGCTACAACCAATGCAGAAACAGGGCGTTCATACATCCGTGCATGACCATCTAAAAAACTCATCTGACCATCTTGAATGGCCAACCAGGCCGTCATAAAACGATATACTGTACCGGCATCCTCAGCATCTAAACGTAACAAACCATCTGTATGCTGACGCAAGCCAATCAATTTTTGTAAGAGTTGCGTATCATTCGCGCCAGATAAATGTTTGATTTCAAGTTTCTCCATGGCTTGTGCCTGCAAGATCAACAAACGATTGCTGATGCTTTTACTATAGGGCAAATGCACCTCGCCCTGCAGAGCAGCTTTTGAGTCAGAGAAATAAATCATCTTGGAAACATTTATGGATTGCTTCAGAAGATACCAATACCCCCGTTTGGGGATGGCCGGGATTTTTAAGAAGACTCATCCGATATCCCTGATTATTTTTTTTATCGCGATTGAGATAAGGTAAAAGATCATCTACCCGTGCCTCGAATTTTAGGGTTGGAAATATTGTTTCGAAAAATCTTTCATATTGATGCAAAATTCCCATGGAGCATCCCAAATAAAGATGGCTCAATCGGAGCTCATAACGCATGCCCAGCATAATCGCTTCACCATGTAAAAGGCTTTGATCTCTGGTATAAGATTCACTTTCAATGGCATGCCCGATGCTGTGACCAAAATTTAATATTTGTCGCAATCCTAAATCTGCTTCATCCTGTTCGGTAATTTTTTGTTTAAAACGTAATCCGGCCAAAATTTGCCGGGTATCGTAAAAGGCATTTACAGGTAATTGACAGGCATGATCAAAAGCATCTTCACTTTGTAATAAAGTATGTTTAATCATTTCAGCAATGCCACTTTTTTTAGTTCTTTCATCCAGGGTGTTCAAAAAAGCAGCATTGATCCAAATAGCTTCAGGATGATGTATACTTCCAATCTGATTTTTGACGCCCTGAAAATCGATTCCGTTTTTTCCTCCCAAACAGGCATCAGCCATGCAAAGCAAAGTAGTAGGGATATGTATAAGCTGAATACCGCGCATGTAGATATGGGCTACAAATCCACCCAGATCACAAATCATACCACCACCCAGGCAAATCAACAGGCTTTTTTTTGCTATTCCGGCTTCATGCATTTGTTCCACAATTTGCACCACTTGTTCAAATGATTTGGATTGTTCACCCGCAGGAACAACAATCAATTGATGATGTTGCGGTAATATCTGCTCTGCCTGGGCTTTTGGGTAACAATACTGAAAGGTATTTGTGTCGCATAAAACAACGCATGAATAAGATTCTTTGTTGGATAACCACGATCGCCAGGTTTCTTCCTGTCCGTATTCTAACAATTGAGTGATCATGGTAATTGAATCATCGTATATGAGGAAAATGCTTTCGGTGCATCCGAAAACCAATGTTTAACCTGAGTCCAGGTGTCCTGAAACAAACTGGAAATGCGGTAGTTTTCTAAATCATCCGAATGTTGCCAAAGACTGTAAGTATAAAAAATATGGGGTTGGTCCTTGTCCTGCCAAAGCTCGAGTAGGGTACAGCCCGGAAAGTTTCGGATCAGTGTTTTACGCTCTTCGAATAGGTCTAAGAAATCGACAATATGTTCTTGTTTAAAACTCAGGGTAACAACACGTATCATTCAAAAAATATTTTTACGGTTTGGTAAATCAAGTCACGGTCGCCTTGTTCGCGAAACCCTAATAACTGGGCTCCATGACCTTTACGAATAGCTATTTCCAAATGCCCTGAAGTATTAAAAAATGCCAGCACCCCGCCATCACGCACATCCTGATAACTGGTATGTATTTGGGATATTTCGTCGTGTTTCATAAACCTGATTTTAAACTTGCGACCGGCAGCCATTTCTTCAAATTGTTTTTGACGGATATTTAGAATCACATTTCCATATGGATCAATGTATAATACCTGTACCTCCACAATATGCCCATTCATCACAGGTTGTGCGGCATGTAACACTTTTATTTCATCTACGCCAGTAGGTATCAATCCTTCGCGGTTACCATGCATCAATAAGGCAGTATGTGCCAGGAAGGCCTCGCATACATGTAAATAATCGTACTGCGGAAGGGTTTCATCTAAACGAAAAATTTGCACAGGTTTATCATCAAAGAGCAAAGTGATAAATCCATTGTTCGCACAAAAAATATGTTGGCCATTTTCATATACATATAATAGATGGCGGGCTGCATCACTATGCAGGTCATTGAGTAAAAAATGAAAACTGCCTTTCGGGAAATGAATATAGGCACTCCGAAATAAATAGGCAGCCTGATGTAATTGAAAAGGTTTCAGTGAATGAGAAATATCTACCAATTGGATCTCCGGAAAAACTGAAAGGATCTTACCCTTCACACTGCTGCTATAATGACTTTGATAACCAAAATCAGAGGTGAGGGTAAGCGTTAGCATTCAACAAAAATAATACCGTTTAGCCGAAAGTGCATGAAATCTATTGGGGATTCAGTAGCCCCGAATTATTGGTTGACCGGCTGCTCAAATTTGTGCATCTGTAATATTTCTTCTAAAAATTTTCGGTCATTGCTCAGGCGTGGAATTTTATGTTGCCCGCCAAGTTTCCCTTTGCTTTTCAACCAATGGTTAAAGGTGCCGGATGGTAAAACATTTAGGCGAGGCATACTCAGGGCCATGTTTTTATAACGTTTGGCTTCATAGTCCGAATTGATTTCCTGCAAACTCTTATCCAGTATTTCAGTAAACAACGTCAAATCCGAAGGGGCCTGATCAAACTCAATCGCCCATTCATGTCCGCCATTTCCTTGCTCCGAAAAATAAATCGGCGCGGCGGTATAATCACTCACCACAGCCCCCGTTTGTTTGCAGGCCTGTGCAACCGCAGCATCAGCATTGTCTACGATAACCTCCTCGCCAAAAGCATTGATAAAATGTTTGAGTCGACCTGTTACCCGAATTCGATATGGATTCAGTGAAATAAATTGAATGGTATCTCCAACAATGTATCGCCACAATCCGGAGTTCGTACTCACCACCAAAGCATAGTTCACACCGAGTGCGACCTCTTCTAATTGCAAAGTCTCCGGATGAGCTTGCCCGTATTCCGACATGGGCATAAACTCATAAAAAATACCATGGTTCAAAAACAGCAACATGCCGTCCCTTCCAATGATATCCTGCGCTGCAAAAAATCCTTCCGAAGCATTATACGTTTCCAGATAATGCATGTTTTCACCGGGAATCAGATGTTTAAATTGTTGTTCGTAAGGTTTAAAATTTACACCCCCATGCATATAGAGTTCCAGATTGGGCCAAATATCATGTAGGTTGTTTTTGCCGCTTATTTCAAAAATACGTTTGATCAAAACAATCGTCCAGGTAGGTACGCCGGCAATCATCGTCACGTCTTCCTTCATCGTACTCAGGGCCATGCGTTCAATTTTTTCTTCCCATTCCTGCATCAGCGCAATCTCCACATCAGGTGTACGAATCAGTTGGGTAAAATAGCTCATGTTTTGAATCATCACCGCCGACAAATCACCGTAATATGAATCTGCATTCAATTGATTCACCTGATGGCTGCCGCCCAATGTGAGGCACTTGCCGCTGAGTATACCCGAACGGGGGAAATTGTGGTAGTATAAAGCCAAAACATCCTTCGCCGATTTGTAATGGCATTCTTCCAACGATTCATTACTCACGGGTATAAACTTGCTTTTGTCGGAAGTTGTTCCACTCGATTTGGCAAACCAGGTTACCGGCGAATTCCACAACACATTTTGGTGTCCCTCCATCATGCGGTTGATGTATGGCTTGATATCGTCATATTCATGCACCGGCACTTGTTGTTTAAACTCCTTAAAATGATTGATACTACTAAAGCCGTATTTTTTCCCAAATTCCGTAAACTGTCCACTGTGGACAAGGGAATTAAAGACCATTATTTGGGTGCCTTCCGGGTTCAGCAAAAAATTGTCGATGGCACTCCAGCGCAATTTCAGTAATCCTTTAAAGGCCGGGTTTAAAATTTTCATACGAATAATACCACAGCAAGGAGGTAAAAATACCCCAATTGCTTCAATAATGAAAGCCCCGCATTGAATTGTGGGTATTTTATGGCCTTCCAGTCTGAGGTTAGGCAAATGTTCAGTTTTTTTGTGGGCGTATCCCCGGCTTTGAGGCCGGGGTCGGGCTTTACGCTCTTATGCCCTTTGCTGCGCCGGGCATACCGCTGCAATCCCTTACGCGGGCGCACTGCTTCTAATAATATCTCACGCTACTTTAGTCATAAGGCATTCCTGCGAAATCGGCATTTAGGAAATTTTCTGACTTATTTTTGAAGTCCTCAATCAGGCTCGAATGAAAAATATTTTACTCTTTGCTTCAGGCGGTGGCAGCAATGTCAAAGCCATCTTACAATATTTTGCCGATCAGCCCCATTGTTATTTTCCGCTTGTTGTTACCAATAATGCCAAAGCAGGGGTCATTGAGGTAGCTCGTTCTTTCGATGTGGACGTGGCTATCATTACCCGTGAAATTTTTGAGGAGCCCGTTTTCCAGGATACACTTGATTTTTTTAAGCCGGATTTATTGGTTTTGGCGGGTTTTTTATGGAAACTTCCGGAGTATCTAGTCAAAAATTATCCCAATAAAATCATCAACATACACCCATCATTGCTGCCGGCTTACGGTGGCAAAGGCATGTATGGTCATCATGTTCACGAAGCCGTTATTCAGGCCCGTGAGCAAAAGAGTGGGATTACGATTCATATGGTGAATGAGGAGTATGATAAAGGGCGTATTCTTTTGCAAAAAGAAGTGGAAGTATTACCCGATGATACCCCCGAAAGCCTGGCAGCCAAGGTGTTAAAACTCGAACATTTCTGGTTTCCCCGGGTAATTGAGAGTTTAATCAAGGTTTAATGCCGTAGTTCCCAAAACCTGAGCTGCTCGTGTGTTTCGGTATAAATTCCCGCTCTAAGGTTTTATGGTTGGAGGGGCAGTTTAAAAGACATTTTTCAAATTGTATGTTTAAACATATATTTGCAGCAAATCTATTTAAAATGACATACAAACAAAAATCTCAAGCCCTGCACGATATGATTTTTTCAGGGCAGCTCATGGATGCATTCGAAAAATATTATCATGCCGATGTGGTGATGCAGGAAATCGGTGAAGAGCCCCGGGTAGGAAAGGATGCCAATCGGGCTTACGAACAAAAGTTTTTATCCATGATAAAAGCTGTTCATGGCGCGGGTATCACAGCCATGGCTTCGGATGAAGAAAATGGCGTGGTGATGATTGAAAACTGGATGGATGTAACATTTCAGGACGATAGTCGGGTTAAATTAAGTCAGGTGAGTGTTCAAAAATGGGATGGTGATCAAATCATCGCAGAAACATTTTACCACAAATAAATTTTTGGTTTCCATTCGTAGTCATCACGAATTAAAAACATAACCCCTCATCAAATCGCACAGGCTGTCCTTACTGGACGGCCTTTTTTCGGCCCACCAAATACACGCCCGTAAAAATGAGCAGGCCGGCTAAAATTTTAAACCAATCAAGGCTTTCACGCAAAAACAGAATAGCTATCAGGGAGGCAAACAGCGGTTGCAAATAAATATAAGCACCTGCCACCGAAGGACTTAAAATACGTAAGGCATAAATATTCCACAAGTAAGTAAAAAAGGTAACGGCAATAACAATAAAAGCCAATGCCGCGAAGTCGGGCCATTTAAATGCCGTCCATTCTACCCGAAGTAAGTCTGGTAATCCCACCGGAACCACAAACATCAGGCCCATTAAAAATACCCAACGTATCACCACAATCGGGCGATATTTATGCATGAGGGGTTTTACAATAATCAGGTAAATGGCATAGGAGGTGGCATTCAAAAACACCAATAAATCACCCAATAAAGGATTACTCGCAATTTGATCCTTTGCGCCAAATAATATCAACATCAATGCTCCCGAAACACCTAAACTCAATCCCAATACCCGCCACCACGGGAAATGCTCCCGCAAGAGGAATGCCGAAAAAATACTCACCAAAATGGGCGTCGATAACATCATCAAAGAAGCCTGAATGGGTGAGGTTAAATTCAACCCCATAAAAAATAACATCTGGTTACTGGCCACTCCAAAAAATGCGCAGGCCAGCAGTCGCCACCAGTCTTTTTTATCAATAGTTTGTCGAAACTCCTTACCTCCAAAAAATGAAAACCAGAAAAGCAGCGTGGCCGAAAGAACACGAATCAAAATAAAACCATTGGGTTCAATGAGTCTGGGCATAATGGTTTTGGCCACCGAAAATCCGGCGCCATAAAAAAGATTGGCACCTAATAAGGCTAAATGGGCGCTTGTTCTTGCATGCATGGCCCGCGAAGATAGAAGGTATTTGCAATCAAATAAATGGGTAAGTCAAATTCACTATCGTCTGAGGAATTGCAGGGACCTCTATTTTAAGTTCAGGCAAAAACTTCTCCACAACTGTGTATTTCTATTTCCGGCCAATAACACCGCACAAATTACATTTACTCATTCAGTAAAAAAGACAGGACCATTATGACGATTGAACAACTCATGCTACATAGCGAAGCACTCATTTTTGCTTCCGACCGCCCGATGACGGCTATCGAAATTGAACAACTTTTAAAGGATGCGCTCGATGAAGAGGCTACACCGGATTTTACCTTACTGCCAACTGCGCTGGAGGCCATCGTTGATAAATATGCCTCCGATTTTTATCCATTTGAGGTCAAACAAATTGGTGGTGGCTATCAGTTTCTGAGTAAAAAGGAGTTTTATCCTTCACTGGCGAAACTCAATGGAGAAAAATATACCAAACGTTTGTCCACAGCTGCCATGGAAACCCTTGCAATTATTGCGTATAAACAACCCATCACCAAAGGGGAAATTGAACATATTCGTGGAGTGAATTCCGATTATTCCGTACAAAAATTATTGGAGAAGGAATTGATTGTTATTTCCGGACGTATGGAAGACATGGTTGGCAAACCACTCACGTATTCGACCAGTAAATCCTTCATGGATTATTTGGGTCTCAATAGCCTGGATGAGTTACCTAAATTAAAGGAAATCATCGAAACCGAATCCATTGCACCAACCAATGCTTCGGAAGCGATGCCGGATAGTAACACACAATTGGTTGTGGGAGAGGACGGTGAGCTCAAAGAAATTTCAACCGAACAACAGGAAGAGGTTCATCAGGAAGCAGAGCGCAGCACGGAAGAAACCCCAGGCGCATCTGAAACAAATCAATAGGTCTTACTCATCCATTCCCATATTCCGGTTTTCCCGGAAGAAATTAAAAGGCAGCATCCGCTGTCTTTTTTTATGGGTATGCGTAGATAAAATAAATAGATTGCTGAAATTCAAGCAATCTTTATAAGCGATGATTCCCTTGCAAAAATCACTGTCTAAAAAGATGAAGACTTTTTAACGATTTAAATCATCTGAATTGGTAGACAGCAATACAGCTTCATAACCGGCACCTTGAATCCACCGCATTTCTGAGCTATTCAGGAGGCCAACCTTCAAATTCTCAGTTCAATAACTGATGGGTTTTTCCGGCTGAAATTGGGCAAAAAAAATCCGCCACAGGCGGATCTTATTAAATATCAGGAAATTATGAGCAAGGTCAGACTTTTTTTCAAACCCGGCTATTCAAATTTTATTTGTTCACTCCATCTTTTAATTCACTGTCTTTGGTCAATACCAAATACTCATCGGCATCTTTAATGCGTAACCATTTTTTGTATTGATCATCATCCAATGTTTCGCGAAGGCGTTTATCACGAAGCATATAACAGTTTTTCAGTTGATAGTTTTTTTCCAGATTACTCAGGTTTTTATTTTGAATAATGGCATCTACATCACGGCTACATTCTGTACAAATACCCTTAAACACCGGGCGCTGTATTTTGGCTAAATCCAAATCATCGCAAAGTACATCCAGATTGGTGTAACGCTTTTTAACGTAGGTCGTTTTGTACTCATTCTCGGCTGAAGTCATTTTAACCTCACGGTCATTTTTAGGCGCACTCTTTACGCGTCGGGGTGCACGTGGAGCCGGTGGTGGTGGTGGTGGTGCTTCAACAGGTGCTGGAGGCGGTGTTGAAGGTCCTGTATAATAACGATCGTAGTTGGAACGATTGTCGTTATAGTTTCGGGTACTCCCGTAAGTAGTTGGATACGATTTTGTTCTGGGTTCGCGACGCGGGCGAGCAGGAGCTGCCTCTTCCTGGCTTTCTTCTTTTTCAATCACTCGCTTTTCATTGGTATATTTACCATCGGATTCATTGCGACGAATTTTTACATCATATTCGTCTTCCTTTTGTTTTTCATCCACTTCTTTTTTGTCTTCATCCCGGTAAAAGCCTTGAACATTAAACTCCTCTTCCTGGGTGCTGTTTTGGTAATAGCGGCTCTTTTTGTTTTTGTTTGTTTGCGCATCAACCTGTTGCCCAAATCCTGCACATACCAAAATAAGCCCAAGTGCAATCAGTTTTTTAGTCATCGTCTGTCGTTTGTTTAGTTCGGAAAATTAATACAAGTTTTTAAAAATTTGTATTTTGAGCGGTAAAAATAAGAAAAATGTTCCATAAAGAGAGTATTCAATTTTTGAAGAATCTGAAGAAAAACAACCATAAAGAGTGGTTTGAGGCCCATCGGTCTACCTACGAAAATGCCCGCAATGAATCACTTGCCCTGATCGAAAAAGTACTGGCCCATTTGTCTGAAAAAGAGGCTGCATTTGGGGAATTATTGCCCAAACAATGTATGTTCAGGATGAACCGCGATATTCGTTTTTCCAAAGATAAATCACCTTATAAAACGCACTTTGGACTGGTATTTACCCCGGGTAGTAAAAAAATCGGACTAGCCGGGTTTTACCTGCACATCGAACCCGGAGCTTCTTTTGCAGGCGGTGGAATTTGGATGCCGGAACCTGCACAACTGGCGAAAATCAGGCAGGAAATCGATTACAATGTGAAAGAATGGGTTGGGATAGTAGAAAAGCCGGCCTTTAAAAAGGTCATGGGCGATTTGGACCAGAGCAATAAATTAAGTCGACCGCCCAAAGGATACGAAGCGGAGCATCCGGCCATTGAATACCTGAAACTAAAAAATTTTGTCTGCGGAACCCAAATTCCGGACACCGTTTTAAGCGAAAAGGCCCTTTTAAAGGAGACTTTAAAGGCCTTTGATACGATTTTGCCCATGATTACGTTTTTAAACCGGGCCATTTCTTAACACCGAAACTTGGCAGGATGTTTGGATATGAAAGAACGCTAAAATAGCTTAAGCAGCAGGCAGCGATGCAGCAATTGGTGCAAAGAGGGGTAAATTTTACTTTTTTAAGCAACTTGAGTTGTAATTCTGAATGCTTTGTTTTATAATTGTACTTTCTTTTAACGCATCGAAATAAAAAAGTATATTTGCTTTTGTTAAATAAAGATCAATTTAGAAATGTGAACGGCCTGATAGCGGGCATGTGCACAAGTGACAAATGAATAAAATAAATAGTAAACGCATGAAAAGACTTATTGGGTTTAATGGAATGATGTTAATGGCCTTGGTCGTTTTGATTTCATCCTGTGGTGGTAAAAAATCAAGCAATTTGGTTTCTTCCAAAACCGGTTGGAATTTCAATGATTCCCGTATGGGCGGATTTGATGTACCACGATACGAAGGACAGTATGTTGGTCCGGGTCTCGTGTTCGTTGAAGGTGGTCGTTTCACCATGGGTCAGACGGAAGAAGATTTGACTTACGAAGACAATAATGTTCCAAGAACTGTATCGGTTTCTTCTTTCTTTATGGATGAAACAGAAGTAGCAAATATTCATTATCGTGAATACCTGCATTGGATTAGTCGTGTTTATGGAAATGACTATCCGGATATTTATCAGCGTGCTTTACCGGATACACAATGCTGGAGAAAAGCCTTGCAGTATAACGAGCCTCAGGTTGAATTTTATTTCCGACATGCAGCTTATAATTATTATCCTGTTGTTGGCGTTTCATGGGAACAAGCAAATAACTACTGTAAATGGCGTACGGATCGCGTGAATGAATTGATTCTAATTCAACGCGGATATTTAAAGAAAAATCCTTTCCAGGTGTCTGAAGATAATTTTAGTACCCGCACTTATGTGGCCGGACAATACGAAGGTTCCGTTGGTATTAAGAAAAAAGATTTAGATCCAACAGGGATTGGTAAGAGAAATATTCGCTACGAAGATGGTATCCTGACTGCCGATTATCGTCTGCCTACAGAAGCAGAATGGGAATATGCCGCCTTAGCTTATAAAGGCCGTAATCCTGAGCCGGATACAAAACGTCGTCGTGGGGAAGAAGTTGTTACAGATCGTCAGGTTTATCCTTGGGGTGACAATTTATCAACCCGTGAAGGTATGCGAAATGCTTATCAAGGTCAGCAATTGGGTAACTTCCGTCGTGGATTAGGTGATGCGATGGGTGTGGCCGGTGGTTTAAATGATAACGCCGATATTCCTGCCGAAATTTATTCTTACAAACCGAATGCCTATGGTTTATATAATATGGCCGGTAATGTGAGCGAGTGGGTATTGGATGTTTATCGTCCGAACACACCAATGGATGCTGAAGATTTCCGTCCTTTCCGTGGAAATGTTTTTGATACTTACAAAACCCTGGATGATTTTACCCTGGATGAAAAAGACAGTACCGGTAATTTACAAAAACGATTGGTAACACCCGAAGAGTTGGCCAGTAAAGATATTCGTTACCGTGAGCCAAACGTGATTGCTTATTTAGATGGAGATACAACCAGTCAGGTATCCTATACTTATGATTACGCAAAAACAACTTTAATTAACGATAATGCACATGTTTACAAAGGAGGTAGCTGGAGCGATCGTGCTTATTGGTTAAGCCCTGGTACACGTCGTTATATGCAAGCAAATAATAGCAGTTCAACAGTAGGTTTCCGTTGCTGTATGGACCGTTTAGGCAGCCCTTCACTCAAAGGACCTTCCGGTAATCACTTCACAGGAAACAAGAAAAAATCCAGATAATAAAATCTGAATCATATTTGAAAAACCATCCTCCGGGGTGGTTTTTTTTATGACACTTCCCGACCCTAAATTTGGGTTAAACGAGTCAAAATTTCGGGTTTAAAATTCTACTTTAGCAACATGAAAATTGAGGATCTTTATCACATCTATTTAAACCATCCCAACATACAGACGGATACCCGTAAACTACAAAAAGGCGACTTTTATTGTGCCTTAAAAGGGGAGCGTTTTAATGGAAATGAATTTGTGCAGCAAGCCTTAAATGCAGGTGCATCTATGGCCCTGGTGGATGAAGAAAAATATTGTGTAAACGAACAATGTATTTTGGTTGATGATGTGCTGAAAAGCTTACAGGACCTGGCTTTACACCATCGCCGCCAATTTAAAATTCCCTTCATTGCTATAACAGGCAGTAATGGAAAAACCACTACCAAGGAGTTGATACATGCAGTATTAAGTCGCAGGTATAAAACGTATGCTACAGAGGGAAATTTGAATAACCATATTGGCGTGCCACTCACCCTATTAAAAATTCGATCGGATGCCGAAATGGCCATCATCGAAATGGGTGCGAATCATCAACAGGAAATTGCATTTTATTGTGGCATTGCAGAGCCGGATTTTGCCTTAATCAACAATTGTGGGAAGGCACATTTAGAAGGTTTTGGAGGGGAGGAAGGCGTGCGAAAAGGCAAGGGAGAATTGTATGATTTTATTCGTAAAAATCAGGGTTGCATTTTTCGAAATGTAGATTTAGAATATTTGCAAACCATGTCTACCGGCATTGAAAAGCAAATCACCTACGGAAGCCGGGCTGCAGATTATACAGGCATTGCGGAAATTCAAAACGACAAATTATGGGTTCATATTACAAGCCCTGGAATGGAGTGTAGTATTCCAACCCACTTGGTGGGTGATTATAATTTTGGGAACGTGATGGCAGCTGTTGCGGTGGGGCGATGTTTTGAAGTGCCTATTCAGGAAATACAGTTTGCAATTACATCTTATACGCCGAATAACAGTCGATCGCAACAGATACAACAGGGAACTAACACGATTATTCTGGATGCTTACAATGCCAACCCGAGTAGTATGAAAGCTGCTTTGGATAATTTTGTTCGTTTGGATTATCCCAACAAAGTAGTGATGTTAGGGGCTATGATGGAATTGGGAGAAGAGAGTATCCCTGAGCATCAACAAATCATTAAACAACTCACACAAAACAATTGGAATGAAGTGGTATTGGTAGGCGGTGATTTTAAATCATGTATACATCCTTATCATTATTTTGATACGGCAGAGCAAGCTTCGAATTGGTTGAGCGGCAAGGGTTTTGAGCAAACCTGTATTTTAATTAAAGGGTCGAGAGCGATGGCCATGGAAAAAGTTTTGGGTTGATCGGATAGAATACCCGGTTTAATTTTTGAACGAATTCAGGAACCCCTATTTAAGTGCTCGAAAAATCAGTTGATAGAAAAGGCTTTGATATCCTGATGATAAAAAGCATCTTTGCGCATGCAAAAAATTTTAGTTACAGGCGGTGCAGGTTATATCGGATCGCATACGTTGGTTGATTTAATTGAATCTGGATTTGATGTAATCAGCATCGATAATTTTTCAAGATCTTCTGCTAAAAGTTTAGAAGGTGTGAAGGCCATTACCGGAAAAGAAGTTAAAAATTATCCGGTTGATTTATGCGATTTATCGGCCTGTAAAAATGTATTTGAAACACATCCGGATATTGTAGGTGTGATTCATTTTGCAGCTTATAAAGCAGTGGGTGAAAGTGTAGAAAAACCACTCATGTATTATGAAAATAATATGCTTGGTTTATTCAATATTTTGCAGTGTATACAAACCTATCAGATTCCGCATTTTGTATTTTCTTCTTCGTGTTCTGTTTACGGAAATGTGGAGCATTTGCCCGTTACAGAGGATACACCTTTAGCGAATCCTGAGTGTGCTTATGCGGCGAGTAAACAAATGGGAGAGCAAGTGATTCGTGATTTTGCACGTGTGAATCATAGCCAATCCATTTTGTTGCGATACTTTAATCCGGTAGGAGCCCATGCATCTGCCTTAATTGGCGAAAGACCATTTGACCGACCGAATAATTTGGTTCCGGTGATTACCCAAACGGCGATTGGTATTCAGGAAAAAATGTTTGTTTGGGGAGGAGATTATGATACCCGCGATGGCTCTTGTATTCGTGATTATATTCATGTAGAAGATATTGCCCGTGCGCATACGATGGCCTTACAATATCTGATAGACCATCGGCAAAAAAGCAATTTTGAAATCATGAACTTAGGCACCGGAAATGGGGTGTCGGTGAAAGAGGCCATTGATGCATTTGAAAAAGTGAGTGGATTAAAATTGAATTACGAAATTGGCCCCCGGAGGGCAGGAGATGTAGTTGCGATTTATGCAAATAATACCTTGGTGAAAGAACGATTGGGATGGTCGCCGCGATTTGATATTGATGTGATGATGAAATCGGCTTGGGACTGGCAATTGGCGATGCAGGCTGAAACAACTGCAGGCGAATAAATGCTTCTGAAGAGAAGGTTTTTTAAAAAGATTTATTCAAAGAATCCGATAATTGAATAGGAATTTGGAAACGAAAATGGCCACAACGAAGGCTTGAAAAAATTATTGTTCCATAAAATTCGAGTCTTTCTGTGAACTGGGGCTCCCCAAAGGACTTTTCTTAACATTTGGTATTAAACCGTTAATACATTTGGATATTTATATATGTTACTTGTTTGAGGAATGTATCCGTAATCAGATCCGCAAAAAACCTATAATACATTGATTTTCAGGGGTTTTTAGCGGTAAAGGACATCGTGTAAAAAGGACAAATTACGAACCCTAACACGTATATGAATATAATTTATATGAAAAATTTTCATTAACAAAATTCTTGAGGTAAAACTTTGATTTCATGCGTTTTACGGGTATATTGCAAGATATTTAATTCATTCTTAACAATATTGTTCACCTTAAAACCCCTTAGCGCATGGTAAAGAGTATTTATCTCAATGATTCTTAGCCGACTTTTATTTCTTTGTTTATCCATTTTTTTGGGTAACCTTTTTTTAAATTTTTTAACTTAAACAAAACAAATTTTAAACATGACAAAAAAAATCTTAACACGATCGAAAATTTTGTTTTCGATGTTGTTGATGCTTGCTTTGTTCAACGTACAAGTGGCAAAAGCGGTGACGTGTGCCGGTGCAACAGTTATTCCTGCTGCGCCAACCTTACCGTATGTCGCATCGTTGACCTGTGGTAGTACCAATGACATGACCGGAACAAACACCCCAGCTTGTGGAAGCACTTTATATATGGGTGGAAATGAAGCAGTCTTTGTTTGGACACCAACAGCAAGTTATTCCGGGGCTTCTATTGCCTATGCAGGTGTAAGTTGGACTACTGTTAGGTTATACCAGGGATGTCCTACATCTGGGGGTACCTGTATAGCAAATGTTACCAACTCTGCTATATCGAAAAGCTTAACTGCTTTGAGTTTTACAGGAGGTGTAACCTACTATATCGTAATTGATACATGGCCTACACCAGTGAATCCATGTCCGGGTAGTATTACCCTCAATGGAAGCATCGTTGCTCCTTGTACCGGAACACCAAATCCGGGTAACACCACAGGTCCTACTGCAGCTTGTCCGGGTACACCTTTTACCTTAGGCATTCAGAATGCTCAATCAGGTACAGGTATCACTTATCTTTGGCAGTCTGCAGATGATGCCGGATTTACCGTTGGCTTAACTAATTTAGGTTCTGCTCCAACGCAAAGTGCAACTCAAAGTACGCCAAAATATTATCGTTGTACGGTAACATGTACTGCATCTTCTTCTACTACAGTATCTAATCCTTTATTCGTGGGAATGAACACATTCCTTAGTTGTTATTGCGCAGCTGCCCAAACATCTTGTGCAGGCGATGGTATTATCAATGTGGCTATTCCAACGACAACCTTGAGTTCAGCTTCTGCAGGATGTATTGGTGGTAATAACTATACCTATTTTTCTCCCGGTATTGCTTCTTGTCAATTGATGGCTGGTACAACTTATACCTTAGCGGTATCCGTTCAATCTGATCCTACTCAGTGGACCAATGCCTGGATTGATTTCAACCAAGATGGCTTATTGGACGCTTCTGAAGCTTTATCTGCTGCGGCAGTAAATCCTGGTGGTAGCGGTACTACAGCAATCTCTTTTACAGTTCCTTTTAGTGCTGTGAACGGTTTAACTCGTTTACGTATCCGTGGTGGTTGCGATGCAACTTTTCCGAACACTGCTGCTTGCGGTACCAATCCTTCTACAACATGGGGTGAAGTTGAAGATTATGATATCGAAATCACGGCAAATACATCATGTACAGGTACACCTGCTCCAGGCAATACCATTGCTTCAGCAGCAAGTGTTTGCCCGGGCGCTCCTGTTACCCTTTCTTTGCAAAATTTAACGCCAGGAACTGGTGTTACTTACCAATGGGAAAGTGCTGATGATGCTGCTTTCACTTTAAATGTACAAACATTAGGTACAGCATCTAACCAAACTGCTAACCCAACTACACCTACCTATTATCGTTGTTTGGTAGATTGTGGTGGTAACTCAGCCTATTCTACAGAAGTTTTGGTGAATATCAATTCTTTCTTACTGTGCTATGCTTGTACACCAATTCCATCGTCTACCGCTGATGAAGAAATTTATAGTGTAACAATCGGAAGTGGTACTACCAATCCTTTGTATGCCGGACTTGCTGGTTGTGCAACCGCAGCTCCTGGTCCAGGATCTATCTTAAGTCGATATTCTAATTTCAAAACACTTGCTCCTATTACTTCTGTTATGCAGGGTGATATCGTTCCATTTACTGTGGAAGAGAATGAGTGCGATGGTGCAACATTCTATGCTTTCGGTACAGGTATCTGGATCGATTATAATCAGGATGGTGATTATACAGACGCCGGTGAGGAAGTCTTTAAAGAGGGTACAACTTTGGTTGGGCCACGCAATGTCACAGGATCCTTCATCGTTCCGTTTACTGCTTTAACCGGCACAACAACGATGCGTGTGATTGTGGCTGAATCTTATGCAGGTGCAACTTTAACACCTTGTTTGGCTTACGGCTATGGTGAAACGGAAGATTTTTTAATTGATATAACTGCATCTACTGCTTGTTCCGGTACACCTGCTCCGGGTAATACGATTGCGAGCGCTGCTTCAGTTTGTCCTGGTTCTCCTGTGTCTTTGTCATTGCAAAATCAAACCATTGGTTCAGGTGTTACCTATCAGTGGGAGAGTGCAGATGATGCAGCCTTTACCTTAAATGTACAAACATTAGGAACTTCTCCTTTCCAGACTGCTAACCCAACCACACCTACCTACTATCGTTGTTTGGTAGATTGCGGTGGTAACTCTGCATACTCTGTGGAAGTACTGGTTGGAATCAACGGCTTCTTGAACTGCTATTGTGCTACAGGTTTAGGAGGTAGTTGCGGTATCAATGCTATGAGTAGTGTTGAAATCGTTACGACTACATTAAACAATGTAACAAGTGGATGTACTGGTCCTTACAATGCATTCCCTGCTTCTGGTTCTACAACTGCTACTATATTAGCAGGTAACCCTTATACCATGAATGTTGGTGTTATTTCGGGTAGTAATACGCAAGTAGCTATTTGGATAGATTATAACCAAAATGGTACTTTCGAAACTTCTGAGTACACCTTAATCAATGGAAATATCCCTAGTGGTGGTATTGGTTCAGGTTCTTTCACCATTCCTGTAACTGCTTTGTCTGGTCAAACCGGCATGCGCGTTCGTTCTGATTGGCAAGGTACTACTGCCTGGACTTCTGCAGATGCTTGTACGAACAGAATTTGGGGTGAAACCGAAGATTATATCATCGATATTCAATTACCTACTCCTTGTTCTGGTGTTCCTGCACCTGGTAATACAGTTGCAAGTGCGACAACTTTCTGCGCACCGGCTTCACCAATCACTTTGAGTTTACAAAATCCTAGCTTAGGAACAGGTATTACATATCAGTGGGAACAAGCCGATGATCAGGCCTTTACCATTGGTGTAGTTGCTTTAGGTAATGCTTCAACACAATCTGTAACACCATCTCAGGCTTCAACCTGGTATCGTTGTTTAGTAGATTGCGGTGGTAACAGTGCTTATTCAACTGAAATTCAAATTACTCAAAACGCAGCGAATCAATGTTATTGTACTCCAGTTTATACAACTGGTAAGACAGCAGGTGATTTGATTTCAAATGTGGTGATTTCTGGTACTACTTTGTCTAACAACACAGGTACATCTCCTGTAAATCCTGCATATACTTATTTCCCGGCTTCATTGGGTGCAAGTTATACTGCAACGATGACTGCAGGTAATACCTATAATGTTTCTGTTACGATTGGTTCATTTAGCAGCCAAGGTATTGCTGTTTGGATTGACTTAAATGCCAATGGTACTTTCGAAACGCCATCTGAGCGAATCGGTTTCACTCCTGGTACAATCGCTACCGCTTTCGGTACAGGTACATTCCCAATCACTATCCCATGTAATCCAACGCCTGGTACTTATCGTATGCGTGTTCGTGAGAACTTTGCGATGAGTGGTGGTCTCATCGATCCTTGTGCGACTTATACATGGGGTGAGTGTGAAGATTACGATGTAACGATTGCTCCACCATTGCCATGTCCGACTCCATCGGCTTTTGCCCTGGTTTCTGGTTCTGAAACGCCAACAGGTGCCAGCTTTAACTGGAACGTTGGTTGTGTTGAAACAGCATGGAATATGGAATTCGGACCTACAGGATACACGCCTGGTACAGGTACGATAGCTCCGGTGACTACAAACACCAACGCTGCTATTACAACTATGGCTTGCGGTACAACTTACGATGTATATGTACAGGCTGATTGTGGTGGTGGTAATGGTCAATCTCTGTGGGTAGGACCAATTTCTGTTACAACTGCAAATTGTCCTTGTACTACACCGGCTCCTGGTAATACCATCGCCAATGCAGCGACGGTTTGTCCTACGGACAACCTGATTTTGTCATTGCAAAATGCAACTCCTGGATTTGGCGTTACATATCAATGGTATTCTTCTCCTGATGGTGTAAACTATAGCCCTGTAGGAACAGGCGCTTCTACTTACACGACAACACAGGCTGCAGTTACTTATTACTATTGTGATGTAACATGTGCTGCAGGTCCTTCTACAGTTTCTTCTGCTCCGGTTATGGTAGGCATGAATACACCAACACAATGCTATTGTGCTTCTGCTGCTGTTATTGCTGCTGATGAAGAAATCTATAGTGTAACTGTTGGTAGCGGATCTACAGATCCTTTATATGCAGGTTCAAATGGATGTTCTACAGTAGCTCCAGGTCCTGGTTCTGTATTGAGTAGTTATTCTAATTTCACAACCTTAGGTTCGTTAACAAACATGACAGTAGGTTCTTCCGTTCCATTCACCGTCAATGAAGATGAATGTGATGGTCCTACATATTTTGCATTCGGAACAGCTATCTGGATTGACTTCAATCAGGATGGTGATTTCAATGATGTCGGCGAAGAAGTATTTATGGAATCTGCAACATTAGCAGGTCCTCGAGCCATTACAGGTAACATTGCAGTTCCTTTAACTGCAACAACCGGTTTAACTCGTATGCGTATTACAGTTGCTGAAGGTATTGCCGGAACAGGCGTTCTGACTCCATGTCTGTCATATGGATATGGTGAAACAGAAGACTTCCTGGTGAATATTGTTCCAAACAATGCTTCATTATTAGCTACATTCATGATTCAAGGTTATTATGATATCAATACCGGAAATATGCAACCTGTATATTTATTGTCTGGTGTAGGTGTTAATCCGAACGAAGCAGACTTAGTGACTGTTTCATTGCATGATGCATCTGCTCCATACGCACAGGTTCATACGTTTAGCGGTGTACAAAACATCAATGGTCAAATCTCTTGTACCTTCCCAGGTTCTGCGGTAGGTAACAGTTATTACATTGTGTTGACAAACCGTAACTCTATACAAACATGGAGTGCTAACCCGGTATTGATCAGTTCTTCAACTTCATACAACTTTACTTCATCTGCAGCTCAGGCTTATAATTCAAATCAGATCGATGTATCTGGTACCGGATTATTCGCGATCTTCAATGGTGATGTAAATCAGGATGGCGTGGTAGACGGACTTGATTTCAATGATTGGGAAACTGACAACAACAATTTTGCCGGCGGTTATGTAACCACTGATTTCAATGGTGACGGTACCGTAGATGGTTTGGACTTCCTGATTTGGGAACCAAACAACAACAACTTTGTTGGTGCACAAATGCCTTAATAATTACTTAACCCGGAAACTGCAATAGTTTCCGGGTTATTATATCAAATTTGTATAAATCAAAACAAAAACAAATAAAAACAAAATGAAAAAACAAATCATCAAAATCACGAGAAAGGCCCTCACGGCATTGCTCGTCCTGTTTACGGCAGGCACGACAATGGCTCAGGTGCATACTCTCCAGCTTTCGATGCAGAATGTGACGAACCCGACCCCTAACACGGTGGAATTCGAAATGTGGATTAAAAACATGACTCCAGATTCTGTGTCTAAATTGAGCTTTTTACAATTCGGTATCGACCTGCCTGCCAATATTGGCAATGGGGGGACTTTATCATGTTCAAAAATTGCAGCGAATCCTTTATTACCGGCTACCCAACAGGCTACAGGTTCACCAGCGGTGCAATTACAACCAGCGACTCCAACCATTCGTGTAGCGGCTCAAACAACCAGTGAAGGCCTTGCTGCTACTATCCCAAGTACTGGGAATGGTATCTGGTACGGTACTTATCGTATCACAAATACGGCAGCCTTTGCAGCGAATGCAGTAATGACCTTTACACCAGTTTTGAACTCTTCTCCTTCTACTAAAACAAGAACTTCTGTAGCAGCCTATGTAAATGGTGCTGTTTCCGGAGGTACTGCGTTTACCGTTTTAGGAAGTACAACCGTTCAATCGGCTTTACGTGTTTTAGGTATTGCTCAATATCCATCTATTACATTGAATCAGCCGGCTGGTACATGTCCTACTGCAGGAAATGCCAACGTTACTGATCCAATTTGTTTTGGTGGTTTAGGTTCTGCAAGTATCACTTTAAGCCCTGCTCCGGTTCCAGTTTCTGGTTCTTATTCAGTGGATGGTGGTGCTCCTGCTAGCTACACAACGAATCCATTTACTGTAGGTGGTTTGTCACAAGGTACACACACTGTAACTGTTACAAACAATCCAAACTGTGCACCATTTAATGTGGTGTTCAATGTGGGTGGTCCTTCTTCTATTCCTACAACTACCACGAATGCTTCTGCTTGTAATAGTTATACATGGACTCAGAATAATGTGACCTATACACAATCAGGTACATATACTGAGTTTGGAACTACCTCTAATGGATGTCAAGATTTACATATTTTAAATTTGACCATTAATGTTGCTGCTCCGGTAACCATTAGTTCATCAAATGGTTTGAACTTAGATTGTAACAATCCATCTACCGATTTATCTGCAGGTGGTGGTTCTACAGTTTGGACTCAGAATGGTGGCTTCTTCGGTACAGCTGATCCAATTTTAGTTACTAATTTCACGAACGGACCAGTTACTTATGGTGTAACTGTTACTGACGGTAATGGTTGTACGGCTACTTCTGCCATTGTTATCAACATGAGTCAACCAACGTCTAACACGACTACGGCTTCTGCTTGTGACACTTACACATGGTCTGTTAATGGTGCAACCTATGCTCAAAGCGGTACGTATACATCAGTAAACGGATGTCATACTGAAATTTTAGATTTGACAATTACTCCATCTACCTCTAACACAACAGTTGCTTCTGCTTGTGATAGTTATACATGGTCAGTAAACAACATGATGTACTCTCAAAGTGGTACATATACATCTGTAAACGGATGTCATACTGAAATTTTAGATTTGACGATTACTCCATCTACCTCTAACACAACAGTAGCTTCTGCTTGTGATAGTTATACATGGTCTGTAAACAACATGATGTACTCTCAAA
>JBMOFV010000009.1:0-98718 GCA_049318705.1 Chitinophagaceae bacterium
GCAGGAAATTACGTGATAACTGTTACGGATGACAATTCATGCGTAGGAACAGTGAATGTGAATATTACGGAACCAACTTTGTTTACAATCAGTACCGCTGTAACGAGTGATGCGAGTTGTAATGGAGATTGTGATGGAACAGCAACGGTGAGTGGTTCGGGTGGAACGCCGACCTATACTTACACCAATATTGCAGGTCCTGGAAGTCCAACATTAAATAGTATCACTGGTATAGCAGGCAGTTTATGTGCAGGTATTTATACCATTTCAGCAGTAGACGGGAATGGATGTACTGCAACATCAACCGTACAAATTAATGAGCCTGTGATACTTACATTGAATGTGAATGCATTGACCAATGTATTATGTAATGGACAATGTACAGGCACAGCAAGTGCATCGGCCTCAGGTGGTAATGGTGGATATAACTATGCCAGTATCAGTGGTCCTGGTTCGCCAACGATCAATCCTGTAACAGGTGCAGCTGCTAACTTATGTGCAGGAACCTATACAGTGAATGTAACAGACAGTAAAGGATGTGCGGCCAGTGCGACCGTTCAGATTACCCAGCCTCCGGTATTAACCGTTTCAGTAAATACAACCCAGAATGTGAGTTGTAATGATGGATGTGACGGAAGTGCGAGTGTATCGGGTAATGGCGGTGTTGCTCCATACAGCTATACGATCAACTATTTAAACAGCCCATGTGTAGCTCAGCAATTAACATCGGGTAATTTCAGCAATCTTGGAGCAGATACTTATACAGTAACGGTTACAGACGATAATGGATGTACAGCGACGGTAGTCTTTACAATAACAGAGCCAACTGCACCGACAACGAGTGTGGTGAGTTCAATACCACCCACTTGTACACCAGGTTGTGATGGTTCAGTAACAATGACCACAGTAGGCGGCACACCGGGATATAGCTATGGTGTCAATCCAGCTGCCACAGTGGTAGGTAATGTGATTAGTGGATTGTGTGCGGGTATTACTTATACGGTTACGAGTACCGATTTAAATGGATGTACTGCGGCGACAACAGTAACCTTAACTACACCAAATGGCCCTACAGTGAGTATTGTACCTGGTTCAGTGGTGAATGTAAGTTGTAATGGGTTGTGTGATGGATCGGCTTCAGCAACTGCATCATCCGGCACACCACCTTATACCTATTCTATTTCTGGCCCTGGTGTTGGATACACGATTGATCCGAACACGGGTGTTGCATCGAATTTATGTGCAGGAAATTACGTGATAACTGTTACGGATGACAATTCATGCGTAGGAACAGTGAGTGTGAATATAACTGAGCCAAGTGCTATTTTACCAAGTGCGATCACAACCAATACCAGTTGTTTCGGGGTATGTGATGGAACTGCAATCATGAGTAGCACGGGTGGTAGCGGCGGATATGTTTATACTATTTTACCAACCGGACCATTTGGGCCAATTGTTGCAGGAAATAATATCAGCGGACTTTGCGCCAATACCGTTTATACAGTGACCAGTACTGATATTAATTCTTGTACCGGTACAATGACTATACAAATTTCACAGCCTGCACAACTGATTTTAAATGTTGTTTCAACCCAGGATGTAAGTTGTAATGGAGGTTGCGATGGTGAAGCTACTTTGAGCTTTGCAGGAGGAACCGGCGCTGTCACTTATTCTATTAACCCGGTAATTCCGTGTTTGCCATTGCAAGCAGTGAGCGGCACATTTACCAATTTGGGTGCCAACACATATACTGTAACAGGTACAGATGCCAATGGATGTATTGCCACAGTGTCTTTTGTAATCAATCAACCGCCAGTCTTCAGTATCTCAGCCAATGTTACACAGAATGTAAGTTGTAATGGTGGTTGTGATGGTGAGGTGGTGTTAACGCCTAATGGAGGAACACCAGGGTATTCTTATTCCATATCTCCGATTACACCTTGTTTACCTGCACAGGCAGTGAGTGGTACATTTACCAATTTAGGTGCCAATACCTATACAGTAACAAGTACAGATGCCAATGGATGTACAACCACCGTTTCGTTTACGATCGTTGAGCCTAATGCTCCGGTTACCAGTCTGGTAAGCTCGACTCCTCCAACTTGTACACCAGGTTGTGATGGAACCGCAACGATGACAACAATAGGTGGAACACCAGGATATACCTACACCGTAAATCCTGCTGCTACTGTGAATGTGAATGTTATTTCGGGATTGTGTGCAGGAACTATTTACACAGTGACTAGTACGGACAACAATGGTTGTGCGGCAACTGAAACGGTTATTTTAAATGCACCGAATTCACCGGTTATCAATATTACTTCATCCACCAATCCGAGTTGTGCACCTGGTTGCGATGGAACAGCTACATATACTATTGCAGGTGGAACGGGACCATATTCTGCAAGTATAAACAATGGTGCCAGCATTACGGTTGGACCAAATCAGATTTCAGGACTTTGCACAGGTATCATTTATACAATTACCATTACTGATGCAAATTCTTGTTCAGGAGTTACAACCATACAATTATTTGAACCTGCCGGACCAGCAATTAATGTCGTTTCAACGACCGATGCAAGCTGTATTCCTGGTTGTGATGGTACAGCTATTTTGAATCCAGTTGCGGGTATTATCTATTCTATCAATCCTGCTGCAAGTGCAATTGCAGGTAATGTGATTAATGGACTTTGTTCAGGAACGACTTATACAGTAACAGGAACGGATGCAAACGGATGTACCGGAACAACCACAGTTCAAGTGGGTACATTGCCTTCGACTACACCTGTAGTTGCTTCAACAACCGATGCTACTTGTTCACCGGGTTGTGATGGTACTGCAACCATGACCATCATTCCAGGTATGAGTTACAGTATTTCTCCGGCAGCCGGTACAATCGTCGGAAATGTTGTTAACGGACTTTGTGCCAATACAACTTATACGATTACCGGAACGAATGCAGCAGGATGTACTGCTACAACTACAGTACAAGTTGGAACTTTACCATCTACTCAACCAGTGGTGGCTTCAACAACCGATGCTACTTGTTCTCCGGGTTGTGATGGTACTGCAACTATGACCATCATTCCAGGTATGAGTTACAGTGTTTCTCCAGCAGCAGGTACGATCGTCGGAAATGTCATTAACGGACTTTGTGCCAATACAATTTATACGATTACTGGAACGAATGCAGCGGGATGTACTGCTACAACTACAGTACAAGTTGGAACTTTGCCATCTACTCAACCGGTAGTTGCATCCACGACCGATGCTTCTTGTTCTCCGGGTTGTGATGGTACAGCAACGATGACGATTATTCCTGGCATGACTTATACTATTTCTCCGGCAGCAGGTACAATCGTCGGAAATGTGATTAACGGACTTTGCGCCAATACAACTTATACCATCACCGGAACGAATGCAGCAGGATGTACATCCATAGTGACTACTACTGTTCAAACCTTGAACGGTCCATCAGTTCTTTTGGGGACAACCGCTAATGCATCTTGTTTACCGGGTTGTGATGGACAGGCAACATTCATTCCTTCTGGTGGTACACCGGGTTATACATATTTGATCAATCCTGCTGTTGTTCCTGGATTTGCAGGTAATACAGTTACTGGATTATGTGCCAATGTCATTTACACGGTTACATTGTCCGATGCGGCATTATGTTCTGTAACCACAACGGTAAGTGTTAGTGTAGCTCCGGGGCCGGGTATTGATACAATTAGTACGACTCCAGCAGGTTGTAATCCAAGCTGTAATGGAACTGCTACCATGACCCCTGTAGGATTGACTTATACAATCACTCCGGCTGCAGGTGCAATAGTTGGAAATGTAATCAATGGACTTTGCGCAGGAACTACATATACTGTAACAGGAACGGATGCAAATGGTTGTACCAATACAACAACCATTCAGATTGGCACAACACCAAATCCAACACTGAATGTAACTTCCACAACCAATATCTCAATTGCAGGTGGTAATAATGGTTCAATAACCGTTGCTGCTGCCGGTGGTTCACCTGCATATGTTTATTCTATTACTCCGAATATCGGAACACAGGCACCTGCCGGTACGTTTAATAATTTGACTGCCCAGTGTTATACCATCATTGTAACAGATAGTAAAGGTTGTACTTTCTCAGCCACAGCTTGTTTATCAGAACCTGGAGCTTGTAGTTTAACAATCAGTAATTTAGTGAACGTAAACTGTTTTGGACAGTCTACTGGTAGCTTTACTGCATCTGCTGCCGGTGGTTCCGGTTCATTTTTTTACAACATCAATAATGGAGGTACAATCAATTTAACTACAGGTGCCGCCAGCAATTTGAGTGCTGCAAGTTATACGGTGACAGCCACTGATAATTTGGCAGGAGGCTGTGTGGTGACTACAGTAGTTGTGATTACACAAAATCCGGATATCACATTTAATGCTCCGGTAACAATACCTCCTACTTGTGTCCCAGGATGTGATGGTACACTCACTATAAGTGCTGTTGGAGGTAACGGAAGTATTACCTACAGTATCTCGAATGCTTCTGTTCCTTGTGCAGTTTTACAACCAAGTGCAGGAAACTTTACAGGACTTGGAAATGCCACATACACAATCACTGCGACAGATGGATTGGGATGTACAAAAACAATCACAGTTACTTTAGCGCCTTTAGCCGGCCCAAGTTTTACGGGAGCCAATACAAGCAATGTAAGTTGTAATGGACTTTGTAATGGTACGGCTTCTATGCTGATCAATGGTGGTAGCGGGGTTATTAGCTATACGATTAGTCCGAATTCACCTTGTGTGCCAGTACAGGCTACCCCGGGCAACTTTACCGGTTTGGGTGCGAATACTTATACTGTTATTGCAACCGATGCCAATGGTTGTTCGGCACAGACTACTTTTACCATTACACAGCCTCCTGTATTAAGTATCGGCAGTTTTGCTTCTACAGATCCGGCTTGTAATGGAAACAGTAATGGTACTGCAACTATTACAGGTGCAGGCGGTACGGGAGTTTATGGATATACGATTAGTCCGGCAGCACCCGGTGTTGGTGGTAATTTTACAGGCTTAAGTGGTGGAGTCACCTATACAATTACAGTTACCGATGGCAATCAATGTAGTGTTACATCTTCATTTACTTTAAACAATCCAACGTCGTTAACGTGGGTGAATTTCGCTTACACCGATATTCTTTGTGCAGGTCAAAACAATGGCACCATTTCAGCTTGTGCACAGGGTGGAACCGGTGTTATCAGTTATACCCTGAATGCAGCCGCTATTGCAAACTGTAATATCACCAACTTATCAGCCAATACTTATACTGTGGTTGCAACAGATGCCGCAGGATGTTTCATCAGCACCATTGTAACGATAGTAGAACCACCATTACTCGTAATGAGTGCACCATCGGTTGTGAATGCCTTATGTAATGGTCAGGCCAGTGGTAGCATAACAACATCCGCAGTGGGGGGTAATCCGGGTTATACCTTCTCGATTGCACCTGCCGTTGTTGCGCCGAATACTACCGGGGTATTTAATAATATTCCGGCAGGCAACTACGTAGTGACTGTTACCGATGCATCAGGTTGTACCTCTGCCTTCAATAATGTACAGGTTAGTCAACCGGCACCAATTCAAATTACAGCGGTTAATATCCAAAATGTGGCTTGTTATGGTGCAGCAACGGGTAGTATTACAATTACTGCACAAGGTGGAACCGGCGTTATTAACTTTGGAATTAATCCACCTGCCAATCAAACCAGTTCAGGATTCTTTACCGGTTTAGCTGCTGGATCCTATGTGATTACTGCCACCGATGCAAATGGATGTACGCTTCAAACAACTGCAAACGTGACACAAAATCCGCAAATTACTGTGGCAGCCTTAACGCTAACTGAACCTATTTGTCATGGTGATGCAAACGGAATCATTGATGTTACAGCAACGGGTGGATTCCCACCGATTCAATATGCGTTGGATGGTCCTCCGTTCCAGAATAATGGATTGTTTAATGCTGTCATTGCAGGTCCTCATACCATTACCTTCCAGGATATTTTGGGATGTACACGCGACACTGTCATTATTCTTACAGAGCCACAACCGGTAGGAGCAGTTGTTACACTTCGCGATGCAGTATGTATTGATAGCGAAGATGGACAAGCCATCGTGGTGGGAACTGGTGGACGTGGTGGTTATAAATACTATGTCACCCCAGGTTTGTACATCAATAAATCAGGTGTATTTAATGGTCTTGCAGCAGGTACTTATACCTTGCGTGTGGTAGATACTGCCGGATGTGAATACAGCAATATATTCACTATTAATCCTCCTGCGAATCCATTAACCAATATTGTTACCAAGTTAGATTTGGCATGTCATGGTAAAGGCAACGAAGGTCAGGCAACCGCAAATGCCAGCGGAGGCGCAACACCTTATACTTATTTCTGGAGCACTGAACCGCCTCAGGTTACCGCTACCGCTCAAACCCTTTATTTCGGTACATACTATGTAGATGTAACGGATGCCAATGGATGTAAAGTGCGTGATACGGTTTATATCGAAGAAGGACCATGTTGCGATATCGCCTTCATACCAAATGCTTTCTCACCAAATGGGGATGGGAATAACGATGAGTTTAAGGTGTTGACTACAGCCGGTGTCGAATTGATTCAATTAGAAATTCGTGACCGATGGGGTAAGAAAGTCTGGTCAACCAACGATTATCGTCGTGGTTGGGATGGAACCTTCGAGGGAAGAGACTCAGACCCGAATACCTATTATTACGTTCTTCGTTATAAATGTACCCGGGATGGTAGCACGTATCTGAAAAAAGGTGATCTTATTCTAATCCGTTAGTTTATATTAAACCAAAAAAATCCTGCAATTCTACTTGCAGGATTTTTTTATTGTGCTTGCACCTGAATATCTTTACATCTTAATAATTCTGTTATGGTGGATGTATTGTTGGGCTTACAATGGGGCGATGAGGGTAAAGGAAAAATTGTAGATTTTCTGGCGAAAGAATATCAAATTATTGCTCGTTTTCAAGGCGGTCCCAATGCGGGTCATACCTTGTACTTGGGCGATAAAAAAATTGTACTGCATACCATTCCTTCCGGCGTATTTCATGCTGGAATGATTAACCTGATCGGTAATGGAGTAGTGATTGATCCCGTCTCTTTTTTAGATGAGTGCAATGATATTAAGTCGCATGGTATCAACCTCAAAGCCTGTCTGAAAATCAGCGAGCGGGCCCATCTGATTTTGCCATCCCACAAAGCATTAGATCGTGCTAGTGAATCGGCTAAGGGTAAAGATAAAATCGGCAGCACCCTGAAAGGAATTGGCCCGACTTATATGGATAAAACCGGAAGAAATGGATTACGAATAGGAGACATCCTCAAGCCGGATTTTAAACAACGATATCAGAATCTTAAACAAAAGCATCAGCAAATCCTGAAGAATATGCAGGCCGAAGATGATATCGACCAATTTGAACCAGCCTTTTTTGAGGCCGTTGAAGCCCTCAAAGAATATGAAATTATTGCAGCCGAGTTTTGGTTAAATGATCAGTTACAGAAAGGACAAAAAGTATTGGCCGAAGGCGCACAAGGCACAATGCTCGATATTGATTTCGGAACTTACCCATTTGTTACTTCCAGTAATACCATCACGGCCGGTTTGTGCACAGGTTTGGGCATTGCCCCTAAATGGGTAAATAAAGTGTATGGCGTGAGCAAGGCCTATTGCACAAGAGTGGGTAGTGGCCCCTTTCCAAGCGAATTGCTCGATTCCATTGGAGAAAAATTGAGAGAAATAGGCAAGGAATTTGGCGCAACAACCGGAAGGCCCAGACGTTGTGGTTGGATTGACCTCGTAGCACTAAAATATGCTTGTATGATTAATGGTGTCACCGATCTGGTTTTAACCAAATCAGATATCCTCGATGAAATGGATTCCGTTGGCGCCTGTACTTCATACCAAATTGATGGACAGGAAATCAAGGATTTTCCCTATGACATCATTGAAACGAACGTGACACCAAATTATACCTACTTTCCCAAATGGGATAAACCACTGTCGACTTGCGAGCAGGCACAGGATATTCCACAAGGATTTAGAGATTTGATCGCATTAATTGAACAACAAACGGGTGTTCCGGTCACCTACGTCTCTAATGGTGCAGGTCGTTCTCAACTGATCCATCTGGTTTAACGCAAAAAAAAAATAAAAAAATTTTTTCGTTTCAAAATAATATAGAAAATTTACACGAGTAAAAGAAGAATGCATGAAAGCTAACCCTGAAAAGAAAGCAGCTCCCAAGAAAGCAGCTCCTAAAAAGGCTGCAGCTCCTGTTAAAAAGGCAACTGGTAAAAAGGAGCAGGAAGAAGATGACGATGATGAAATCGAAGATGACGAATTGGATGTGAAAAAGAAACCTGTAAAAGGATCTTCCAAGAAATCCTCTGATGATGACGAGGACGATGACGATGATTTGGATGAGGACGATGATTTAGATGATGATGATGCGGATGAGGATGACTTCGATGAGGATTTTGCAGAATTTGATATTCCTGCTTCAAAATCTAAATCGAAAAAACCCGGAAAAAGTAGTGATGAAGATGAGGAGGATTTTAAAATCGATGAAGATTTGGGTCTCGATTTATTTGATGATGATTTCGATGACGATGATGATTTTTAATCTGTAAATAAATGATTTGAATGCCGGTGTAAACCGGCTTTTTTTAGCTACTTTCATTGATATGTTTCAACTGCAGTCTCCTTATCAGCCAAATGGTGATCAACCACAGGCCATTCAACAATTGGTGCAAGGTGTTCTGTCCGATCAGCAGTATCAAACCTTATTGGGTGTAACGGGTTCGGGTAAGACTTTTACAATTGCAAATGTGATTCAACAAACTGCACGCCCTACGCTGGTTTTAACACACAATAAAACACTCGTGGCACAGTTGTACGGAGAGTTTAAACAGTTTTTTCCGGAAAACGCTGTTGAGTATTTTGTTTCCTATTACGATTATTATCAACCGGAAGCTTATTTGCCATCCTCAGGCGTGTATATTGAAAAAGATTTGGCGGTGAATAGTGAATTGGAAAAATTAAGATTAAGAACAACCGCCAATTTATTATCCGGTAGAAGAGATATTATTGTGGTGGCATCCGTTAGTTGTATTTATGGTATTGGTAATCCGGCAGAATATGCGAATGGAATTATTCGTATCAGCAGAGGGCAGCATTTTGGACGGAATAACTTATTGCATAAATTGGTGCAGGCATTGTATAACCGAAATAATATTGAATTTGACCGGGCTATGTTTCGTGTTAAAGGGGATACCGTTGATATCAATTTGCCGTATGCCGATTATGGTTACCGGATTATCTTTTTTGGAGATGAGGTGGAAGAAATTCAGCGCATTGAAGTATTAACCGGAAAAAAAATTGAAACAGTTCAGGATGCAGCTATTTTCCCAGCGAATATGTATCTGGCTCCTCAGGATCAAATGAAAAATATTATTCATGAAATCCAGGATGAAATGATTGCGCAGGAGGCCTACTTCAAACAAGAGCAGAAGTTTATTGAAGCACAGCGCATCAAAGAACGTGTGACCTATGATCTTGAAATGATTCAGGAGTTGGGATATTGCAAAGGCATCGAAAACTATTCTCGTTTTTTAGATCGTCGACAACCCGGCGCAAGACCATTCTGCCTCATTGATTATTTTCCGGATGATTTTTTACTGGTATTGGATGAGAGCCATGTAACCATCCCGCAAATCAGTGGGATGTATGGCGGTGATCGTGCCCGTAAAATGAATCTGGTAAACTATGGATTTCGATTGCCCTCAGCCCTGGATAATCGACCTTTAAACTTCAATGAGTTTCAGGATAAAATGCATCAGGTGATTTTTGTGAGTGCAACTCCCGGAAACTACGAATTGGAAAAGTGTGAAGGGGTCGTCGTTGATCAGGTTGTTCGTCCGACAGGTTTGCTGGATCCACCCATTGAGGTACGACCGAGTGTCAATCAAATCGACGACTTATTGGATGAAATTGACAAACGGGTTAAAAAGGGCGATCGCGTATTGGTCACCACCCTTACCAAACGACTCTCGGAGGAATTGAGCAAATACCTGCTTAAAATACAGATTAAATGTAAATATCTCCATAGTGAAATCGACGCCCTGGAGCGTATCGAAATTTTAAGAGATTTGCGACTCGGAAATATCGATGTCCTCATTGGCGTGAATTTACTGCGGGAAGGACTGGATTTGCCAGAAGTTTCGTTAGTCGCCATACTAGATGCAGATAAGGAGGGCTTCCTGAGAGACGCACGAAGTTTAACACAAACTGCAGGACGTGCTGCGCGAAATGCGGATGGATTGGTGATTTTTTATGCCGATAAGATGACCGAAAGCATGCGCAAAACAATTGACGAAACCCAGCGTCGTCGGGAAAAACAAATTTCGCATAACACCTTACACCATATTACACCGCAAACCATTCGCAAATCCATTGACCAGATCATGGGTCAAACCGCTGTACTGGAAATCAAGAATTATGATGCAAGTAGCGAGAAAGCGATCAGGGATGATCAGAATGCTATTGCAGCCGAATCAGTTGTTGAATACGAATCAATCAGGGAATTGGAAAAGGAAATTGCCCATGTTAAAAAACAAATGGAGAAGGCCGCTAAAGATTTAGATTTTATTGAGGCCGCCAGATTACGCGATCGGATGATGGAACTAAAAAGCCGACTCGCATAAATCGTTTTAGTTCTCTCGGGTTTAAACATACAAAGCTTTGTTAATCTATTCCGTGCTGGCATTTTATAGCGGTTACCTTTTAGGTTAAGCTGTATCAATGGTATAAAATTGAAAAACATGAAAAACATCCGTATTGCCTTGATGGGTATGCTCATCGCAGGATCTTTGGTAGCCTGTACAGAAGAAACACCAAAAAATGAAACACCTGAAACGCCTGTAAACCAAACAGAAGCTGCCATTGACACTGCAAAAGAAAAAATTGGAGATGCCGCTAGTGCCACTTTGGAAGCCGGTAAAGAAGTAGCCAATGACGCTGCTGATGTAGCCAAAGAAGTTTCGGGCAAAGCCGTCGAGGCCGGGAAAGAGGTGATTGAAAAAGGGGCAGAAAAGGTTGAAACTGCGGCCAAAGAAGTGAAAGAAGAAGTGAAGAAATAATTTTTTCAGTCTGTGTAGTTGCCGCTGTGAGAAAATCTTGCAGCGGCTTTTTTATGTTCATTTTTATTGGAGATTTTGAAGTGGCCAAATCGCATTGCACAAAATTTTCAATCTATTCCCAATCGCAGGGATTATTTGATCTGAACATAGCCAATAAACCGCAGTTTGGCTTAATTTTGCGGGCCTATGTCTGAACTCCATCTCTACAATTCGCTTACCCGTCAGAAAGAAAAATTCGAACCATTGCATCCACCTCATGTAGGATTGTATGTCTGTGGACCAACGGTGTATAGTGATGCACATATTGGAAACATTCGCACGTTTTCTTCTTTTGACATGATTTACCGTTATCTCCGCTATAAAGGGTATCAGGTACGTTATGTGCGAAATATCACGGATGCCGGACATCTGACCAATGAGCGCGGTGAAGGGGTGAATCGTATGGAATCTCAGGCCCGACTCGAAAGTTTGGAGCCTATGGAAATTGTACAGAAGTACACAGTGGGTTTTCATGAAGTTTGCCGGATTTACAATTTATTGCCTCCAACCATTGAACCAACTGCTACCGGTCATATCATTGAACAAATTCAAATGATTGAAGTGCTGATCGAAAAGGGATATGCCTATGAAGTCAATGGATCGGTTTATTTTGACGTAAAACATTTCCATGAAAAATTTCAATATGGTGTACTCAGTGGTCGCAATATTGATGAACTCATTGCAGGTTATCGCGATTTAGATGGACAGGAAGAAAAAAGAAATTCGATTGATTTTGCCCTTTGGAAAAAAGCTTCACCTGAGCATATCATGCAATGGCGCTCGCCCTGGGGGATGGGCTTCCCGGGCTGGCATTTGGAATGTTCTGTGATGAGTACTAAATACCTCGGTGAAGTGTTTGATATTCATGGTGGTGGAATGGATTTGAAATTCCCGCATCACGAATGTGAGATTGCACAAAATCAGGGCTCCTGCAATCAGGGGGGCGCCCGCTACTGGATGCATACCAATATGCTGAACTTTAACGGACAAAAAATGAGTAAAAGTTTTGGCAACTCCATCCTGCCTCTTGAGTTTGTAATGGGCAATCATCCTTTATTGGATAAAGGCTATGCGCCATCCGTGGTTCGTTTTTTGTTTTTGCAATCTCATTATGCTTCCGAACTCGATATCAATATCAAAGGTTTGCAGGATGCTGAAAAAGGTTGGCGCAGATTGATGGATGCTTTGGCTGAAATCAACAAGGATTCTTATATTGGAAAGGCTTCACAAAAAGCTGAAAACGATTTGCAAATTGAGCGTCTCGCATTGCAATGCGTCGAAAATATGGATGACGATTTTAATACCGCCAAAACCATCGCTTGTTTATTTGAAATGGCCACTATCGTTAATTCCATCAAAGGTCAACAAATAGATTTAAACAGCATTCATCCGGATAGTATTCTGTTGCTGAGAAAAACCTTGTCGGATTTTCTCTTCGATGTATTTGGTTTACAATCACCGGAACAACAGAATAACGACCAAATGAATGATGTGATGCAGGTGCTCATTTCATTGCGCAAAGAAGCAAAACTCAAGAAGGATTTTCAAACCAGTGATGCCATCCGAAATCAATTGCTGGAAGCAGGCGTGCAATTGAAAGACGAAAAGGATGGAAATGTCACCTGGACCACCATCTCCTAAAACACCTCTTGCTATTTTCATTTCAATCAGTAAATTCTCTAATTAAAATATATGCAATACAGAATCGAAAAAGACACCATGGGCGAAGTACAGGTTCCGCTGAACGCCATTTACGGTGCACAGACACAACGTTCAATCGACAATTTTAAAATTGCCCAGGACATCAATCGAATGCCGAAAGAAATCATTCACGCATTTGCTTATCTTAAAAAAGCAGCAGCGATCACCAATTGCGAAGCCAAAGTGCTGAGTAAAGAAAAATGCGATTTGATTGGCCAGGTATGTGATGAAATTTTGGAAGGAAAACATAGTGATGCTTTTCCATTGGTGGTATGGCAAACCGGAAGCGGCACCCAAAGCAATATGAATGTGAATGAAGTGATTGCCTATCGGGGACATGTATTACAAGGCGGAAAACTAAAAGACAAAGAGAAGTTTCTACATCCCAATGATGATGTCAATAAAAGCCAAAGCAGCAACGATACTTTTCCAACAGCCATGCATATTGCCGCATACAGAATGTTGATGGAAACTACTTTACCCGGTATCACCAAATTGCGAAATACCCTCGACAAGAAGTCGAAAAAATTTATGAAAGTCGTAAAAATCGGACGAACCCATTTTATGGATGCGACACCGCTTACTGTCGGACAAGAATTTAGTGGTTATGTTTCACAATTGGATCATGGTATTCGTGCGATTAAAAATACACTGGCCCATTTGAGTGAGTTGGCATTGGGTGGCACTGCTGTGGGTACCGGTATCAATACCCCGAAGAATTACGCAAAGAATGTAGCCAAACATATTGCTAAACTTACCAAACTGCCTTTTGTATCAGCAGAAAATAAATTTGAGAGTCTGGCTGCACATGATGCCATTGTTGAAGCGCACGGTGCATTAAAAACAGTGGCCGTTTCGTTGATGAAAATTGCCAATGATATTCGAATGCTTTCTTCTGGTCCGCGAAGTGGAATCGGCGAAATTTTTATTCCTGATAATGAACCAGGTAGTTCTATTATGCCGGGTAAAGTAAATCCAACACAATGTGAGGCATTGACCATGATTGCTGCTCAGGTGATGGGGAATGATGTGGCCATTAATGTAGGTGGCAGTATGGGGCATTTTGAACTGAATGTATTCAAACCCATGATGATTTATAACTTTCTGCATAGCGCCCGCTTAATCGGAGAAGGCTGCATTTCGTTTAACGATAAATGTGCTGAAGGCATTGATGTGATTAAGGCCAATATCAGTAAGCATGTGAATAATTCCCTGATGCTGGTAACAGCTTTGAACACTAAAATCGGATATTACAAAGCAGCTGAAATTGCCCAAAAGGCACATAAGGAGGGTACCACCCTGAAGGAAATGTCCGTTAAATTAGGATATGTGACCGAGAAGGAATTTGATGCCTGGGTTAAACCTGAAGATATGTGCGGACTTTAGTTCGTCATTTAACAAATTTCGTCAATCGAACCGCTCCCTGTGAGCGGTTTTATTTTTTACGAATCTTCATGCTCAGGATACGCACATTTTCATTCGGACGGTCGCTGGTATTTCGCGGAGTCATCGCAATGGCATCAACCACTTCCTGTCCTTCAACCACTTGACCAAAGACGGTATATCCATTATCTAAATGCGGCGTACCACCAATCGTTTTATAATCCTTTTTGGCTTGTTCGCTATAAGTAAATCCACCTCTTTGTTCCATGGTGGTTAAATCCTGATCGGTAAATGTGCGACCTACTACAATATAAAACTGACATCCGCTTGAAGCCTTTTCAGGATTATTGTCTCTCGCTGCTGCCAGGGCACCTTTTTTGTGATAATATTTGGGCACCATAAATTCGGCGGGGACTTTATATCCAATATCTCCGTTGCCCAACATCTGTCCATCCAACGCATTTTTACTGTCGGGATCTCCACCTTGTATCATGAAAGAGGGAATAACACGATGAAAAAGCAGACTATCATAAAATCCATCTTTCACCAGCTTTAAAAAGTTCTCACTATGTTGCGGCACATCGGCAAATAATTCGATTTTGATTTTACCCATGGTCGTTTCAATTTCAACAAATTTGTTTTTGTTCTTCTGGGCAAAGCTTCCAATTGCCAAACTCAGGATGATTAAAAGGGAGAATATTTTTTTCATGCCGGTATTCTTTGTTTTTTTGAGCTGTAAATGTAATTAAAAATTGAAAGCAGTGTGGTTCCATCCCCTGCTATCTGATTTTCCGGATTCGATTTGTCCCGAACCCTATGAATACCCTAAATTTGCGGCCACTAAAAGATCATGCAGGTCCATACACAACTCAGCCAATTGCCGAATTTCCGGAATCCGGTGATTACCATTGGCACTTTTGATGGTGTACATCAGGGGCATCGCAGAATTATAGAACGAATAAAGACCCTGGCAGAAGAATGTGAAGGCGAAAGTGTGGTGATCACTTTTGAACCGCATCCTCGGTTACTTTTAAATCCTGATGATCAAAGTCTGACATTGATACATACTATACCGGAAAAAACGGAGGTGTTATCTGCACTGAATGTTGACCATCTGGTAGTGGTTCCTTTCACCCTTGAATTTGCCCGGCAAACTGCCGAAGCCTATGTGGAGGATTTTCTTATTGGTCATTTCCACCCGCATACCATCGTGATTGGCTATGATCATCAATTCGGTGCAGAAAGAAGTGGAAACTATCAATTGTTAGAGCGCTATCAAAAAGATGGACGGTTTCAATTGGAAGAAATTCCTGTTCAAATGATTCTGGATTTAAAAATTTCATCTACTCAAATTCGTCAGGCAATTCAGGCGGGAAAAATTGCTGAAGCCAATACATTATTAGGTACTCCGTATTCTCTGATTGGTCAGGTGATACATGGGAAAGGACGAGGTAAAGGGATCGGCTATCCGACAGCCAATATTCAGGTGGAACATCCACGCAAATTAATTCCACAACAAGGTGTTTATGCTGTTTGGGTAGAAACTGAATTTGGCAAACAGGCTGGCATGATGAATATAGGTACCAATCCTACTTTTGAAAGCGGACCACAAATCCATCTGGAAGTGCATTTGCTGGATTGGCAAGGAGATTTATACGATAAAACAATTCGTATTATTTTCATTGAACGTATCAGGCCGGAATATGCATTTGATTCAGTAGATGCCCTCATTCAACAGATTCAATCTGATGAAAATCATACCCGCGTCTTGTTCGGAATTTGAATTTGCGGAGTTTATCTAGGGGTTCCTGAATAACTCAGAAATGCTGTAGATTCAAGGCGCGGGCAATGAAGCTGTATTGTTATACTGCGATTTGCCCGCAACGCAGAAGATGCAGTATTTCTGAGTAGCGAAAAATTCAGTATCTCAAGTGAACGCTTTTTGGAAATATGTCTTTAACAGTGTGCATGAGAGTTTCTAAAATTTCGCTTAAATACCCATCACCACTCATTTTGAGCGTTATTCAGGAACCCCTATTTACGAAGCTTTTTGGGGATGCGTATACTGGCTTTTTGAACAACTACATAATTTCGTTTATCCCGAAATTTATACATCAGTACTGCATGGCCACGAAAGCGAAACGGAGGCTTAAACCACTGTCCTACAAGGGTGGAATCGGTTTTTGTGAAATAACGAAATAAATCACGATTGGCGGAAATGCGGTATTGTCCGGCCTTTTCAATGCTTGTTATTCTTTGCGTGCTACCTGAAGGATATATATCGCAGGGCACCGGCGTTGCGCCAAACCAAATGGAATCAATGATCAAAGGGGCTTTTCTCACCTCTACCATGAACTCATAAATTCTTCCGATACTGCCGCGGTTATTCACTTCTTCGGCATAGCTTGTTTTTAAAACAACCAAAGGATGATTGTTTTTTTTTTGTGAGTAAGACGAATAAAAGCACATCATCAAAATAATCCAAAATACAAATCTCATAAGGTGATTAATTTATAGGTGAGCTCTTTCAAGATAGTGTTTGGATTTCCGGAAGATTTAATACCCACCGCAGCCTGATTATATTCAGCAATTAAATGAATGGCCTCGGCTGTTTGTTTCAGATTAAAGGATTGAGCATATCGGGTATAATCCTTCATGAAATAAGGATTTATTTTCAGCAAAGAGGCGGCTTCCTGAGATGACATACCCCGCGTATAATGAAAGCGATACAATTTATTAAACTCTGTATAGAGCATGGCGGTTATCACCACCAATGGATGTTCCTTGGGATTGGACATAAAATATCGGGCAATCCGAAATGATTGTTCGGCATTGCGTGAAAGGATGCTTTTGGGGAATTCAAACACATTGTACTCTTTGCTGATCCCAATATATTTTTCAATCAGTTCGCCGGTAATTTCAGCCCCCTGAGGAATATTAATTTGCAGTTTTTTAAGTTCGTTGACGATCTTTTTTAAATCATTTCCCAAATAGGCCGCCAATAAATCACAATTACTTGCACTGATTTTCATTTGATGGCCTTGTGCATAATTTAAAATCCAATCAGGCAGTTCATAGTCTTTTAATTTCATGAAACTTTCATGAATACCATGGGCCTTGATCGTTTTGATCATACTACTCCGACCATCAATTTTTTTATGTTTGTAACATACCACCAGGGTAGTTGTTTCGGCCGGTTGTTTAAAATAGGCTTCGAGTTGATTGAAGTTTTTTAAATCAGCCGCTTCTTTTAAAATAACCACACGACGGTTGGCAAAACTGGGATAACTTCTACAGGCATTCACAACCTGTGCCCAATCGGTATCCTTTCCGTAAAAAACAGTTTGATTAAAATCTTTTTCTGCCTCGTCCAGTAAATGGTCTTCGAATGCATCGCAAAGTACATCGATATAAAATGGTTCATCCCCATCAAAAACATACAGCGGTTTGACTGCTTTTTTTTGAATGTCTTTGATGATTTCTGTTACTCGTTTATTCATTCAGTTAAGGGCAAATTGATTTGTTTTTCTTCCAGCAATTCCAGTTCGTTCAGGCGCATCAATATTTGCGCGACGGTTACCACATCCTGCAAACAATATCGAGTGATGCGCGCAAGGTCATTTTTTTTCCAATATACACCGGCTACATCTGCACCATTGATATCTGTTTTCGGGCTTGGAATTCCGAGAATAGCTGCCAGCAAATCTACGGAAGTAAAATGTTTAAACTCACCAAATTTCCAAAACTGCATGGTGTCTAACATCGGATTTTCCCAGGGTTTACGTTGTTGTAAATCGTTTAGCACCAAGGGAAGTTTAACGCCTTGAATGAGACAGCGCCTGCAGATGTATGGGATATCGAATTCCCGAATATTGTGCCCACAAAACTGCAAGGAGGGTTTCTTAAAAAACGAATTACAGTATTCGGTAAAAGTTTGCAACAATTTCTTTTCGTCAACATCATTAAAATACTTCAGGTGCAAATGATACAGGCCCTCCTGAATTTCGAAATGTGCAACGGCGATGCAAATGATTTTGCCAAATTCGGCATAAACTCCTGCCCGTTTAAAAAAGGTTTCTTCGAAATCGGTCGATTCCGGTTCAAGGAGTTTGGATTTTTTTTGCCATAAAGACTGCATTCTTGGATGCAATGCATGGTAGGATGCTTCCATCGGTACCGTTTCGATATCGATGAGCAACAGATTTTCTGGTCTCATATTAATTTGTTTTCAAGTTCAACCACCGCTGTTACAACCTTAGAATCAGTCTATCAGGACTTTTCCACGGAGTTATAAGGCGGTGTTAAAAATAAAGATAAAACAATTCTTTACATCCAACACTTTTTGTTATGAAAAGGGAAGGATTACCTTTGTTCCGAAAATTACAAACATGGAAAATCTTCAGGAAAACAGAAAAGGTATCAGTCCACATTGGATTTATGGTCCCATCATTGCGATACTTCTTGCAGCAGGAATTTATTTATTCGTCACCAAGAATAAGAGCGAAACCAAATTGGAAGAGACTACCATGGAGAATCGCGAACTAAGTGATGATAAATCCCTGATAGAAAGTGAATACAATGCGGCCCTCGCCCGCCTGGATGAAATGAAGAACCAGAGTGTTCAGATGGATAGTTTGCTGAATACCAAGAATGAAGAAGTAGAAGAGTTAAAGGCGAAAATTCAGAAGGTGCTGAACGACAAAAATGCCACTTCTTCGCAATTGAAAGAAGCCAATGCCATGATCCGTGAATTGAATGCCAAAATGAGTTCTTATGAAAAACAAATCATTGCCCTCAAGCAGGAAAATGTACAACTCACGGAAGAGAAAAGAGCTTTAACCGAAGAGAACGCCCAAAAAACGGAAGAGAATACTGCCTTGCAAACAGATAATCAGGAATTGGTCAAAAAGGTGGAAAAAGGTTCTGTACTGCATGCTTCCTCTATTCGAATGGAAGCGATAGATCGTAAAAAGAATTTATTGGGAAAAGAAAAAGAGAAGGAAACAGAAAAGGCACGCAAAGTAGATATGATCAGAATTTCATTTAATGTAGATGATAACCGTATCAGCGAAAGTGGCGAAAAGATTTTGTACATCTGCGTTTATGAACCTTCGGGTGCAGTAGCCAGCGCCGGGGGTAAATTTAAATTAGAAAACGGCAATGAGAAGCCTTATTCAACAGCCAAAACCATCGCTTATAAACAAGGCGAAAAAGTACAAGGCATTTCTACTGAATGGTTGCCTTCAGGTGCCATGAGTAAAGGCGAATACAAAGTGGAAATTTATCATATGGGATATCTCATTGGCTCAGAAAAAGTGACCCTGAAATAATTACAAATAAAATGGTGGAAAAAATCATTTCAATCGGCTGTGATCATGCCGGCGTTGACCATAAAGCGCAAATTACGACGCATCTTATTCAACAGGGGTGGACGGTGATTAATCATGGTACTGATAAGACAGACAGCGTCGATTACCCCGATTATGCCCATCCCGTGGCTCAAGATGTTGAAGAACAAAAAGCAACCTTTGGTATACTTATTTGCGGCAGTGCCAATGGGGTTTGTATGACTGCTAACAAACACCAGGGTATTCGTGCCGCTTTATGCTGGCAAACTGAAATCGCTACTTTGGCCCGTCAACACAATGATGCCAATGTGATTTGTTTACCTGCCCGCTTTGCAGATATTCCACAATGTATTGATATGGTCAATGCCTTTATTCAAACTGAATTCGAAGGTGGACGGCATGCGAATCGGGTTGGGAAAATTGCCTGTCAATCGTGATATGAATCTGTGAAGACAACTTCAAGCTATTCCTGTACGCCTTCAAAAAATTGATGTAGGCGTTTTCTAAATGCATTTTCACCTTCGTGGGTATTGTAGGCGTGCGTTCGGGTTTTGAGCAAGAGGGGAAAATGATGCTGTATCATGTCATGTTGATGAATGATGAGTGTGGGTTTTCCAAGGGCTTCTGCGATGGCTAGTTCAAGGACGGCATTCGGATTTAGCAAGGTGATGTCGGCAATGACCCACGAAGCCGAACAAATATCTTTCCAAACAGCTGCCATGATATTCGGTTCCAATTTTTCGTATCCTATCATGTATTCCAGATTTTTCTCATTGCAAACAGACTCTATAACCCTGCGTGTATTCTCGCTCCAATTTCGGAAGGCGCTGACATGAAATACTTTTTGTGTTTCTAAACCGGGGTAAGCACCTGCATAAGCTGGTGTAAGAATCAGATGGCGCTTGTCAGGGAATAAGTCAAATAATCGGGTGGCACTGAATTTTAATAAAGTGGCATCAGAAGGTTCAGACTCCAGCGCACTCAAAATTCGATTTGCTTCTTCAACATTGGTTTGATTAAAACTATTTTTCAGGTATTCAATATTTGCCGGTAAGAGATTTTCGTTCGAAGGGCGATGTGCCCCATAAAAAGCCCTTTGAATCGCTTGAGTAATTTTAAGGATATCTTCATTGCGATTGTTGCCTAAAAATACCGCCGACAAATCAATGTCGAATGGCAGGGCCTTCCCTGATTCTCCGATAATGACCATGGGTTTTCCAAGGGCCAATGCCCAACCACATTCATAGGCGACAAGGGCAGTTGCTGCTGCGGCTTTAAGCGCTTCTTCGCCCCGATTGATATTCTCATTGGTCCAGGGTTTTGGATCAGCCCTATCAGGATTAAAGCAAGTGAAATCGAAAACAGCAATCGCTGAAGTTCTGAGTTCCTGCCATCGGGTATGGAGTGTGGTATCCGTTATCATATTTTCCGGTAATCGCAGTTCCAGGGTCTGGCAACTTTCTAAAACCATATCACATACTTGTTTGGAGCCACTATAAAAAAGTTGATTGGCATCCAGAACAATATCGTTGGAAGGCAAGGAGGTTGATGAAAAATAAAGGAGCTTTCTTTTTTCAAAGGCCGCAGTTTTCAGGGCAATACGTCTTAAACCCAAGCGCTGATGTTTCATTAATTGATCAGGATTGAAAGCGGACTTCAACAGATTCATAGTATCATCGAGGTTTTGACTCAATCGATTATATTCCTGTTCGTCCATTCCGCTACAATCCATTTTTAATTCAGTAAAACGCATGGCCAATTGGGGAAACAATCGCACAAAATGTTCAATGTGCGGGTATTGTTCGGCCCAGGGTGTGAGTGGAATACCTGAAGTCATGGATGCAATACGATGGATACTTTCTTCGCTTTGTTTGAGATGGATGGATCGCTTCCATTCTGGTTCATGCAAATGATCGAGAATCCCCATACTATCTTTCAGATTTTTATGAGCCACATTGAAGAGCTCTTTTTTATCTTCAGATACATAAGGTTTCAGCGATTCGTTCATGCCCAGTAATAATTGTTTAATTAGGATTTGAAGTACTTCATTGCCGTCTGATTCAACTTCGGGTAAACGAAATGCCAGGTATTGATAGGCATTCATGGCCCTTTGATAAGCTATTTCAACAGCACCTCCTGCGGCTAGTTCGTGCTGCATCCGATCAAGAATCTCCTTGGTCATTTGCCGAATTTCATCAACGCTAAGTGGCGGGAGGTCCTGATGAATGGCATCATACGTTTGTTGAATTCCTTCTTTGGTCAATTGCAACATGCCGGAAATATTGGGCGTCGCAAATGGTTTACTGGTATCAATGATCTGATCCAAGGTTTGAAAAATCAACTGAATATCAGTCTCGGTGCTTGTAGGAAGTTTGTTTATTCCGGCCAGGGCTTCATAAATAGCATGTTCCGTGATTCCTTCGGTTTGCAAACGATGTTGAAGACGTTCGATGATGCCTGAAGGACTCAGCATTTCATCAATTTGCTCTTCTTTGTTTTGTTGTATGGATTGAATATAAGGTTGATAGCTGGAAAAAATTTTTTCTTCGCGTGTCTCCAAAAAGGGGAGATGTTCGGGTGATAAATAAAGGGCCATCCCATAACAGGTAAGGATGCATTGATGAATCGGAAATTCATCGCTTTTGTGCTGATTTAAAAATTCCAAACATACATCGATGACCTCAATCCAGGTAGAAGGATTGAAGCCGGTTTCCTGCATATCAATAAAACCGTCAACCATTCGTTGTTCAATAGGATGCTCTACCTGTGCATCGTCCGGGATGGCATCTACCCACTGAATAAAAACCTGCATAGCCTGAACCTGTAAAATGCAGCGTTGGAAAATATCATTGTTGATTTCGTCCTCAACATAAGCATGCTCACTCAATTGTTGAAAAGCCGGAGGGAAGGAAGTCAGCGCCGTTCCTGCTTCTGCTTTTTTCAGTGATTCACTTAAATCAGCAATGATTTTTTGACAGTGTTCTCCTAAAGAACCTTCTTTGAAATGATGGGAAAAAGCCTGTTGAATTTGTTGACGAATTTGAATGATATGTGCTTCGTTAGCCTCGCCCAAACAATGCTGCAAGTACAACCCGGTTACTTCAAGATACGCCAGCTGCAAACTTTTTCGTTCCTGCAAAGTATAAATGCCAATGGATTCCAGTTGTTGAAGTGTTTGCATCAGCAAAGCCTCCTTCTGCCCGGTTTGTAATAGAGATTCTTTGACCTGTTTTAAAAAGGTATTTAATTCTTCTGTGAATGACATCGGTTTTCCTGAATGCTTTTGTCTAAGTTATGATATTCAGACTATAGCCTCAAAAGAATATTTGCCTTGTTCAGATGATCACCCTATTTAGGGGTTACTGAATAACTCAGAAATTCTGAATCTCAAGTGAACGCTATTTGCAAACATCTTTTTAAAAATTGTGCATGATAGTTTCTGAAATTTCGCTTGAATGTCCATTACCACTGATTTTGAGCGTTATTCAGGAGCCCCTATTTACTTAAGTACATGCTTCTATCCTTGTACAATTGTCGGAAGTAAGGATCTCGTAAATCTTTAATAAAACGGATGGCTTCACCAGTGCTTTTCATTTCAGGTCCCAATTCTTTGTTGACACCCGGAAATTTTTCAAATGAAAATACAGGTTCTTTAATTGCAAATCCTTCCAGCTTTTTTTCAAAGGTAAAATCAGATAATTTATTGACGCCCAGCATCACCCGGGTAGCAATATTTAAATAAGGAATTTGATAGGCCTTGGCAATGAATGGCGTCGTACGCGAAGCACGTGGGTTGGCTTCGATCACATACACCTTCCCGTTTTTAATGGCAAACTGAATATTAATCAGTCCTTTGATGTTTAGGGCTTTTGCAATTTTTAAGGCATAATGTTCCATGGTGGTAACAATCAATGGCGTCAGGTTGAATGCAGGCAACATAGCGTGTGAGTCGCCACTATGGATACCAGCAGGTTCAATATGTTCCATCACGCCCATCACATGAAGTTGCTCTCCATCGTATATCGCATCGACCTCGGCTTCCTGACAACGATCCAGGAAATGATCAATGAGTATTTTATTACCCGGAATATGTTTGAGTAAACTCACCACAGCTTTTTCCACTTCCTCGTCGTTGATAACGATACGCATGCGCTGCCCGCCAATTACATAACTCGGACGAACCAAAACCGGATAACCTACTTTATTGGCGACTTCAATGGCCTCGTCAACGGTATAGGCGGTGCCATATTCAGGGTAAGGAATTTCTAACTCTTTTAATAAATCGCTAAATCGACCACGATCTTCGGCAATGTCCATATTATCGAAACTGGTACCAATGATGGGGATTCCTTTTTGGTGGAGGAACTGCGAAATTTTCAAAGCGGTTTGTCCACCCAATTGTACAATCACACCGGTCGGTTTTTCATGTTCGATGATTTCGTAGATATGTTCCCAATTCACCGGTTCGAAATAAAGTTTATCGGCCATGTCGAAGTCGGTACTGACCGTTTCAGGGTTGCAATTAATCATGATGGATTCAAACCCACATTCTTTGATGGCCAATAAGCCATGTACACAGCAATAGTCAAATTCAATACCTTGACCAATACGATTTGGACCACTGCCCAAAACAATGATTTTTTTCTTGTCAGAAACGATACTTTCATTGTGTATCAGGGTATTCCCTCCTGATTGTTTTTCGAAACTCGAATAGAAGTATGGTGTTTGCGCTTCAAATTCTGCAGCACAGGTATCTACCATTTTATAGACCCGTGTAATGCCTAATTCTTTTCGTTTTTGGTACAGCGCATCTTCCGTACCATCGTTCATGATTCGGCAAATCTGTTCGTCGCCAAATCCATGGTGTTTAGCCTTGCGTAATAAATCTTCGGGTAAAGTATCCAGTTTGTATTTGGCGATATCTTTTTCTATTTCGCAAAGTCGTTGAATTTCGTACAAGAACCATTTATCAATACCATGACTGGCTTTTGAAATTGAGTTCACGCTAAGTCCGGCCATGAGGGCATCTTTAATACGAAATATGCGGTCCCATTTTGGGGTCTTCAGGTAATCCAGAATCTCATCTGTTTTCATGAGGCTTTTGCCATAGTAACCTAAACCAACGGCATTGTTTTCTAAACTCTGACAAGCTTTTTGGATGGCTTCTGTAAAACTTCTTCCAATGGCCATCACCTCGCCCACGCTTTTCATTTGTAAACCCAGTGTATCTTTCGCGCCTTTAAATTTATCGAAATTCCAGCGGGGGATTTTTACGATCACGTAATCCAGAGTGGGTTCAAAAAAGGCCGAGGTATTGCCGGTTATCTGGTTTTTAAGTTCATCGAGGCGATATCCAATTGCCAGTTTGGCGGCAATTTTAGCAATCGGGTATCCGGTTGCTTTACTGGCCAAAGCAGATGAACGGGAAACGCGGGGGTTGATTTCAATGGCAATTATTTCCTCTGTATCGGGGTTCAGGGCAAATTGAACGTTACAGCCGCCGGCAAAATTTCCCAGATCACGCATCATGGTGATGGCTGTATTTCGCATCAATTGAAAAGCAGTATCGCTCAGGGTCATGGCTGGGGCTACGGTAATGGAGTCGCCGGTATGTACACCCATCGGATCGAAGTTTTCGACGGTACAAATGATACAGACATTATTGGCGCTATCTCGCAATAATTCGAGTTCAAATTCTTTCCAACCCAAAACGGCCTGTTCCACCAATACTTCATGAATGGGGGATGCCTGTAAACCACGGTTCAGGGCTTCATCAAGATCATCTTTATCATGTACAAATCCCCCGCCGGTTCCGCCTAAGGTAAAGGAAGGTCTTATCACAAGTGGGAAGCCGATTTCTTGTGCAAATTCCTTGCCCTCTAAAAAAGAGTTGGCTGTTCTGGCACGGGCAACATTTACACCAAGTGCAATCATCCATTGGCGAAATTGCTCACGGTCTTCTGCTTTGTCGATGGCTTTGATATCAACGCCAATGAGCCGAACATGATATTGTGCCCAAATACCCAATTCTTCAGCCTCTTTGGCTAAATTGAGTGCCGTTTGTCCGCCCATAGTTGGTAACACCGCATCAATTTCATTTTCCTGTAAAATTTGTTCTATGCTTTCAACAGTCAGGGGTAATAAATATACCCGGTCGGCCATCATAGGGTCGGTCATAATGGTGGCAGGATTGCTGTTAATCAGAATCACCTGAATACCTTCTTCACGCAATGATCTGGCGGCCTGGGTGCCGCTGTAGTCAAATTCACAGGCTTGTCCGATGATGATGGGTCCTGAACCAATAATGAGGACCGACTTGATTGAATTGTCTTTGGGCATTTTTTTTTTATCCCGATGTTTTCGGGAGGTGAAAAAACACAGACTTGTTTTGCTAAGGCGCAAAGGTAATATACGACCTATGTAAATGGTAGTATTGGGGAAAACATTTTATCGGGGTGGAATTCGGGGTAGCTTTAGTAAATTTGGGGCCGATATGAAAAATCTCATTGCTGTTCGCCATGCAAAATCGGATTGGGTTGATTTGTCGTTGAAAGATTATGACAGACCCCTGAATGATCGCGGGTTTCGGGATGCCCCCCTGATGGGCGCTCGAATTCTGACGCAATATGGTTTGCCCGATTTAATCATGAGCAGTACTGCCTTGCGGGCGAAACAAACCGCAGAAGCGATTGCCGAAGCTTGTACATATGGTTCAGAAAAAATCGTTTGGCACGACAGTTTGTATCATGCCGGACCAAAAGTGATTCAGGATCGGATTTTGGAAACGGATGATGCGGTTCAAACGTTATTATTTGTTTGTCATAACCCGGGCATTACTTTTTTTATTAATTCATTATGTGGGCCTGTTACCAACGATTTACCTACATGCGGGGTTGTTGTTTTTGAAGTGGAAGCCGAACATTGGTCGGATTTTGCAATGGCATCCAAACGATTTGTGGATTTTGATTATCCGAAGAGAAAGATTTAATGCCGATACGTTTTCTGGAATGCCATTGAATCGGGAAATATAAATTGTAAACTTAGGTGCTGATTTTTTTGAGGTACGATAAATACAGCAATACTATAGGGGCAGTTCTAATGCCGAATCCTGATTTAAATACCATTCAGTTCTCGCAGAGTCTCCGCTTCGGGACTCTGCGAATGCTATATCAAGTTTGAACTAATTGTGAATGATGTCAGCTGGGCAATATTTCAATGGAAGTGATTATTATTGTTCGGTAATACCGTTGCAGAATATGCTTGATATTCTTTTGACGGGAATAAAATATGGACTTGAATGAACATGAATTTGAAATGCGCAATGTCCTGAGGCGGAGACGCTATGAGAACGGAAGGGATTGTAAATCCGTCGATAGCGGTGTTGTATACGCAGAGTCCCGAGGCGGAGACTCTGCGCGGACGGGATCACGAACAGACTGCGGAGACTCTTCGCAGGACGGGAAATGCAGCGCATTAAACTGAGCAGGGGTTGCGTTAGGGATGCTGCGAAAAGCACGTATCCGCTTTGGCGGAGCGTACTTGTAGCAAGCAGCCCGACCCGTAGGGGAACGCCCTGATTTTCGGAACCCTGTACTAGCTATTAAAAAATTCACGCTCTCTCTTCAGTCGGTCCTTCTCGACACGGGCGCTGATAAAAATGCTGATTTCGTATAAAATCCAAAGAGGGATCGTGACGATAATTTGGCTGAATACATCGGGAGGAGTTATAACCGCCGCTAAAATGAGAATAAAAACTACGGCATATTTGCGATAGGTATTCATGAATTTCGGGGTGAGGATACCGAGTTTCGACAGGAAATAGACCAAAACAGGTAACTCAAAAACCAGTCCGGTACCCAACACCAAACCGATGAGGGTATCGAGGTAGTCGTCGATTTTGATGATATTTTGGAATTGCTCACTCAGGGTATAGCCGGCAAAAAAGTTGACGGTATATGGCGTGATTATAAAGTAGCCAAACGATACACCAAAAAAGAACAGGAGGGAAACCCAGAAGATGAGTCCACGGGCATGCTTGAGTTCACGAATACTTAATGCGGGTTTAATAAATCGCCACAATTCCCAGATGATATAAGGAAAGGCGGCAATGAAGCCAAACACAAATGCCGATGAAAAACTCATCATGAATTGTCCGGAGAGTTGGGTGTTTTGAAAACTGATTTCTACATCGCCCAAACACAAACTATCGATTTTGATTTGTTCGCCGAGCCAACACAACCACTTATAACTGGGGAAGCTACTTTTGGTAGGGGCCAGAATGATATTGTCGAAAATTTCACCAATGAACACAAAAGCGATGATGGCGCAACCAAACATGACCACCGCACTGCGCACTACATGCCAGCGCAGCGCTTCGAGGTGGTCTACAAAACCCATTTCCTGATGGGTATGTGCGGACTTCTTTTTAAACAGTTTTCGGGCCAATGTGATTATTTTTTTTCAACCTGGGCGGTAAAACCTATAGAGAATGGGGCATTGTCGGCATTGGCTATAATGAGTGCATTTTTTTGGACATTGCCCGGTTTGCCGGCACTGTTAAACTCCAGGATTACTTCGCCTTCCTGACCGGGTAAGATGGGCTCTTTGGGGAAGGTGGGCGCCGTGCATCCGCAACTGACCTGAATATTGGAAATAAACAAAGGATTTTGTCCGACGTTTTTAACGATCCAGGCATGGCTCACTTTGTCGCCTTCTTTCATTTTACCAAAATCGAACTTGGTTTCCTTCACTTCGATGGTGGTTTTCGGCATGGACTTCATTTTTTCATCGCGGGCTGCGGCATCGCCGGGCGGCAGTTCGTGCTGATGGGATGGGTCGCCGATACCGAATTTATTAAACAGGGCCGTATTACTAATTCCGCTCAATTCAACCAGGGCAATGGCAAATACGGAGAGGGTGAGTACCGTTAAGAGGATGGTCTTTACAGTTGCATTCATGGCGCAAAAATAAACGAAATCATGGAGTGTGCGCAGTATTAACCTTCTCTTATTCTAATTAGGAGCTCCTGAATAACGCTCAAAATGAGTGGTGATTGGCATTCAATGGAAATTCCATCATCGTTTATGCATACTTTTTGAAGGCTTATTTCCAAAAAGTGTGCACTTGAAATACATCATTCTCGCTACACAGAAATACTGCATCTTCTGCGTTGCGGGCAAATCGCAGTATAATAATACAGTTTCATTACCCGCGCCTTGAATCTAAAGCATTTCTGAGTTATTCAGGGGCCCCTCATTCAATACTGAGAGACGACTCAAGGAGACACCATCTAACTTTAGTCATAAGCAAAAAGTAGCATCATAGCTAGTAGGAGCTGGAGGTTCCATTAAAGGGTGTTTCTTTTCTGTTTAAAAAAATCCTTCATGAACCGGGCGCATTCATCGGCAAAGAGCCCCTGATCAATTTGTGTTTTGATATGGAAGGGAGAATGCGTGCAATAGCGTCTGTGTCCGTTTTTATCATCATCGGCGCCCCAAACGATGCGACTGATTTTACTCCAGTGTAGAGCACCTGCACACATCAGGCAAGGTTCGAGGGTGATGTACAGGGTGCAGTCGGTGAGATATTTACTCCCTAAATGTTGAAATCCTGAAGTGATGGCGAGGATTTCGGCATGGGCGGTCACATCGTTGAGTAGTTGTGTTTGATTATGGGCTTTGGCAATCACCTGATCGCGGGCCACCAGAATGGCACCTACCGGAATTTCATCCTGATCGAAGGCGTTTTGGGCTTCCCGCATAGCCATTTTCATAAAACGTTCATCGTTGCTGCTCCAGGTAGGCATAGAATTTATTTTTGATGAATACTAATTTCAGCTTTGCCGGCACCAATAAGCGGTTTCTTTAAATTTTTTACTTCTATTTCATAAGCAATTCCCTCATAGTCAAAAGCCATACTTTCTTTTTCTGCAACAATTTGTTCATCTACAATTTCATCGTCCTTTCGCACCGAAATACTAACTTTTTTCCGGGTAATTTCACCCACCGTAATCACGATACTACCATCGGTGCCTTCGATGATTTTTTGGGTATTGGCTTCAACCAAACTTTCAATGCCCGAGGCGGGAATATTGAGATGATGTTTAGGACGGGCATTTTTTTGCGTGTCGCCACTTTTGTTTTCATTGCCACAAGCAGCCAGGAAGAGGAATGTGATGCCGATACATAGAATGCTCCATATTTTTTTCATAACTTCAAAATTACGGGTGAATGTTCAAGAGAAAGCTATACGGGTTTATCATTTAACATTTAGTTCTTTGCCGGAATAGTGTTTGAAGATACGGTTCATGAGGGTATAAACTTCCGGATGATCCTTCCGGAGTAATTCGGGCTTTTCGAAAAAATATTCAGAAACCACTGCAAAACATTCAATATCACTGCTACCCCCATATGGGTTGATGTCGGACTCCTGCGTACGAATTTCGCGGATCAATTGACGGATCATATTCATCCAGGGTTGGATTAATTGTTTGGGGATGAAGTACTCCGGAATGCCATCCACTGAGCCATCTGCTTTGTCGATGAGATGAATAAATTCGTGCAAGGCGGTGTTGGAACCTTCCTTTCGATCGAAGCCGGTGCGCACCGCATCGAGAGAAAGTAACATGGTGCCATTGAGATAACCATCACCTACCATGCCCATGATGTTTTTGTTTTTACCGCTTTCAAATTGTTCATCAAAATGACCTTCATAAAAAATGATTTCGCGGATATTGGGATAGGTCCATTCGGGAAAAGCATAAAGTGGAATGATCGCAGAAGCAGCTACAAGTACTTCATCGGCGAATACATGTTTGGCATTTCCGGCAGAGGTAAAACGTACTGTTTCAATAAAATCTGTAACCCGTTCGATATAAAGTTGTCGGTGTTCACCGGTTCGAAGTTGTTTAAAAAAAGGGACTTCTTCTTCCAGAATTTGTTGAATACTTTTTTCTTCCACAGATGTTAAGGGATTAACCATTTTAGAACCGCCTCTGCTGATTCGCAATAAATAAATGATTCCACCGATAAAGAGGATAAAAACAAGAATGGCCATTGCCCGTAAAGAAACAACAATATTTTGAAGAGCTTATTGCATAGCAAGGCTTTTCATTTCGATTAATGTTCTGTCAAAAAAATAACCCCGGACACATTAACCCGGGGTTGTTTTATATTGAAACCATCAAGATTGAACATTCCCTATTTCAGGAATGGTAGAATGAATTAAGCGTTCATGTAACTCTCAATCGGCTCGCAGGTGCAGACTAAATTTCTATCGCCATGGGTATTATTCACGCGGCTCACAGATGGCCAGAATTTGTTTTGTCGAACCCAATCCAAAGCATAAGCAGCTTTGGCACGGCTGTAAGGTCGCTTCCATTCGTCAGCAGTTAATATGGCTTGTGTATGCGGGGCGTGTTTTAATACATTGTCTTTGGCATCCACTGTGCCGTTTACGATTTCTTCTATTTCCTGTCGGATACAAAGTAATGCCTCACAAAAACGATCGAGTTCAGCTTTGTCTTCGCTTTCGGTGGGTTCAATCATGAGGGTGCCGGCAACAGGGAACGAAAGGGTTGGTGCATGGAATCCAAAATCCATCAAACGTTTTGCCACATCTTCGGCTTCAACACCGGCCGCTTTAAATGGACGAAGGTCGACGATAAATTCGTGTGCGCAAGTGCCATTGGTACCGGTATATAAAATTTTATACGCCTTTTCCAATCTGGTTTTCATGTAGTTGGCATTGAGGATAGCATATTCCGTTGAACGACGAAGCCCCAAAGCGCCGAGCATTTTAATGTACCCGTAAGAAATCAGGAGGATACTTGCGCTTCCATAAGGTGCTGCACTTACGGCATGAATGGCTTGATCGCCACCGGTTGCGTGTACGGTATGGCCGGGTAAGAAAGGCGCCAATTGTGATTTTACACAAATAGGTCCCATGCCAGGGCCACCACCACCATGTGGAATTGCAAAGGTTTTATGCAGATTGAGGTGACAAACGTCTGCGCCAATATTACCGGGGCTGGTAAGTCCAACCTGGGCATTCATGTTCGCACCATCCATATATACTTGTCCGCCATGTTGATGAATGACCTCGCAAATTTCTTTAATCGTTTCTTCAAAAACCCCATGTGTTGAAGGGTAAGTAACCATCAGTCCGGCCAGGTTTTGCGCATGCTCAAGGGCTTTGGCTTTCAGGTCGTTGACATCAATATTTCCTTTATCATCACAAGCAACAATCACAATTTTGTAACCACACATGGCGGCACTGGCCGGGTTAGTACCATGTGCTGAAATAGGAATCAAAATCACATTGCGGTGATGATCTCCGCGGCTTTCATGATAGGCTTTGATGACGAGTAATCCGGCATATTCACCTTGCGCACCGCTGTTGGGTTGAAGGCTGCAGGCATCGAATCCGGTAATGGCACAAAGATCTTTTTCCAATTCGGCAATCATTTGCTGATAACCTTTCCATTGGTGTTTTGGCGCAAATGGATGTAAGGAACCCCAATGAACCTGACTGACAGGAATCATTTCTGAAGCTGCATTTAATTTCATGGTACAACTACCCAAAGAAATCATGGAACGATTCAGAGCAAGGTCCTTGTCTTCCAATGACTTCAAATAGCGCATCATTTTACTTTCGCTGTGATGCGTATTAAATACAGGGTGACTCAGGTATTCTGATGTGCGTGTGGCCCAATCCGGGATATTGTTTAAAGCATCAGCGAACTGAATACTTCCGGCATTCAGTTGTTTTGCAAGGGCTTCAATATGCTCCGGTAATATGGTTTCATCCAAATTAATTCCGATATGTTGTTGGTCAAATACAAATACATTGAATCCGGCTTCTTCCAAACTTTTACGACTTGCCACAGCATCAGCAACATGAACTTTGAGGGTGTCGAAATAAAGTGCGTGCACATTTTGCTGCCCCAATGCATCTGCGAGTGCTTTGGTGTATAGAGAAACTCTTTTAGCCATATCGCGCAAGCCATTCGGGCCATGGTACACGGCATACATTGCTGCAATATTCGATAACAATGCCTGTGCCGTACAAATATTGGAGGTGGCTTTTTCGCGTCGGATATGTTGCTCGCGGGTTTGTAAAGCCATGCGCAAACAACGTTCACCTTGAGCATCCACACTCACTCCAATGATACGACCGGGTATGACCCTTTTGTATTCATCTTTGGTAGCAAAATATGCGGCATGTGGTCCGCCGAAACCCATAGGAACTCCAAAACGTTGTGTGGAACCAATGGCAATATCGGCGCCTAATTCGCCGGGAGGGGTTAATAATGTCAAAGCCAAAATATCGCAAGCCATCACCACGCCACAATCAACAGCATGCGCCTGATTGATAAAGGAACGATAGTCGCAAATTTGCCCTTCAGCATTCGGGTATTGAATCAAGGCCCCGAAATAGGTTTCATCTAATTGAACTTGTGCATAATCGCCAAATACCAATTCGACACCGACAGGGGTGGCACGTGTTTTTAATACATCCGTGGTTTGAGCGAAAACCAGATTGTCCACAAAAAAGCGATGTTTGCCATCTTTGCCTTTACTACCATTCAGGAGGGTCATAGCCTCGGCGGCCGCGGTAGCTTCGTCGAGTAGAGAAGCATTGGCAATAGGGAGGGCGGTCAGGTCACTTACCATGGTTTGGAAGTTGAGCAAACTTTCCAGGCGGCCTTGTGCAATTTCGGCCTGATAAGGTGTATATTGGGTATACCATCCCGGGTTTTCAAATAAATTTCGCAAAATGACGCTGGGGGTAATGGTACCATAATAACCCTGACCGATACAATCTTTCAGGAGGGTGTTTTGCTGTCCCAACAAAGTGATGTGACGCAGGTACTCGAACTCGCTCATGGGGGCGTCTATGTTCAATTCGGATTGTAAGCGAATCGATGCCGGAACGGTTTTTTGGATGAGCTCGTCCATGCTATTACAGCCGATGGAACGCAGCATTTCAGAAGTTTCCGAATCATTGGGTCCAATATGACGTCCAATGAATTCGTGTTGTTGTTGGGAACGTAAATGCATCTTGAGAAATTTATCAGATTTTAAAATGGATGCAAATTTACAAATCCCTGAGGATAGGCGGGTATATTTTTGTCAAATACCGAATCGGGGTTATTGGAATTTAAAGGGATGCATGATTCCTTTGTAAGCCAACAGGTCGACTTTGAGCGAACCGAAGAGGATTTCGGCCTTTGCCCGGATGGGGATATGATTTTCATCATCTGAAAGCCAAACCACCATATCTTCTTCTTTTTTGAAAATGCGACCTTTTTGTAATACCGGCACAAATTTGAGACAGCGTATTTTTCCCCAGGTGGACTTAATCATTTCGCGACCTTTGAACTTAATTTTTAAATCATACATTTCGCCATCGACGATGGTGGGCACCGTGAAAATTTGACCTTCACGAGCACTTCCCAGATCATAAGTTCTGGCCAGAAAAAAGCCGGAAAGCATATCCTGTGTGCCGGGTTTAATGCTGACGGTTTTGCCATTGGCGCTCACCGTATTTTTATAGTGGTTAAATACATAGTCCTGTGCCATTCGAAAACCCCCTTCGTCGATTCGTCGACCAAAAAACCAGGGTAGGAGGGCTTGATCATCGATATAGGTTTCATATCGATCGCGCACCTTAAAAAAGAAATCGAAGGTGCCTTTGGATTTTCCGATTCCAACGACATGCATCGTGTTGCGGTCGCCAAATTTTTTATTTTCGGGAAGGATTTCAATCGTTGCGACGACTGCATCGATGAAACCATAATGGATCCGGTAAGTGAGTTTTTCACCTCTTTGGAAAGCATTGTTCCGAACGGTAGGTAATTGTGCATGAATAGTCTGTATGCTTAAGATAAAAATTACCGACAAGAAGAGATTACGCATGATGTGTTTTTTTCAGAACAAATATATCTGAAATAATTACCCCGCTTCATGCGGATGCTTGAATTGACTCTTTTTTAAGTTAATGAGATTAAAACGATGTCGGTAACTAAAATAGAGACCATAGCTATATTCAAGATATTGGCCCTTCATATCAAAAAAAGGTTCGAATCGTAAATCCACAAAGAATCCGGGCAAGACTTTTTTCTGATAAAAGGCTCTGATAAAAAGTAGCTCGCGTTCTTGATGATACACAGGCGATTTTGCGGTTTCATCTGAAGCCGATTGATAGAACCATGCACCTTTGTCGGAAAGGTAGTTTTGTGATTGCCAGTAGTTGAGGCTCAATCCGATGCCCCACTTACTGAGTAAACCGGCATTGATCATCAATCCATTTCCTGAGGCGCTGCTCAGTGTTTTTGTGGGCGATAAATCTCTGAAAAGGACTCCATAAAATTCAGCCTTCATTTCTCGAATAATTCCATAAAAGTTATGTTGGTATTTGAGTCCGGCTGCAGCATTGAGTAATGTTTGTAAAGGGGTTGTATCGATATCCAATTGGCCTCCGCGATGAGTAATCATACCTTGCCACAATAAATGAACAGACTGCCTTCGATTTGCAAGTATTTTAGCGGAAGATGAATGGCCTGCCGTAAAACGTTCTTGGTAATCAGAACCCTTGTATTGCATTCGATCCCAACTAATCCATGTATCAGACCAAAGTCGGGAACTCCATTTTTTAACCTGTAAACCCATTTCATTATAGTGCGTTATGAAACGCTCATAATCCAGCAAGGGTTCTATTAATCGATGTCCGACTTGTGCTTCGATGTTTCCAAACAAGATCGCATACTTACCTTTTTGGTATTTGATATTGAAACGTGGTACGACTTCCTGTATGCCGGCATTACCAAAATCTTTTTTTAAAAACAATCCACCAGTCACGGATAAATTCGGATGTGCTTCATATTCTAATTCTGTCTGCAACATCGTTCCGAACAAGGTATAACCCTGAGCCATTTCCTGAAAAAATTCATTATTCCTGAAAAAGGAATGTGAAGCCAATTTGAGGGAAATACGTTCCTGAAAGCTTCGGCTGGTATCGGGGAAATGTTCTTCAAGTGCACTTTGGTCTAACTGCGCAAAGGTGTTAAAAGGACCCAACAATAAAAGGCCGAGCATGCCAATCAGAAGCCGATTTCTTGATACATTCAACATTGAATGGAAAGGGCGTTTCTGATGAAGCTCATTCGCTAAAACAATGTTGAGTTTAGAGGAGCAAGATAGAACGCAGCATGAATCCATGGTGTGAAAGCTTTCATTCATCTGTCAAATGTAATGAGACCCTTGCAAAACTACCCATTCTATCCTGAAATAGATATTTACAAACAATGACAGCAACCATTAAGCATTCGCCAGCAACAAGGATTTTAAATCTTCGTTGATGGATAGAATTTCGGTGGCGATTTCTTCCTGATTCAGAATGAGTGCAAAAGCAGCCAGGGTTTCAAAAAATTCAGACTCAGTTTTTTTCTTATTGGTATCTCCGGCATGCACCCAAATGGCACGATATTCATCTTTCACCATCTTTAGGATTTTTTTACGCTGCGTTTCTTCGGAAATCAGGTAGAGACAGAGATAAGCATTTGCTTTGGATACCATGTCCCAATAGTTTCGGTCACCGCTCGATATTCTATCATCAATGGTGTCGATATGGTTCTGGAGCTTATCGAGAATTTGTTGCCGTTCGGGTAAGGTATATTTGAAACTTTCATCATTCACCGTGAAACTTACTTTTTCACCCCAAGCCCTGTCCAGAATAAATTGTTCCAAAGTGATCCAATTACAAAAACTGTACATATCCATTTCGCTGCCCTTAGCCGCATACGCCAGTTGATAATAACCGGCACTTATTTTGAGGTAATGATTAAATTGATGAGGTTCAATGATGGCCCATTTTTTATACGCACTACCCAGTAAAGCATATCGTTCCGATGTCTTATTAAGTTGTTGCATCAAATTGATTTTGTGAACAATGCCGCTGATTTTTGCGCCCATTTGTGTGGCTTCCTCGGAGCCCGGTGCGATGCTGTTATCCAGAAAATTCGACAAAATATGTTTACAAGAAATATTGCAATATTTTTCGATCGACTTCACATTAAATGTGGCTTTTTCGAGCGTAAATAATTTTTCATATTTCGGAATTGCAATATCGAAGCGGTTAAATTCGGAATAGGCGTAAGCTTCTTGTTCAAGAATGTCGGCGTCGTCGATATCGCTTTTTTCGATGCGTTTAGAAATTAATTCCAGTTCTTTATATAAGCCATCAGTGTTGTAAAAATCAATATCTGCTTTGCTGAGTAAATTGACAATGTCGTTTTTTGCCTCTTGTGGAATATCGTATTCGATCACGATATTTGCAGAAGGCTTTTTGTCTTGTACCAAGCGGTAAAAAGGATCGCCATAACATTGGTATGCGCCCCAGGTATTGGTATATTTAAATTTATTGAAGGTTTCTTTTCGGGCATTGCGAACCGAGGTGCCAAAATCGTCACCGGCTAACATACTTTCGTAAAACACATTGGCAAACTCAAGGGCTGCCTGGTCATCAACTGCCCAGCCAGTAACCACTACCGCTTTGACGCCCATTTCGATCAACTGGGTGCCGATATTGGCAGCCAGTCGTGTACGATGCCGGCTGAATTCCTCAGCTTGTTGGTCCATGGTGCCTGAAAAACAACAATTGATAAAGACCATTTCCGGAGTCACCTGCATTTGATTAAATTCATTGGTGGTGAGCAACAAAGGTTTTTCTTTTTTACCATCCATATACTTACCAATCAAAATACCGGATTCCTGGTTGTTTTCTGCATCAAAAATACCGTGTGCAGATATATGAACAACCTTATAATCACTTACATGTAATGCTTTGATGATTTCGCTGCTTTTGCCAAAAATGATGGGTTTCGGGATATTGGGGATTTCTTTTTTAAGCTTTAGATAAACGGATTCAGCTTCGCGGGCCGCTCCCGATAATTGCTGGGCAGCACTAAATCCTTCCAGGTCCGGATCGCCAATGATGAGTACTTGATTTCCTTTGGAAGAATAAACCACATTGCGGTAATCCATGGTTGCGAGTTGTCGGATCATTTTTGAACTGACACACAAGGGTTTGTTCTTATCGAGCGAGGCTTGTAATAATTCCCAGGGATAGGTAGCTGTGTATTTATCCAACACCCATAGAATGCTGTTTCGGCTACTGATGTTTTCTTTAAAATCGTTGGGGATGAGCATCTCGAAAATCACCTTCGATTCTTCCGGTGTCCATTTTTCCTGGGTGGATATTTTATCAATGATTTCTTCCAGTAAATGAATATTGCTTCGGAGGTCCTGCCTTTCTTCTCTTGCGCTTGCTGTCGAAGAATAGAATGAAAGATATCTGTAATTGCTGTCTCCTTCTTTTTGTTGATTTAATACGGTGAGTCGTTGCCACCATTCCGTACTACTTTCTGATGTAAGTCTGTTTCGGTTGCCATACGATTTACGTAGTTTTCTTTCCATCCATTCAACGGCGAGTCCTTCAAAGTTTTGTTTGGATATACGGTCTAATGTTTGAAAACACTGAATAGCTTTATCATCATACAACTCTACAAATTCAACATGTTCGATTGGGCGAATATTTTGTCCTTGTAATTGCAAGGTTTTAGCGTTGGCATTGGCTATACCTTGTAAAATACCCATGCAGGAACTTTCGATGGTTAATTTGCCATAACCGGCGCCAATGATCAGCACCGAAATACCCTTTACCTTTTTCTTTTGTGAATCTGCTTCCTGACGATTGAGTAAATAACTGATACAAGCTTTCTCGACAGAGATGGATAGATGTTGTTGGCTAAATCGCTCGATTTCGCCCAGTCCGATAATGATTGCTCCTTTAAACGAAGCTTCATGCGCATTTGGTGTAATAAAAAAATCATAAGTGCCTACAGGTCCGGGATAAACGCCCAGTCGGTGTTTGACGGACATCGCCCTTTTTAAATAGATATCTGCAGCATACTCTGCATTGAGGATTCCATCCCGGTTAAAATGTCCGAGTATGATGGGGTATCGACTATATTTTAAATCGCCCCTTGTAACACTCACTTTGAGTGGGGCCAACATGGCTTCTTCTTTTTTGACTTCTGTCGGAAGGCCTAAAATTCCGAGTATACCGTTCTCTTCATCGCTTTCAAACACACGGGTATCATTCAGCACAAACTGCCGTTTTTTCGCAGGTATCAGTTCTGGTTTTCGAACGAATTGATTGGTTGTTCCGGTATGGAGCAAATCACGAATCCCTTTAAATAAACTGTTGTCATTGGCCAGTCCACCATGTGTAACTGCCGTAAAATATAAAGCAGTATCCCGGTTGATATTTTCCGGAATACCAGTAGCCCATGTTACACTTTGGTCACCTTCGGCCGTGCCTGTAAATTGTAATTCCCCTTTGTGGGTGATGTTAAATCCATTGGGGGTATTATCGTCCTTGCCTGCAACATAAATAACATTTGAAAAATCAATTTTGTGGGCATTACTCTGAACGAAAGAGCGGAAGGTTGCAAATTCATTCAGGGTTTTTTCGTCAGGCATATTCCACTGCAATCCACTCGCCTGCTGAAACTGTCGCCATGTTTCGGCTTTACTGAAGTCGTGAGAATCTTTATTGACCGGCATTAAATTTAACAAGCCCGGATATTTGGCAAACATATTGATGAGTTCATCGATGTGATGTTGGAAATCAATCTTGCCCAATAACTTCACCATGCTGTCTTTGCCCGAAAGCACATAAGGAATTCGATATGAACCCATCCATGGCGTGCCCAACATGATAAAGCGGAATTGAGGACGTTTATTGAGATCCTTCCAGAGCTGAGGATTTCTGAAAATAAAATCACGGGCAACCAATCCACCCATACTATGTGCGATGATATGAACGGTTTGATTGTGTTTGCTCAATCGTTGCATCACCTGATCCAATCGGACACCTGCTTGTGCAACTGATTTGCGCCAGTCGTAGGGGAAGGTAACCACATCATAAGTATCGCTGAGATAGTCGGTGAGTTTTTTGTAGGATGTTTTAATCAGGCCGGTTGCTTCGATGTTTTTTTCATTGATGTCTAGTTGACTTAAATCGCCCATCATCATTCTGAGATAATGTAACCAAATCAAACTGTTATTTTTTTCAAGTGCTGAGCCCACGATACCCGGTATCAGCACGATAATAGGTTTTTTGCCACTTACTTGGTCGTTGAAAATGCGACCATATTCAATGCCTAAAATTCCCCGTACACTTTCATCGGCGCTGCCCCGTCGGTATTCTGCAAAGGATGGGATGAGTTCGGTTTTAGCATTGAGCGCTGCAGCAATGGCGTCTTGTGTTTTTTTATTCTTAAAGTAGCTAAAATGATTGACATCCGTTCCTTCATCAAAAAAATATTGCACCGGATTTTGTCGCATCAATCCCAGATACATGGAATTGGTATTGACGATTAGATCATTCTTGGCCTGAAATAACATTTTAGAAAGCAAGACACTTAATCCACCCAGGCTGATACTCAATGCGCCATTGCCCGAAATGACCGCAATACGGTTTTGGAAAAGGCCGTAAGGGTTTTCGGAGGTCATTTCGCCGGGGCTGCGGAGTACTTTAATGAATAAAGATTCCGGGTTCATGGATTCCAATCCGGGGAGCACATCTGTTTCATTTTTGCTGTTTACGATTTCTGCAATCATTTCTTTGCAGATACTGACAAGCGGCGAAGCCTTACTGCCAAAAGGAATGCTTAGAACATTGATGAGTACATTAAAATAGTTTTCGATGCGTTGACCCATGAGTGATGTTCCACCGGCGGGACAAGCAACCCGTACAAATTTACCAATCTGAATTTTTTTCTTTTTCAGGGATTGGCGAATGGCCCTTACATGATCGGCATCCGCTTTGGCATGTTGTCGCTCGAGTAAACTCAATACGGTATCGGTAAATCCTTCCTGATATTCGCTGAAACGCACCAATAATTCTCCAACCAAACCGCCACGAGAGTGTGAAATCAAATCAAGTTTTGTGTTGGTGGGAAGTGCATCAATGAGTTCGCGAACATTTTGAATCGGACTTTTTGTAAGTGTTTCATGTTGAAAGCCCAGAATGCGATCGCCATAAATGGATAACATTTGCATCCATAAACTTTTATTTTCAGTATTGAGCTCTACAAATGAACCGGTCGTAGAAGATCCGGTGCCATGTAAAAACAACAGATAAGGCTGATCACTTTCTTTTTTAATATATTTTGATTTGAGTTCAAAGTTTTCGTTGATCCAATACAATCCACTTTGACCTTCCAATGATTTTTCTTCGAATCGGGTTGCCAAGGTTTTAACACCTACTTGAATGGCTTTTTTGGCAAAAACATTGATGACTTTCAGTGCAATTTTTTTGATGATGCCTCTGCTTTGATCATCGCTTTCGATACTCAAAGGCACATCAAATAAGTCGTTGATGCCTCTTTTGCCGGCGGCTTGTTCGGGGAAAACGTCATCAAAAACATCACTGTTGCCAAACCAGGTTGTATTGTCGTCAAAAACGAGTTCAACCATTTTGTTGGGGTCCATTTCGATTTGTACTTCCTGAGAACTACTTCGATTATTGCTGATGATGTATGATTGCACCAATTCTAATCCTTCAGGGGCATTGCTCTCAATGAGGGATGTTTCTTTGGCGTAAAATCGGATTTTGCGGTTTGTGGTTTGCATAGGTTATACTTAAAAGATGATTAAATGGGTCCATTGATTCATGGTTTACAACAAATACAGAAATGTGCAGAACCATTCAATGGGTGCTAACGAATCTGTTTTTTGTATTCAACTTAATTCAATTGGGATGACAAGGTACGAAAAGGTGTGTAAATTTATATGGCACATTTGTGTGGAAGATCAATTTGATGAGGATCTGAATCCAGAAAGAAGTAAAGAAGGTAAGAGGAGCAATGAGTTTAGTTGTTGAATCTTGCGGCATGTGTTGAAGTGTGCGACGCAATTGCGACGGGTATTGTGTCCGGCGATGATTTCAAAAAAAATTAAGCCGGCTAACAAAACTTCAACATGCTCCGTCCTAAACTGCAACGACTTTATTTTTTCATTGTTTAAACCCTTTTGTAATGTTTCGAAAAATATTTTTATTCGCTGTGGTTTTCATGGTCTGTATGGCTGTTAAAGCGCAAAATCCTTGTGCCAATATCGCATTTAGTGCAAATCAAGTGGGCTCTTCCGTTAATTTTGTCACCACTGTTCCTGTTAATTTTTTGATTAATAGTGTATCCTGGAATTTTGGAGATGGGGGCACTTCAACAATCCTGAATCCTTCACATACATATGCAAACTCTGGTGTTTATTTGCCCTGTTTGTCTATAACTGGTTTTGTTCCGGGAACAACTACACCAATAACCTGTACGACATGTGATTCTATTTTGGTGAATAATCCCAGTGGCCCATGTAATGCTTCGTTCACATCAACCATGCTGAGTAGCAATTCCTTATCATTTACCAATACCTCCAGTGGGGCGGGAACATTATTAAGTACGGTTTGGAATTTTGGAGATGGGAATACTTCCAGTCAGGCTAATCCGATACATACATACACAAATAGCGGCTGGTATAATGTGTGTTTAACGATGACTTATTCGAGTTCATCGGGCGGGACGACTTCTTGTAATTATTGTGATTCTGTATTTGTTCAATCCAGTACCTCATCACCTTGTGTGGCTGATTTTTCGTATAATTTCAGTAATTGTTCATACTTTTTTTCCAATACCTCAACGGGTACAGGAACCTTGGTTTCCACGATGTGGAATTTTGGAGATGGGGGCACATCCAGTGCTACAAATCCTATTCATACTTATGCCGGATCAGGCGTTTATCCTGTTTGTTTGACAGTCGTATATGTGGATTCGGGATTAACGACAAGTTGCACCTATTGCGATACAATGTGGGTGAATTGCCAGGGTACGAGCGGACCATGTAACGCAGATTTTATTTATACGAGCAGCGGAACTTCGGCTTCATTTAACAATACATCAACTGGGTCTGGCACCTTGGTTTCATCAAGCTGGAATTTTGGAGATGGTGGCACTTCTACTGCAACCAATCCGGTACATACATATACAAACCAGGGTTGGTATAATGTCTGTTTGAATGTGGTTTATATAGACAGTGGCGTCACTACAACTTGTACATATTGCGACAGCATTTTTGTTGGGGTTCCTGTGAATCCGTGTAATGCTGATTTTATGTTTGTTTATATGACGAATGGTGTCGTTAATTTTTTGAATACTTCATCCGGCTCAGGCAGTTTAACGGGTCTTTCATGGACCTTTGGAGATGGCGGCACATCTTCATTGATGAATCCTACACATTCTTATAGTACTACAGGATGGTATAATGTTTGTCTAACCGTTACTTATACAAGTTCGGGCCAATCCACTACCTGTACCTATTGTGATTCTATTTTTGTTCAGGTAAATGGTGTGGGTCCTTGTAATGCGATGTATACCTACGGTAGTGGTGTTGGCAATGCGATTAATTTTACGAATACTTCAACAGGTGGAGGTATTGCAACTTCTGTTTTGTGGAATTTTGGAGATGGCAATATTTCTACATCCACGAATCCGTCCCATACATATGCCAATGCGGGGTGGTATAATGTATGTCTGACTATGACTTACACCAACCTGGGAACTCAAAACACCTGCACCTATTGTGATAGCGTTTATGTACAAGGGGGTGGTTCAGGCCCTTGTAACGCGAATTTTAGTTCTCAATATTTGAGCAGTAATAATCTGGCATTTACGAACACATCAACGGGAAGTGGTGTGTTGACTTCTTCAAGTTGGACCTTTGGAGATGGCGGCACATCCACTTCAACCAATCCAAGTCATACTTACGCGCAGGTAGGTTGGTATAATGTTTGTTTAACGGTGATGTACAGTTCAGCAACGGGTTCGCATACTTGTACAACCTGTGATAGTGTTTATGTACAAAGTGTGGGCGGTGGAACAAGCGGAAATTGTTTTGCCAACGCTGCGTTTAATCAAACCATTTCCGGGAATACCGTTTCATTCAGTAATAGTAGTACCTGTAACCTTTGTACATCGGTCAGTTATATCTGGAATTTTGGAGATGCATCAGCACTTTCAACCGTGGTGAATCCAACGCATACATACAATGCCGGTGGAAGTTATAATGTATGTTTGATTATTAATGGGGTTGATTCCAATCAACAAGTTTGTTCCGATACTTTGTGTAAACCCATCAATGTAGGTTCATCTGCTTTAGATGAAGTGGAAGTTTCTCATTTAAACATCTACCCGAATCCGGCATCCGGAATGATTGAAATCAACATACCGACTTCTAATCAGTTTCAGGTTCATATTCTGGATGTGAGTGGTCGCATTCAAAGCACAAAAAAATTCAATAATCATCAAGGACCCGTGCAGATGCCGGTGGATCATTTTGCATCCGGATTGTATTTTATACGGGCCGAAAGTGATGGCCAAAAGTGGCATGGTAGTTTTATCAAAAAATAGAATTGTTCATAGTTCATACTCCCCCCGAAGACCGTCTCCATGTGAGGCGGTTTTCATTTCTGGAGAACTTGTATGTTTAAAATTTCTTTCATCACATCATTCTCAAATGATTTGATCACCCAGGTATAATGGCGATTGTATTGCAATATAGTCGCCCGATTTTAAATGATTTCTATTTTTACCCGGCATAATCCATTACCGAAAAAGCCGAGAGCTTTAGCGGCTGCTGCGCTCAAATCGATGAGGCGTTTATTGCGGGCATTCATCCGGTCGTTGATCACCACCTCTACCATCTTGCCATTCTTCAAATTAGTGACTCGCACGCGTGTGCCTAGTTTTAGAAAATTATTCGCGGCGGTTAAAGCCTCATTGCTGAATTTCTCTCCGATGGCCGTTCTTCGACCATTAAATTTTGCGTTATAATAACTGGCAACTCCTTCCCAAACACTTTTTTGAAGAACAGGGGTTTGAGCAGAAATTAAAAATGGAAACAGACTTAAACAAATGAGCAGGTATTTCCACATGGCTTCAAAGTTTTTAATCTGGTAAAAATAGCCCGATAATAAATTAGCGCGTAGAAATATAATCTGTTTCACCCGGAAACACTTCCATCTCTACTTCACCAATGCCTTGTTGAATGAGTCCGAGTTTTTCGGCAGCAGCTTGCGAAAGGTCAATCAGGCGTTTGTTTTTTGCATTCATGCGGTCATTGATTTTAACGACAACACTTTTGCCATTCTTCGGATTCACGATACGTACTAAAGTTCCCAGTTTTAAAAAATTATTGGCAGCGGTTAATTTGGTGTTGGAAAAAATTTCACCGGTGCTTGTTTTACGGCCATTAAATTTGGGGTGATAATAACTGGCAATGCCTTGCCAACGTTGTTGACTCACTTTTTTAAATTGAGCCATTGTGAACTGACCTACTAAACTTAAGACAAGCACAAAAACGATTATTGAAATTCTACGTAAAACCATAAACTTAAAATTGGGAGGGCGAAGGTAAAGTTTCACTTCTCCGAATTGGGGCGTTTAGGCTTTTGTAAACATAATAAGATGTTAGGCGAGGCTTTTTTTACCAGATGTTAACTTCCCGCTCTAATGAGATGTTAAATGCCTGTTGTACAGATGTTATGATTTTCTCGGAGAGCGCGTAAATATCCATTCCATTGGCTTGATCATAGTTTACCAATACCAGCGCCTGATGGGGGTGAACACCGGCATCGCCTTCGCGAAAACCTTTCCAGCCACATTGTTCGATGAGCCAGGCGGCCGGAATTTTGACACCATCTTGTGTCGGAAAAGATGGGATATCGGGATGTGTCTTTTGTAAGGATAGAAATAAACTTTCCGGAATAACCGGATTTTTAAAAAAGCTACCAGCATTCCCGATTATAAGAGGATCAGGCAATTTACTTTTTCTGATAGCAATAACCACTTCAGCAACATCTCGTATATCTGGATTCAGGATTCCTTGACTATCCAGGGCTGACTGTATTCCCCCATAGGAGGTATTTAAAGTGGGATGCAGACTTAAACGAAGTGTGATGGAAAGAATAAAATATTTTCCTTTGGCATTTTGTTTAAAGATACTATCGCGATAGGAAAAGTGACAATCATCGGCATACATGATTTCGATTTGCTGGCTCTCAAGATGAAAAGCTTCCAATGAGTCAAACACATCTTTTAATTCAACGCCATAAGCACCAATATTTTGTATCGGAGCGGCTCCGCAGGTTCCGGGAATGAGCGATAAATTTTCCAGTCCGCCAAAACCCTGATTTACACACCACTGAACAGCTTCATGCCAATTTTCGCCGGAGGCAAATCGTACCCACACATGTTCATCGTCCCGACGAACAATGCTTTTACCGCTTAATTGATTAATCAGACAGACGGCATCGATATTTTTCGTCATCAGGATATTACTTCCGCCACCGATAATTCGAATTTCATGAGGCTGATGTGTTTGAAGGGCCGATTTCAAATCTTCCGCTGAAGCTATCCTGATTACTTTTCGGGCTTGTACGTCCATGCCAAAAGTATTGTAGGGGCGCAGTGAGGTATTTTCCTGGTACGGCATGCGACAAATGTAATATCATTTTCAGGCAAATTTTGTAGTTGAGGAGATCGTACGATGTCGATTTAATTTCGCATTCATTTTCAAAGGGACCATTTATCTAAAAAATGGATCTTGTTCATTTGGCCTTGTAGATTTATTAAATAGCGGATGGAAACCCCATATACTCCCACAAGCAATAAAATCGTACTTCCTTACTTATCTTTATGCCCTCTTGAAGATCTACCAACATATTCCATTTTTGAAAGCTGTGCTCCGCTATTCACTGACGGCTTTTGGCGGCCCGCAAGGGCATATGGGAATGATGTTAAAAACATTTGCGGAGAAACGTAAAGATGTGACTGAAGCTGAACTGATGGATTTTATGTCCTTTTGCCAAATGCTGCCCGGTCCTTCATCTACACAAACGATTACCCTCATTGGTTATAAAAGGGGTGGAGTCGTATTGGCGCTCATGACGCTTTTGATTTGGGTATTACCTGCGGCAGCGATGATGGGGGGGCTTGCGTTCTTGGTACATTATTTTGATATCAAAACCATCCAAACGAATCTGTTTAAATTCATCCAACCTATGGCGGTCGGATTCTTAATGTATGCGGCCTACAAAGCTATGCGCATTAGCATCAAACATAAAGCCACCTGGATGATGATGGGGGTCGCCTTACTGGCTACAATCATCATTCGTTCACCATGGGTTTTTCCTGCTTTGATACTGGCCGGGGGGATTGCTTCTAATTTTAGCGATAAACGAATTCCGGATGTTTATGTGAAGCCCAAACCAGTTAAGTGGGTAAATATCTGGTGGTTTATTATTGTATTTGTTATTGCCGGGGTGCTTTCGGAGTTAGCCCGTATCAATCATTGGCCATTTGCACGGGGTTATAATTTGTTTGAAAATTTTTACCGATTCGGAAGCATCGTATTTGGTGGTGGGCATGCCCTCATACCAATGATGTACGAGCAGTTTGTGGTACGGCCGGAAATTCTTCATTTAAAAGAATATCTGACCCCTTCTGAATTTTTGACGGGTGCGGGTATGGTGAATGCATTGCCCGGGCCGGTTTTTTCGATTTGCACTTATGTAGGAGCTTTAAGTCTTAGTTCCTATGGTTGGTATGGCTTATTGGCGGGTTCATTGATTGCAACAGCCGGGGTTTTTTTGCCGAGTGTTTTATTGCTGTTTTTCTTTTTTCCCATTTATCATAATCTCAAACAATACACGGTCATTTATCGTGCCTTGGAAGGAATTCATGCTGTGATTGTTGGAATCATGTGGGCTTCAGGTGCACTTTTATTTCACTCCCTGCCTTTTGATTGGTCGAATCTCATCGTTATAGCCATCACATTTAGTTTGCTGATGTATTCCAAAATTCCGGCGCCACTGATTGTTTTAGGGTGGCTTTTATTGGGTTGGGCCTTGTAATAAAAATATTAAAGCTATTACTTGACATGCCTAATTGGGGGCTTCTGAATAACGCTCAAAATAAGTGGTGATGGGTATTCAAGCGAAATTTTAGAAACTCTCATGCACAATTTTTAAAAACCTATTTCCAAAAAGCATTCATTAGAGACTCAGAATCTTTCGCTACTCAGAAATACTGCATCTTCTGCTTTGCGGGCAAATCGCAGTATAACAATACAGCTTCATTACCTGCGCCTTGAATCTACAGCATTACTGAGTTATTCAGGAGCCCCCAATTGTTGGTTGTAATATTTGTTCCATTTTTCACCGAGGCAACTGTGATCAGCTTTAATCAAAAGGATCATTGAAAATTCTTGATGATTGGAGTCCCTTCATTTGATTCGAAAAATATGGGCAAAAAAAATCCGGCTTGAGTGTACAAGGGATGAACAAACAAGCCGGACGATCAATAAAAATCTGAGGACGCTTCAATTATTTGGTAATCAACCTCGAGAAACGGACACCTTCCTTCGTAAGAATTTCCAGCATATAATTTCCTTTGGCCAAATCAGGTAAGTTTAAATCAGATTTGGATTCACCTTTTTCGATTTTGATTTTTTGGTTCATAATTTGCTTGCCATCCAAACTAATCAGTTGCACGTCTAATTCATCAGCCTGAACGCTTTTAAACGATAAGGTCAGGGTGCGATCAGCAGGGACAGGATAAACTGCAGTTAATTCTATACCGGCATTCAGTGGAGATATTTCGGTGATGGCAGTTGGCCATTCAGTGGTAACACTCACATACATTTTAGGACCTGTGCTACCACGGCCATCTGCCCAGATATTGTAGATTTTAGAATCATTTCGAACCGAATTAAAATAATCACCAAACCATTTTCCCGTATTACTACTAGCTCCAAAATTGGTTGTTTGGGTGGTGATTTTTTTAGGTGCCCCGAAATTTGCACCATTGTTGGTGGATGTCTTAAAATAATAATCCGAAACTTTATTCACATCAATCACATAAGATCCAATCGTTACTTTTTTATTATGACAAGAGACAACGGGCATTAAAAATTTATTGCCGTTATGGGTGAGCAATAAAGGAGTGCTCCAGGTATTCCCTCCATCGGTGGAACGAGCGTAGTAAGAATTAAAATCAGGGCCGGCGCTTACCGGAAAATCACTCCAAACCAAATGCAGAATATCATCTCCATCGATGGACAAATTTGGTGTTCCGTTTTCACGGTCATGGATATAACCATTTCCCTGAGCCCCGAAAAGATTGGTGCCGTTATAAATCTGATGAGCCGCTGAATACGTGGTTCCGCCATTGGTAGAAACTTTATGGTAAATGGTATTGGTATTCAAATCGGAATAGGTTACGTGCAGGTTTCCACTCTTGTCAACCACTAAGTTGCCAAATTGTGTTTCACCACTTACCACCTGAAACCGGGCCGGCGCAAATCCATTGGAGGCGCTGGCTTTTTTCTTGACGGTAGTACCAACTAATGTGGGTGGTTCTGCAGAAGAAGGGAAATAGATAAAAGAACAATACAAGCTATTGGCATTTGTGCCATTAGAATAGTCCATGGCAAACCATTGGCGATCATAAAAACCTTCGGAATTTGGATATGGTTCGAAGGTGAGTACATTTAGTGCGCAACGACCAATATAGCGGTCAGCGCCGGAAGCAACATTCCATGTGGCTCCATTGTCATTAGAACTCGCTAAATACATACAAGCATAAGCGGTATCAGGGGTGGCTTGAGAAAAAGCCAGATATATCCAGGAAAACCAGAGCTTGCCGTTTTTGTCGTACGCAAAAATCGGATCGCCGCCTCCGGCCACAAGCGTTCCAGCGCCAAAATCCTGCAACAAATAAGTGAGTGCATTAAAAGTACTGAGGTTCCAGTTTTGGCCACCATTGTTGCTATAATACACCGGAAAGCTCAAGCCTGTTGAGGAATTGTCCATATAACTCAAAACCATCCGATTGTTGTTATTGGGATCCATGGCGATATGCGCTTCTCCTTCTTCTACTGCGGGGCTGCTACTGTTGCTGACTTTTAATTCCTGACTGGAGCGCGTTTTTTTATCAAAATAGCGGGCTTCGAAGGAGGCAATGGCATCTTCGACCGGAACAGGAGTCCGAAATTTTTCTTTTTTCAGATGTTCGATCATACGTTCTTTCATGGAACTTCCCTGCTGAGCATGCGCAGCCATGAGGGTACAAATGCTAATGAGGAAACAAAAGGTAGTTTTCAACATAATTTTATTTTTAGGAAAGACGAAAATAAGGACTCAAAAGTTAAGGCTCCTTAAAGGTTTTCAAATAGCGATAAAGAGGCGTTATTCAAAAGTTTGAACGATTTTCGGTGAAATGGTGATGGGCCGAATTCCATGATTCCTTTTCGATGGCTCAATGTTCCGTACCCTTTATTTTTATTCCATCCGTATTGCGGGAATTGATGATGAAGTTCCATCATGTATTGATCGCGGGTGGTTTTTGCCAAAACGCTTGCCGCCGCAATGGAGGCGTACAGACTATCTCCTTTGATGATGCAGGTATGAGGTATGTTCGGATAGGGGATGAATCGGTTACCATCAATGATCAGGTATTTGGGCTTCAACGCCAATGCATCAATCGCCAGGTGCATGGCTTTGATTGAGGCTTTCAGGATGTTGATCCGATCAATTTCTTCATGATCAACCATTGCAATACCATAAGCAAGAGCTTCTTTTAAAATCACGCCTCTTAATTCCTCCCTCACGGATTCTTTCAATGTTTTGGAATCGTTGAGTAAAGGGTGGTAAAATTTTTTTGGCAAAATAACAGCCGCCGCACAAACAGGCCCGGAAAGACAACCCCGTCCGGCCTCGTCGCAACCCGCTTCAAGGAGTTTGTTCTGGTAATATGGCTGTAACATTTTGTAAAATTAGTTAGGGGCTCCTGAATAACGCTCAAAATTAGTTTTGATGGGTATTCAAGCCAAATTTTAGACGCCTTCGTGCACACTTTTTTAAGGCGAATTACTGAAAAGTGTTCACTTGAAATACATCATTATCGCTACTCAGAAATACTGCATCTTCTTCGTTGCTGGCAAATCGCAGTATATTTCCGATGACACATTCATTATAGTCCAATTTCGTCTATGACTCATTGTACTATATTCATGTAGTATCCCCGTAAGTATGGCTGTAAGCCTTCGTACCTCAGTCACACCCATAACAACGGGGCCGGCTGGAATTTACCACTTCACAACTCAAATAGTCTTTGAACTATTTATCGTTGGAATTGGTATAACAATACAGCTTCATTGCCCGCGCCTTGAATCTACAGCATTTCTGAGTTATTCAGGAGCCCCCAGTTAGCTCTGTTTATAATCGGTGCAGTCAAAATTTGTATGCGCCAAAAAGTATCCACAAAGAACAATTGCAAAATGAGGTAAAGGATCGGCCAATTGCACCATAGTTTTTGTGATAGTTATTTAGGATTGCTTGATTTATTGAAAAGCACAATGAATCTTCGAAAACAAAAATATATGACCAGAACCCCGCTTGAATGTAAGTGATACAAGGGTTTTGGCAGATTCATTGCTCCGGAAAAGGAATTCAGGGGTAAAAACGAATATCGATATCCGCAGGCTTCCTTTAATTTTGCGCCCACGATGCAATACAGGAAACAAATTGGGTGGTGGTTGATGACCGGAGTGATTATGATAGTGATTCAAGTGGTATTGGGAGGGATCACGCGTTTAACCGGATCGGGCTTGTCCATCACTGAATGGAAACCCATTTTGGGAAGTATTCCTCCTATGAATGAGGCCGATTGGAATCATGCCTTTGATTTGTATAAGTCTGCCACCGGACAGTACAAGTATCTGAATGCAGATTTTACCTTGTCAGATTTTAAATTCATTTATTTCTGGGAATGGTTGCATCGAAACTGGGCGCGATTTATTGGCGTGGTTTTTTTGCTTCCCTTTGGCTGGTTTTGGTATAAAAAGGCATTTACACCAGAAATGGTACCCAAACTCATTGCCTTGTTTGTGCTGGGAATTGCACAAGGACTGATTGGCTGGATTATGGTAAAGAGTGGACTGACCGATGATAACCTTTACGTCAGTCATATCCGATTAGCTATTCATTTTGTGTCGGCGTTGGTATTATTGGCTTTTACATACTGGTTTGCCATGGATGTCATGATACCATCATCCGCTCGTCAGAGCAATCCGACTTATCATCGCTGGGTCACATTTATTTTAGGGTTGTTGCTGTTACAGCTAGTTTACGGTGCATTTATGGCGGGTCTAAAGGCCGCAAGTGCTGCAAGTACCTGGCCGGATATCAATGGGAGTTATTTTCCGGAGGCACTTGTGCATCAAAATTGGGTGAATCATCCTATTGTGGTTCATTTTGTGCATCGTACCCTTGCTTATCTGTTGTTTGTGGCCATTCTTTTTATAAGCATTCGGTCGGCAAAAATGAATGGAAGTTTATTGTGGAAGAAATGGCGTTTTTTGCCCATGATCCTTGTATTCATTCAGGTTTTACTTGGAATCGGGAGCGTGCTCATGGCTACCGAAACCCAAAGAAATGGATTTGGGGCCTTTGAATGGGCAGCGCAGATACATCAAATTGTGGCCATGTTTTTGTTGATGGCGCTTCTGTTTCATCTTTTTTTGGTGAGAGATCAAAAAAGCTAAGCCCAACGATTTTTAAGAAAAAGACGTCTTTTTGACAGTGATATTCCTAATTTACAGGAATAAGTATTAATTTTCACCTTCTAAAAATGTGTATGATGGGCAGAGCTCTACAGTCTATTTTATTTATATCCTTCGCCTTGTTTCTGAATGGGATGATTCAAAAATCGTTTGGACAAACACCTCCAAATTGTCCACCATCTTATTCGGCTGGATATGTAATCACCGGAGATTCAGTTTCTTTCTGTTTGGATGGAGTTAATTTAACCTGTAATGCCTTTTCTTCATTGAATTCTACGGATTCTTATGCCGTAAATAATATTGCTTATAATCCTTACCCATGGGTAGGTGCGAATCAGGTTTTGGTGAATATTGATGATGCCTGGAGCCAGGTGGTTACCTTGCCTTTTGCCTTTTGTTATTTTGGACAGAAATATAATCAGGTGCAGATTGGCGCGAATGGGCAGTTATTTTTCGGGAATACGCAACCGGTAAATATGGGTGGAACAAATCCATGGGCGTCCAATGGAACTGTTGCGCCAACGTTTAACAACGGAATGAATAACTGTATTATGGCACCCTATCACGATATTGATCCGGGGGTATTTTTTGCAAATTCCAATGTAACCTGGGATATCTATGGTCAATATCCATGTCGATATTTGGTGGTTTCCTGGGACAGTATACCCATGTTCTCCTGTAATAATCTGATTGCCTCCCAACAGGTGGTGCTGTTTGAATCAACCTACCTGATTGATATCAATATTAAGGAAAAGCCACTTTGTTCTACTTGGAACGGTGGGGTTGCGCATGAAGGTATTCAAAATGCCAATGGAACAGTTGCATTTATGGTGCCGGGCAGAAATGGAACAATTTGGACAGCCACCAACGATAGTTATCGCTTTTCGCCGGCAGGTGTACAAACCGTCAATTACCAGTACTATTGGGTGGATATACCTACAGGGGATACGATTGGAACTGGTCAAAATCTAAATTATTTCCCTACCCAAAGTACGCAGCTTACCGTACATTGTTATGCCGTAACTGATTGTGACACGATAGAAGCCTTTTTCGGAGATACAATAAATGTAGTGGTTACCGGTAATGTTATTGCTGATTTTGATTTTGATGTGATGTTAGGTTGTGTGGATGATACAGTCACTTTTACGAATTTGAGTACCAGTACGGCAGGTGGAACACCAACTTATCAATGGAGTTTTGGTGATGGTACTCTGTCCTCTGCTTTTGATACCACGCATATTTATTTTAACCAGGGTGTGTACAATGTCACTTTAATTGCGGGAGATAATGGCTGTTTGGACACAATTACAAAAAGTATCGATCTGAATCATCCAATCCTGGCGGGTTTTGCGGCAACTGGCCCAACTAAGATTGATTCAGCCTGTTTAGGCGATGCTATGACGTTTACCGCAGGGCCTAGTTCGCAACCACCCACCGGTTTTATCACATACAATTGGGATTTCGGCGATGGCAATACGATAACGACCACAACGGATCCAACCTTGCATACCTATTCAGCGCCAGGCGTTTATACCGTAACGTTGACCGTGACAGATACGCTCGGATGTACGGATGATTTTACGCATTCTGTTTTTGTGGATAATCCGCCTTATGTGGCTTTTACCATTTCTGATGATGATATTTGTATGGGGCAGCCGGTTTATTTCAGAGATACGATGGCCGCCTACACGAAAAGTTTCACCTGGGATTTTGGAGATTTATTTACACTTACGGATGTGCACAATCCAACACATACTTATGATTTAACCGGAATTACGAATGATATGAATGTTTATCAGGTGACCCTTACCGGTAAATATGCGGTATGTCCGGATGCATCGGTTTCTCAAAATATTACAGTTCGCGCTTATCCAATCATCAATTTGGGTAAGGATACCATGTATTGCCCGGGTTTATCGGGAGCCATTCAATTGTCTGATCCGAATTCTAAACACGTGAAGTCTTACGAATGGAGTACTGGTGAAACTTCATCTTCTATTTTGGTGAATCAAAGTGGATACTTTTGGGTGAAGGCTAGTAATGGAGAATGTACCACCACAGATAGCATCACAGTAAAACGCGATTGTTATCTCAATGTACCGAATTCATTTTCACCGAATAGTGATGGCCTGAATGATTACTTCCTGCCAAGGGAATTGCTGAGCAGTGGAGTTGTTACCTTCCGAATGAGTATCTATAACCGTTGGGGAGAACAAATATTTACAACCACTGCCATTGATGGTCGTGGATGGGATGGAAAGTATAACGGTCAGGATCAGGGACAAGGTGTATATGTTTATGTCATTGATGTATCGTTTATCAATAATGTCAAGAAGAATTTCAAAGGAAATGTCACTTTAATGCGATAAATCCTTTCGGTCCTTAACATTTGAAGGTAAACATGCGTCTTAATGATTCATGACCTTCAATTGTTATTTATGAAAAATCTGTTTTCTACCTTCTTTTGTTTGGCCCAATTACTTGGCTTCATTCAAATGTATGCCGGGCCTTCATCGCAATTGCATTTTGTTGAAAATGCTCGGCAATGGAATAATCAAGTTCTCTTTAAGTCTGATTTGCCCGGGGGGCATGTTTTTCTGACCAAAGAGGGATTTCGTTATTCTTTTTACGATCAAAAGGATTTAGAAAAGGTGCATGAAGAGCGACATCATGATTTTTATAAGTCATATCAGGTGCCGGTGCATTGCTACGCTTACGATGTTCAATTTAAAAATGCCCGGATTAACTGTGAAGTAAAGCCCATCAATCAACGAAATTTTTACCATAATTATTTTCTGGGCAATGATCCAAAAAAATGGGCTGGTCATGTAGGCGTATTCGAAGGGGTGCAGTATCAACAACTTTATGAAGGCATTGATTTACACGTTTATAGTGTGGGTACTTCTCTCAAATATGATCTCATAGTCCATCCAAAAACCAAACCGGGGCAAATTATTATGCAGTACAAGGGCATACAGCCGGTGTTAAAAGAAAACGGGAATTTGATGTTGGAATTAGGGTTTAATCAAATTGAAGAATCAAGTCCTTATACCTATCAGATGATTGATGGACAAAAAGTGACCGTTCCGAGTCGATATGTTTTAAAGGGAGATGAATTGAGTTTTGAATTTCCTGAAGGGTATAATCGGAATTATGATTTGATTATTGACCCTACGTTGATTTTTGCAACTTACAGCACTTCAACCGCAACTACATATGGTTTCAGCGCAACTTATGATCTGTCTGGTTCTCTTTATGCAGGCGGAGAATGTTTTAATACCGGATGGCCTTCTTCAGTGGGTGCATTTCAACTAATTTTTGCGGGGGGCGTTGATGCAGGAATCAATAAATACACCCCTGCCGGGAATGCATTGATTTATTCAACTTACTATGGTGGTTCAGGATACGATTTGCCAAATAATATGGTGGTGAATGCGGCCAACGAATTGGCTATGACCGGATCCACGGGTTCTTCCAATCTGCCGCTCACTGCCGGTGCTTATGACAATACATTGGGCGGGCAGTCCGATGCTTATGTGGTGCGTTTTAATGCCACGGGAACTGCTTTGCTTGGGGCTACTTTTGTGGGAGGTTCAAATTCGGATGCCCAAAATACCTTTAACCTGAGTCCGAACTACGGAGATGCAAACCGGGGTGAAATCTATTATGATGGACCTTCGGATGTGGTTGTAGCTGTAAGTACTCAATCAAACGACTTTCCTATTACAGCCGGTGCATTTCAGACAACTTTCGGTGGAGGAACGCAAGATGGATGTTTTTTTAAGTTAGACGGAACTTGTTCGAATTTGATTTTTAGTACTTATCTCGGTGGAAGCAACGATGATGCGTGTTTTGCCGTGGTAAAAAATAGTTTAGGAAATTGGGTCCTCACGGGCGGTACAGAAAGTAATAATTTTCCAACTACCGGAGCGGGTTATCAAATCGTTTATCAGGGAGGAACTGCAGATGGTTTTGTAAGTATTCTTGATCCGGGTGCCAGTACCATGATTTCCTCAACTTATCTGGGAACGAGCGATTACGACCATGGATTTAAAATTCAAGTCGACCCCAATGATACGGTGTATGTATGCGGACAAACACAAGGTGCTGGATTTCCGGTGTCAGCCGGGGTTTACTCCAATCCCGGAGGTGGTATTTTTATTGCCAAATTAACCCCATCACTCAATAATATTGCTTTGTCTACGCGAATCGGTCAGACCTCTGGCCTGGTACCAACTGCATTTTTAAAAGATAATTGCGGCAATGTTTATTTTACCGGCTTTCAGGCACAAGCCGGTTTGCCATTAACAGCCAATGCCTACCAATCCACCCCAGGCGGTTTTTGGTTGTCGGTATTGAGTGGCGATTTTAGTAACCTGGTTTATGCCACCTATATGGGTGCTTCAGGCGATCATGTTGATGGAGGTACTAGCCGATTTGATCCACAGGGAATTGTGTATCATTCCGTTTGTACGATTTCTGGAAATCAATATCAGTCGCCGGGCTGTTTATCTCCAAATAATTTGTCAGCCAGTTGGGATGTGTCCAGTTTTAAATTTGATTTTGAATTAGCCGGAGTGACCGCTGCATTGGTAATTAGTCCGAATGATTCAGGGTGTGCTCCATTCACAGTTAATTTTACCAATTTCTCCATAGCAGGCTTGAGTTATTTATGGGATTTTGGAGATGGAGGTACTTCTACTGCCGTAAGTCCGACCTATACTTATTTGAGTCCGGGCACTTACACTGTTCGCCTGATCGCATACAATCCGAGTGGTTGTGTGGCTGCTGATACTGCTTATACCACCATTCGGGTCATTGAATCGGTTGACGCTACTTTTATAGCTACACCACAGTTAGGTTGCATCGATGATACGGTTCAGTTCAATCTTACGGCCAATCCTATCGCTTCGAATGTTTCGTTCTTATGGAATTTTGGCGATGGCACCATTGGCAATACGATAGACCCATCTCATATTTATACAACACAAAATAATTATACAGTGACTTGTATCGCCAGTAATGGTTTTTGTAAGGATACCTTTCAAACATCCTTTGATTTGAAACATCCAATCGATGCACAATTTGCCAGCCTGTTGGTGGATCCGCCCAATCAGAATATCGCAAAGGACTCTTTTTGTCTGGATCAGCTGATTCGTTTTGATGCCGTTTTGTCCATTCCACAGGGTTCACTCAATTATCAATGGGATATGGGTGACGGAAATACTTTAAATATGACCACCAACTTTCATGATTATACCTATGCGAAAGCGGGCTTATATACGGTTCGATTGATGGTGACAGATACACTCGGTTGTGTGGATTCAATCAAGAAAAATATTTTTGTCGATGAAAAAGGATTCGCCGATTTTTCTATTTCAGATGACAGCATTTGTTTAGGAGAACCCATCTTTTTAAGAGATAGCCTCGTGGGGTTAACGGATCGTTTTTATTGGCAATTTGGAGATGGTAATTTGGTGTATGATATTCATAATCCTGTTCATACTTATGATCAGGCTTCTGCGCCGGCATATACCGTTACATTAACAGCAGAGTATAAAGTTTGTCCCGATCAAAGTGTCACTAAGTCTGTTGTGGTTCAGGCGTTCCCGAAAATTAACTTAGGGAAGGATACGGCCATTTGCCCCGGACTTACCGGCATGCTTCAGCTATCAGACCCGATGGCGTCCAATGTCAATCAATATTTGTGGAGTACGGGTGAAACAAGTTCTTCTATTCTCATTAACCAACCAGGTTATTATTGGGTAAGGGTGAATAATGGAGAATGTGCAATGACGGATAGTATCTGGATTAAAAGAGATTGTTATCTCAATATACCGAATTCCTTTTCTCCGAATGGGGATGGATTGAATGACTATTTTTTACCACGTGAATTGTTGAGTAGTGGATTAACTTCCTTTAAAATGAGTATTTACAACCGATGGGGTGAGCAGATATTTACCACCACTGCAATCGACGGACGAGGATGGGATGGCAAATACAATAATGTACCACAACCACAAGGGGTGTTTGTTTATGTAATTGACGCCTCATTCATCAACAATGTGAAAAAGACATTCAAAGGAAATGTCACATTGATGAGATAAAACAACTTTTAGCGATGGGCTATGACCACCAAGATGGCATAAATCAGCGAAAAGATGAGCAGATACCAGGAGTAATCGTGTTTTGCTTTAACCGTTTTCATATCATTTATATTTCTTAAGTTTTTCAATGGTGTCATGGAATGGCCTAAGTCGGTTGTTGGAAGGTTCGTCAGTGTTTGCAATGCATCTTAATTTACAAACGCAGCAAGCGGGAGATTATTTAAATCGCTGCGATAAAATGAAAAAGGAATGGGATGAATGGTCTTAATTTTAACCCAAATTTTGTCTTGTCCATTGGACGTGGGGTTACAAATAGGGGAGAAAGTGAAATTTGGGTCACTCGAAGACGTCATTAATCAGAGGCACATATTCTCACGAACTTATAAACTCCTTTTCAGGTCAGGTCATCTGAAACAAACCACTCTTTCAGTTTATCCTCATTTTGCAAATAGAATATTCATTCCATCCCCTTCCATCCAAATATGGTCTCTTATACTTTTTGAGAAAGGGACTTAAAATAGTTTTTAGAAGCAGGCAGATTTTAATACCTTCGCCAACGTGAATTTCAAGATTATAGTTGCACTCTGCCTGGTTTTCTGTTTTGGAATATCTGGTATGGGTTTCGCTCAGGTGGCTACTCCTCCTGTTTTGCCATCCATGAGTATTGTTACCGAAAATGCCCAAAATATTTTGAGCTGGACTTCACAATTTGATGGCGTGAAATCTATTGCTGTGCAGAGGTCTGCGGATAGTGTTCGAAATTTTGTGACCATTGGCGTGCTGAGTAGTCCCAAAAAAGGGATTCAAAGGTACGTGGATGAATTACCCTTGGCCGGAAAAAATCACTACCGGTTATCGGTAAATTTTGCAGGTGATTTGGAGTGGTTCAGCAATACCTATAAAGTCTATCTGGATTCAGCCATCATCGCGAATTCCATGAAAGGAGCCATTAAATCAGGAACCACTAAATCAGTGCCTATAAAGGACACCGTGAATCATACCAATACCGCTTCCACGCCTAAATCAACCGAGTTTTATTACACGCCTTCCACGCATGTTTATACGAATCCTTATACGGGGCATATTAATATTACATTGGAGGATGCCCTGAGTAAAAAATATTCGTTGCGATTTTTTGATCCCAACAAAAATGAAGTACTAAAAGTGTCCCGTATTTCGCGGCCCAATTTGGTTTTGGACAAAAATAATTTCAATGCCAAAGGCACCTTTCAATTTCAGTTGTTTGAAGGAAATGAATTGAAGGAGACTGGTTATATCACCATCTATTAAAGGGGTTCCTGAATAACGCTCAAAATGAGTGGCAATGGGCATTCAAGCGAAATTTTAGAAACTCTTATGCACAATTTTTAAAAAATATTTCCAAAAAGCGGTCACTTGAGATTCTGAATACCGAAAGGAATTATGTAAAAGACCAATTAAAATTGGTCTAACATACTTCAAATCGGTATTTACTCCGCCGCGGCGGATAAGAATTGGTTTATATACCAATTCACAGTCGCATAATTTTTCGCTACCCAGAAATACTGCATCTTCTTCGTTGCGGGCAAATCGCAGTATATTTCCGATGACACATTCATTATAGTCCAATTTCGTCTATGACTCATTGTACTATATTCATGTAGTATCGGAATTTACCACTTCACAACTCAAATAGTCTTTGAACTATTTATCGTTGGAATTGGTATAACAATACAGCTTCATTACCCGCGCCTTGAATCTACAGCATTTCTGAGTTATTCAGGAACCCCTATATGGCCAATTAAATTACTTCGCAGTAATTCAAATCAAAGTACCCAAGAATGTCATTCGCATAGTCTTTGGTGAAATAGATTTTAGGGCTGTATTTGCCAAATACCGGATATTTTATTTTTTCCTGACCTTGTATATCATAGTTGTAACCCACCAAAAAAAGTTTAGGTTCTTCCTTCATCCGGATTTTGTAAATACGGCGGTGACTGGCTGTTTTAAACCATTCGGAAATGGGTTCGGCATCATACTCAAAGACCTTCTGCAACTTAACCCGATATATTTCCTGGCCCTGATCATAATGGTCGGTGAAGATCAAATTAAAATTATGAACATAGCAGGCCAGACAATAATCGCCTTTAATGACAGCCGGGGTCTCCATATCGCCGATAATTTCCACATCCAGGCCCATATGGTCCCAAAAGGCAGCGAGCCTTGCATTGCGTTTTTGAATGGTTTGTTTGAGGTCCTTGACCATAGGACGCTTCATCGTAGTTCTTTCTATCGCCATATCTCGAATTTGATTTGGTTATCTTAGTGATGCAAAAATAACCTTAATAATCAATCAATTATCCTGCCAATTTGTAAACTTCACCGCAAATATCTTAGGAGAAGAGTTGATAAACCAACCAGGAACTGATATAAGCCACGCCTCCCATGAGAATAAATTGGAGAATGGGGTATTTCCATTTTCCGGTTTCGCGTTTTACAATAGCCAGTGTACTCATACATTGCATCGCAAAGGCGTAAAAAATCATCAGCGACATGCCCGTAGCTAATCCGTATACTTTTTGGCCATCGCTAAAGACAGCAGACTGCATTTTTTGCTTTAATGTTTTTTCATCCTCTTCATCCACACTGTATAATGTGGCCATGGTGCCAACAAACACTTCGCGGGCTGCAAAGGAGGTAATCAGGGCAATTCCGATTTTCCAGTCATAACCCAATGGTCGGATAGCAGGTTCAATACTTTTGCCAACAATACCCGCATAGGAATTCTCTAATTCGGATCGTGATGGTTTGCCATTTTCACCAGGGCCGTATGAGGATAAAGCCCAAAGGATAACAGAAATCAACAAGATGACTTTACCGGCATCGGTTACAAAAACCCTGGCTTTCTGTACCATTGTAATTCCGGCATTTTTCCATCTGGGCATGCGATAAACCGGTAATTCCATGAGAAAAATGCTTTTTTCCATTTTTGCGATAAAACGATTCATTACCCATGCTGCCAAAAGTGCCATCAGAAACCCAAGGATGTATAAAGCCATCATCATCAGGCCCTGCAGGCTGAAGAATCCCCACAATTTTTGTTCCGGAATTACGAGGCCAATTAAAATCGTATACACCGGCAATCGGGCACTGCAACTCATAAATGGCGTGATCAGTATGGTGATGAGTTTTTCTTTTTTGTTTTCAATGGTCCGGGCGGCCATAATTGCCGGTACAGCACATGCGGTGGCGCTAATCATGGGCATGACCGACTTGCCATTTAGTCCAACGCTTCGCATCAGGCGATCGGTTAAAAAGCTGATTCGCGACATATATCCTGAATCTTCTAACAAAGTGATCATGCCAAATAACAACATGATTTGTGGAATAAAAACCACAATACCATTGATGCCAGCCAGTATGCCATCTACCAATAAATCTGTCAGAAAACCGCCGGGCATCAGTTCTTTCAAACGATGCAGGCTCCATGAAAATCCCTGATCTATCCAATCCATTGGAAATTGAGCCAGCCAGAAAACACTCTGAAACATCATGAACAAAACGAACAATAAAAACAAATAGCCATATACAGGATGTAACAAATATTCATCCCATTTCCGGCTTCGCAGTTCTAGTTTTTGGGGGTCTGTTTCAAAAACAGATACCTGCATGATTTTTTTGATGCGGGCATATCTGAGTAATGTTTCCTCTGCTTGTAAGCGGGTTTTATTAAAAGATAATTTTTCTAATTCTTCGGCCAGTGATTTTTTAGAGGCTTCACTGATGATACTCAATTTCGGAAAAGCTCCTGCAAAATGAATAGCGGCATAATCACTGCTGACGGTCTTGTATTTTTTAACCGCCGCAATAATTTCAGGTGCCAGATGTTGATGATCGATAAAGTCTCGTTGTGGAATTTCGTATTGACCAAGAATGATGGATGCCAATTGTTTTTTTAATTCCGTGATGCCCTTATTGTTTCGCGGATTAATACCCACCACCGGATAGCCCAATTCCCTGGATAAGGCTGGAACATCTATTTGCAAACCCTTTTGTCGGGCAATGTCCATCATGGTTAGTGCTACAATGACCGGCTTGCGGATATCAAAAATTTGGGAACAGAATAGCAGATTGCGTTTGAGGTTTGACGCATCCACCACCACAACCACACAATCGATTTTCACCAGTTCATCATCATCAAACAACACATCAAACGTAACCACCTCATCGTCACTTTTGGGATAAAGGCTATAAGTGCCCGGCAAGTCGGTCACATTGACCTGAAGTTCCGGACTTAGTGATAACTTACCGGTTTTTTTATCGACCGTAACACCCGGAAAATTGCCGACTTTTTGATTGAGGCCGGTCAGGGCATTGAAAAGCGAGCTCTTTCCACTATTTGGGTTACCCACCAATGCGATATTCTGCAGCCTTTCCGTCATGAATTGCGCAAATCTATGGCATCCTCCCAGCTTGCCGTTGTGCAATCGGGAAAATTATCAGTTTGAACGGATATTTACCTTGTCCCAAATGCAGGTGCAAAGTGCCTTTTGTCGATACGATTTGGGCTTCGTCTAAAATCATCTTGTCAAGAGTACAAGTCGGGTTGTACTTTTACAAACTATGCTTCAGCTGAAATTTAAATCAATTTCCACCCCTTTCAAACAACCTTTTACAACTGCACATGGGCTCAAAACCCATCAGGAGGCCTTACTCATTGCACTGGGGTTTAATCAAATCACCGGATTTGGTGAAGCCCCTGCTATTCACTATTATCAGGTGAGTGTTGAAGATATGATTCAAAAATTGCAGAGCAAGGCTGAAATGATTGAACGTTATGTAATGAATGAGCCGGAGCGATTTTGGCATTATTGCCATCATTTATTTCCGAATGATCCTTTTTTGGTTTGTGCATTGGATATGGCCTACTGGGATTTGTACATAAAATACACCAAAAAGGATCGGAAAGTGCTTTGGAATATCCCCGATCAGGAAGGTCCTTTGACGGATTATACCATTGGTTTGGATGAGCCGGAAAAAATGTTGGCCAAATTAAAGGAAATGCCATGGCCCATCTACAAAATCAAAGTATCGGAACCGGAACATTTGAACATGCTTCAACTTTTACGTCAACATACTGATGCGAAAATCCGAATCGATGCCAATGCTTCCTGGACTTTTGACCAAGCCATACAATTATTACCTGAGTTGGAAAAATTGCAAATTGAACTCATTGAACAACCCTTATCTCAGGCGGAAAATGACGCCATGGTAGAATTGAAAAAGCATAGCAGCATACCACTCATAGCGGATGAATCGTGTGTGAATGAGGCTGATATTGAAAAAATTGCCAAGGGCTTCGATGGCATCAATATCAAATTGACCAAATGCGGGGGGATTACTCCTGCCTTGAGGATGATTGAAAAAGCACGGGCAATGAACTTATCTGTTATGATGGGATGTATGAATGAAACGGAAATTGGAACCACACCCATGGTCCACATGCTGCCTTTGCTGGATTACGCCGATATGGATGGCCCCTTGTTACTGGATGTGCCGGAACCTGCTTTTTATCGGTATGACTATGGAAAAATGATTCTGAACAAGCAGGCATAAACATACTTTTCACTTTCGCTCGAGGAATTCGACCTGAATAGTTCTTATCATTGCAATGAAATGATGCGTTTGATGAATCGTGGCCTGTTTTTGATCGGCTTTTTGGTCGGAATGATGTCGTGCGCAAACATCATGACACCCGATGGCGGTCCGCGTGATACCAAAGCCCCTCAGCTCAAACGACGCTCGGTGTCCGATTCTTCTTTGGGCTTTCAAGGGGGTAAAATTCAATTTGAATTTGATGAGTTTATTCAAATCAAAGATGCCGCGGGTCAGATTCAAATCAGCCCATTGGTTTCCACAAACTTAAAGGCTGGTGCACATAAACGCACCCTGACGCTTGAAATACCAGATTCCTTATTATTGCCTTCTACGACATATCAGTTGAGTTTGGGAAAGGCCGTGGTGGATTTACATGAAGGGAATCCCGCAGAGGAAATACGCTTTACTTTTTCGACCGGCAATTTTTTTGATTCATTGAGTATCAGAGGAAAGGTTTTTGAATCGGAAACAGGCTTGCCAGATACGGCCGCTTGGATTGTGCTGCATCCTGCAAATCGACCGGACTCTGCCATCAGTTATGAAAAACCGCTCTATGCTGTGAAAAATAAAATGGGGGTTTTTGAATTGCTTCATTTGCCGGGAAGGGCGTTTAAAATTTATGCCTTGCGCGATTTGAACAATAACCTTAAATATGATGCTCCGGGTGAGCGCATTGCTTTTTCAGATTCGAATATAGTTCCGGGTGATTCGCTTTTGCAGGTTACTTTGTATACCTTCTTTGAAAAGGACCTCGATAGCAGCAAAAAACCGATAAGTCCCAAACCTGGTGTTAATAGCAATAAACCCAAATCAGGGGATGCGACATTTACTTATGTGTTGAATGTGGATACATCGAACCTCAAAAGCCGGAGTTTAGATATTACACAGGGTTTAAAATTTACCTTTAATCAGGCGGTGAAAAATTGGGATGAAACTAAAATCCGTTTATATCAAGGTAGTATATTGGATGCGAGTGTATCGATTGTTTTGGATAGTACCCGAAAAATTCTCAAATTAAGTACGGACTGGCAACAGGATGTTTTGTATCAGGTGCAATTGTTGGAGGGTTTTGTGCAAGATACCTTGATGCAGAAAATGCGGGCCGATACATTTATGTTTCGAAGTAAGCGCAAAAGTGATTATGGATACTTCACTTTGTTGTGCCCGGCGAATCAAAACGTAGTTGCCCAATTGATGTTAAATAATCAGGTTATTCGTGAACAACCTTGTCGGGATACCATCCTGAATTTTACCCAATTAAATCCGGGTTCTTATCAACTGAGGTTGTTGAAAGATGAAAACGGCAATGGGCAATTGGACGCAGGTAGTTGGAAACAAAAACGCCAACCGGAAAATGTTGAATTAATTCCGAATGAAATTTTGATTAAAGCCAATTGGGAACAAAAATTAGATATTCGTAAAAAACCTAAACTGAAAAAAAAGGATGAATAATAATAAACCCATACTCCTGATTTTGCATGGTGCATTAGGTGATCAAAAGCAGATGCAAGCCCTTGCCGACACTTTTTCTGCTTCGTTTGAAGTACATCATCCAAACTGGCCCGGTCATGGTGATTCACCCCTGGGAACTTATACCTTTGATGTAAATAGTTATGTTCAGTTTTTATTGACCTACATCGAATCCCTGCAAAATACTGTTTATGTATTTGGTTATAGCATGGGCGGCTATATTGCCTTGATGGCCGCTCTTGAAAAACCGGATTTATTTCACAAGATTATCACCCTGGCGACAAAATTAGATTGGTCACCGGAAAGTGCAGCTCGTGAAATAAAGATGTTGGACAAAGAAAAAATGCTCGAAAAAATTCCGGCTTATGCCCAAACATTACAAAAGCGGCATACAGCTATGGGCTGGGAAGATGTGTTAAGTGGAACTGCCAAAATAATGAAGGAGTTAGGTGATCATCCTTATTTAACACCAACCGCTGTGGCTGCCTTGCAAGTATCCGTCACTATGGGTATCGGTGACCGGGATACGATGGTCAGTTTGGCGGAGACGATACAAATTCAACAGGCAATTCCAAACTCATCCTTGTATGTATTGCCACAAACCCCACATCCCATAGAGAAACTTCATTTACCCTATTTGAAAACGATCCTTTTAGGGAGTTGCGGATTAAAAGATGTAGAAGGTCCTAAAATCTATTAATCAACAATCAATAAACTTTTGGTCAGCTTAGTGGAACTTCCAACTTGCAGTTGGTAAAAATACTGACCTGCGGGCAATCCATTTCTTTCTACGCCGATATCGAACCGACCTGCAGGAACTTCATTTTCATAAAGCACCCGAAGCATGCGACCCATTTGATCGTACAAAAGAATTTGGGCAGCGCCTCCTTCAGAGCTAAATCGAATGGTGGTATGGCTGCGGAATGGGTTCGGGAAATTTTGTTCGAGTGATAATTGGGCAGGGGCTTCCACCTGAGGTGTATCAACTGTCCATTTGAAAATAGGCAACCAATTGTAATTCTGTCCATTTAGGATGGTACTCACATTGGAGGGCTGAAGTGAAAACCAATCTGATAAAATGGTGGAATACACTTGCCGGAAATCATGTTGCATAGGCACATTGTCGTTTGCCGTTGCGCTTGCCGGTAAATTAGGACTTGTGCCAATTATAGTTGGGTTTACCTTACTGCCGAAAACAAACATAGGTACCCCTGAACCATGGTCGGTACCTTCGCTGGCATTGGATTTTACCCGACGGCCGAATTCGGTGAAGGTGCAACCGGTCACTTTATCGTCCAGATTTTGCATATCCAAATCCTGTTGGAATGCGCCAATCGCATCGGAAAGTTGTTTGAGTAAATCTGCATGCTGTCCGAGCGTATGATCATTGGCATCAACCTGATTGTCGTGGGTATCAAAGCCGCCAATATTTACGACATACACCGGTGTTTTTAAACCGCCTGAAATCAACTTGGCGACAATTTTTAATTGATCGGCCAATCGATTGTTGGCAGGATAGGTAGCGACATTGGTACCTAGTCCGGCAGCATTGGCAATTACCTGGGTATAAGCCTGGGTTTGTTGTGAGATAAAACGAATGTAAGTCAACTCGTTTCCGGCAGGTGTGGCAGGAGCCGGATCAACGGTTCCGTTGACGATATTATAAAAACTGGAGATATTCGAGATGGCTAAACCGTTGAGCCCTGCAGCGCCTGACATCATGGACGAAACCGAGGTGCCTATTTCGATTGATAAGGGATCCAGGAAATTTGGATCCGGATAGGCATAAGGGGCTCCGGGAAATTGATGATCGATGAAGCGGCCAATCCATCCTGTGTCAACAAATGTTGCTGAATCAGATGCGCTAAACATAATATCCGAAGAACGGAAATGTGAAAAATTCGGATCGGGATAACTGACACCCTGGATGATATTGAGCTTGCCGTTATTATACATGTTGCGCATGGCACTCATAGCCGGATGTAGGCCTGTGGTAGTTGTGCCGTTGAGACTTAACACACTGCTTTGAGGGATTATAATATTGGAGCGGGCATTACTTAGTTCGCTGTATTTATCGAGGGGGATGAGCGTGTTCAGTCCATCATTTCCACCACTCAGGCGAATGAGTACTAAAATATTGCCATTGGTATTGCGGGTTTTTGCCAATAATCCGTCGCTGCCGAATGCATGTACCGGCACGCCATTGAGGGTATAGGCCAAGGTGGCCATGGAACTCATTTTGAGGAAATCTCTGCGTTTCATATTTGAAGAATTTACCGGTATTTAATTAACATAAATGATTTTCGGCCAAACGGCACATTTCAGTAAGCATCAGTTGCAAGCGCCCTTTTACGATTCCTTCGAAGGTAGCATTGCCGGGGCTATTGATATAATCGTTCCAGGCATTGGTCCAATAGTAGTTTTGACTTTGGCCGGATAATAGAATGGATTTAAAATAATCTTTCATGGATTGAGAAAGGGTTAAACCTAACAAATACAATACACATTCATCAATCACTGCCACGGGATCGGCGGGGTCGCTCAGGGTTTGAACAAAAGCCAATACATCGCATTTGACCTGATAGTTTGGAGATGCCCAAACACCATAGTTGGTAAAAAGTGCATCATTCATCTTCATACGTTTAGGAAGGGTGTCGGAGTTAATCCACATTTGATGGAACTGCGGCGTTTGATAAAACGCCGGCCATCCACTAACGCTGGGCGGGCTGCCCGGGTCCATGCCATTTTGTTCGCAGTAATATGCAAAAATGTAATAAGCACGCCAATAATCTTCGATGGGTGTGCTGATTGGAATCTGAATATTGAGGGTGCGTGCAAGGCCGAGGTAAAAGTCCATTGGTGTACGGATATAACAATCCATACTTAAGGTGTCGTAAAAATGATCGCTTTTGAATAACTGTAAAAGAACCGGTTTGATATTCCAGTTATTATTGATGAGGGTTGTTGCCATGCCGCTGATGATATCCGTTTCGATGGTGGCATCAATATCGTAGTACACAAAAAAGCGGTAGATTTTTCGGCATAGATGTTTGGCTACAATTTGGTCTTTTGCAAAAATCATGTTTAATAAGTCGTCGAGCTCGTTGGCGCCATTGGCACCGCTTTGGCCAGTAATGACTGTATTATTATAAAAGGCAGAAAACTGTTTATTGGCCGTTTCGTGTTTGGTGCTGTCGAAAGAGGTCGTTAGCGATCCCTGATCGACCCGATATCCTGTAAGCACTTTTGCGGCAGCCTTTACATCGTCTTCATTCCACAGATTGGGTCCTTTGCCGATGGTAAAGAGTTCTTGTAATTCACGGGCGTAATTTTCGTCAGGGGAATTTTTGATGTTATAATGTCCATTCAGGTAATACAACATCATGGGCTCTTTGGTGATTTCTTTAATAAATGTTTTGAAATTGCCCAAAGCATGGGTGCGCAATAAGTTCAGGTAACGATACTGAGCGACGGCGAAACCCACAACATTGGATTCGCAAACAAAGTGATTGTGCCAGAAAAGGGTCATTTTTTCGTGAATACTCAAACCCTGATTCAGAATATTTTTCACCCACCAGGCTTTCAGGGATAATTCGCGGTAATAATTCGCGGTTCCATCGCCATAACCGGCATTGACCCAGGTAGCTCCAAGAGGAACGGAGGTCGGGTCGGGGTAAAGATTTTCGTAATAATTAACGGGTGGTGCCGGATTGGGAGGTGCCGTATTGATGAGGGCATCAACGGTTTGACTCATGGTCATACTGCCAATAGAAGCCAGGCTGGCCGGGCTCACACCAAAGGTCGTGCGACGCAGGAGATGTAACTTTTGTTCGTTGGTCCAGGGGCCGGTGTATTGCGAGAGGCCGGCACGTTTGCGTTTAAAGCCCAACGGCGATTGTTTGTTGGAATACTTTTTAAACAGTTCATCCTGATTGATATCATAGGGTGCATCTTTCACCGAACTTTGGGTGAATAATTGACGTAAAAAGTCTCTTCTGTTGGAGTCTCCCATGGGTAACAGTTTTAATGGTGAACCAAATTCCTGCCTGTTCAGAATAAAGTGCTGGAATTCAGTTCTATAAAAGTAGAAAGGCGCTGATTAAAATCCAATAAATTAACATAGTTGTCCTGAAAATTAATATGAGACCGTTGCAAAACCTCTGTAAATCAACTGAAAAGTCATTTGGCTTCAAATTTCTGCGTTACTTTAAATTTTTCATCCGCTCATTATCAGCAAGATAAATCGCAAATCAAAAATTTAAAAAGCCTTGAACTTTTTTGCCAAATGACTTTTGCAACGGTCTCAATATGGAAAATACAGGAGATTCATGGCTAAGCAGGACAAATGCGGCAGGGATTGTAGTGGATAGCCCGAATCCGCCGCGGCGGAGAGGACTTGAAACGAAAAGCCCGCCCGGCCGCCCAAAAATTGAATTTTTACGACAGAACCCCTGCTTTCAACCCGTGAGGAAGCAAAAGGGAGGGGAAAGGAGGGATAAAAAAACAGGGTTTGCGGAAAAAAATTGTGTTTTTCTGAACAATTTTACTATCATTGTATCTCGAAATTAGAAACAGAGCATATGAGAAAATCACTTTTTGGAATCGTTGCGCTTTTGGTCTTGGTATTGATCAGTAATCTGGCCTCCGCTCAACGTGAGAATGAGGACCTGATCCGCGTTTATCGCTGGTTAAATACTGTAGACAATAACTATGTTACCCTGGCGGATGGCGAATTCCAGGAAGGACAATTGCTTCAGTGGAAATACAAGGAAAAAACCTTGTTGTTTTATGCCTACAAAACCCCTGGTCCGGATCGTGTTGCTGTTTATCGCTGGACCAATCCTGTAACAAAAGATCAAACATCGATTGCTGAAGATGAAGTATCAGACAGCGATATGATGCAAAAAGGTTATACCTTAAAATCATTGCAGTTTTATGCACCGATTCGCCGCGCGGAAAACCATGTTGCTGTTTATCGTTGGTACCGTACAAAAACCAAAGATTGGGTTACATTTCAGGAATACGGAGATACCGATAAATTATGGGATAAGGGTTACAAAATGAAAACCTTCCAGTATTACGGCATCATGCGTAACGAATACGAACAATAGTATTACAACTAAACAACTTTTAAAAAACTACCTGCGGGTGGTTTTTTTTTTGAGATGAAGTGTATCTCCTGTTTTAGTTTAGGCGGTATACAGTTGTAACATGGCGCATGTTGCTGATCCGGTTTGTGGTGTTCACCGTATTGAGGGTGTTTTTTGTGATTTATCAATGGCCACTTGCAGGAAGAAAACAACGAAGCGGCGATTTTTTTGAAGCATTTGTATACCAGTAGAAGTGATACTTCACAAGCCGGTCGCTGGCGGGATAAAGCCCTGAGTTTTCAGCAGTTGGTGTATGAGAATGTGCGATTGAGAAAATAGTTCTGTAGGTGTGTTCCTTTATAACATTGTTTAGCGCGATCCTGTTAACTTTTGTTTGAATGCCATAATACGGCGATAACTTTCATCAATTCTTTTTTCGCTAATCAAACCCTGCTTGACCATTTGCCGGATGGTGCTGTGAATTTTGCCGGGGGAATAATTATTCGATTGACTGATATTATTGCTAAACATTAAAATGTCCACGCCGGCGAGAATAGCCATTTTAATACTTTCTTCAAACCCGTAATTGGAACTGATGGCATGCATTTGCATATCATCGCTGACAATCACGCCTTGAAAGCCCAATTGTTTGCGGAGTACATCTTGTAAAATAGTTTTGGATAAGGTGGCGGGTAAGCCGCTTTGATCCAATTGTCGATTTACGACATGCGCTGTCATGACCATATCTACCACACCTTCCTGAATCAACATTTCATAGGGGCGTAGTTCTTTTTTCGTCCAGTATTTACTGACGTCGGTAAGGCCGAGATGCGAGTCGGTACGGCTGCTGCCATGTCCTGGGAAATGTTTGACGACTGTGCGAACCCCTTGATTCCGATGCGTTTCGATATACAGGCCGGCCACATGGGCCACGATTTCAGGATTGGCAGAAAAACATCGACTGCGTTTGCCGAGAACGGGACAGCGCACATCGTGCAGGTCGAGTACAGGAGCATAGTTCAGATTGATACCACAACTGATTAAGCTTAGAGCCATACGCTGCGCTATTTCGGTGGTATAGTCATCGTTGTTTTTATCGCCCACTGATTTGGCGGAGGGCATAACCGGAAAACCATACTTTGTTTTTAGTCGATTCACTTGACCGCCTTCCTGATCAATAGAAATGATCAGCGGTATGGTAGCGGCATTTTGCAGATTTGTAGTCAGGTTTTGTAAACTTTTTTTGGCAGATGCCGGATTTAAATTTCTTTCAAAAAGCAGGATACCTCCGACGATTCCTTTTTTGACATCCTGTAAAATGCCCGATTGCTGATTGACAGAATGACCTTTCATGCCGGCCATGATCATTTGTCCGATTTTAATATCCAAACTATCTGCAAACAATTGGGTGAGCGCGAAGCACAGGAAGAGTGAAAGAAATATTTTTTTCATACAAAAGTAGTAAGGCAACAAAACTACATCCTGCGCCTGAATTATTGTTGGGGTAAATTATTCATAAACTCAATCCAATAATAAAGAAAGCGAATCCCAACCAATCAACTAAATTCGGGGTCTTAATAACGCATCCTTTTGATCACTATAGCTGATACATTCAATCTAAAAGGAATAAACATCCTATTTATATGAAAAAATATATAATGTCCTTGATCTTCTTGTTCATCGGATCAACTACGATGATACAAGCCCAGCCTTTAAACGTGGTTGATTTTGGAAATTCATCTTATACCTTATTGGGGGAAAAAGGGTGTATTGATGATTTGGGCAATTACGTCATGGGCGGAAGAAAGAATTTTAATAGTAACGATTGGGTGCATTTGGCGATGTTTAATGCCAACTACCAGCCACAATGGAGTTATTATCTCAACAAAACCGGATATATAGCCAGTAAAATAAAACAAACCAAAGACAAGAATTACGTGGCCTTGTACAGTTCAGGGATATCTGCGATTATATTTAAGTTTAGTGTGAATGGCACCATTTTATGGTACAAACAATTTAACAATGTGGCGGAGTGGGATGATTTTTACGAAGACAGCAACAATGACTTGTATGTGTGCGGCAATATGCTTGAAAAAAATATTGTGATGAAAATGAATTCTGCGGGAACGGTTGTTTGGTCCTATCAGTTTATATCCGATCAGGGGGCTAACTACTATTTTGGTCGAAATATACAGGAAGTATCTGACGGTAATTTGGTCATAGCCGGTGCGGCTTCTATCGTGAGTAATTCGCTGGGCGCTCATATTGTGGTCATCAAAATCAACAAACAGGGCCAGTTAATTTGGTCGAAAATTCATAAAGGTCCGGGTAAATCCATTATGGCTGTGGCTATGGCGGAGTCTGATATCGACGGGTCCTTGGTGGCTATTGGTTATACCGGTAATATGATGGATGCAAATTCCTTTGATGGTTTTATGTTGAAAATGGATTCAGCAGGTAATCACATCACCAACAAAACTGTGGCCTTTAACTACTGGGATTACTTTTACGATATTTGTTTGATGGGGAATGGTCAGATGATGGCGATTGGCATGAGTAAACCCGTGCAGGTTTGTGGTGGGAATTTATTTTACACACGTTTCGATCAGGTGGGCGATACGGTCTTAACCAGGGTTTATGGCACACCTTCGGGCAATGGGGCGAATTTTAATAATATTCAAAAGCGAAATCAGGATTATTATTCATTCGGATTGGGTTCCTTGTGGGCGAATATTGCAAGTGGGTATGAATATCAAATGGTAAGGGTTGACAGCATGGCGATGGGGCCTTGTAAACTTTACGCTCAGCAGTTTACAGTGCAGACCTTAAATGTGACTACCCTGGGTTCCGTAAGCCGAACAAATTTTACACCAGCGATTGTGACAGAATATCAAATAACGAAAGACACCCTTTATGCGGTAAATGCCTGTAGCGGTCAGCCATTGGAACTGAAAGAAATTAAACGGGCAGTGAATATTTCATTATATCCAAATCCATCTCGCGACAATTTGTACGTTCAATGCAGTGAGCGAATTCAGCAGCTGAAAGTTTATGACCTCAATGGCAGGGTCTTGATGCAACAAACATGTCAGATGCCTGCTTGGATTTTACCGGTGGGGAATCTGAAAAACGGGATTTATGTGATTCGTTTGGAAATGGAAAATGGGGAAGTGGCCAGCAGGCAGTTTGTAAAGGAGTAGGTTTGTGTGAAGGGTGGTGTGATTGATTTCGAACGATTTTCTTACATTTACAGCGCATGAATCAGCGGTTAGCGGTTGTAACCCTTATCTTATTTTTGGTCGCACACAGTTTGGCGATGGTTTTGTCATTCATGATTTTAAACCATCAGAATACCTACCCGCACACTAAAAATCATGTTTATCGAACACTGACATTTACGCAAGAAACCTGGAGTCAGGTTGTCTTTGTCAAGAAGAATGAAATTCGACTACAACAAGGTATGTTTGATATTCGATCAGTAAAACATACTGAAAAAGGTGTTGAGGTTTATGGACATTACGATCATAAAGAAGATTTGCTGCGAAAAGCACAATCTAAACATGATGATGAAAAGAAAAGTCAAAAAAATTTTTCATCTGTTTTTCAGGGGCCACTCATGTGTGCGTGTTTGCCCCAATTTCGATTTGGATGGTATATCCACGAGAAATTGTGTTATAAGCCTTTTGTGCAACCTTATCGGTTTAGTTTACCCGATTTAATTCCTAATCCGCCTGAGTGCGCGGTTTATGAAACAGTTTAGTTCAGCAGGTATTCCTGAGTTTAAAAGCGATCATTCATGGTTGATGTGTAGTTCCTTTTGATATAAATGGACTATGCAAACATGAAAAAAAGAATTTGAATATTTCTGAATATTTAAACTGGTTTCAATTTCTAAGAAGAACTTTCTTTTTAAAACAACTAATGTCCTTTGGAATGATTCAATAGGGCAAAAACTATTTCAAGGATAGAATGGCCAGGATATTGGAGAAGCAGATTAGCATGATGAATATTATTCTAATTTGAAATCACAATCCGTGTCATTCATCATTTAGAAATTATTCCAATATTAAAACACAGCATACGGGCTAAAGGAAAATTTCCAAAGTCCTCTTTGATGCTTTACAATAAATAACATTCAAATGAAACATATCATTTTTAATATCATTTTACTCAGCAGTTGCTTGTCTGCATATAGTCAAACACAAGAACAAAAAGATTCTGTAAAAAAAGTGGAACTCAATGAGTTTGTCGTTTCCGGAAACAAATTTGAGGAGCGGAAAAAAAATGTGACCCAACGAATAGAGGTGGTTAGTAGTCAGGAAATGGCCAAAATGAATGCCCAAACTACAGCTGATGTGCTCACCAATACCGGACAGGTATTTGTACAAAAGAGTCAACAAGGTGGTGGGAGTCCGGTAATCAGAGGGTTTGAAGCTGCACGTATTCAACTCAATGTGGACGGCATTCGAATGAACAATGCCATCTACCGGACGGGTCATTTGCAAAATATCGTTACTATGGATAATAATTCATTGGAGCGATTGGAGGTGTTGTACGGGCCGGCATCAACCATTCATGGAAGCGATGCGTTAGGGGGTGTGATTTTATTAAAGACCCGTGATCCTAAACATGGTAAGACTAAAAAAATGGAGTTAACCGGCACGAATGCATTACTGAGGTATTCGACCATTAATCAGGAAAAAACAGCCAATGTCGGAGTCACTTTTGGGAACAAAAATTTTGCATCTCTTACAAATTTAACGTTTTCAAATTTTGGAGATATGGTGCAAGGAAAAAATGGTGTAGACAGCATTATGGATTTGTGGAAGAAAAAATTTGTGGTCGAGCGAATCAATGGGGTTGATACCTTGGTACCAAATTCGGATCCATTCAAACAGGTTTCAAGCGGCTATTCGCAATTTGATTTATTGCAGAAATTTTCTATTCGAAGCTCTCAGAAAATTCGTCACATGATTAATTTTCAACTATCCAATTCAACGGATGTGCCCCGCTATGACCGTTTGACGGAACAGTCGAATGGCGTTCCACGAAGCGCGCAATGGTATTACGGGCCACAGTTTCGAACATTGGCAGCCTATGAATTTAACGCCAGGAATTTAAACGGATTTTTTAATGATGTAACGGCGACAATCAGTCATCAGTTTGTAGAAGAAAGTCGGCACAACAGAAACTATAAAAGCGCGAATCTCAATCATCGGGTGGAGCGAATTCACGTGAGTGGTTTCAATGTTGCTGTCAGACATAAAGATGACATCAACGAAATAAGTATTGGTACAGATGCACAATTTAATAGCCTTAAATCCGTGGCTGAAAAAGAAAATATCAATACCGGAGAAGTATCAAAACTGGACACCCGTTATCCGGACGGTAAAAATAACATGAATCTATTTGGACTATATTATCAGCATATCTTAAAGCTGATGGATGGAAAATTAGTCATGAATGATGGAATTAGGTTTAACTATACCAGTTTACATTCGACGATAATAGATACTTCTATTTTATTTCGTTTGCCATTTACAGATTTGAGTCAACGCAATCGCGCACTTACAGGAAATATAGGTTTGGCATATATGCCGGATGATGAAATTCGTTTTAATATCAACTTCTCGAGTGGATTTCGATCTCCAAATTTTGATGATATGACCAAGGTGTTTGAATCGGTAAGTGGTCAAAGGTTGATCGTGCCAAATACCGACTTAAAGCCTGAAGAAACACGCAATGTGGATTTAGGGATTCGTTACAATGATGGAATTGTGGATTTAAACGTGTATGGATTTTATACTCATTTTGTAAATGCGATTGTTTCGGATGTGTATACTTTTAACGGAAGTGATTCAATTCTGTATGACGGGGTTTTGACGCCGGTTTTTGCCAGTCAAAACAAGGCCAGGGCGTTTGTATATGGAGGTGGATTTCAATTCATTTACCGACCCACGATGCGCTTGTCATTAAATGCTTCAATGAATTATACTTATGGCCGGTTTAACAATGATACCATTTTGGTGCCGCTGGATCATGTGCCTCCTGTGATTGGTCGTTTTGGGATTAAATATGAAGAGGATCATTTCTACGGAGAGATTTTTAGTATATTTAACGGCCGTAAAAAACTCCAGGATTATAACCCGGGTGGGGAAGATAATTTACAATATGCAACACCTCAGGGAATGCCAGCCTGGTACACAATCAATTTTAGAGCTGGGTTTACTTTGGCCAAATATGTTCAATTACAAGCTGGCGTTGAAAATATTCTTGATCGGAATTATCGACATTTTGCTTCCGGATTTAGTGCACCGGGCAGGAATTTTGTATTGGCGGTCCGATTCAGGTATTAATACTTATGGTAGAAATAGACGATCGCTTCATTACACGAAACGTATTTAGTGCTTGCCCAAAAACTCGAAGGCGTTCAACAAATCCGCTCCGCTGAAATGGATGCGGGTTTGTTTTTTAATCTCTTTTTGTTCAAATCAACAAGTTCACAAAACAACTATAACCCTTGTTTGCTAAGTAAATATCGGATCACCACTTTTTGTAAGTCGCGCAATAAAATAAGCTTGGTGAGCGAAACGCTCAACGACGTATCCCATGAAAGCATTTCTTTGACATATTTTTCAGGTACATCCACCCGATAAAGAATATCCATTAATCCCACATTCCCCTTTTGCAGCATCTTATCGATTTGCGGCTGCAGTTGCCCGAAGAGTTCATCAAATGCCGTATTGATTTGTCCGCTGTAACTTAGTTCAATGCCGAACATCCCTAAATCTTTTTGTACCTGTGCTACACAGGCATTGATCATCTCCTGTTTATTCATCCAGGGTTGAAGTTCGGTCATCGTTAATTGGGGTAGTGAATCCATCATATTTAAAACTTATGTTGTGCCGAATTGCCGTCTTCCGTGTAATACGAATTGTTAGATAAACCAATTCTTATCCTGTTTTGGGTACGAGGTAAATGCCAAAAGGAATTATGTACACTATGTATCAAAGATACGAATCGGTCTTAAGCATTTTCATTTTATACGTTTCGTTAATTCCTATGCTTTTAATCATAGAGCGGGATTGAGGAGGACTTCAATTTCGATTGCCTTGTAAACCTCCGGTATGAATCAGGAGTATGCGGCTTTTGGGCGGAATTTGCGCTTTGTTCAGTAAATCAAATACAGCAAAAAACATTTTAGCAGTGTATACCCGGTCGAGGGGAATCTGGTGTTTATCCTCAAAAAACTTCATCCATTCAAACAAAGCAGGCGGACATTTTCCGAATCCCCCAAAATGATATTCGGTAAAGAGTTGAATGTTTTTACCGGCATGACTTTGTTCTAATTGGCTCCTCAGTGTTTCATGTCCTTTAAACGCCGGGAATCCCCATGCCTGATGTCGGTGGTCGCTCATCGCAGCAATGCCTTTAAAGGTGGTGGCAGTGCCAATCGGGCAGGCAAAAATATCATACTCAGTCTGCATCGATTCCGACACGATTTCACAACAACCCTGATAACCGGCTTCATTATCACCACCTTCCGGAATATGGAAGTAATCGGGATAATTTTCTTTTATATGATTTAAAACGGATGACTGATTTTTGAGTCGGTATGTTTCACGATCCATCCATTTTATTTTCATGCCCCATGATTGACAATCACGAAGAGTTGGATTGTCAACCACATCTCCCCGAACAAAACCGATACTCTCCATGCCCAGGCAGTGGCAGGCATAGGCAAGTGCATGCAGGTGATTGGAATATGCACCGCCAAAGGATTGTACTTTCGTAAATCCTTGTTCCGCAGCTTGTAAGAGATTGTATTTGAGTTTAAACCATTTGTTTCCTGAAATCTGGGCATGGATTAAATCCAATCTCAATACATCCAATTGGATATGCTGTTTGGCAGCTTGTTCCGAAAAAAGACATTGTATCCGTGTTTCGGTTGATTGAAAAAATTGTTTTATGATTTGTACATACGAGTCCATGCATGATGGATTAATAACCGTATTCTTTCAGGTAGAGATCATTGTTGCGCCAGTCTTTCCGCACTTTAACATGTAATTCTAAAAACACTTTACGGTCAATAAATTTTTCGATGTCCTCTCGGGATAATTGGCCTATTTTTTTAATCATACTCCCTCCCTTGCCGATTAAAATAAATTTTTGCGTATCCCGGCTCACAACAATATCTGCTACAATTTTGGTCAGGGTCGTTTTTTCTTCATATTGTCTGACAATCACGGCTGCATGATAAGGCAATTCTTCATCCAGTTCAAAAAACAATTTTTCACGAATCATTTCGGCCACAAAAAACCGCATGGGTTTGTCGGTGAGTGTATCCTCATCATAATAAGGCGGCATGATAGGGAGGAAATGGATAATTTGTTGAAGTAAATGATCCAGATTTTGTTTTTGCAGGGCGGAAATTAATACGACCTGATCAATGGATTTTTGGCTCTTGTATATTTGTACAAGGGAGGCGGCAAGGTCAGATTTAATTTTATCGGATTTATTGATGACCAGAATCAGCGGTGTTTTAATTTTCAGATTTGAAATGATTTCCATCACTTCTTCGGGTTTCTCCTTAGGATCTGTGATAAACAAAACCACATCCGTTCCTTGTTTGACCGCACTCACTTCCTTCATCATTTTTTCGTGCAACTTATAGCGCGATTCAAGGATACCAGGTGTGTCCGAAAAAATGATCTGGTAATTATTTTCGTTTAGGATACCCAAAATTTTATTTCGGGTAGTTTGTGCTTTGGGTGAAACGATGGCCAATTTTTCGCCCAAAAGGGCATTCATCAGGGTTGATTTTCCAGCATTGGGTTTGCCAAAAATGCCCACAAAGCCGCTTCTAAAATCTTCCATTAGGACAAAGATAACAATTCGCGTTTGTTCAGGCAGAGAAAAACCCTACTTTTGCACCGCGAGATAGAGCAGCGGTAGCTCGTCGGGCTCATAACCCGAAGGTCATAGGTTCGATCCCTATTCTCGCAACACAGATGGCAAGGGACACTTTGCCATTTTTAATTTAAGGTTATTCCTTCGTGCGATAGGACGGAATTTTCAGAAATTCTATCATATACCAAAGAGAAGACCTAATCATCTAAATGTAATTAACGTGCAAACTATTGCCATCGTCGGAAGACCCAATGTCGGAAAATCTACTTTTTTTAATCGCCTGATTGGCGAACGAAAAGCGATTGTAGATGATGAAAGTGGAGTAACACGCGACCGACAATATGGAGAATGTGAATGGAATGGGAAACGTTTTCATGTGATTGACACAGGCGGATATGTGGTGAATAGCGACGATGTATTTGAGCGTGAAATTCGCAAGCAGGTTGAAATTGCATTAGACGAAGCGGATGTGGTGCTGTTTGTGGTAGATGTGATTACCGGTGTTACACCTTTGGATGAGGACTTTGCGCAGTTTTTACATCGTTCGCCCAAACCGGTATTGATGGTGGTGAATAAGGTCGACAACAGTCGCCGACAGGTAGATGGCATGGAGTTTTATAGTTTAGGTTTTGAAGATTTATTTTTTATCTCTTCTCTTTCCGGAAGTGGAACGGGCGATTTGTTAGATAAAGTAAGTTCTTTATTGGGTGATGAGGTGTCAGATTTACCGGAGGGGCTCGCTAAATTGGCGATTGTGGGTCAACCCAATGCAGGTAAGTCTTCCTTGCTGAATGCCTTGGTGGGTGAAGAGCGAAATATTGTATCAGATATTGCCGGCACTACCCGCGATAGTATCCATACCCATTATAATTTATTTGGTCGGGAGTTTATTCTGATTGATACGGCAGGCTTGCGTAAAAAGAGCAAGGAGATGGATGATCTCGAATTTTATTCGACCATTCGGGCGGTGAAAGCCCTGGAGGAAGCGGATGTATGTTTGCTTCTTATTGATGCAGTGAAGGGAATTACGGCCCAGGATGTGAATATATTTTCATTGGCAACCCGAAAAGGAAAAGGAGTTCTGATTTTGGTGAATAAATGGGATTTGGTGGAGAAAGAAACCATGACTTCCAAAAGGGTTGAGATGGAAATCAAGGAGAAGATCAAACCTTTTACGGATGTGCCGATTTTATTTGTGAGTGCAACCGAAAAACAACGTATTCATAAAGCCATTGAAGAAACTTTATTGGTGTATGAAAAGCGCAATAAAAAAATTGCGACATCTGTGTTGAACGATATTATGTTAAAAGAAATTCAGCACTATCCACCGCCGTTTTATCGGGGGAATCCGGTTTCGATTAAGTTTATACAACAGTTGCCGGTGGTGGTACCTTCTTTTGCATTTTATTGCAATCATCCTGAAGAAATTCGGGATGCATATAAGAATTTTCTGGAAAATAAATTACGGTCCCATTTCGATTTTAAGGGGGTTCCTATGCGCTTGTTTTTCCGCAAAAAGTAAACGCAATCTTGCTCCAATCTTCGTGCTGCTGATTTTTTCAGTTCCTTGATGTTCGCCAATAAAGGGTTCTTGCGCCCAACCTGTTGACCTCATTTTACGCTCTAAGTCCCATTCGTATAATATTCAGACCATTGGTCATTTCCAGACTTATGGGCGTTTCGGGAGCAGCTACTTTTGCCACCATTCTGTGTAATACCACATGCGTTGTATCAATACGTTATAAACTTAAAATGTAAAATAAACTTTTGGAGTTTAAAAAGTTTCCATAGTTTTGCCCCGTGAACGAACAAAAACAACATATTATTGAAATAGCCTTTGCACAGTTCAGGCAATATGGATTCAAGAACATCACTATGGATGATATTTCCCGGAGTGCTGGTGTTTCAAAAAAAACCTTATACGAATTGTTTTCAGATAAAGACGAACTCGTGTTGGAGTCCGTCAAATTTATGTTGAATCAAAATCAATGTGAAACGGATTTGGCCATGACCGCATCAAAACATGCCGTTGAACAAATTGTACATGTGCTCAACCTGATGGAAAAAATGGTGCGTGGTCTGAACATGGTTTGCTATATGGATTTACAAAGGCATTACTCGGATGCATTCCGATATCTGCAAGAGCATAAAGAATCGTATTTGTATCGTTGTATTGCCGATAACCTGAAACGGGGTATTCAGGAAGGGCTCTATCGTGAGGATATTGATGTTGAAATCATTACCCGTTTCCGCATGGAATCTGCCTTGCTGGCCTTTCAGTACAATGTTTTTCCTCAGGAAAAGTATGATACGGTAAAGGTCAATTTTCAAATTTTTACCAACTACATGTATGGAATTGCATCTCTTAAAGGACATAAACTCATCACCCAATATTTACAGAAATATGTTAAAGCTTAAATACCTGATCGTTTTCTTTTTGACGACATACACTGCTTTGGGGCAGGAAAAATCGCAGTATTCATTGCGCGATTGTATCGATTATGCGTTACAGAACCACACGAAAATCAAAGGGGTTCAGTTGGACGAACAATTACAATTGGAAAAAAATAAAGAAATTGTTGGCATCGCCCGGCCACAGGTGAGCGCGACCGGCCAATTTCAATACTTATTTGTGATTCCTAAACAAAGAATTGATGCCGGAGCTTTTGACTTTTCATCCAGCCTCAGCTTTTTCAAAATCGATACGCCCGCGTTTATCGCTTATCAAAACCAACCGAAAGAAAAATATTCCGAAGCCCAGTTTGGGTTACCACTCAATTTAAGTGCGGGCGTTCAGGCTTCGCAAATTTTATTTGAGTCCGGCGTTTTTGTGGCATTAAAAGCCCGTAAAAGTTTGGAAGAATTGTCGGTTCTCAACATTAAGCGTACCGAAGAAGAGGTGAAAATTGCGGTTGCCAAGGCGTATTACAATTGTGTGATTGCTGAAAAAAGAATTAAACTTTTGGACGAAAATATTCAGCTATTGAATTCACTGGAAGAAATGACGCTTAAATTATTTAATGAGGGATTCGCTGAACGTATTGATGCAGACAGGCTAACCGTACAAAAAAATAATTTGATCACGGAAAGAGACAAAATCAACAACCTCGTTCAGTTGAGTTATGGTTTGTTGAAGTTTCAAATAGGCATGCCTTTTAATCAGGTCATTCGTTTGACTGATGATTTAAATGCCGATGAAATACGCAGCAATATTGAACTCGACAGGGTGGTAGATTACTCCAATCGTATTGAAATGAGCATTCTGCAAAAGGTTAAGGTGCTCAACGGATTTGATTATGAGCGCTACAAAAAGGGCTATTTGCCAACCGTAGCTGCGGCCGTATCAGGCAGTTTTGGTACCCAAACCATTGCCTTTAAAGAGTTGTTTACACTGCCTTATTTTCCTACCGGCGCTTTTGTGTTGAATGCCAGTATGCCACTGTATGACGGGGGCACCAGAAAGGCAAAAATGAATCAGGCCAGACTCAATATGCTGAAAAACGAAAATGATATGTTGGCCCTGCAGCAGGCGGTTGATTTGGAAAGCAGCAATGCCCGTACTCAATTGCGCAATAGCATCATGTCGCTCGATAGTCAGGAAAAAAACATAGAACTTGCTCAAAAGGTATACAATATCGCCCAGAAAAAATATAAAGAAGGCGTTGGTACCAATATCGAAATCTTACAGGCAGAAACTGCTTTGAAGGAAGCGAAAACCAATTATTTTAATTCGCTTTATGAAGCCATCATTGCTAAACTGGATTTTCAAAAGTCACTGGGCATCTTTAAATAATCATCCATATTAACACATACAAAAACGAATAGATATGCTGAATTTCAAACCATTGTTGATTATCGCTGTCAGCGCCTCATTATTGGCCTCTTGCGGTGGTGGTGAAAACAAAAAAGATAAATCTGCACAGATCAAAGAGCTGAAGCAGCAACAAAAAGAACTTCAAACAAAAATAGATGCCCTGGAAGCGGCGATGCCCAAAAAAGATAGCGGTCGTGTAATTCCGGTTACGGTTACATCGATGTCGCCTAGTGTATTTTCGAATTATATTGATGTTCAGGGTAAAGTGGATGTGGATGAAGTGGTGAATGCTATTCCTGAAATGCCCGGTATCATTGAATCAATTTTAGTAAAACCCGGACAATATGTTCGTAAAGGTCAAGTGGTGGCTCGTTTGCGCAGCGAAAGTATAACGAAAGGAATTGACCAAATTGATCAACAAATTGCTTTTGCAAAAACGATGTACGATAAACAAAAGCGACTTTGGGATCAGGAAATTGGGACCGAAGTACAGTTGTTGAGCGCCAAGCATCAGTATGAGGCTTTGTTAAAACAAAAACAAACCAATCTTACGCAAAAAAATTCCTTCAATGTATACTCGCCGATCAATGGGGTGGTGGACGCTGTTGATGCAACGGTGGGACAATCGTATTCCAATCCCATGGGTGCTCCTGTGATTCGGATTATCAACACGGGCAAACTGAAAATAGAGGCGAGAATTGCTGAAAACTATGCTGGTATTGTTCATACGGGAAGTCCGGTGATGATCATTTTTCCGGATATGCACGATTCACTACCTACCAAAATTGCCTATGCAGAACGTTTGATAGATAATGCCACCAAAACTTTTGCAGCTTACATTCCGCTGCCGGCAAATGCATCTTATCAACCCAATATGACCGCCCAAGTACGCATAGCTACTTACACCAATACCAAAGCTTTTGTGTTGCCTATTGGAGTCATCCAAAAAACAGATAAAGGTGATTTTGTATTCATCGCGGGTGCAGATGGAAAAGCGCAAATGCGGCAAATCAGTACCGGTCGCACTTATATGGGGCGAGCCGAAGTTTTGGATGGTTTAACCCTCGGCGACCAGGTTATAACAGTCGGATATGATGAATTAAATGATGGAGACAGAATAGAAATTCAGCCATAGTGGTTTGGATTTTATAAGCAAGGAATAATAGCTCACACGAATAACAATAACACAATGAAAATAAATCCTTCCGTTTGGCCGATTAATAATCGTACGGCCATTTATATAGGTACCTTGTTTCTTTGTATCATGGGATTGGTTGCATATAACAACCTGCCTAAAGAACAATTTCCGGAAATTAAATTTCCGAAAATGTATGTACAAACGATCTATCCGGGAACTAGTCCGGAGAATATGAAAAACCTGGTGAGTAAACATATTGAAAAACAACTCAAGGGTATTACAGGGATAAAAAAAGTAACCAGTAATTCCTTTCAGGATTTTTCGATTGTTGAAGCCGAATTTAATACGGACGTCAAAATGGAAAAAGCCAAAAAAAGTGTGGAAGATGCACTCGATAAGGCTCGTCCGGATTTGCCGCAAAATTTACCCAATGAACCTCAAATCATCGAAATTGATGTAAGTGAAATTCCAATCATGAATGTCAACATTTATGGGAATTTCGATTTAAAACGATTGGAAAATTATGCCGATAAACTCAAAGATAAAATTGAGGGCTTAAAAGAAATTAAGAAGGTTGTGAAGGTGGGTGGATTGGAGCGTGAAATCCAAATCAATGTCGACCTGGTAAAGATGACTTCAGCGCAATTGAGTTTCCGGGATATTCAGGGAGCTATCGGCTATGAAAACATTGAAGCAACCCCGGGCTTGGTAAAGATTGATGGTGAACAGCGAATTATTAGTGTAAAAAAAGTATTTAAAACAGCCGATGAAATTGCCAATGTGGTTGTTCAAAACCCTTATGGTTCCAATGTGTATTTAAAAGACATTGCAGAAATAAAAGATACCTACAAAGAACAGGAGAGTTTTGCCCGTTTAGATGGAAAAAATGTAATCACCTTGAATATCATTAAACGAGCTGGTCAAAATCTGATTGATGCAAGTGATAAAATCCGGGCGATTGTAGATGAAACAAAAACCAATGAACTCCCTAAAGAATTAAATGTGGTGTTAACCGGCGATCAAAGTGATGCCACCCGAACAACCATTCATGATTTAATCAATACCATCATTATCGGTTTCTTATTGGTAACGGTCATCTTGATGTTTTTTATGGGAACGACCAACGCATTGTTTGTCGCGCTTTCCGTACCTCTGTCCTGCGCCATTGCCTTTTTGGTATTGCCGGCTCTTGGATTTACCTTAAACATGATCGTGTTATTTTCATTCCTCCTTGCTTTGGGTATTGTGGTAGATGATGCCATTGTGGTGATTGAAAATGCCCATCGTATTTTTCATCATGAGAAACTACCGATTAAGGAAGCCGTAAAAAAAGCCACCGGGGAAGTGTTCTTACCGGTACTCACAGGAACAATTACCACCTTGATGCCGTTTATCCCTTTAGCCTTTTGGAAAGGGGTGATTGGAGAATTTATGTTCTTCTTGCCCGTGACACTGATTATTACTTTAGTTGCTTCGTTGTTGGTTGCCTATATTATCAATCCGGTTTTCGCGGTTGATTTTATGAAGGAGAAAGAATATGATGGCAAAGAAAAAATAAAATGGACCAAACAAACGACGATAACCATCATAGGTTTTGTGGTTACCGGTTTATTGGCACATCTGATGGGCTCACACGGCATGGGTAATTTTGTGTTGGTCATGGCCGTCATGTTTTTGTTGAACAAATTTGTTTTCGTGAAATGGATTCATGCCTTTCAAACGAAAGTATGGCCCGCAGTTCAAAATTGGTATGTGCGAAAATTAGCCTGGGCGCTCGAGCATCGCTGGCAAACCATGTTGGTGATTATTGGATTGTTTATCGCTTCATTTGCATTGATTTCGGTGCGTGCGCCTAAGGTGCTCTTTTTCCCGGAGGCAGAACCCAATTTTACGTATGTGTACTTAACCATGCCCGAAGGAACGGATCAAACCCGCACCAACGAAGTGTTGAAACAACTTGAAGAAAAAGTAGATTTGGCCTTACGTGATTCCATTACCGGCAAACGAAGTCCGATTGTTACTTCGGTTATTTCCAATGTAAAATTAGGAGCAACCAATCAGGAGGCCGGAGAAATTGGAGAATATCCGAATCGGGGAAAAATTACGGTGGCATTTGCAAAGTTTGCAGATCGAAATGGACGATCAACACAGGAGTTGCTGAATAAAATTCGTGCAACCGTGAAGGGTGTTCCCGGAACTCAAATAGTCGTAGATAAAGAATCGGGTGGTCCGCCAACACCTAAACCGATTGTGATTGAAATTACAGGGGATAATTTAGATACCTTGATTGCATCTTCAAAGCGACTAAAACGATTTTTAGACAATCGTCAAATTGCCGGGGTTGAAGAGTTGAAAAGCGATTTTCAGGCCAATAAACCCGAAATTATTTTTGATGTTAACCGCGATCGTTTAAACCGCGAAGGGATTAGTACCGGCATGATAGCGGGTGATTTAAGGACGGCTGTATTTGGCAGTGAAATTTCCCGTTTCCGCGATAATAAAGATGATTATCCAATCACATTGCGATTAAATTCGGATCAACGAAACAATATTGATTTGATCAAAAATCTGACTATTACCTATCGTGATATGGCGATGCAAGGCATGGTGCGACAGGTTCCTATCAGTAGTTTTGTAGATATACGGTATGGGTATACTTATGGGGGTATTAAACGGAAAGATGAAAAACAAATTATTACCTTGTCTTCAAATGTGACCAGCGATTTTAATCCGAACGAAGTAGTGGCAGAAGTTCAGGCTGCCGTAGATGAATTTCAGAAACCGGGAGAAATCAATATCCGAATGGGTGGAGAACAAGAGGAGCAAAAAGAAACAGGTGCGTTTTTAGGAGGTGCTTTACTTACTTCAATGGCCCTTATTTTTCTTTTATTGATTGCACAGTTTAATTCTATTTCACGAACACTGATTATCATGAGCGAAATCCTCTTGAGTGTGATTGGGGTGTTTTTAGGAATTGGAATATTTAATATGGATTTTGTAATCGTTATGACCGGAATTGGTATTGTTGCCTTGGCTGGTATTGTGGTGAGAAATGGAATTCTTTTAATCGAATTTTCTGACATCAAACTCAAAGAAGGCCTCAGTCCGAAAGATGCTTTACTGGAAGCAGGTCGCACGCGTATGACGCCGGTTCTGTTAACGGCAACAGCCACCATGATTGGATTGGTTCCTTTAGCGGTAGGCTTAAATATGGATTTTGCAGAACTTTTTACAACGGGCAACCCACATATCTTTTTTGGGGGTGATAGTGTTGCATTCTGGGGACCACTAAGCTGGACTATGATTTTTGGATTGAGTTTTGCCACTGTGATTACCCTGATCATTGTACCGGTTATGATGGTGATGGCGTTGAATTGGAAAGCAAAATGGAAGAACCGCAAAAGTTAATGGGTTCGTCCTAAACCGGTTTTGACAGATACTTAAATTGATTTATCATTGCTTCGTGCGAAAACTATTATTTTTACTTTATTGGGTATGTGGCTATCAAACGCTGCATGCCCAATTTCAATTAGTGACACAGGCACTTGATCAACTTGGCCAACAAACACCTTATGCCAAAGCCGATATTAGTTTTACCTTGTTAGATAATCAAGCAGGTAAACGACTCATATCCTATCAATCAGACCGTTTACTCGCGCCTGCATCTACCTTAAAAACGTTTACCACTGCCACCGCATTAAAGGTGTTGGGCCCCGATTTTCGTTATCGAACGGAAATAGTATTTCAAGGACAAATTAAATCCGGAATTGCAAAAGGGGTACTTCGAATTTATGCTTCCGGCGATCCAACATTTGGCAGTGATCGTTTTGACAGCACCAAACCGGAACGAATCAAGTCGCTGATCGTTGAAGCCTTGCGCAAAAAGGGAATTCAAAAGATGTTTGGTAAAGTAGAGGTGTATGGTCAAGTGTTTGATGATTCATCCATCCATTCTTGTTGGCTTGATGAGGATATTGGAAATTATTATGGAGCCGGATTGTATCCATTAAACTGGCGTGAAAATAAATTTGAAATTACCCTGGTTCCAACCAAAACTTCTTTTGTTGTAAAACAGAATACGGCCAACTATCAGAACGATCGTGATTTTTGTATTGAGTTGATTCATAAAGATGATGCTACCACCGAAGAAGCTTTTGCATTTATCGAAAAGGGTAAATCATGCCCTTATGTTATCCGAGGGGTATTGTCGGCCAGGGAAGCCTCTCATAATATGCAGTTGGCCCGATTGACACCGGCTCATGATTTTGTCATGGAATTAAAACAAACGCTGCAAAGGGAATTTTCTTTTCAGGAAATGGCAACGAGCCATTCCGGCCCGGGTGAGAAGATTCTTGATATTGTATCACCCACACTCACTGAGATGGTCTATTGGTGTAATCAAAAAAGTTTGAATCTGTATGCAGAGGCTTTTTGTAAAACCATCTCTCATAAATTGTTTCGAAAAGGCAATTGGTATTTGGGCACACGGGCAATGCTGCGATATGCCAGTGCAAGCGGATTGTCGACAGATGGTGCTGATTTGAAGGATGGATCAGGATTGTGTGAAAATAACCGTATTACCACTGCTTTATTATCCGGGATGTTAAGGCAATATACCCGCGAAAAATTCTTTGCATCCTTTTACAATAGTTTGCCCCTGATTAATGGTCTGAGTATGAAAAGCGGATATATCGGTGGTACAAGGTCTTATGCCGGATATATCACGCTTCGCGACAGCACACAGGCCAGTTTCGCATTTATTATTCATGGGTATACATGCCCGCCTAGGGATGTGAAGTTAGCGATGTTCCGGATTTTGGATTTGCTGAAATGATGAATCAATTTTCTGAAGGATTTATTATCTTTCAGGCATGAATGCAACAAAATCAAAACACCCGAAGGCATTACCTTATCTTTTTTTAACTGAAATGTGGGAACGTTTTGGTTATTATCTCATGTTAGGCATTTTTGTTCTTTACATGACCGATGTCGACAAAGGAGGTTTGGCCATGGATGATAAAAATGCAGATGATATTTTTGGAACCTTTATTGCACTTGTTTATCTGACCCCATTTATTGGTGGATTTTTAGCCGATCGACTCTTAGGGTATACAAAATCTATTTATCTCGGTGGGGCTATGATGGGTTTGGGTTATATGGGACTGGCCATGCAAGGAATGCTGCCATTTTATATTTCATTGATGCTGATTATTGTGGGAAATGGCTTTTTTAAACCAAGTATATCTACGCTCTTGGGAAATTTATATAGCGAACCCGAATACAAGGAGAATAAAGATGCCGGATACAATATTTTTTACATGGGCATTAATATCGGCGCTTTGATCTGTAATTTTTTTGCGGCTTTCATGCGCAATAAATTTGGTTGGCATGCAGCATTTATTACGGCTGGAGTCGGGATGTTTCTGGGTTTGATTATTTTTTCGTTGGTCGTTAAACATATCAAACATGCTGATCAACGAAAACCGGTTCAGGCCGAAGATATGAGTATTTCAAAAGTGATTACCCTGGTGTTATTGCCTGCCATCAGTGCCGGAATTTTAGGCTGGTTTATACCCGATAATTTGTTGGGTTCGGATAGCACAGATGCCTTCATTTTCGCTTGTTTACCGGTCATTATTTTCTTCGTTTCATTGTACGTACGTGCCAATGAAAAAGATAAAAGACCTGTGGCAGCCTTACTGGTTATTTTTGCTTTGTCTATCATGTTCTGGGCTGTATTTAAACAAAATGGAACAGCGTTAACCCGTTGGGCCAAATATTATACAGATCGCGAATTGCCCGCTGCCATTCAGGGCCCTGCTGAAACACTTTATCTCACCGAAAAAATACCTTCCCAACCGGACATGGTCACGAAATATGATGAGCAATTCAGAGCAGTGAAAGAAAATGGGAAGCCGGTGAAGCACGTGGGTTTAGATGCCTATTACAATAACCTGGCGCCTGAAAAAATTCCGGCAAACGGACAGCCGGTCTATTTAACCAATACGGAATTATATCAATCGGTAAATCCGGGTTGGGTGGTATTATTAACACCAGTGGTAGTTGCATTTTTTGTGTTTTTGCGGCGTAAGAAATTGGAACCATCCACTCCGGCAAAAATTGCATGGGGCTTACTTATTTCAGCGCTTTCTACATTAGTGATGGTTGGAGCAGTTGCTGCCAGTCAGGGTGGGTTGATGAAAGTTTCTCCCTGGTGGCTCATTGGTACTTATGGTGTGATCACTGTAGGTGAACTATTCCTCAGTCCAATGGGTTTATCACTCGTTTCCAAATTGAGCCCTCCTCGAATCACTGCACTCATGATGGGAGGATTTTTTCTGTCGACTTCCATTGGGAATAAATTATCGGGCGTTTTGGCGAGTATGTGGTACGATTATGAAGATAAAGCCAATTTCTTTTGGGTCAATTGCGTATTACTGCTCCTGGCCGCTGGGATGGCCTTTATTTTACTTAAATGGATGAATCAGATTTTTAGGGAGCAGATGCATTAAGCAGGCCTCTAAATTGATCGACTCTTATTCAACAATAATCTTACGGGTAATTTCTTCCTGATTGGTTTTGATGGTCATCAGGTAAACAGATTCTTTTAAGGATTGCTGGAATAAACTTTTGATTACATGTTGTCCGGGACTCATCTGTTCTATCGTTTTTTCTACGAGGATAGTTCCATTTAAGGATTGTACCCTGAAGGTGACATCCGTTGCTTTTTCCAGAAAAAATTGAAGATTAAAATCTCCATTCCCGGGATTGGGGTAAATAACAGGTTGAAGCCCTTGGGATTTATGATCCTCTATTTCTCCGATTTGTACCGCATTATTTTTTATCACATAAACTTTAAAAATTGTACTGCTGGCAGAACTTTGGGTGCCACTATTGGTAAAAAAGATATTGGCTTCGCTGCTGTTGATTCCACCGTAGATATAACCAACATGGGTGGTATCATTTACGAAATCATCTAATTTAAAAACCTCATTGTTGAAATGTGGGTTGTTTAAAAGAGGTATGAACTCCGATCCGGCACCCAGATAAGCTGGCATTTCCACACCCATCTTATGCTCACTGAGCACACCGGCTGCATCGCGGGTAACACGTGCGATGGTTTTTACAAAGGGTACATTATTGTCTTGAACCATTACGCCGGCACTATCGTAAAACTGAGCAATGCCTCCAAAAAATACATTGTGCATTTGTTGGTTGGTGGCTCCGTACAACGGCAGATTGGCACAATGGTAATGATTATAATGTTGTTGAAAAAGATTATTAACCGTATAATTTGTACTATCAATTGTGACGCTGTTCAGAAAAGGTAAATCTACATTTGGTTGAAATACACCCGAAAATGCTGTAATCCCTTCAGCGCCATTGGGTAAAATTTGCGCAATCGCATTGTAATCGCGACGGCGCAAATTGGCCGCATCATAATACGAAGGTAAATGGGTGATACTGATGGTTGTTCCATTGTCGATGATATTGAACTTTCGGATAGCATTGGTATAAACCTGCGTATAGGTGGGGTTTCCCATGGGATTATAATTGCCATCAAAACGATTTCCGCCAATTAAATAATAGGTGTTATTAATCATGCGCAGTTGTCCGCCGGTTACCCCAAAAGTGGTGTCGCTGATTTGTCGGAAATAGGGACTTATATTTCCAGAATTAACGATGGCATTGATGGTTGATGGTACATCAATAGCTGTGAGAAATTCAAAAGTTTTTCTACTTGCTGTGGCCGTATGATAACCATAGCCGCCCAGGACATATAAGTAATTTCCTTCCTGATGAAATTGCATATTGGTGGAACTCAGTTGCTCTTGTAAATCCACCGACAAGGCACCGATCGTGGCGGTCCAAAATTGCTGTGTTGTGGGATCTATAACCAGCAGTTGATTATTATTACCGGCCACATCAAAGGATGCAAATGGTTGACGGCGGTGTAATCCATCCAATCGCCCGCCAACGATGAGCCATTTGCCGTCGTATTGTCCGAACGCAAAAGCTTGTAATCCGCCCAAACCTGAAATATTCATCGGTTCCAGGAATATTTCGAAAGGGGAAGTTTGTGCTTGAATCAAGTTTTTTCCCAACAGGAAAATAAGAACAGTTAAAAGGATTTTTTTCATTGTTACGGTTTGGGCAAAGATTGGAAACAGGATTTGTTTGAATGGTAACAATTGTTACTTGCATCGTTGATGATACATTTTTAGTGGCGCTTGGAATGATCTTGACTTTGAATCTCCTTTTGTTTCAGGAAGCTTTGAACAGCTTGTTTCCATTCTTTACGATGGTGATTCAGATAGGATTCATGCCCGGCCCCTTTAAACCAAACCAATTTTTTGGGCCCTTTGAATCCTTCAAAAATGTTCAGGGTTTCCTGTGGTTTGACCCGCTCATCAGCGGTTCCGCAAAGGAGCAAAACCGGCACATCTATGTTTCGGGCGTAATCTTCCGGGTTATGATCAAAGGCCCAGAAATTATTCCAAACACTACCATAAAACAGGAGAAGATCCGCCAAAGGGAATTCAGGTAAATGCATGGCTTCAAAACGGTTTGCCACCGTTTGATACATGGTACCGAAAGGACATTCAAGAATAATGCAACGAACATCGGCCTGTTGATCTTGCATGAATTTCATGACTGCAGCAGCGCCCATAGAAGTACCACAAAGAATGATGGGTTGTGCATTCATTTTTTTAACATACTCATAGGCCAAGGTTACATCTTCGGCTTCGTGAAAACCAATTGAAGTCGTATTTCCTGCGCTACCTCCACTTCCGCGGAAGTCGACCAATAATGTATGATAACCCATTTGATGAAAGATGGAAGCCTTGCCATAAACGCTGCTTTTATTACTGCCATAGCCATGAAAAAGGATGACGGTGGCTCGGGCATTTTTGGCCGGAATATACCAGGCTTCTAATTTTTTACCGATATAATGGGTGCTGTATGGTTCATGGGGTTTAATCATTTCTTCGGGCCGGGGAATGGCAACACCGAAAAATAGGGCTTTTAGTTTTTCCTTGAAATTCAGATCCTGAGGTTGTTGTGGGGTTTCTGAGATATGGGTATCATAATGGGTGAAACGCCAGGCGTGAATGGCTGCAAGGATATTGATAAAAACCATTACAACGCAAAAAGAAAGAATAAATCGGGGTAGAATTTTTTTCATAAAGATCAGTGAACAAATGTATTTGTAAGGCGATTGAGGTGTTTGTTAAATTGTAGCAGGGCTCTCAGGTTTGTGATTTTTTTATCAAATGCTACAGGAATTTTTCATCTACCAGAACCTGAATATTTCCTTAACTTTACCCACTCAAAATTTGAATATGTCGAAAATTCATGCGGCCATTACAGCCGTCGGAGGATATGTGCCGGAAGATAAACTCACCAACCATGATTTGGAAAAAATTGTGGATACCAATGATGAATGGATAACCACCCGAACCGGTATCAAAGAAAGACGCATTCTGAAAGGGGAAGGCATGGGAACTTCCGATATGGCGGTGAAAGCCGTTCAGCAAATTTTTGATAAAACCGGTATTGATCCACTTGAAATTGAATTGCTGATTTGTGCAACCACCACACCTGATTATACTTTTCCGGCTACGGCCAATGTCATTACCGACAAACTAGGCATGAAGAATGCCTGGGGCTATGATGTGAGTGCCGCTTGTAGTGGTTTTTTATATTCGTTGACCACGGCTGCCCAGTTTATTGAAACCGGAAAACACAAAAAGGTCATCGTTGTTGGTGGTGATAAAATGAGTTCTATTCTGAACTTTGAAGACCGGGCAACTTGCATCATTTTTGGAGATGGTTGTGGGGCGGTTTTGCTGGAGCCGAATCATGAAGGGCATGGTATCATTGATAGTATTTTGCGTTCTGATGGTGCCGGACGGGCTTTCTTGCACCAAAAAGCTGGCGGCTCTGTGAGGCCGGCTACCGTGGAAACTGTTATGGCCCGTGAGCATTTTGTGTATCAGGAAGGTCAGACGGTATTTAAGTTTGCCGTAAAAAATATGGCAGAAGTGGCTTATGATATTATGGAACGAAACGGATTGAGTGGAGAGGATGTCACCTGGTTAGTGCCTCATCAGGCCAATAAACGAATCATCGATGCTACACGCGAGCGCATGGGACTACCTGAAGAAAAAGTGATGATCAATATTCAACGCTATGGCAATACCACCAATGGTACTTTGCCATTATGCCTTTGGGAATGGGAAGATCAATTACGGAAAGGGGATAATGTCGTACTTGCTGCTTTTGGCGGGGGCTTCACCTGGGGGTCAACGTATATTCGCTGGGCCTACGACGGCAACAAAAAATAGTCCGGACCTTTTCCACTGAATGAATTGCTCGAATCTACAATCCCGATAAATTTATTACCGGCCTTGAAAGGCTCGAGACAATCCATTTTACTCCTTACTAAATAATTTATTTACCTGACCGGAGCCGCTTTCAATTTGAAGGATGTAATTGCCTTTAGGTAGGTTGGATACATCCAGATGGTCCTGTCCGGAATTTATTTTCAACCAAATTCGTCCTTGTAAATCCACGACACGCATAGTCCGAATATTTAAATAAGAGGCATCCACATGTAATTGATTGTAGCATGGATTCGGAAAAATTTGAATTTCACCGGCTGCATCCAAATGAGTATAAGCGGTAGGTAATTGTAAAACTTTGTTCGTAGAAATTAAAATGCTATCACCGGTCGAAGCCATGTCGTTATTAGTGCGATTCACCGCCACATGAAAAAAGATGGCCTGTGGTGCAGTGGATGGAGCAGTCCACTTGTATTTCCAGATGGCATATCCACCACTCATCACTGCATTGCCACTTCCTGCAGCAGTGTGGCTTACATACTCCCGACCACTGCCATCGGTATAAATCTGCAAATTGGCAGGCATGAGGATATTTGAAACGGTGCCAGCCTTGCCTGAGGAGAAAAATAAACTCACACATTGAAATCCAACTTTTACGGCACCATCTAAACGAAATTTAACTTCAACAGTATACTGTTGATTTAAGGTGTAACTGTTCACATCATTGTTGGCCGCATCCAATACACGAACACTAAGTTTAGGGGTGTCAACACCCATGGTGCCAATGCCTTCATGGCATCCTACTTGTGCGCAACCTTGTCCCAATCCGGTGGAACCCGTATAGTCAGCAACAAAAATGCCGTTTGAATAGGAGAGCAAAAAAATGCTAAAAGTGATTAGGGACAGAGAGATAAAAATTCTTTTCATTTCGTTGGTTTAAGTTGAAGACAGCTCATCAATCCATGCAGTTGGAGGAAGAAGCAAATAAGACATCCTTATGACAGTTCTCGGATAAAATGGCCAAATAAACAAGTCATTTGACCCTGGACCCTGAAGGTATACTTATTTTTTCTTCATGACTGCTTCAATTTCGGCGGTGGTAATGGGCATGCCTTTAAATAAATCAATGTTTCCATTTTTACTCACCCAGAAATTATTTTCGATGCGAATGCCTATTTGTTCCTGTTCCACATAAATACCCGGTTCAATGGTAAAAACCATGCCTTCGCGAATAGCAGTATTTCGGGTGCCAATATCATGCACATCAATCCCCAAATGATGCCCGAGGCCGTGGTAAAAATATTTTCGACATGCACGGTTATCAGGCGTTTCATTTTTGATATCTGCCTTGTTCAATAAACCAATTTTGAGCAGTTGTTTATTCATTTCTATTTCGGCTGCCGCAGTAATTTCTAACCAGGTGATGCCCGGCTTGAGCATTTTCGCGGCGTAATGATGTACAGCTAAACAAGCATCGTAAATTTCTTTTTGTCGTTTACTGAATTTGCCGTTTACCGGAATCGTTCGTGTTAAGTCGGCACAGTAGTTTCCATATTCTGCACCAAAATCCATCAAAATCAATTCACCATCTTTACAGGCCTGATTGTTTTCTACATAGTGCAAAATGCGCGCCCGGTCGCCACTTGCTAAAATGCATCCATAGGCATGCCGGGTAGCTCGGTTACGAATAAACTCATGGGTGATTTCTGCTTCAATTTCATGTTCGTAAACACCGGGGCGAATAAATTTACATACCCTAAGTAAAGCTTTATGGGTGATGTTTACGGCCTCTTGCATCACGGCAACTTCATGTCGGGTTTTAATCGCCCTCAATTCTTTCATGATAACTGCGGCACGCTCATATTTATGTAAAGGGAAGCGTTTCATGAGATCACGAACCGCTATTAAATCTATTCGAGGAATGGAAGTGTCCAATCGGTCATTTTCATTGCTGTCTAAATAGATGAATTCAGCATGATGAATCCAGCCTTGTAACAAAGCATCCAATTGATCTAAAAAGATAACCGTTTGAATGCCACTGATGGCAGTTGCTTCGGCTTTCGTTAATTTATGACCTTCCCATTTTTCCAATATTTCATTGGGGCGCAAAATAACCAGTACCTCACGATAAGTTTTATCCAGATTATCGGGGTACAGGATGACCATGGTTTTTTCCTGAACCACACCGCTCAACCAAATAATATCCGAATTAGGTTTGTAGCTATATTGGGCATCGCTGTTTTCAGGCAAGTTGGGATGTGCATGAAAAATGGCAATGCTATTTGGTTTTAAATTTTTAATAAATCGTTTTCGGTTTTCGATAAACAATTCCGGTTTGATGGCGTGGTATTTCATGGAAATAAAAATATGGACGAAGATAATTCAAAAATGGAAGATTGTCCTAGATCCTTCACAGACTTACATGTATGATGAACATGAATGAGGGCTGGAACTCATTGCCTGCATGATTGCCAATAAGATGCAATCTTTTACGCAGTCGGGAAGAAATTGTAGGGCTCAATGAACAAGAGATCTCTTGTCATTACTTTTTACTAAAAAGGAGACTTTGTTGATTCATTTGTAAATAATAAATACCAGCAGGAAGGTCATGAATGTCTATATATTCATCACCTCCGGTGCTTCCACTTTTTAGGGTTTGTCCTGCATTGTTGGTAATAAGGAAGGTACTTGCTTTGCTTTGCCGCCCAATCCAAATTTGGTTATTAGCCGGGTTAGGAAATACGATTAACTCTTCACGACTATTATCTACTGAAATGGTTTTTGAATAGGTCCATTTGCCATCCATGTCTACTTGTTTTAAGCGGTAATAGTTGATACCGGGCCAAGGAGCAGGGTCTAAAAAGGAATAATGGTTTTCAATATCCGGATTTGTGGCTGAATGAACAGATCCAATTTTTGCAAAGGATAAGGATTCATCCCGGCTTCGCTCGATATCGAATCGGGCATTGTTTTTTTCATATTGGGTGGTCCATTCCAGCAAATTCCCTGAAGCCGTCTTGGTGGCCTCGAATTGCGTTAATTCCACGGGCAAAGGTATTGAAGACAATAAATGAAAAAGCATATTTTCCATGAGTGGAACATTCACCGAAGTTCTGATCCAATCCTGGTCGGTGGTGGTCATCAATTTACCATATCCGGGATTCGTTGGATGATAAACAAAGCCATGATAGGCTCCTCCATATTGTAAAAACGGAATTGTGTTCACATCGCCACTTCCAGCCACCGAATACCAGTAATAAGGAATGGGTCCTGAAACATTCGGCGTGGTGGCTATGGTACCCAGTACAGTCATAGGGTTTAAGTCGCCGGAAAATGGAGTCGTCCAGCTAAATGTTCCACCCATTGAAGTAATCATACTTGCGAAAGCCTGATTGGTAGAATAACTCGCGAGATATTCACTTTGAAGAAAAACGGGTTTGCCACTTTGCAGAAAGAGTAAGATGGTGCTTACCCGTGCTGCGCTCAGCGTGATGACTCCGGAGGAAATAATCAATACATCGGTTGAACCGAAAAAGCTATTGTTGTCGAGCGTTGTTTGAGGAAGTATGCTCGCAGTGTGTCCCATGCTGCTGGCAGTGGTTTGCCATTTCAGGTCCATATCATGACCGAAATTAAAGGATTGACTTTCGATGATGGTGATATTAGCGGCATAAGAATGAAAGCAGAAGAGAATAAGAAAGAGGGTGTGGGTAATTTTTTTCATGTAGGTTATTTATAGTATAAATGTAACTCAAATATGGGAGAATCG
>JBMOFV010000010.1:0-88246 GCA_049318705.1 Chitinophagaceae bacterium
CACAGGACAAACCGGCTGTACCTGAAAAATAAACCTCCTCACCCGGATCGGTGAATACCGTATTCTGATTATAATCGATGTAAATTTTAAAAGCATTAATAAAATTAAATGTACCACAGGACCCCACCGTTAAGTTGGCCGTTTGGGCAAGACCTTTGTATAAAATCGGATAAGGTGTACATGACGTAAAATTAGAATACAAACTTGCTGTGCCCGTTCCGGTGCATGCAGTGCCGCTTAAACTGGAGCAGGTAGTTGTATTATTCAGGGTACCGATGGTAACATTGGTTATCTCTTCATCCGCTGTAAAAGTAGCAGCTGATGTATTACAATAGCAGGGTGAAGTTGGGGAAAAAGCTTGAACAATCACAGGACCCGCTACAGTAGAAGTATCCAAACCTCCGCTGTTTTGACAGGTTACTACACAAGTATAATACGTGGTAGAGCCTGCAGGGGGGGTATACATGATAGAGGTTGAATTACTACCGGGAATAGGCACCCAAGGGCCAGTTGGAGAAGTCGAACGCCACCATTGAAAAGCCAAATTACCTGCGGCCGTAACACCCGTCAAATTGAGTGATACAGGGACCCCGGGGCAAGGATTGGTTGGGGCAGCCGTAGCTGTACCGGCAGTTGGAACGCCCGAACAAGGTGTAGTAGAAATGACTTGGAAGTTATAATCTTCACATTCTCCAAAGGAAAAACCGGTACCGCAATAATCCGTAATTGCAGGAATCGTTGCAAATCGGCAAAGCACACGCATTCTTTTGGTTCCCGGCGAAGCGGAAATGGGAACATTGATGGTCCCTGTTTGAACTGCAGTACTAGAGGTTGCGGAAACCCAAACATCTTCACCCGGATCGGCGAAACTTAGATTATTATTCCAATCTATCCATATTCGAAAGCCCTGCGACCAAGTAGTGCCTGATTGAATCGAAAAATTCACACTTTGACCTTGCAATTGCGAAACAGTCATTCCGGAATTGTAAATGTAGTTATTGGGTAAAACACCATTACATCCGGTATTATTGTTGGTGATGTTTGAAATGCCTAAAGTCGTAGAAAAATTATTGATAAAATCATTCGAAGTACAGTCAAACGTGTAGGTAGGGAAACAATATTGCCCAAACACTTTAACATTCACCGAAAAAACAATCAATAAAAATAGAGGTAGTAGTCTTTTATTCATTCTTGAATTATTTGCTTCAAATATAACAATTAATTCATTTTTATAAACAGATGGTTAAAATATCTCAGATAAACCCTTGTTTTGAATGGATTTGATGAAAGATTTTGCCCTCACGTTTACGAATCCCACCCTTTTTTTATAGATTGAGGAACAGCAAGACAATTACTGAGTGAATTAAATTTAAAATTCAAACCAAAAAATCCGAGTCTGAAAGCAAAAGCATATTTCAATAAGAGCACCCAAAAGAGTTCAGGGCAATAGCCAGGACAATTTGGGTTTTTTCTGATTATGTCTATCTTTGCACATGGCTACAAATTCAAAGATTTTAAAAGAAGGGCTAACCTTTGATGATGTTCTCTTAGTACCTGCTTACTCTGATGTTTTACCCAGAGAAGTAAACATCCAAACCAAACTTACCAAACAAATTCAAATTCATATTCCATTGGTATCCGCTGCCATGGATACCGTTACTGAAGCTCAATTAGCAATTGCCTTGGCACGGGAAGGAGGCATTGGCATTTTGCATAAAAATATGAGTATTGAAAAGCAGGCCGAGCAAGTTCGAAAAGTAAAACGCAGTGAAAGTGGCCTGATCGTAGATCCGCTGACCCTTCATCCGGAGGCAACAATTGGTGAGGCATTGGCCATGATGCGTGAAAATAAAATTGGCGGCATTCCTATTGTGGATCATCAGCGCAAACTAGTCGGCATTCTCACCAATAGAGATTTGCGTTTTGAAAAAAATCCCAAACAATTGGTTGCAGACATTATGACCAAGGATAAATTGGTGACCGCTCCATTGGGAACCAATTTACTGAAAGCCGAAAAAATTCTTCAGGAATATAAAATTGAAAAACTACCCATTGTTGATCGAAATCGCAAACTCATCGGGCTCATCACTTATCGCGATATTTTACAATACAAAAGCCATCCGAATGCCAATAAAGATAGCATGGGCCGTTTATTGGTGGGTGCTGCAGTAGGTATTACGCCGGATATTCTCAATCGCGTGGATGCTTTATTGATGTCCGGTGTGGATGTCATCACGCTCGATAGCGCACACGGGCATTCCAAAGGAGTGATTGAAACCTTGAAGAAAGTGAAAAAACATGCCAAAAATTTACCGGTCATAGCCGGCAATGTGGCTACCGGTGAAGGTGCAAAAGCATTGGTGGCAGCAGGTGCCGATGCAGTAAAGGTAGGTGTAGGACCAGGATCCATTTGTACAACTCGCATCGTTACCGGTGCAGGAGCACCACAGTTAACAGCCATCATGGATGCTGCTGAGGCGTTGAAAAAGTCAGGAGTTCCGGTGATTGCCGATGGAGGTATTCGTTATACTGGCGATATGGTGAAAGCACTTGCAGCTGGGGCTTCATCAGTCATGGCGGGATCTGTATTTGCAGGCGTTGAAGAAAGCCCGGGAGAAACCATCATTTTTGAAGGTCGTAAATTTAAATCTTACCGGGGCATGGGAAGCATTGAAGCTATGCAAGAAGGCAGTAAGGATCGTTACTTTCAGGATGTGGAGGATGATATCAAAAAATTAGTCCCGGAAGGTATTGTAGGTCGGGTTCCGTTTAAAGGCACTTTGAATGAAGTAGTGCATCAGTTTATCGGAGGTTTACGTGCCGGAATGGGTTATTGTGGCGCCAAAGACATTCCAACCCTTCAAAAAGCCCAATTCGTGCGAATGACGAATGCGGGTATGCGTGAGAGTCATGCCCATGATGTCGTTGTCACCAAAGAATCTCCGAATTATTCACGTTAAATCATCTGCTAAAACAGGAGTTTAAACTATCTTAGCCACTTATGCAGGTCCGTATTTTTAATGCCTGGAGGTGGTTATTCCTCTATCTGATTTGTTCCGCTTCGCTGCAGGCATCCGGCAGTTTGACCGTTTACCCTTGTGGTCTTCAAATTTCTATACTGACCTGTGGACCAGGCGCTGATTTGTACTCCATTTATGGACATAGTGCCATCAGAATACTGGATAGTTGTCAACAAACAGATATCGTTTACAACTATGGTACTTTTAGTTTTAGCGATCCTGATTTTTATTTAAAATTTACCCGCGGCAAACTGGATTATTATCTGGGCACGGAAAGTTTTCCGGGCTTCATGGCTCAGTATCAGGAAGAAGGCAGAAGAGTTGATGAACAAATTTTGCTTTTATCGGCAGAAGAAGCCCTCAAGGTTAGAGATTTTTTGGTCAATAATGCCCTTCCTGCGAATCGCAATTACCGCTACGATTTTTTATTTGACAATTGCTCCACACGAATCAGGGATATCTTTTCCAATTTATTCAAAGATCAATTTGTTTATGGTATTGCGATGCAGGATGATAGTATTTCATTTCGGATTCTTTTGAATCATTATGAAAGAAATTTGCATTGGGAGCGGGTAGGCATCAATTTATTAATGAGCGATATTGTGGACAGACCCATGAAATCGAATGAATCCATGTTTCTTCCTGACTATTTACAAAAAGGATTTGCTACCGCGCGCCTCAATGGTCGTTTTATCGTGGGCAGTGAAAAAAATCTCTTACCCACTCGTTGGGAGCCTGGTGCATCCAGAAACGAACCCTTGTTTTTCTTTCTTCTATTTGCCGCCGCTTATTTTTTATTGAGCAGATTAAAGACACTCAAATCAAGTATGATTTATTTAGATTCCGCCTTGTTTTTAATAGCAGGCTTATTAGGCATAATCATGCTGTTTATGTGGTTTGGAACTGACCATAAAGTATGTGCATGGAATCGAAATTTATTTTGGGCCTTCCCCTTACACCTGATTTTTGCCGGAATGCTCACATTTAAATCTGAAAAAGTAAGTACCTATGCCCGTTCTGCATCCTGGTTAATCACACTTTCGTTGATTTACCAGTTTTTTGCACAACAGAAATTTGATATCGAAATCCTGCCTCTCATCCTGATTATTTGGCTGCGACTCAGATATTATGCAGGAGCATTCAAATGGCAGGCTGCACAAATATTTACAAGATGAATGATTTGAAAAATAAAACAAGCCGTGACGGTTTAGTGTATTTAGATGAAGGTAATGGGCCTGTGATATTCTTATTACATGGCTTTGGAGAAGATAGCCTTATTTGGAAATATCTCATCCCCGAATTAGTCGGAACATATCGGGTCATATCACCGGATTGGCCGGGTTGTGGACAATCTTCGACAGCCGACACCGTCTTTTCTATTGAGCAAATGGCCGATTTTATAAAAAATATCATGGCTGCTGAAAATATCGAGGACGCTGCTATTTTAGGGCATTCCATGGGAGGGTATACCGCAATGGCATTTGCAAAAAAGTATCCCGAAGCCTTGAAGGCGATCGGAATGATTCATTCATCAGCTTTGGCGGATGATGAACAAAAAAAAGAAAACCGACGTAAATCCATCCGGCTCATCTTGGATGGTGGCAAGGAAGTTTTTCTCAAAGCCATGATTCCCAATTTATATGCTCAAAGAGCTGTGAATGCGGGTATACCTGAACAAGAAGGGCACCTAACAATGGCGATGCAAATTTCGTCTACTCATTTAGCGGCCTATTATCAAGCAATGATAGAACGTGAAGACACGACTGAAGTATTAAAGAAATGCTCCGTGCCGGTTTTGTTTATCATCGGAAGAGAAGATCAGGCAGCGCCATTGGTACAAGTACTGCCCCAAACGCTTTTAGCAGCGATAAATGATGTTCATATTCTCGAAGAAACAGGTCATACCGGTATGTTTGAAGCAAAAGATGAGATAAAGACTATAATTAATAGGTTTCTGAAATACGTTTGGCCGCCAAAATCCGTTAAATTTACAAAGTGAAAAACTTCCTGATCATATTCCTCCTCCTATCTCCTTTCGCGATGAAGGCTTCCCACATCGTTGGCGGGGAGGTGACCTATATCTGTTTGGGAAACAATGTTTATGAATTCACCATTAATATTTATCGCGACTGCCTGCCTCCACAAATGGGAGGAGGAAACCCGGCTGCCTTAGAATCTGATGATCCAGCCTTCCTTTCTATTTATAACAATAATTTCTTTTTCTCTTTTGACTCAGTGTATGCCGTAAGCAGCATCAAAGTCCCGGTTAACTTTTCTAATGATTGTATCAATAACCCGCCCAATACCTGTATTAACCGGCTACAGTTTAAATTAACCAAATATCTTCCTCCCAGCAACAATGCATATCAACTTGTTTATCAACGTTGTTGCCGAAATGAAACCATCAATAATATTGTAAATCCAGGTACTACCGGAGCAACCTATTCATGTACCATTCCACCGGGGACCTGTAACAACAGTGCCTCATTCATCAATTTCCCTCCGCAAATTATTTGTGTAAACAACCCGTTCATTTACGATCATGGTGCTTTTGATGCAGATGGAGATTCTTTGTCATATGAATTTTGCCCCTCATTAAAAGGTGGTGACCCCAATGATCCTAAACCTATTTCAATTGGTGGTTTTATCCCACCTATTACTTCAGTCAATTACCGTTCACCCTTCACTGCCTTAATCCCAATGGGTGGAAATCCTATTCTTCAAATCGATCCGGTTACAGGGGACATAACAGGTACACCAAATATTCAAGGTCGGTTTGTTGTTGCAGTATGTTGCAAAGAATGGCGAAATGGAGTAGTCATTAATACGGTTACCAGAGAGTTTCAGTTTGTTGTTACAAATTGTTCCAAAGCCGTTGTCGCCAGTATTCCACAATATTCTGAATTACCCAATACTTATGTGGTCAATTGTAAAAACTATACCGTCAATTTCGTGAATCAAAGTACAGGTGGTTTTAAATATTTCTGGGACTTTGGCGTAGAGGGAATTACAACAGATACTTCTTCTCTTTTCCAACCAAGTTTTGTTTACCCGGACACCGGCACCTATGTAGTCAAGCTCATGGTAAATGCCGGAACTACCTGCCCGGATAGTATCAGCAGAATTGTAAAAGTTTATCCTGTGTTTGATGCCGACTTTACCTACAAAGGAAGTCTTTGCCCCAATGAACCGATTCTTTTTACCGATCAATCAACTGCTACCTTTAATCCGATTACCTATTGGAGTTGGAATTTCGGAGATGGCCAAATCAGTACCGAACAAAATCCCACCCATGCCTTCGCCAATGTCAGTAACAACTATAAAGTAACATTGATTGCGGGCACATCTTATGGTTGCAGAGATACGGCATCAGAATTTTTATCTATTTCCGGTGTCAATATTTTTGCCGGAAATGATACGGTTATTGTTAAAGAAAATACGATTCAGTTTCAGGGAAGTGGAGCGGTGGATTATTTTTGGAATCCTTCTTCTTTTCTAAGTAATGCTAATATTTCTAACCCGACGGCCTATTATCCGGATAGTGGAAGATACACGTACATTTTACAAGGCACCACGGCCAATGGATGTATTGGATATGATACGATGAACGTGATTGTTGCAACTGGTCCTTATGTAAGTGTTCCCAATGCGTTCACCCCAAACAGCGATGGCAACAATGATATTTTCCGAATACTGGCAGCAGGTTATCGCAAGCTCAATAGCTTTAAAATTTTTAATCGCTGGGGACAACTCTTGTATGCAAGCACCGACTTCCGTAAGGGTTGGGATGGTCGTCAAAATGGACGAGATTGTGATGTTGGAACTTATTTCTGGATTCTCAATGCCACTGATTTAAATGGGGTCAATAAGACCATCAAAGGTGATGTCACCTTATTGCGTTAAATTTACCGCATGGATAAAGTTGTTTTAATCACTGGTGCCAGTTCGGGCATTGGTAGAAGCGCGGCCTATTTATTCGCATCCAAAGGATATCGATTAATTTTAACCGGAAGAAGGCAAGACCGTTTAATGAACATTGCTGATGAATTAAAAAATCAGTATCAGACGATTGTTCAAACATTGTGCCTGGATATTCGCTCTGCTGATGAGGTGAGAAAAAAATTTGCCGAGATAGATTTGAATCGTTTTCTTACCATCGATATACTCATCAACAATGCTGGATTGGCCGCAGGTTTTGGCCCCATTGACGAAGGCAAATTAGATGATTGGGACTTAATGATCGATACCAATGTAAAGGGCCTTTTATATGTGACCAAAGAAATTTCTTTGCGCATGAAAAATCAGGGTTTTGGTCATATCATCAATATCGGATCTACTGCCGGCAAAGAAGTATATCCCAATGGAAACGTGTATTGCGCCACCAAACATGCGGTTGATGCCTTGAATCAAAGTATGCGGATTGATTTATTGCCATATGGTATTAAAGTTACCGCTATTCATCCGGGCGCATGTGAAACTGAATTTGCACTCGTTCGTTTCAAAGGAGATGCTGAAAAAGCAAAATCTGTTTATGAGGGCTTTACACCACTGTATCCTGACGATATTGCCCAAACTATTTTATATGTGGCAGAATTGCCTCCAAATGTTTGCATCAACGATTTAACAATGACTTGTTTATCACAAGCCAATGCAAATCATATGCTCAGGAAAAAATCATAATTTTGCCGGATGTTTATCCAACAATTGTACACCGCTTGTTTGTCGGAGGCCGCATATTATATTGAATCAAATACAGAGGCTGCTATTATTGACCCATTACGGGATGTAGATCAATACATTGAATTGGCTCAATCTCGGGGCGCGACCATTAAGTATATTTTTGAAACACATTTTCATGCCGACTTCGTTAGCGGGCATTTAGACCTTGCAAATAAAACTGGTGCGACTATTGTTTTCGGACCAGATGCAGTAACGGCATTTAAAAAACATCAGGCTAAAGATGCTGAAGTATTTCCATTGGGAATAGTTACCCTCACGGCTATTCATACCCCGGGACATACCTTGGAATCGACCTGTTATTTGTTAAAAAATGAAGAAGGAAAAGAGGAAGCACTTTTTAGTGGTGACACCTTGTTTGTTGGAGATGTAGGGCGTCCGGATTTGTTTAGCGGCAATTTAAGTAAAGAAGAATTAGCTGCTTTGATGTATGATTCTCTTCAGAAAATCATGGCCTTGCCGGATGAGGTCAAGGTTTATCCTGCACACGGTCCCGGTTCGAGTTGTGGTAAAAATTTAGGACCAAATACACATAGTACCATTGGCGAAGAAAAACGCAGCAATTACGCCTTGCAGCCGATGGATAAAATTCAATTCATTGAAACAGTTACTGAAGGTTTGAGTACGCCTCCTGCCTATTTTCCGGTGAATGCGGCCATGAATAAAAAAGGATATGAAAGTATGGAAATCATCAAAAATCAGGGGCTCCAACCTTTGAATATAGAATCCTTTAAACAATTGGTTTCGGAAGGGGCCCTTATCCTCGATACCCGCAAGGCTACTCTTTTTACACAAGGCTTTATACCTTCTGCAATTAGTATTGGTTTGGAAGGACGCTTTGCTGAATGGGCCGGTGCATTATTACCTTTTCATGCGCCGATTGTTTTGGTGACAGAGCCCGGTCAGGAAGAAGAGTCCTTGATTCGGCTCACCCGTGTAGGATTTGATCAGGTGAAAGGATTTCTTGATGGAGGCTATCCAACATGGGTGGACGCTGGTGAACGCATTGATTTGATCATTGATGTAGAAGCTGATGAACTCAAAATGGATTTGAATTATGACCACCACATGATTGTGTTGGACGTGCGTAAAGAACTTGAATACGACAATGGCCATGTAAAATCTGCCTTAAATATTCCATTGCAAAGCATGACGGACATTGCTCAGATTGTCAATTTCGAAGATACCGATAATATTTATATCCATTGTGCAGGTGGATATCGATCCGTTATTGCGGCGTCGCTTCTGAAAAAGCATGGGATTCACAACCTAAGAAATGTTTTAGGAGGATTCGATGCAATTAAGACCATTCCCGGTATGCCACTGGTTGCAGCTCCTGAGTTAATGAATTAACTTCTGGTTGATCATGTTTCTTCATAAACAGCGACCATCATGGTAAGAACCCTTTGCTGACGAACTAAGTGCTGGTAGAACAGAAAGAATCTATCTCAATATTTGTTCCGAAAGAGTTACAAATCCCTGGAGCTAAAGAAGATATTTTTATTGGATTCTTGCATCAATCCGGTCGGGATTCGGCGAAAAACTCAAATACATGGATCAATTCATTGTTGTATTGATTTTCATTTGGTTAATAAAGAGTTATTGATTTTTGTTCGGTCTGTATCATTTGTGTTGAACGCTTTTGTAAGCTGCTCATATCAAATTGGCAATGAATTATTTACGACAGTTTTATAATTCCAATAAATTCTATCCCAAATTCCATATTCGTTTTTCTGTTTTACCCGGTTTCCAATCGGGTACTTTGGTATAATTATTGGTTAAGTTATTATAACCAAATCTTAGAAATGTGAATTTTTTATCAGAAAAGTGGACGGATGAGTCCGCTATAATTCAGAAATACTCAGAAAATACCTATTACGAAATTGCAGAACATTGGGTAGATGCCTGGAACAACAGCAGTCCGGAAACTTTAATTGATTTGCACAGCAATGATGTCGAACTTATTTCGAGTTTAGCGCTTCGATTATTCCCTGAAAGCAATGGACGTATTCAAGGAAAAAAAACCCTGTATGATTATTGGGGTATAGTCCGGGAAAGATTACCAAAAATGCACTTCAGAATCGATCGTATGATGATGAGTGATTAAAGGTCGTATTGTATCTGAGTACCGAAAACAATCCAATAAAAGCGATTGCCAGAATGACTATTGATCCTGACAATTTACTCATCCGAAAAATTGAAGTGAGTTATTTATAATATGACCCACTCTTAAAACTTTCCAACACTAAGCCAACATCGTATATGGCTGCTGCAGATAGGTTTTTAAGGTTTGCAAGAATCGAGCTCCTACGGCACCATCAACAATACGATGATCGCAACTCAAAGTGAGCCTCATGATTTGCTTAATCTGAATTTGTTGATCCACAACCACCGGAGTAGGTGCTATTCTTCCTACAGCGAGTATACAGGCATCAGGCGGATTGATAATTGCAGTAAAATCATCAATATCCATCATACCAAGATTAGAGATTGTAAACGTGTTACCACTAAACTCTTGTGGTTGAATTTTTTTATTGCGCGCCTTATCATACAAATCATTGGCATCCGATGCAATTTGTGCAAGCGATTTTTGATCGGCAAAACGAATTACAGGTACAATCAACCCTTCTTCCAAAGCAATGGCACTTCCTATATGGATATGGTGATTTTGACGAATCACATCACCCAACCAACTGCTATTCACTTCAGGATGTTTGCGAAGCGCCAGGGCCACGGCCTTAATCATGATATCATTAAAAGAAACCTTGACTGAACTCACCTGATTGATTTCTTTTCGGGCCTGCATCATATTGTCCATTTCCACCGAAATTCTCAGGTAAAAATGTGGCGCAGAGAATTTACTTTCTCCCAATCGTTGTGCAATAATTTTACGCATTTGGGTTACCGGATAATCTGTGTAGCCTTCCGTTCCGCTTTGCAATTGTGCTGACATCATTGAGCTGCCTGCAACTTGAGTTACTGACTCCTGAGGCATCTCTTTATAATTATCCAAATCTCTCTTCACAATCCGACCATAATCACCACTCCCCTGCACTTTCCGTAAATCAATCCCTTTGTCGCGGGCAATTTGTTTGGCCAATGGGGAGGCTTTAATTCGTCCATCATCCTGGGTAGTTTGAATCGTGGCAGCGGGTATTGGTGCTTCCGGCATTTTTGCATTTTCCACAGGAGCGGGTTTAACACCTTCCGGTGCGGATTTGAAAGCATTCAAATAAGGTGTCAAATCTGTACCCGCCGGTCCGACCACCGCAATGACCTCATTCACTTTCGCAGCTTGTCCGGCAGGTATGCCCTGATATAATAAAGTACCTTCTGCATATCCAACCACTTCCATGGTCGCCTTATCGGTTTCCACATCTGCCAACGAATCATCCGCTTTTACTAAATCACCTACATTTTTATTCCAGGTAACAATTTTACCTTCCTTCATCGTATCGCTTAATAAGGGCATACGAATAACTGTTAAATCCTTGGGAATTGAAACAGGAGCTTCTGAAACCTCAGGACTTGCTTCCGCTTGCGCCTTTGGCTCTGCAGCAGGAGAAGTCGTCAGGTTTTGAGGTGCTTCAATCAATGCACTGATATCTTCACCCGGTTTACCAATGATGGCAATGATATCGTTCACCTTTGCCGCTTTGCCTTTTTCAACCCCGATGTATAACAGGGTTCCTTCAACATATGGAATCACCTCCATGGTCGCTTTATCTGTTTCAACATCAGCAATTGCATCGTCACTTCTTACAGAATCTCCCACCTGTTTATTCCAGTTGGCAATAACCCCTTCTTTCATCGTATCGCTCAGCAAAGGCATGCGTATTACTTCGGCCATGGCATTCAAAAATTTGGCTCAAAAGTAATATATTTTAAACAAAAGCCGACAGTGCAAATCAGCTAATCCGTAGTTCCTGAAATCTATAAAAAAAGCCCTAAAACAGCCCGAGTAGCCATTTAATCAATATCGATAAAATTTTTACCGCTATCATCTTCTCTGAAACTCTTCACAATATGCATTGTATCTTCGCAGCCAAATTTCAAAAATCGATGGATACCAACAAAAAATACCATAGAGATACGCTCATGATTCATGCCGGAATGGAGCCCGACCCCAGCACCGGAGCCATTATGACCCCTATTTATCAAACCTCCACCTATGTGCAGGAAGCCCCGGGTGTTCATAAAGGATATGAATACGCCAGAACCCAAAATCCGACGCGTACTGTGTTGCAAAATGCCCTTGCAGCTATCGAAAAAGGTAATTTTGGTTTGAGTTTTGGTTCCGGCCTCGCTGCTACAGATGCCATTATGAAATTATTAAATCCCGGCGATGAAGTACTTTCAACGAATGATCTGTACGGTGGCACCTATCGTATTTTCACCAAAGTTTTTGAACGCTATGGGCTTAAATTTCATTTTACAGGGATGTCGGACGTATCTCAATTGGAGCCTTTAATCAGTTCGAAAACGAAAATGTTATGGGTTGAAACACCTACCAATCCATTGCTGAATATCATTGATATTGAAGCATGTGCCGCTTTGGCTAAAAAACATCAACTCATATTAGTGGTAGACAATACGTTTGCTTCTCCCTATTTACAAAACCCACTTGAACTGGGCGCTGATATTGTAATGCATTCTGCCACGAAATACCTGGGTGGGCATTCTGATGTTGTACACGGAGCTGTAATTGTCAATGACGAACAATTTCACGAACAATTAAAATTTATCCAAAACGCCTGTGGTGCTGTACCCGGGCCGCATGATTGCTGGTTGGTACTCAGAGGTATAAAAACCTTACATGTACGTATGCAACGACATTGCGAAAACGGCGAAAAAATCGCTCACTTTTTAAAAACTCACCCTAAGGTCGACAAGGTATACTGGACAGGTTTTGAAGATCACCCCAATCATGCGGTAGCTAAAAAACAAATGAGGGGCTTTGGAGGTATGATTTCATTTACCTTAAAAGATGATAGTCTGGATGCGGCTTTAAAGGTGCTAAGCGGTACTAAACTTTTTGCACTTGCTGAATCCTTAGGTGGAGTAGAAAGTTTAATTGGGCACCCTGCCAGCATGACCCATGGATCCATTCCCCGTGAAGAAAGAATTAAAAATGGCCTGGTCGATTCTTTAATCCGTTTGAGTGTGGGGATAGAAGATGCGCAGGATTTAATGGATGATTTGAATCAAGCCATCGGTTAATACTTTGTAGAATTTAGACTATAAAAAAATGGCTCATCGATGAGCCATTTTTTTTGTCCTTCATAATTTGAATACCACATTCGTGTATTCATCCGTTCAGAAAGGGCACACAATGCGTATTGATTAAAATTCTTTATCGTAAAAGAGAAACATCTCCTTTCAGTAGCTTGGGTTCTTTAAAACTTTCACAATTGTATTTCAACATATAGAAATAAGTCCCCACTTCACAAGGTTCATTATTAAAGTTACCATCCCATTTTTGATTTTGTTCGGTTGATTCAAAAAGCCGTTGTCCCCATCGGTTGTATACCGCAAAATAGACCGAGGACACGTTCTCGAGGACCACCGGTCCGAATTTATCATTTAAGTTATCTCCATTTGGAGTAAAGGAGTTTGGAATAATCACCCGGGCACAACATTTATCGATGTTCACAGTTGTCATGGCCTGACTCACACATCCATTTTGTCCTAATACCGTTAAGGTATAAGTTGTAGTCACAAGCGGACTTGCAGTTGGCTGAGCAATATTCGGATTATCTAAACTGGCTGCCGGCTCCCAGGTATAGGTTAAACCCGGAATAGAATCTGTACCAATTTTTACAGAAGTAGATGCACAATCCAATACTTTGGATGGACCTGCGTTTGCAATAGGAGGTGCTACATCTACATAAACCGAAACTTCTTTTGTACATAAACCATTCACCGTTAAGGTATACACAGTTGTTGTATTCGGAAACGCAATTGGTTGGGCAATATTATTTGCAGTCAGACCAGTTGGAGGAGCCCATGCATAAGTAGAGCCTGGTGTTTCGACTGGACCAATTTGAGCCGAATCAACGATACAATCTAAATACACATTATTGACCGGAATATTTGGGCAAGGCATAAAACCGAAATCCCATTCATGTAAGTTTTGTCCGCTTTTACGTGTAGTTGCCGAAATGGTTGGAATATTGCTTAACAAGATGGCATCATTATCGCGAACATCCGGTTGTCCTGAACCTCCAATATTGGAAGGAGTCAGACTTAATGACTGCAAATCATTGGTACCTGAACCTGCTGCCCAATCTGCAGCGCCAATTCGAATGAGGTAAGTTTTACCGGGAACCGGGCCGGCTTGTGTGCCGGTCGTTTGCGGATCACCGTCTGTCACATTGCTTTTGTCAAATACATAGTTACCATCTGCAGCTGTATTGGTTGTTCCCAATGCGGCCCCATCCGGTGAACCATCATTATTAAAGTCGGCAAATAACTCTACACTGACATTATTGATACCTACTTCACCCGGATCTTGAATTCCATCTCCGTCATCATCTTTCCAAACGCGATTCCCAATTTGCAACGAGACTACATCACCTGCAACTTCTAAATCTCCCAATGCATTTCCTTTACCAAATTCATTGTTGGAAATTTCAGCATGACCACTGGCAGATGCATTCATGGTTGAAAATTTTCCGGTACCATTGGAGAAGGCATTGATAGGATCCATCAGAGTCACCATTACCTCATTTCTTCCTCTAAGCACAGCACAAGAACCTACGCTGGTTTCGTTGTGAAAGCTACCGCCCCAAACATCATTAAAGAAAAATTCGCCTCCACCAATTCCTTCGTTGTTACTTACACCCCCGTTTCTTACAATGCCATTACTTGTAAATGAACCATTATTTTCCAAGGTGAATTGACCGGTATTACAATCGATGCCTGCAATCAGGATATCTCCTCCAATATCAAAAGCCGTGAAATCTATAGAATCAACGCCCAAATGTTGGCGAGTGCTAAATCCGAACTGATGTCCTGAACGATCACAAAAATCCATGATTAAATCACCGGCATCCGAAAATTCAATATCCGAAAGCATGGGCGTTGGCAATGATTCTTCACCGGTTGGCAAAATGGCCGCCGTATTGTTATTCCATGGATACCATCGATCAGAACCATTGCCTTGTGCACCGATAACCGCCCCTTTGAGGTAATTCAACGGAAAAGTAATGATAGGTACGGGGTTCAATGCCGCAGTGGGTAAAATGGGATTGGTGATTTCAAAAACATAGGCATACAAATCCGTTGCTCCGTTTAGAATATTTTGTCCACCAAATTCACCGGTTGTAACTGCACCCACAAATATTTTCCCGCGATGATAACATAAGCCATAACTTCTGAGCATTCCATTATTTGCGACTATGGTAGAAGGCAAGGCAAAACTATCTACTTGAATAACGGACTGAGGGTTGAAAGCATTGTCTAACTCTAACCGATAAACGAGGCGACTATACAAATTCGTCAGGAATAAAAATTTACCATCTTCAGAAATATCGATATCGCCGATACCAACTTTTCCTACCTGATCCATGATTGCAGCGTCAAACCATTGTCCACTTGTATTTCCATCCAGCCCCCTGCCACCAGGTCCGTTTACCCCAACAACGCCATGCCCCTCAGGTAATCCACTTAGCGGATCAATCGGGCCTAAATAAGTTGCCTGATCTCCAGTTGCATTTATGGTATATGAACTTCCTAATCCAAATGGAACTGCACTTGCTGCGGCACGGGTACGATGACCGTTGGCATCCATATCATAAAATTGAGTGACAGTAAATGCTGGTCCGGTTGCCTCAAGCATGTAAATACCGCCCGAACCCATAGGGCCCAGCCCGGCAAACCTTTTCATAAAAGCGGTGGTAAAAACTTTGCCGGATTGTTTGCTATAGGCTACGCCCCAGCATGCCCCTATTTGTGAATTCATAGATTGAATAGCCGGTGCGATCGTGCCTGTTGTTGAATATGGAAATCCCAGAAAAGCATCCAAGCCGGAAGACATACCCGGCACTAAGGGGTCTCCCCTGTTAAATTTTGGCATATAAACCATCGGATTGCCTTGCGCAATATAATCGTCCGGATTTTGAACAGCAAAATTGACTCCTGAGATAGAGGCACTGATAAAACGAATATTCTCCCCACCCGCCATCACTGAACTAAAATCCGTATTTGAATCAACACATAAAGTCGGCGTTGAAAATTCAAATTCCAAACGAACGGGAACCGTAAATGGTATGGTATAAGTGCCATCAGCGGCTGAAGTTGTAGTGGCTATGACTGTATTTGTGGCATCATAAGCGTTGATAATGACACCTCCTAAACCAAATTCATTGCTGGTCGGAGGCACCTGGTAAATACCATCTAAATTATAGTCTCGGAAAACTGTACCAGTAATTTGGGCATTTACCTGGCAAAAACTGGTCAATAAAAGAAAAGAGAATAATAATTGTTTCATATCCACGAAATTGATGTTGTTAAATAGACGTTTACAAGTACATTTTCGTTTGCAAAATCCTGTCACTGGTCGAAACTTCCATGAAATTGTCGTCTAAATTTAGGCAAATACAATTATTAATCCTAGTGTACCGGCCTAAAGAGATCATTTTTTATTATCTACTCAATCAAAAAAAATAAAATTCGGGCTCTTCCGGCTTCAAAAACCATGACAAATTATGGATTTTTTATTTTAATCCGAATCATTCATTCATCCTTGAAATATCCTTCATAGCTGCTGGGAATCCGGCATATTCGAATGACCGTTTGTATAAAAAGATATTGCAAGCAGATTCCATCTCACAGTGAGCCATTGAGCGCGGTGAAATGGCATTCAGGAGAAGCGTTAAATGCTCCTATGAATTTGACAAAGATTTTGTTCTAATTTCACCCATTCAGCAAAGTGTATGGATTTAAAAACGTTTTTAGATGAAAAAGTCAAGCAATTTAACGATCGTAAATTCATTTTAAAAGATCCCATATTTGTTCCGCATCAATTCACCAAAGTACAGGATATTGAAATTGCAGCTTTTTTTGCCGCCATTTTAGCCTGGGGGAACAGAACCACCATCATCCAAAATGCCATGAAATTGATGCAATGGATGGATCATTCTCCGCATCAATTTATTTGCTCGCATAAGCCGACTGATTTAAAAAAAATGCTGGGGTTTAAACATCGAACTTTTCAAGCAACTGATCTACTCTATTTTATACATTTTCTCCAATATCATTATCAGGGATCCAGTAGTTTAGAATCTGCCTTTATCCCACCTAATCATTCCGCTGATACAAATATGGAACAACGGCTGAACTATTTTTTTCACTACTTTTTTAGCCTGGAACATCCTTCAAGAACCCGCAAACACATCGCAAGCCCGCAACGCCATTCAGCCTGTAAACGACTCAACATGTTTTTAAGATGGATGGTGCGCAAAGATAAAAATCAGGTGGATTTTGGCATTTGGGAGAGTATTCCCATGAATTCCCTCATCATTCCTTTGGATGTTCATGTTAGCAGAGTGGCCCGCAAATTAGGATTGATTGAAAACGAAAAGGCTAATTGGCCACAAGCTTTGCTTTTAACGGAGAAATTAAAAGTATTTGAACCGGAAGATCCTGTCAAATATGACTTTGCATTATTCGGATTGGGTGTAGAAGAACGCCTGTGATTTTACATTCATCCGCAGGATATACGAGCCAATGATAGAAAGTTCACTAGCTGGCGTTTGTTGAATCCCTATCCAAACTCTATTTTTGAGCAACTTTGTTTAAACATTCCTCAAACATATTACAAACACCCATTGAATACCTGAAAGGGGTTGGTCCACAACGAGGAGAACTCCTTCGAAAACATTTGAGTATCTTCACCTTTGGCGATTTACTGCAATTTTACCCATACCGATATGTCGATCGCAGCAGTATTCAACAAATCCGACAAATACAACAAGATGGTCAATTTGTTCAACTCATCGGTCGAATTGTATTTTTTGACATTGTAGGACAAGGCCGTGCACGACGTTTAACAGCCACCTTTAAAGACGCCAGTGGACAAATTGAATTGGTTTGGTTTCAGGGAATCAGCTGGGCAGAAAAACTCGTAGCAGAAGGCGGTAACTTTCTGGTATTTGGGAAAGTGAGTTTATTCAATGGGTCATGGAATATCAGTCACCCTGAACTGGAAAAACTGGAAAAAGAAAAAAACGAAACCAACCTCGGCCTGATGCCGATGTATAGTAGCAATGAAAAGTTGAAGACAAGGGGCATCACACCAAAGCTGATGTCGAAAATGATTCAGGGCTTATTGACTCAAGTTAAAGCGACTGACTTACCTGATTTTTTGCCGGAAAGTATTTGTTCGAAATATCGTCTTTGTGATCGTTTCACTGCCACACAAAACATTCACTTCCCCAGCCATCAGGATGCCATGCAGCAGGCACTTTATCGGTTGAAATTTGAGGAATTGTTCATGCATCAAATTGGTATTTGTAAGCTGAAATTAAACCATCAAAAAAGCCGGGGTTTCATTTTCGAAAAAGTAGGCGATTACTTTAATCAATTTTACAAAAACCATTTACCATTCGAGTTAACCGATGACCAAAAAAATGTAATTCGTGAAATACGCCTGGATACGCAAAGCGGACATCAAATGAACCGTTTGTTGCAGGGAGATGTTGGCAGTGGAAAAACCATCGTTGCATTGTTATGTATGCTTCTGGCCATCGACAATGGTTTTCAGGCCTGTTTAATGGCACCTACTGAAATCTTGGCTCAACAGCATTTGATCGGCATTCAGGAATTATTGCAAGAAATGCCGATCCGTGTCGGATTTTTAAGTGGGAGTGTCAAGGGCAAAGACCGGAAAACTATTTTACAGCAGTTAGAAGTTGGTGAAATTCAGATACTTATTGGCACGCACGCACTCATTGAATCAACAGTGGTTTTTAAAAATATAGGCCTGAGCATCATTGATGAACAACACCGATTTGGCGTTGCACAACGAGCACAACTCTGGAAAAAAAATGTGCTACCTCCCCATGTGTTGGTAATGACGGCCACGCCTATTCCACGTACACTTGCCATGACCAGTTATGGTGATTTGGAAATTTCGGTAATCAAACAACTTCCACCGGGCAGAAAACCCATCAGTACGATTCATCGGACGGAAATGCAACGGGCCCGGGTGATGGACTTTATCAAAACAGAAATTCAGCAAGGCCGACAAGCTTATATCGTTTATCCGTTGATCGAAGAAAGCGAAAAATTGGATTATGAAAACTTAATCAATGGCTATGAACAGGTGAAACAATTTTTTCCCGACCACACCTATAACATTGCTATAGTGCATGGCAAACAACCCATCGAAGAGCGCGAACAAAATATGCAAGCCTTTGTAAAAGGGAAAGCCCATATCATGGTTGCCACAACAGTCATTGAAGTGGGCGTAAATGTGCCGAATGCCAGCGTGATGCTTATTGAAAGTGCAGAACGATTTGGCCTTTCACAATTACACCAATTAAGAGGACGAGTTGGTCGCGGCGCTGACAAATCATATTGTATACTTTTAACTACGCCTAAGTTAAGTGTTACCGGTCGGGAACGAATGCGCACCATGGTGGAGGAAACCAGCGGGTTCGCTATTGCAGAAAAAGACTTAGAACTTCGGGGCCCGGGCGATATTGAAGGTACCCGGCAAAGTGGCGCCGCTGATTTGAAGTTGGCCGATATCATCAAAGATTTACCCATCATGGAACAAAGCCGGCAAGCAGCCATTGATATTTTGCTGATGGACCCTGAACTGACCAAACCTGAGCATGCTTTATTAAAGCATCAATTATTACAAAGGCCGGACCAAGAGATTTGGCGCCATATCAGCTAGTCCCCTGGTTGTTTCGGTTACACAGTAAGAATCATTTGACTCAGCACAAAGTGTCTTTTTGTGACTACTTCACAACACCAATCAGCATTGGCTACCAATTTGCCAGAAAGAAATCTTCCCAATAAAAAATCCGCGTTTCCGCGGATTTTTTATTGGAATATCAAATCTTAAAGTGCAGCCAACTGAGCGCGCAGTTCAGCTAATTTATTGTTTTCGTTTTGGAGTTCAGTTTTAACCTTATCCATTTCAATTTGGGCCTCGCCTATTTTCGATTCGGCTTTATTTAAATCGCCTTTGTATTCTTCGCCATCCTTCATGGAGTTATTATATTTTTTTTCAGCTTTTGCCGTTGCATCTTCTTGCTTGGAGACTTCTTTTTTTAATGCATCCATTTGATCCAACGTTGCTGTTTTGGCTTTTACTGTTTCCAGTAATTTTTTCTGACTTTCCCACTCTGATTTTAGAGCGCCTTGTTCAATAATGTTTTGAGAAATTTTTGATTCGGCCTTGGCTTTATCTTTTTGATAAGATTCCTGATCTTTGGCAACGCCCTTCATTTTTTTCTCGACATCTTTAATCACTTCCAATTGTTTTTCAATATCACGATTTAATTGAAAGGCGGTGGCATCGCGCACAAATTTATCCATGAACACAATGGCATTTTGATAAATCACAGAATCAGTTTCAGGTTTCAGGAAATTATCACAACCACTTGACATTAAAAAATAGACCGTTGTATTGGGTTTGCGATCTTCCACGCGGTAATACAAATCAATTTTGTTGGGAGAAATTTCAGAAAAGGTGACCCCTTTAAACAAACGATAACCATCTTTGGTTTTATCGCCTGATCCAAATTTCATGTCTGCGAACTTTTTCTTAAAGGCGCCTTCAACAATTTCATAGGTCATGCCATAATCTGCAGATACACAAGGTCGACTTACCTTATTTAGTTCACTGGTATTTACTTTCGCAATTTGAGCAATGGCATTGAGCCCTATAACAGAGCAAACGAGCACGGAGAGAAGAAACTTTTTCATGATTTTTTGTTTAAATAATTGAATAGGATTAAATATGTTTTTCAATGGATAAAGGTACTGCATACGCCTATGAGAGCAGAGATTTTATAAATGTTTATCGTTAATGAGAAATAAAATATTCAGAATCGGATTACTTTTAGGGCCTTAAAATTTCAGCCCATTGAGTGTACGTAAACTTGCAGGACAGACGATGTGGTATGGCCTGAGCAGCATTGTCGGAAGGTTTATCAATTATTTGCTTACTCCTTTACTCACTGTATTGGGAAGTACGCAATATGGCGAGTACACCACCGTATACGCCTACATCACCTTCTTCAATATCATTTTCACCTATGGCATGGAAACGGCCTATTTTCGTTTTGCGCGCGACGAAGATGAATCTAAAGTCTTTAATACTTCTTCTACTTCCTTGCTACTCACCACTTTGCCTTTGGTAGCCTTGATGATTTCACTCCAAAATCCTTTGGCCGTTTTATGGTCGGTACCAAAACATCCCGAATATGTGGTTCTCTTTGCCTTAATCGTTGGACTGGATACGCTGGCTGTTATCCCATTTTCGAAACTCCGCTTCGAACAGAGGCCGGTGCGTTTTGCCTTCATTAAACTTTGTAATATTTTGTTGAATGTCGCCCTGGTAATCTTCTTTATCTATGTTTGTCCGTGGTTGCATAAAAATCAAATAGCAGTGAGCCTGATGCAATGGTATAATCCGGAATATGGGATTGGATATGCCTTTGTTGCCAATGCCTTCGCCAGTGGTCTGACCTTGTTGTTACTCTGGAAAGAAGTGCTCAAATTTCGATTTGAACTTAATCCGGATTTATGGAAGAAAATGATGGTATATGCCCTCCCTTTAATTATTGTTGGTTTTGGTGGAATGGTGAATGAAAGTATCGACCGGGCCATGCTTCCCAAACTATTAGAAGGCTCCCTTGAATATAAAAATTCGCAAAATGGTATTTATGGCGCGAACTATAAACTTGCTATCCTGATAGTCCTTTTTATACAAGCCTTCAGAATGGGTGCGGAACCTTTCTTTCTGAAACAGTCAGCCGAAGCAAATGCACAAATCACTTATGCCCGCATCATGAAACTTTTTGTGATTGTATGCTCATTTTGCTTTTTGGGTGTGGCGATGTTTTTAGATATCTGGAAATATTTTATGCGCGTGGATGTTAAACCGGAATACGCAGCCGGATTGGTTGTGGTGCCCATCCTCCTCATGGCGAAACTACTTTTGGGGATTTACTACAATTTATCCATTTGGTATAAAATTTCAAACAAAACCATGACAGGTGCCTGGATCACTTTAGGCGGGACTTTAATTACATTAGGTGTCAACTTTTATTTTATCCCTCAATATAGTTTTGTGGCTTGCGCATGGGCATCCTTATTGTGTTATTTGTTTATGGTATTAAGCAGTTATTGGCTTGGGCAAAAACACTATCCGGTTCCGTATGATGTAAAAAGTATTGGCTTCTATTTAATACTGATGTTAGGTGTTTATGGTATTCATGTATTCATCGGACATTATCTGGAATCCACTGCACTTCATTTGGCCAGCGGCCTGGTATTGCTACTGATTTACACCTACTTAATCGTTTTTCGTTTCGAAAGAAAAACTTTCCAGGCATTTCCGATTATTGGCAAGTGGATTCCGTAGTGGAGGGGTTGATTTTTAACAATGGTAGATCCTTTTTACTTTGAATTATAGGCATCATTGGATTAAATTCGTTTATCCCTAAATTATCCTTCCCTTCTGACCTTGTTCTTTAGGTTTTAAATTTTCTGAATAGGAAAAGAATTTGATTGGCGATTTCTAAATTTTTTATTAACTTCGAGTTGTTGTTTCTTAAAATTTGTCATTAAAAATCAAACATATGAAAACTCAAAACACCTTCCTTCCTTCCTTCCTTCCTTCCTTCCTTCCTTCCTTCCTTCCTCAAGAGATTACAATTTATTCTTTTGATTCTTGTTTCAATTTCATCCCTACGAAGCCAAGTAATTCCATTCAGTAAACATTATAATCACAATATCAATTCGGGAACGAATGAAATATTTGATTTGGATGGTAGCTATGTGCTTGAAAAATTCTTCCCAACAAACCAGTATCCTTTTGAAGGCACAGTCATGTTTCAACCAATACGACATACAAATGCACCTGGTTCTGTCAAACTACAACTTTCATTATTAGACCAAGATGGCGTGGTTGTTGTTTCAAGGACAATAGGTCTGCCTCTTGCATTGGGTAATCGAGACATGGTACCAATTTCCTCTGCAAGTAACAGTTACATTAACCCGAATACTGGACAAACTGAACGATTTTACATTGTTACAGGAGTCACAAGATCTATTACAGCACAGCAACTAACAAGGTACGATACATGGTATTTAATACTCGACCAAAATGTGGCAAATTTCTATTTGGGAACTTATCGGACCATTTCGTCGGTTCTAAGTGGCGCAACGCCAACTTCGACTTTTACCACGGATGTCTGTGCTGTTGAAACGAAAAATGGGATTGCTTTTGCTTTAACCGGGATGTACTTAGCTGGCGGTAACAATCCGGATCCTGTAGGCAGTTCTGCGACACCAAGAACTATGTTTATCGCAGAAATTAACGAAAATGGTGTAGTTGTAAACGACCAAGAGTATCAGACATGGGACTTTTCAAACTCGTTACAAGTTGATAATTTATTTGTTAATCGAATTATTGAATTACCATCTAACCTGGCTCCAAATGATGGTTATGTAATTGGTGGATCAATGCGTGGAAATACTTTGGCGCCGCTTGCTTTTTTCTATTTAAGAGTTGATAATGGGTTAACCAACTTATCTTTTAGCATTAAAGAAGATATTAATTCTCTAAGTTATTTAGCGATAGGTGATTTATTGTATGACGCTAACAATGACGAAGTAAGAATCATTGGCACTTCAACAAACCTCGATGCTAACTCGCATGCCTATTTTGCCGACAAAATGGTTAATGTATCCTCCCCTGGTATTAATCTCTATTCGGATTCTTGGAACGGTGTGCCCGATATAATGGGAATTTTTAGTCTTCCACCTTCTGATTTAGAAGGATATCCAAAGATTGGCAGCCTAAATCCAGAATATGACACAAGGAATACAGTAACTGGAAGTCTGCGCGAGGGAGGAACATTTAACGGAACGTTATTTACCCCTGTACTCTTTGATGTAAGATACGATGATGTCTCATTAGATAATTGGACGACCAATCAAGCCCCGGATATTTTTACATATTACAGAATTTTCGGCTCAAATCCGGGCACGAATTATTATAATGCACTCAATTACAATCAACCATGGTTTCCAGATCATTGTTCGCATTTATACGATTATACTACACAGCAATATTTGCTGGGGGGATTAACACATGATCCAAATTTAATTTTCCCGGATGATTATCCGGTTTTGAACTTAACCGACAATCAATATTTTAATGAATGTATGTTTGAACCAAAGGCATTTACTCCAATGCTCACGCAATTAACTCCAATAGGAAACATTTCAATATTTGATTTTGATCCAGCATTCAGCGCCACTAATTTTCATCAATGGATATATTATACATGGTTTAATGATAATGTAGAAGTTGACTGCATTACACAACAGAATTTTAAAAGCAATCTTGTTTCAGTATCAACAGAGTTATATACTTTAGGAACAAGTGGATTATACGAAATAGGGAATAAGGAGACAATTATTTCTAAAATTGAAATACTGAATATTCATGGTCAAACCTTATTATGCTCAAGTCCAAAAGACGCTAAAGTTAAGATTGACATTTCTAGTTACCCCAAAGGACTTTATTTTTTGAAGGCAAGTATGGCTGATGGCAAACATGAAATCTATAAATTGTATAATTAATGAGAATTAGAATTTCTTTTTTTGTAATACTCTCCGTAATGCTTTTCAGCAGGGTCGATTTAAATGCTCAACTAAAAATTAATTATCAGTGTGAAGGAGGAAGTGAATTTATCGTGAAACATCGGCCAGATATAAATGACTCCACATACCAATTTTTTTTACGAAGAACTGGAGCTACACCATACTATTTTCAAGGCTATGGTTACTATGGCGGCATATCTAATTGGATGTCTTTAAAAGATACTTGCGGATATTTTTTGATAAGTTTCAATATTCCTTTTCTAGTAAATAATCCCCCCTTGTCCCTAAATCCTTTTACCGGTGACAGCGCCGGTAAAAGGATTTTTAAAGTATGCGGCAATGGTTTCCCTGACACTACGATAGTTGGTCAGAACGTAATGCCTAGTTTTAGAGACACCTTTGAATTGATGAAAGATTATTGGTATGACACAATCGTAACACTACCTGAAAAATGCGGTAAATGGCAATTAAGAAATTCGTATGGTAGCATTTATAATTATCAGTGCGGACCAGACAATTCCTCAATAGGTATAAATACCAACCTCGATACAGCGTTTGCTCCAACTCCAGGTCCAGACTTTAACGATATCAATGCGATGATTCAATTTAATCCTTTTGTTTCCAATGAATCCCCTCACTTCCTTTCTCAACCAACCGCAATCGCCATTAAAGGGCAACCGTTTTTCTATGCCATGAATGCCGTAGATCCTGAACAAGACTCTTTGGTTTTCAGCAGCGTATCTGCAATTGGCATTGTGGATACGTCTATAGAAATTCTAAAGTCGGATAAATTTATACCTTCTTGTCGTTCTATTGATTTTTCAATAATTCCATTCGACACAACCTACAGAGGTCTTTTTCCATGTAAATATGCTTGTATTCCTAGTACAAACTGCATTAAGTTTAACCCTGAATCAAACCCTTTTGACACAGATAGTACTTTTACAATAGACCCCAAAACCGGAGATATTCAGTTTATTGCTCAATCTGCATTTCAATCAGCAATGGTTTACGTCAAATATGATGAATACCGCAATGGAGTTTGGCTTGGAACGGGTTATCGAGAAATAAAATTTTTAATTTTTGACAATTCCTATTATCAAACCCCAGAAATAAAAATAGATTCCATAGGTTTGATTAACTGCAGTTTAAATGATAGTTTAAGTGTAACGACCTGTGGTGGCCCAATATCGATTCCGTTTTCCTGCAATGCCTTAGCACCAGCGACTCTTAATGTTAGCGACAATCACGGTGTGAGTTTACCTGGTTCTACCATTAGCTATAATGGTTTACAAACAAATACCGTAAATGGAATAATAAATTGGACTCCCCCTGCATCAGCAACTGGAGTCTATAATTTATATATTACCGTTTTTGATTCAGTTTGTTCTTTAACCCCATATATTTATAGTCATTCATACGTTCTAAAAATAAATGTAAGCCCGGGCGCGAATGCAGGAAAAGATACCGTAATTTGTGAAGGTAGTACCGTGCAGCTTGCAGGAACAAGTACATCAATGCAAAACTTACAATGGAATATTCTTTACGGCACTCCTAATAGTCTTAGCTGCCAAAATTGCCTAAACCCAATTGCCTCACCAACATCTACGTCCGCCTATGAGGTTGTTTATACTGGCATCCCGCTATCAAATTGTAAACTACGTGATACCATTCTGGTTCAAGTTCAAAAGAACTTTGGTATAATGAATTTAGATACCACCCTTTGCGGCATTCATAATCTAATATCAATAACGGCAAATTGCACGATTGACACCAACGGCATTCTATTTTCTTGGATTCCTACCACCAATATAATTGGAAACCCCAACCGTGCGAAAATTAATTTGATACCAAGTAACATAACCTATACGGTTGTCGCTCAGGATACCAATAACTGCTTCACAAAAAACGCACAGTTGAGTATTCTTTATGATTCACTATTCACACCTTCATTGACTATTTCTCCTTCAAATGGCATTTGTACAGGAGATACATTAAAACTGGAAGTTAATGGCAATTTCTCAACAAATTGGCAGCCCAATTATAATATTAGTTCCATTTCGGGAAACAATGTTTATGTCTGGCCTGATACATCTGTTCAATATACCGCTTCCGTTAATAGTTTAATTTCAACTTGCAAATCATCTATTTCTGAATTAATTCAAGTAACAGCACTGCGTGCAGATGCTGGAAAAGATCAAGAATTATTTGATGGCGAATCAGCTACAATCGGAGGACCAAATATGCTTTGCAGTAATGGATGTAGTTTTTCATGGTTTTCAACGGGTGGTCCCTTTGCAAATTATCTGCTATTCCCAAAAGTAAGACCAGATGGCACAACTACATTTTGGGTTTTTCTGACAGATGGTTCTGGAAATTGCATAGACAGGGACACTGTTACTGTATTCGTAAAATGTACAGATTTGTACATGCCTAATGCCTTTAATCCTCATTCCCTTAACAGCATTGCAACCCAAACTTTTGGACCAAATAATGTTTCAATCGATCTTGAATACTTTAGAATCTTTAATCGTTGGGGACAGCAAGTATTTTATACCAATAATGTTTCTGAACGCTGGGATGGAAAATTTAACGGAGAACCGCAGCCAGTAGGTACTTACATTTGGGTTTTGAAGGGTAAATGCCCCAACGGAGATTGGTTTGAGAAAAAAGGAACCGTTTTCCTCGCTCGTTAAGTAATTATGCCTAAATGTCAACTCAAAAAAAATGTTTCGATTCGAAGCACTATTTTTGTTGAAAATTTCCGGCATGGGCAATCAACTCAAAGAGGCCTTTTTAAATAAGAGCGAAATCAAAGCAATGGATGCCGAACATAAACGAAAATTATCGTTTAATATCGGTAAGTACAATGAAGTGGTGATTAAAGGGAAAATGCAGTTCGCTGATTTGGACATGGCACGTAAAAAGGCCAAGAATATCAAATGGCGGGTGATGGAAGAATTGGATCAATACCTGATTCGTTTCGAAGAACAGTTTACCCGCAATGGCGGAAAGGTCATCTGGGCGCAAGATGCCCTGGAGGCCAATGAAGCTGTGCTTAAAATTTGTAAAGAACATCGGGCCACGCAAGTCGTGAAAAGTAAAAGCATGGTGACCGAAGAAATTCACCTCAACGATTTTTTGGCCAAACACCAGATTGAAAGCGTAGAAACAGATTTAGGTGAGTATATCCAGCAATTGGATGGTGAGCCGCCTTATCATATCGTAACGCCGGCCATGCATAAAAGCAAAGAAGATGTTGCAAAATTATTTCATGAGAAATTAGGTGTCGAACCCAATCTCACGCCGAGTGAACTGACCCTGATTTCCCGAAAAAACCTGCGCGAAAAATATACCTCTGCCGGAGTGGGCGTCACAGGTGGTAATTTTTTACTGGCTGACATCGGAGGAGTTTGTGTTACCGAAAATGAAGGCAATGGCCGATTAACAACAGCTTTCCCCAATGTGCATATTGCCATCGTTGGCATCGAAAAAATGATCCCAGGCATCAATGATTTGAATTTGTATTGGCCTTTATTAGCAACCTATGGTACCGGACAAAATGTAACTGTTTACAACACCATTTTTACCGGTCCGCGTAAAAAGAATGAAAACGATGGCCCTAAAGAAATGTACGTCATCTTACTCGACAACGGCCGCAGTAATTTGCTGAAAGATGTGCATATTCGTGAAAGTGCTTATTGTATCCGTTGTGGTTCATGCCTGAATGCCTGCCCTGTTTACAAAAACATTGGAGGCCATACCTATGGTGCTACTTATAGCGGCCCGATTGGCTCGGTAATCACCCCTCATCTCAAAGACTTCAATGAGTTTAAACACCTGAGTTATGCGTCTACCTTATGCGGAAATTGCACCGAAGTTTGTCCGTTAAAAATCAACATCCATGGTATGTTACATTACAACCGTACTTTGGCTGTTCAACAACATGACACGGATTTTACCGAAAACACTGCCTGGAAAATGTGGCGTCTGGCAATGACCCATCGCAAAATGATTGATATGGCGGGTTCAGGAATCAAAACAAAAGTGGTGAATACGATTTTTAAAGACAGCTGGGGTAAAAGAAGGGATGGACTAAGTTTTAAAAAATCGTTTAAGGAAATGTGGAAGGACAGACAACATTCTCATGAATCTATTTCAAAGTAATCATTGAAAGAAATTCTCGTCTATAGCAACAAAACCGGACCACGACTGGAATATATTCTGAATCAGGTATTTCAGAATCATTTGGGTTGTGAAGTTGAAATCACTCAGGACGAACTTTATTTCGGCAGTTCGAAAAAGAAACGCATTAATTATTCCAACAAAAAACTGGATGACGATTTACACATTCCATGCAATGGTTTGTTATTTGAACAGGACATTTCGGAAAAAGAAATCAACTTTCTAATGTGGGGAAAGTTGCCTGCATTTTTTGGAATGCCTCATGCAGATATCCCATTCGATTTGTTGGCTTCTGCCTTTTACCTCATCAGTCGATACGAAGAGTATTTACCTTTTGAACCAGATACTTTTGAACGATTTCCGCATCACATCAGTTGTGCCTTTCAGGGCAGTTTTCTGCATCTCCCCTTGGTGGATTTATGGATGGTGCAAATTGCCCGTATGCTGAACATCGAATTTGAAGCAAACGCCCGATACTCCTTTTTACCCACTTACGATATAGATATTGCTTACAGTTATAGGGGCAAAGGTATTCGTCGGAATATTGGGGGCTTCATGCGGGATTTCATGAAAGGAAAATGGAAACAATGTCGTCAAAGACTGGCAGTACTTTGGGCCGGACAAAAAGATTCCTATGATGCTTATGAGGCCTTAGATAAATTGCATGCAGCATATCAAATTAAACCCATTTATTTTTTATTGCTCAGCCAGGGTGGCCCTCTAGATAAAAACCTTCATCCGGCTACCAACGCGATGAAAAAATTGATCCAAACACTCAAGGCCAAGTATACTTGTGGCATTCATCCATCCTGGGAAAGCCATTCACACGAGGATATCCTCCGAAGTGAAATCCGGCATTTAGGCGGAAAGGTATTCCACAGCAGGCAGCATTATATTCGATTTAATTTGCCGGACACTTATCGCCTATTATTACTTAGCGGCATTCGGCATGAATACTCGATGGGATATGGCAGCATCAATGGATTCAGAGCATCTACTTCGCTCCCATTTATTTGGTTTGATTTAAAAAATAATGCCTCAACAGAATTAATGGTACATCCATTTTGTTTCATGGAATGTAATGCCCGCTTCGAACAAAGACAAAATGCCTTAAGCAGCCTGGAAGAAATGAGACACTATAAAAATGTCGTCCAATCTGTTGGCGGACAGTATATCATGATCTGGCATAATTTCGCCTTAGGCACTGAGCCCGAATGGACAGCGTGGAAAGATATTTATGTTCAGTTCATTCACGAAAATCATTCGAAAACATAATCCTCGGCTCATCTCTTTTTTCAACCTCGGCCAGTCCATCCCGAATAAATTCAGATGATAGCCCTAATCTTCTTTGAACAGATCATCGAATTCATACAAAGGATCTAAATGATCTTCATGCGACATTTTACAGATAGGATTGATACGACCATCATCCAAACCATACACCCAACCATGTAGCATTGGACGCTGGTGTTTTTTCCAGGCTTTTTGAATGATACTCGTTTTGGCCAAATTTAATACCTGTTCGCGCACATTGAGTTCGACTAGTTTATTGAGGCGTTCGGTTTCATTCATATAAATTTCAATTTCCGAACGGTGAATTCGATAAACATCTTTGATATTTCGAATCCATTTGTTGATGATGCCAAAATTATGACTGGTCATGGCGGCTTTGACACCCCCACAATTATAGTGTCCGCATACAATCACATGCTCCACTTTTAAATGCACCACAGCATATTCCAACACCGCCAATAAGTTTAAATCGGTATGCACCACCATATTGGCAATATTCCGGTGAACGAATATTTCACCGGGTTGAGTACCAGTAATTTTATCCGCAGGCACCCGGCTATCGCTGCAACCGATCCATAAAAATTCGGGATGTTGCACGTTTGCGAGCCGTGAGAAGAATTCAGGATCTTGAATGATTTGTTCTTTGGACCATTCGTCGTTATTTTTTAAGAGTTGTTCGTAGGGTGTCATACATATTTTTTTTAAAGATGATTATTTAATGAGAAGATGAAACAAAATGTACATTATCAATTTGATAGGATTCTTTAAACCCATTTAATTGACAAGTGATTTTTTTAAGAGGGGCTTTAATATCCCGGAATTCCTTGATCAATTCCAATACATCAAAATCAATATATTTGGTAGCAGAGGCATCCACAATAACCGTTGAAGCCTCCGGAAGTTGATCCAGGGTTTCGCGTATACTCGCTTTGTTCAAAAAGGAAACCTCCTCCGACAAATGAATGGTAATTTTATCTCCATCATGAAAATTTTCGCGGTGGAAATAATAAGAGTTTTTGAGATTTTGATAGAGGATTCCAAAAAAAGCGCTGAATAAACCAACTACTACACCGATTAAAAGGCCTTCTCCTTTTACTGCCGGAATCAAACCAAACAAATCAATGGCTAAAATGGTAGAAACCGTCATAAAAAATGGGATATACTGATACTTTCCATTTCCCACCATTTGAGTAAAAATGGAAAATTTACATAATTTATATCCTGTCAATAAAAGAATGGCGGCTAAAGCGGATAGCGGGATTTTATTCAGCAAACCGGGTATCGCCACCACACAAAGAAGCAACAATACCCCATGAAAAATCGTAGATAGTTTCGACTTTGCACCAGCATTGATATTGGCTGAGCTTCTTACGATGACGCTCGTTACAGGCAATCCTCCAATCAAAGCAGCCACGCTGTTGCCGATACCCTGTGCCAATAACTCACGATTGGTATTGGTTACTTTTCGTTCCGGGTCAATATTATCTACGGCCTCAATACTCAACAAGGTTTCTAAAGAGGCAATCACTGCAATCATGATACCGGTAACGATCACTTTTCCATTCAACAATCCACTAAAATCAGGAAATGTAAAAAATCCTAAAAATTCAGATGGGCTAGACGCCACTTTTAAAGTAACGAGATGATCAGGCTGTATCAAATAATCACTTTGAATGGCCATGAGAAGTTCATTGAGAAGGATTGAAACAACCACTGCTACCAGGGCACCGGGCACAAAGGGTAATTTGTTTTTGATAAATGGTCTTTCCCAGATCAACATAATTGCAATAGATATTAAACAAATGGCTGCCACTCCCAAATCCACATGTTGAAGGGGTTGAAAAATTTCGTGCATGTCTCCAAAAGGCATCAACTCTGTTAAATGCCCTTCCTCATCCCTATCGTATCCCAAAGCATGAGGAATTTGTTTGGCAACAATGAGGATTCCAATACTCGTCAACATTCCTTTAATCACACTACTCGGAAAATAGTTGGCGATGCCTCCTAACTTCACAAAACCCATCAAGATTTGTAAAACACCTGCTATTAAAACTGCACAAAGAAACAAACGAAAATCACCAATATTATGAATGGTGGCCAGCACCAAAGCGGCCAATCCGGCAGCAGGACCGCTCACACTCAAATTGGATGAACTCAACACCCCAATTACCACTCCGCCGACAATACCTGAAATGATTCCGCTAAAAAAAGGTGCGCCCGAAGCCAGTGCAATTCCTAAACATAAAGGCAATGCAACCAGAAACACAACAATACCTGCAGGAATATCATACCGCGCATGGGCAAACAATGATTTTTTATTTGACATAAATAGTTGAATAGAAAAAAATGAAAAATACGAAAGTTCCTTGAAGGCTTAAGCGATGCATTCAGGAGGCCAGATGATCCCTCCGAGATAAATATCATCTGTATCAAATGTGGCCCTTTGTAAATAGTCCATGCAAGTCGTAACAAACATGTTGGAGCTGATATGAAATGTATTCATATGTTCCGAGTAATAAGCATCCTCGTCCAAAGACTCCTTGGCTTCTTCGGTATCCTGATCAGCCTCTTCTTCGTTTTGAGTGGAATAATCTTGCTTTTCGGATCTTTCAAAAGATTGCAAACAAAAGACTTCCCTGATTTGTTGTACAGCCGGAACACCCAATACGTAAAATAGAGCGATATAAATAAGTACGATATGACAGAAACATTTCAACGAATGCAATAATAGATTATCTCTGTGAATATTAAAAATGTTAATACCCAAAACCTATCTTTAGTTGTACGAGTATGGATTAAAACCATTTGGTCCAATATTTGGCGGCATATTTCCGATGAATCCATTGATTGACCTTGTAGGTAGCTAAGGCTGAAGCACTTCCTAATACGGCTCCGGCCAATACATCCGAAGGATAATGCACGCCCATGTGTAACCTTGAATAGGCTACAGCACCCGCCCAAAGATGTGCAGGCACCCCAACATACCATTTCTTAAACTGCAAACTAAGTGAAGTTGCTGTGACGAAAGCATTAGAGGTATGCCCGGAAGGAAAAGAGTAATTTCTTTCATATTCCAATGGCGAAATAAATGAATAAGTTTGAGCTGGTCGGGGACGATTTACAATGCGTTTAAGAACGAAGGTAGAGGCCGTATTCAATGCCAGCGCCAAGGACATATTGACTCCTTTTTTTAACAATTCCGGATCGTGCCTCAACCATGCAGCGGCGCACACCCCAACCGGCAACCCAAAACCTATCACATACTCAGAACTTGAAATAAAGCGTGCTGTCCCGTCCAATTGCTGATTTCTTTGCACATGAATGGATTTGAGCAATTCAATGTCCGTATTTTGAGCAAGAATTTCAACAGCATTTAAAAGCAACACAAGGCATAAAAAAAATCTCATTGGGTAAAATTACGGTATCCATTAGACAAAGTGAGAATGCCTTAAAAGCTACCCGTAAAAAAGTGCAAATCGAATATTTTTTTAGCATGGATTTATCCGCTTCTTCATAACATACTATAAAATTTATTTCAATATTTTTTGGGCGGTTTTAAAAAGGTCGCAAAGTATCTTTACATCATGCGTTGGATAGGAATTGTATTGTTTGCATTGGTGACAAGCCTCTTACTATTAACCCAATGCAACAATGAATCAGAAAAATCGCCGTATCGAAATATTGACAACCCGGCTGCAAGTTATGTAGGCATGGAAACGTGCAGAAGTTGTCATTGGCAAGTTTATGAAAGTTTTATCAAAACAGGAATGGGGCAAAGTTGGGATATCGCCAGTCGCAAAAAAAGTGCTGCAGACTTTGACCCACACAAAGCTTTGGTTTATGACCAACATAAAGACTTCTACTATAAACCATTTTGGGAAAACGATAGCCTTTACATCCTTGAGTTTCGTTTATCGGGCAATGATACCATACACCGGCGCTTGGAAAAAGTGAGCTATATCGTTGGAAGCGGTCAACATACCAACTCCCATATTATTGATATCAATGGATATTTATTTCAAGCACCTATCACTTATTATACTCAAAAAGGAAAATGGGATTTAGCGCCAGGTTTTGAAAATGGGCAAAACAGCCGATTCGATCGAAAAATAGAACTCGAATGTATGAGCTGCCACAATGGATATCCTGATTTTGTAGAAGAGAGTTTGAATCAGTATCAAACTGTGCGACGTGGTATCGATTGTGAACGCTGCCATGGACCCGGAAGCATTCATGTAGCCGAAAAAAAATCAGGCCAGATTATTGATACCTCAAAAGGACCGGATTACAGTATTGTTAATCCAAAACGTTTGAGCACCGAAGCCCAAAACAATCTTTGTCAACGATGCCATTTACAAGGCGTGGCTGTTTTAAACGATGGCAAAAGCTTTTTTGATTTTATGCCTTCGCAGAAACTAAGTAATAGTATGCATGTGTTTATGCCGCAGTACAGTGGTTCTGAAAATCATATGATTATGGCCAGCCATGTGGAACGAATGAAAATGAGTGCTTGTTATCTGAACTCAGGAAAAATGAGTTGTATTACCTGCCACAATCCACATGTCAGTGTAAAAGAAACACCCAATAGCCAATACCTGAATGCTTGTAAAAACTGTCATGCCAGCAAAGATTGTATGGCCCCGGTTGCCGAAAGAAACGCCAATGAAGATAATTGTGTGAAATGTCATATGCCCAAAAATGGCAGTATTGATATCCCGCATGTAGCGGTCACCGATCATTATATACGTCGCAAACCCAATACAGATAAAGAACTGAAAGAAACGGTAAAATTTATTGCCATGCGCTGTTACAATAGTGATAAAGTGGATGAGCGAACAAGGGCCCGATCGTTTATGGAATTTCATGAACGCTATGAGCCTGCAAAAATATTTTTGGATAGCGCTAAAAAATATTTGCTTTCGGCACAGGTGAAACAAACAGAAGCCGATTGGATTCGTTTATTGTTTTTGCAAAAATCATTCAACGAAATCATTCAATTATCCGATTTACCCCTGGCTGAAAATATTCAGGATGCATGGACGGCCTATCGCATAGGTGAAGCTTATTTATCCTTACAGAACTTTGCACAGGCCATTCAATATTTGTCGCGTGCTTGTGATCTCAAACCAAAAGCCCTTGATTTCCAGAGTAAGCTTTCAACAGCTTATGGGTTGTCAGGCAATCAGAACATGTCAGAAAAGGTGAGCTTATTTATACTTAGTCAACACCCTCGATATGCCATGGCTCTCTTTAACTTAGGGGTGATTGCTTTGCAGCGGCAGAATTTACAAAGCGCCGAAAAATATTTATTCCAGGCTATGCAAGCCAATCCCGATCATGTACAAACCTTGGTGAATTATGCGGTGGTATTGTATCAACAAAACCGAAAATCCGAAATCAATCAATTACTCCTACGAGCTTTAAAACTGGATCCGGACAATCAACAAATTCAGATGATGCTCAAAGATTTGGGACAATCCACCACTAAGCCATTTTAACAAGGGTCGCATCAATAATTTTTGATTCCCATGCCTTGGATTCTTCAAGAATATTCTCAGCTTCTGCAATAAGTTCTTGCGCTGCGCCCTGATCTTTTAGTCCTCCGGCATTGATACGAACATTCAAATAAGCTCCATAAATTGCGCTGCGTGTGCACAATGCTCCAACTGCCGCATCAGTGACACTATTAGGATTTCCTTCATTCACCATGGCCTCTGCGATAGGATAAATTTCCCGACAAACCTGCATCGTTTTTAAAGGAATTTGCGTGGCATATAAAGTTGCGGCCTGGATGGCAGCAGAACGTTCAGCCTTTTCAGCATCACTGCCTTTTGGCAAGGAAAAAGCATTCATGATTTTATTAAAGGCCTGGGTATCTTCATCCACAAGATGTAATAATTCATCTTTGAGTTGCTGCCCCTTTTCGGCAAACTCACTGAAATAATTCCAGCGATCGTCCCAGCCTTTTTTATGACTACTGAGATTGGCCACCATGGTAGCGAGGCTGGCACCCAAAGCACCCAAATAAGCACTAATACTACCTCCACCTGGCGCAGGACTTTCACTGGCCGTTTCATTGGCAAAAGCCACCAAATTCATATCTACCAAACGTTTTATGCCTTGTTCGCGCATCACATACTCGATAATTTTTTTATTTGGGTCAAAGGGGCTTAATTCATCCAATCCCATACTCTTGACAGCGATCCGAATAATTTCATCTTCCGAAATTCCGCAACTACGTCGTTGTTTGGCTAAAAAGTACTTCCCGGCATCCAGCATCGCCTTTAAAGGAACCAAACCCACCAACTCACTGCCGGTTACCCGCATACCTCTTGCATGGGCACGTTCTACAGCCTGATCGAAGGCAATATGCAATGGCGTGATTTGAATATTGGTCAGATTCATACTGATTTGAGCAATGCCATATTCCTCAATAAACCAACCAATCGCTTTGACACTTTTCAAAAGCCCGGGCTCCCTGACTTCCTGACCATTTTCATCCAATACCTTTTTCCCATTCACTTCTTTCACCCGGCCATTTTCACGCAAATCAAAAGCAACACTATTCGCTCTGCGGGTAGAAGTTGTATTGAGATTGACATTATAGGCCACTAAAAAATCGCGGGCACCAATAACGGTAGCTCCACTTTGAGGATTAAAGGTAGCCTCTCCAAAATCTGGTTTCCATTCAGTTTGCGCCAGTTTTTCTTTGAGTCCTTCATATTCACCAGCTCGGATATTTGCCAAATTGGTTCTTTCAGGTTTGGTGGCTGCCGCTTCGTAGAGATATACAGGAATATTTAATTCCTCTCCCACCCTTTTGGCCAATTTCCGGGCATAGGCCACGGTTTCTTCCATACTAATACCACTGATGGGGATAAAAGGACAAACATCTGTCGCACCCATACGAGGATGTTCACCCCGATGCTGACGCATATCTATTAATTCAGCAGCTTTTTGAATAGCCCGAAAAGCTGCTTCTACCACAGGTTCCGGCTCACCTACAAAAGTTACTACCGTGCGATTGGTCGCCTTTCCGGGATCAACGTCCAACAATGTAACGCCTTCTACTTGTTCGATTTCAGCCGTAATTTGTCGGATGATTTCCATATTCACACCTTCACTAAAATTCGGCACACATTCAATTAATGCTTTGCTCATGAGATTGGTTTAAGGTTGCGAAATTAGGAGAATTCCAATTAAGTCAATTCAAAAGTGCTCCATTCTGATTTCCCAATTCGCAGGAGAAAAGAAAAAATATACCCGGTTACAAAGTATTCATTTGGGTGTAACCCTGAATTGACTGAACTTCGCGAGATGTTTGAACGTAAAATACAAAAAACCAAAATCATAGCCACGGTAGGTCCGGCCTGCAATACTTACGACAAAATCATGCAATTGGTTCATGCCGGCGTGGATGTTTTCAGGCTGAATTTTTCACATGGCACACATGAGGATCATGCACAGGTAATCAGAATCATCGAGAAGATCAATGAAGAATACCCTTTCAATATTGCGGTATTAGCCGATTTGCAAGGGCCCAAACTCAGAATCGGTCAGGTTGAAAACAATGGTGTGATGCTGGAAGAAGGACAAACCCTCATTTTTACCGGCGAGCCTTGTATCGGCACAAAGGAGAAAGTATATATCTCTTATCCGGATTTTCATAAGGATGTGAAGCCGGGTGAAAAAATTTTAATTGACGATGGCAAAATAGAAGTGCAAATTTTATCCATTCATGAAAACCATGATGTGAGTGCCGTTGTAACTACAGCTGGTTTGCTTAGTTCAAAAAAAGGAATTAATCTGCCGCAGACAAAAATTTCATTACCCGCACTCACTGAAAAAGATTTGAAGGACATGGAGTTTTTGATCAGCCAGAATATCGACTGGGTGGCACTTTCATTTGTTCGACAGGCCAGAGATATTGAAGAACTTCGCAATCGATTAAAATCTAAAGGAAGTAATGCCAAAATCATTGCGAAAATCGAAAAACCGGAAGCATTGGATCATTTAAGAGATATCATTTTGGCCAGCGATGCCATCATGGTTGCACGGGGCGATTTGGGCGTTGAACTCCCGGTAGAACAAATACCCATGATCCAAAAAACCATCATCCGTAAATGTATTCATCGGGCCAAACCGGTCATCATTGCTACCCAAATGATGGAGAGTATGATTGATCGGGTAAAACCAAACCGGAGTGAAATAACAGATGTAGCCAATGCCGTGCTGGAAGGTGCGGATGCTGTAATGCTCAGTGGAGAAACGGCCATGGGTGATCATCCGGCCTTGGTGGTTGAAACCATGAGCCGCATTATCGCTGAGGTGGAAAAAGAAGAAATCATTTACAATCGAAATTTAATTCCTCAAAGTCATTCACCGTCCTTTCTTTCTGATGCGCTTTGTTACAATGCCTGTAAAATTGCAGATGATGTAAATGCTGCTGCCATTCTTGGTATGACCCAAAGTGGATATACCGGTTTTATGCTGTCCAGCTTCCGCCCAAAATCTAGTTTATTTATTTTTACCAAAACCAAATCACTGGTCAATCAGCTCAGTTTAAGTTGGGGGGTACAAGCCTTTTATTACGACAAAGAACAAAGTTTGGACGATATCATTGAAGATCAAATTGCTTTTTTAAAGGAGAAACAACTGCTCAAAGAAGGAGATGTTATTATCAATACCGGCAGTACTCCGGTGCAGGAACATTTGCCGACCAACCTGATAAAAATTACGCAAATTCAATAGGGTGGATTTAAGGGAAACAGCACAACATATTGACCAGGGTACACATTGGTATTATCAAAGTAAAAAAATACCCTTACATCAGTATTTTTCCGAACTCTCGAAAAATGGCATTAGAAACATCATTGACATAGGCGCAGGTACCGGTTTCTTTTCCAAAGATTTGTTCCACCATTTCCCGAATCAGTTTCATCAAATACAATGTGTGGACACTGGTTATGATGAACCTTATTGTATTGAACATTCAAATTCAATTATCAAGTATACAAATACTTTAAATGAATCTTTTGATCATTCGCTCGTTATAATGATGGATGTATTGGAACATATAGAAGATGAAGATGCCTTTCTGAAAAGTATTTTATCTAAAGAAAACGGAAACAATTTTTTCTTTTTGACTGTTCCTGCCTTTCAGGTACTTTGGAGTGGACATGATGATTATCTTCTCCACTATCGGCGTTACACCATTGCCAGTCTGAAACAAGTATTAATTCGAAATGGTTTCAAAATCGATCGGATGTACTATATGTATGGAAGCCTCTTTCCCTTGGTATGGTTGCGGAGAAAACTTTTCGCCCAAAGCAAAAGCACTCAACATTCTGATTTAAAACCATTGCCCGATTGGCTGAATCTTTTGTTGTTGAAATATGCTTCCTTTGAAAATCGTTTTGCGCGATTCAATCGATTATTTGGAATCACCTGTGTAGCCGAGGGCAGATTATCCATTAGTTAGGGCTATTGCCATTGTTCTCCTTTTTCATCAATTGCTGAATCTGCAAAACCTCCTTAAACATTCGAAAACTATCCTTCCAAACCACTACTTTACTCCCTTCTACAGCCTGCCATTGCAGAGGCATTTCTTTTACCTTCATTTGCATTTTTTTCGCCCGGCATAAAACCTCCACATCATGAGCCCAACCCATTGTTTTGAGTTGGGTAAAAATTTCTTGGGCTAGTTTATTCGGGTAAAGTTTAAATCCGCATTGGGTATCTTTAAAATGCAAACCGGTTATCCATCGAATGATGCGGTTAAACCAGTTCCCTATCCATTTCCTGAGTGGGAATTCGCGGATGATGGATTCTTTTAATTCCCTTGAACCGATTAATATTTCATCCTGTTTAAACCCGGCATTTAAAACCCACCATCGGTTTAATTCTTCAGGCGAAGTGGACATATCTGCGTCGAGTGTTAAAATAAAATCGCCTTTACAACAAGGGATCCCTCTTTGAATTGCACCACCTTTACCGGTATTCTGCTGAGTAATAATTTGTATCTGCCGGGAAGCTCCGCATTGGTCTTTCCAATTTTCAAGTATTTGCAATGTATCATCGCTGCTTCCGTCATTCACAATCACTACTTCAAATAGTCCTTTCCATTCACGCTGAAATTGCGTTATCCCCGCTATCAATAAATGACAACGGGAAGACTCATTATAACAAGGAATGAGCAGAGAAATAAAAGGAAAAACCATGAACGACAAATGTAGTATTTAAGCAGAGATAATGGAAGGATCGGAAATTCTCAAAGGGTATCCACTGTCGACGGAAATAAGAGCAAATAACGGAAACGATCGCCTATGCTCTCAGGCCGAAAGCCCACTTTGTCAGACCGGCATTTTTTCCAAAAAAAATTTTTTTAAGTTATACACAACGTTATACAATGCGATTTTATTGGGATATGCCAAAAATCCACCTGAATATACACAAACTGTGAATAAAGAATACGCTGCCAAGCCGTGTCTGAAAATATCTTCGTACCAGAATCCGAAAGGGTTCGCTTTTTCTTTCACCACACGATTCAAACTTAGACTCATTCGCTTAATCCATTGAAATTCAGTGGCATGAAAGGAGAAACCGACCACAAACCCAATAAAGTGCAACACATATGAGCAAAAAAAACACATCTCCCAAAGGACTTCAATTTAGTCGATATTATACCAACGATCAAAGCAATGTTTACGATCAGTTTACCTATGATTACCGCACTTCCGTCATTCGTAACCCGAATGGTGAAGTTGTATTTGAAATGAAAAATGTGGAAGTACCTTCCCATTGGAGTCAGATTGCAACCGACATCCTCGCGCAGAAATATTTTCGTAAAGCAGGTGTTCCTCAGCCTGATGGTTCATTAGGACGTGAAACTTCTATTAAAGAGGTGGCTCACCGTATGGCAGATTGTTGGAGACAATGGGGTGAAAAATATAACTACTTCAACAGCACAGAAGATGCTCAGGTATTTTATGACGAATTGGTGTATACCATTTTAAATCAAAGTTGCGCCCCAAATTCCCCTCAGTGGTTTAATACTGGTTTACATTCTGCTTATGGGATTACCGGCAAACCACAAGGCCATTACTATGTAGATCCGGCAAGCGGCGAATTGTGTAAATCAAAAAACGCGTATGAACGCCCTCAACCCCATGCCTGTTTTATTCTGAGTGTAGATGATGATTTAGTGAACGAAGGAGGAATTATGGATCTCTGGGTGCGAGAAGCACGTATCTTCAAATATGGAAGTGGAGTTGGTACGAATTTTTCCAGCATACGCGGAGAAGGTGAAAAATTAAGTGGTGGTGGAACATCCAGTGGCTTAATGAGTTTTCTGAAAATTGGCGATCGTGCTGCAGGTGCCATCAAAAGTGGAGGCACTACACGTCGTGCTGCCAAAATGGTTTGTTTGGATATGGACCATCCCGAAATCGAAAAATTCATCACCTGGAAAGTAGAAGAAGAGAAAAAAGTAGCCGCCCTGATTGCAGCGGGATATAGTCATGATTATGAAGGCGAAGCATACCGTACGGTAAGTGGACAAAACTCCAATAACTCCGTTCGGGTTCCGAATGAATTTTTTCATGCCCTTAAAAATGGTGAAGACTGGGAACTGAAAGGCCGAAGTGATGGTAAAATCATGAAAAAAGTACCTGCCAAAGATTTATGGGATCAGATTGCCTATGCCGCATGGCGTTGTGCAGATCCGGGTAATCAATACGATACGACCATCAACGAATGGCATACCTGTCCGGAAGGTGGAAAAATTCGTGCATCAAACCCATGCTCCGAATATATGTTCCTGGATAATACGGCCTGTAATCTGGCATCCATGAACCTGCGCCGTTTCTATAACGAAGAAACCAATCAATTTGATGTCGCTGGCTACGAATATGTTACCCGGCTTTGGACCGTTGTATTGGAAGTATCCGTTTTGATGGCTCAATTTCCTTCTAAAGAAGTTGCCCAACTGAGTTATGATTACAGAACACTTGGTTTGGGTTACGCCAATCTGGGTTCATTATTGATGGTTCAAGGTATCCCTTATGATAGTGAACAAGCCCGCGGCATTGCCGGTGCGCTCACCGCAATTATGACGGGTGTTTCGTATAAAACATCTGCCGAAATGGCCCAACATCTCGGAACCTTTGCACGTTTTGAAGAAAACAAAACCCACATGTTACGTGTGATGCGTAATCATCGTGCGGCAGCGTATGATGCTCAAGATGCATTTGACAATATCGAAATTAAACCACAAGGTATCAAAGCCCAATACTGTCCGGATTATTTATTAAAAGCTGCTACCAAAGCCTGGGATGATGCTGTTCAATTAGGCGAAAAATATGGTTACCGCAATGCGCAGGCAACCGTAATTGCACCAACAGGTACTATCGGATTGGTGATGGATTGCGACACCACCGGCGTTGAACCTGACTTTGCTTTGGTTAAATTTAAAAAATTAAGTGGTGGTGGATATTTCAAAATCATCAATCAAAGTATCCCTACGGCTTTGCATAATTTAGGATATTCCGAAAAAGAAAATGATGCCATTGTTAAGTATGCTAAAGGACATGGCACTTTTGCCGGCGCTCCTTTCATCAATCATCAATCCCTAAGTGAAAAAGGTTTTATCGCAGATGAATTAAAAAAACTCGATCATTCTGTTGAAAGTGCCTTCGATATCGCCTTTGTATTTAACCATTTCAATTTAGGAGAAGAGTGTTTGCAACGTATTGGGTTCAAACCGGAGCAATACATGAATCCAACTTTTAATTTACTGGAAGAATTAGGCTTCAAACCTGAAGAAATCGAGATGGCCAACGACTATGTTTGCGGCACTATGATGCTTGAAGGAGCCCCTTATCTGAAAGATGAACATTTACCGGTATTTGATTGTGCCAATAAATGTGGACGCAAAGGCGAAAGATATATTCACCACAGTGGGCATATTCGTATGATGGGTGCAACACAACCTTTTATCAGTGGTGCTATTTCTAAAACGATTAATCTGCCTAACGAAGCCAATGTAGAAGATATCAAAGAATGTTATATGTTGAGTTGGGAATTAGGCCTCAAAGCGAATGCATTGTATCGCGACGGCAGCAAATTATCTCAACCACTATCTAACAAAAGTGATAAAAAAGAAAGCCCCAAAGAAGACCCGGCTCAAGCCATTGCTGATATCGCCGAAAATGTGATGCATGATTTAGGCAAACTCACCATTGATGAATTGCTCGAAGAAGTCAATAAACGTGTACAGGCTAGTCCGGATACCAAATTAAAACGTCAGCTTTCAAGAATTGTAGAACGAAAAACCTTACCGGCAAAAAGACGTGGTTATACCATTAAATCCAAAGTTGGCGGACAGGCCGTATTTCTGAGAACCGGCGAATACGGAGATGGAACATTGGGCGAAATATTCATTGACATGAGCAAGGAAGGTGCAACGATGCGTAGTTTGTTAAATTGCTTCGCCATCGCTGTGAGTATTGGCCTTCAATATGGAGTGCCACTTGAAGAGTTCGTTGATAAATTTATTTTCACCCGTTTCGAACCGGCAGGTACGGTGGATCATCCAAATATTAAAAACGCGACTTCTATCGTCGATTACATCTTCCGTGCCTTAGGATATGAATATTTAGGTCGTACGGAATTGGTTCACGTACAAACCCCTATTGGAAATACCGGACAGGACGAATGGGATATTCCAGTGGAAGGCAAAGAAGAACTCTCCAATGTTCGGGTAACTGCATTGTCGGCACGCCCGGATACCAAACCTTTAGTGACTGAAGTGACTCCGCAAAAAGTTTCTGTGGCACAAATGAATGAAAGTGATAAGAAAAAACTCATGGGATCTACTTCCGATGCACCTTTCTGCCGAAGCTGTGGAAATATCACGATGCGAAATGGCACCTGCTACATGTGTCCAAACTGCGGAACGACCACGGGCTGCAGCTAAAAATGAAATAATTGTATTCAGGGTCGGTTCAAAAAAGAATCGACCCTTTTTTTATATCTTCACCCACTGAAAATAAATTTATGAGCGATATCATTTCCACCCAAAAAGCGCCCGCCCCTGTTGGCGCATATCCACATGCTCGCAAAGCCGGGCAATTACTATTCCTTTCAGGTATAGGCCCCCGAAAACCCGGCACCGATGAAATACCCGGATTAAAATTGGATAAATACGGCAATTATCTGGAATTTGATTTTGAGGCTCAATGTCGCAGTGTTTTTGACAATGTTCGCATTGTATTAGAAGAAAGCGGTGGAAAATGGGAGCAGTTATTGGATGTGACTGTTTTCTTAGTCAATATGAAACGAGATTTCCAAACCTATAATAAATTATACGCAGAGTATTTCCAAACGGCTCAACCATGTCGAACAACCGTTGAAATTAACAGCCTGCCAAGCCCTATTGCGATAGAATTAAAATGTATTGCCTTATTAGATAATTAAATAGCCATAAAAAAATGGGACTTTTCAGATCCCATTCTTTTATCATTCAACTTGTAAGCTTCACCTAAAGTTGATATCCATTTTCTATTACATACCTGCTTTTAGCAATTGTAATTGACCAATGGATTGTTGACCGGAATATATGTTCAGCATATAATTCGATGCCGGTAAATGATTCGTTGGCAAAGTAATAAGATTCATCCCCTCATTTAATTGCACCTTGCTATTCAGGATGATTTGCCCTTTCATATTCATCAACATCAGTTGAACCTGAGCAGCCTTCTGAGCAACTAATTCAATTTGTGCTTGATTGACTATTGGATTCGGGAAACATTTGACTGATTGGATAGGACTACGCTCCAAACGAATCACCTGAGAAACAATCGCTGCAGAACCATCGATATCCACCTGACGCAAACGGTAATAGGTCGTACCTTGTTGGATAGCCGTATTTTCGTAAACATATTCAAGCGACAAATCACTGTTGCCTTCACGTGCCTTACTGTAAACACGGGCCAGCGTTTGAAAATTCAAACCATCCAATGAACTTTCCAATTCAAACCAGGCATTATTTTTTTCCGATAAAGTGGTCCAACTTAAAACATCCGCCAATGAGGTCGTATGCCCTTTAAATTGACTTAAACTAACCGGTAGAGTATTGCTAAGAACCGGATTGCCATTCACACTATGACCGGCTTGAATAACCAATCCACTGGGAATGGTTGAAGTATTCACATACGCACTGATACGAGACCTTGTTGTGGTAGCAGAAGTAGGCGAAAAACTCCAGGTTAAATTGGGCGTAGCTCCTGCCGTGAAGGAAACGGTGTTGGTAATGCGTAAGGTACCGATTCGAATACCCGGAGCTCCCGGTATCAAAAGCGCAGAGGTATTTGGAGAAATAGAAGGGGTAGAAAATCGGAATTGAAGACTCGTTGTATTGATTTCACACAAATTTGGCACTTGCTGCGCTGCCGGCAAACTAGGATCAGCAGAACCAGGTACAAAAGAACCACTTAATGTGCCACCATTGGCGATTCCGGCATAATTCAAATTAATTCCTGCTTCCAATTGTGCGAGATAAGCTGTATTGGTACCTGTCCATTCAAGCCATATATCAAAATCTAATTCTGTATTAGATACCTGATTCACATTTTTAATGACACAGTTGTAGTTATTGGCTTGGGCCATGGCTCCTTGAACACCAAAGAAAAGCGCAGCGAGGAATAAGATTGAATAGTAACGTTTTTTCATTTTTAATATTTAAAGTTTGTAAATACAGGTGTTTGAAGATCAAAATCATCGTAAAAGCAAGCCTTCTTCGGCAATTTTCAGGATGTTTAAACCAAATAAGCCCCAAAGTTACGCGATTAATTCTTTTAAAAATCAAGCACAGGCAGCAATGCGACCAAGCCAGAAAAATCATCGAAAGGATGATTGAATCATAATCTTGTCCACAAACCAATCTTTCAATTATTTTAACGCACAACAAACCCTTAACCTTTGCTGCATTTTTCTATATTTGTCCCTTAATCAGAATGTATGAGTTATAACAAAATCAATAATATCATAGGATGGATCGTTGGCCTCATTGCCACAACGGTGTATATGATGACCAAAGAAGCCACAGTCAGTTTCTGGGATTGTGGAGAATTTATCTCAGGAGCGGCTAAACTCGAGGTGGTGCATTCACCCGGGGCTCCCCTATTTTTAATGATTGGTCGTTTTTTTGTGATGTTGTTTGGAATCAAAAACGCTGCCTTAGCGGTAAATACCCTCTCGGCCGTTTCCAGTGGTGCTACCATTTTGTTTTTATTCTGGACCATCACCCACTTTGCCAAAAGGATATTGGTCAATACCCAGGCAGAAATTGACCAAAGTAATTTGATCAAAATCATGGGTTCCGGTATTGTTGGTGCTTTGGCTTATACCTTTTCCGATACTTTCTGGTTTTCGGCTGTGGAAGGTGAAGTTTACGCAATGTCTTCTTTCTTAACGGCCCTCGTTTTCTGGGCCATTCTGAAATGGGAAGATAAACTCAGCAACGACAATGATACGTATGCCGACCGTTGGGTCGTGTTTATTGCTTTTTTGATGGGCTTATCCATTGGGGTCCACTTACTAAACCTCTTAACCATTCCTGCCATTGTAATGGTATATTACTTCAAAAAATATCCTTACAGCCGAATGGGAACCCTCTGGGCATTTTTAATTGGTTGTATTATAACCGGAGCTGTACAATATGGAGTTATTCAAGCGGTACCGATTATTGCCAAAGAAATGGACATCCTTTTTGTCAATAATTTTGGCTTGCCGTTTAACAGTGGCGTCTTTTTTACCATCATCTTATTGGGTGTAGCAGCCTTTTTTATTCTGCGATTTGCCAAAAGTAAAGGTCATTATTTCCTGCACCTCGGAACCTTAAGCTTTGTATTTATCCTGATTGGTTACTCTACATTTTTCCAAACCATTATCCGTTCCAACGCAGATGTTCCGATTGATATGACAAATCCGGACAATGCCATAACCTTGATTAAATATCTGCAACGCGAACAATATGGCAAGGTGCCTTTACTCACTGGTCCTGATTATAATTCCAAACCAAACGGCATGAAAGATGGTCATATGGAATACTGGAAAGGCCCTAAAAACTATGTTGAATTGGGTGAGAAAAAAGATGAGTACACGTATGAGTCGGGTGATGTTCGATTTTTCCCGCGTATTTGGGACGGAAATGATCCCAGCCATGCCAGTTATTACCGCAATTATTTAGGCTTGAGCGAAAGCGATGATCCAAGCAGCAGCGACAATATCAAATTTTTCCTGGGCTATCAGGTCAATCAAATGTGGTGGCGTTATTTCTGCTGGAATTATATTGGTCGTCAGAATGATTTCCAAAATATTATGGGCGAACCTCATACCGGAAATTGGGTTTCAGGTATTAAATTTTTAGATAAAAATCGTGTAGGTGATTTAGACAAAATGCCCGAAGGGTTCCGAAACAGCAGAGCGCGGAATGAATTGTACTTCCTGCCATTTATACTCGGACTTCTTGGTTTGATTTTCCATTTCCAAAACGACAAACGCAATGCCTTCATTGTTACCTTACTCTTCTTCTTTACCGGTTTGGCCATTGTGATTTACTTAAATAATACACCTCTTCAACCTCGTGAAAGAGATTACGCTTATGCCGGAGCAACCTATGCGTTTGCGATATGGATTGGATTGGGAGTTATGATGGTGAGTGAATGGTTTAAAAAATTAAAATTGGGTAATATGTCACCGGCCATAGCTACAGTATTATGTTTGTTGGCGGTACCTGTACTGATGGCCAGCAAAGAATGGGACGACCATGATCGTTCGCGTAAAACACTTGCCTTAGCCAGTGCAAAAAATTATCTGAATAGCTGTGAACCAAACGCCATTCTTTTTACCGAAGGAGACAATGATACTTACCCATTGTGGTATGCTCAGGAGGTGGAAGGAATTCGTACCGATGTTCGATTGATTAATATTAGTTTATTGGGCATTGATTGGTATATCGACCAATTAAGTTACAAAGTGAATGATGCTGCACCTGTTCCTTTAATCTGGAAACCAGAACAGTATCGTGGTGAAAAACGAAACTATATTCAATACCTGGATAACAAATCCATTGCTCAGGACAAAGCCGTTAATCTGAGAGAAATTTTAGAATTTATTGGTAGCGACGCCGGTGGAGCAACCCTCCCAACCATGGATGGCAGCGTATCTAATTATTTCCCTACAAAAAATTTCTTTATCCCGGTTGATAAAAATCTGATTGTACAAAACAAAGTACTTCCGGCTAACGACACATCGGCCATTGCTGATATTGTACAGTTTACCTTGCCGAATAATGTGGCCTACAAAAATGATTTGGCGATTTTAAATATCCTTGCTGCCAATGCATGGAAACGTCCGATTTATTTTGCCAACTCCATTGATCCGGATCATTACGAAGGTTTGCAGGAGTATTTACAATTAGAAGGACTGGCCTTTAAACTTGTTCCTGTTCGCACCCCCGGTTCAACGCCTAATACACCCTTGCGTGTGAATACGGAAAAATGTATGGACCTCATCATGAACAAATTTGAATTTGGCAATGCTGATCAGCAAGGAATCCATTACGATCAAACAAACCGCCGAATGTTAAATACCCCACGTATTCTTGCCGTTCAACTGGCTGACAATTTAGTGCGGTTAAATCGCAAGGCGGATGCCATTAAAGTGATTGAAAAAGTTTTAAAATCTATTTCAGAAAGTTCATATCCGGTCATGATTACACAAGAAGACCGTACCATGATTTTGATGGCTGATGCTGCAATCAAAGCAGGCAGCGCAGAAATTTCCAAGAAAATCACTGACAAGTTATTAAAATTTGTCAAAGAAGATATTCAATACGTTGCAACCTTGAAAGCAGACCATAAAAGTTTCAAACAAGATGATTTACAATTCAGTCTCACGGCCCTGAACTTTTTAGCCAATGAAGCTAAAATGAATGGCATGCCTGAATTAGCGGCCAGCCTGGAGAAAGAAGTACAGACTTTGGCTAAAGGCGTGATGTTTTAAATTCAGGAAATATGCATCGGACAATTATAGGAGAACGCTCGTTTGACATTCAGGTGAAGGATGGAAAATATCAGTTGAATGGCCATGAAGGGCATTTAGATCTTCTGGAAAAACAAGTTGGAAGTTTTCATTGTGAAATTGATGGCGTATCTCATGAAGCAGACTTGGTTAAACTAGATACCGAAAACAAACAAATTACGCTCAGAATTAAAGGCCAAAAAGTATTGGTCCAAATTCAGGAACCCGTCGATTTGCTTTTGGAAAAAGTTGGCCTGAAGATTGAAAAACATAAAAAAGTCAATCAACTAAAAGCACCTATGCCTGGCCTGGTGTTACGAATTTTGGTCGAACCCGGGCAAGCGGTCAGCGCTGGAGAACCCTTACTTATCTTAGAAGCGATGAAAATGGAAAATGTATTTAAGGCCCATACCGATGTCGTGATTAAATCTATACCCGTTACCGAAAAACAAGCCGTTGAGAAGGGACAAGATTTAATGTTATTCCAATAAACATGCAGATCAAATATATTTTTTTATTCTGTTTTTTTTAAATCACCCAAACACTGATTGCACAAGAAAGTTATGTGTACATTGAAGGCATTAAGGGTATCCCTTTTTATTTGATTCATAACGGCAAAACAGTTCCATCCATGGGTAAAAACTATGTGATTTGCCCCATCCCTCAAAGTGGTGAACAACAAATTGATATTGCCTTTAATGGCGATTTGTTTCCGAAACAGCAATTTATATTGGACGCAGTTCCCGGATCGGCATTTGCATTTAAACTCGCCAAAACAGCTGAAGATAAATTCTACCTCATTGACCTTGTTAATACGGGTAAAATTGTAGAGACCAACACAGCCGTGAATATGGCGCTGAGTACTTCCACCAACCAAATTAAATTTGCGCCCATCAAGCAGGCAGAAGCAACTGTAGAAAAAGAAGTAGAAAATACAGAAAGTAACAAAGAAAAAAGACGGCGAAGGAAACAGGAAGTTACTGAGCAACAAGAAACGTTGGTTCAAAACCCGGAACAGAATACGCCTGATTCAAATGGTGTTGTACAAATCATCACTGCACAGCCTAGCGAAGCTCCTCAAAAAACAGAACCGCCTGCTCTGGAAAAACCCGTGAAACAGGAACCGGTTTGCAAGAGGCAAGCTTCGGAATCCGAAATCAGTACTACAATTGATAAACTGAAACAAAAAAAATGATGATGATACCAAACTCCTCATTTTAAAACGGAGAGATTTTACAGGTTGTGTAAATGTGGAACAGGTCATCCTCATCGCCGGCGTATTTGATACGCAATATGGTCGGTATGGTGCCATAAAATTTTTACGGAATTTTATCAGCAATCCTGAAAAACTTTCAGACTTGGATTATTTGTTCAAATCCAACAGTTATAAAGAAAAATTGAAAACCTTATTTTAAGGAGAAATTTAATTCTGCTCCGGGAGCGGGATAATGATATCCTCGGGCCGGTCTTCATTCCATTCAAGAATAAAATTATTACGCCCTTCACCTACCATGATGCTCATGTATTTTTGTTGTACCAACTCCAACAAAGCCAGGAAATTAAAAATAGCGTGAATACGTGTTTCGCAAGATTGAAAAATTCGTTCAAAAGCAATTTTTTTCTCCCTGAGCGCCCAATCTAACAGAAAGGATCGCTGCCCTTCCATCGAGTAATTGTATTTAACCACTACGTGCTGAGGCTTAATCAGGCGATCCTGCATACGTTTCATCACTTTTTCGTAATTCTGAAAAAGTTTAAACAAGGTAACCGATTGAATTTCGGTGCCTTCGCTCATCGTCTCTCCAATATCGGCCAATTCTTTGAGCATATTCCCCCGTTTGAATTGCAGTAAGCGCTCAGCCTCCATCATCTTCATATCTTCTGCAGATTCTTTGAAACGTTTGTATTCCAGAATCTTATCAATCAATTCCTTGCGCGGATCAATTTCATTTCCAAACTCATCCACCTCTTTTCTGGGCAGAAGCATTTTGGCTTTAATCCGCATCAAAGTTGAAGCAAACAAGATAAACTCACTCGCCATTTCAATATTTAGCTCATCTAACTTTTGAATGTAGTCGAGAAACTCGTTGGTAATCGAAAAGATGGGGATATTATAGATGTCTATTTCATCGCGCTCAATAAAAAAAAGCAATAAGTCAAAAGGACCTTCAAACTGATCAATTTTAATATTGTATGAAACGGACGTAGACATCGGATTTGTGGAGCCCAAATGTAACGTGCCGGACTCAAGAAACCTTCAATTGAGTAGGTTTTTTTTTGTTCAAATTCATCGTAATATTACAGCCCCCGATGTTTTAGGGCTTACCAAGCATGATCCAAACCGAGACATTTTTTGACCTTTTTTTGACGGAACTCAAGGAACTTCCCGAGTTGTATCATTATTACAAATTCCACGATGATCCCGGGAAATTGGAATTCCGTAAAAGCTATTTTATTCAGCGACTCAATTATATCGAACATCAAGTTCGCCAACAAATTGAGTCCGGCATCAAACATCCCAAAATATGGGATTGTGGTTGTGGATATGGAACGACCTGCCTTTTTTTGGCGATGAATGGGATTGCCAGCTACGGAACCACCCTGGAGTTTTACTGGCCTTTTATCGAACAACGAAAAAAATATTGGTCAGCATATGGCAACAGTGAATTATTTCAGGCTGGGTATGAAAATGTCATGGACCAAAGTCCTGAAAAAGATTCGATAGATATCATCATCCTGCAGGACACCTTACATCATCTGGAACCCATTGATCAGGCCCTGAATACTTTTCGTCAAGTTCTACGACACCATGGCATTTTAATAGGCGTTGAAGAAAATGGATCCAATATTGTGCAGAACCTTAAACTTTATAAACAACGGGGCAATCGCCGGATTATTACCTTTTGGGATGAAACCCTTCAAAAGGAAATAACGATGGGTAATGAAAACATCCGAAGTATCGAAAAATGGACTGCGTTATTATCGAAGCATCAGTTAAAAATCATTCCTGAAAGCACCGAATTCATCCGGATATTCCCGCCCGCCATGTATAAGGGGCGAAATGCTGCACAAATGGCCCGACGCGAATCACAAATCCAATCCACTTTCTTAAAAAAGTATTTCTTTTTTGGAATCAATTTTATTGCCCGTAAAATGGATGTGTGATGATCGTTCAAGGATCAGGGCTCAACAAAAAAATGGATTCCTGACCTTTTATTTTAAAGCCGATAACATACTTTCATAAAATTGTTCGGCACTGCGATCCCAATCAAATTTAGCCGCCTGCGCATCACAAGCGTTAATGAGTTGATTTCGACGATGTTCATCTTTGTAAAACAGACACATTTTTTCAGCAATATCCTGTACATCTCTTGGATTGGCGTACAAAGCAGCCTCGCCTGCTACTTCAGGAATCGACGTAGCGTCGGATGCAATCACAGGAATACGACACTTTAAAGCTTCCAAAACAGGTATTCCAAAGCCTTCAAAGAGGGAAACAAAAACCAATCCATATGCAGCACCGATTACCTTACTGAGTTCTTCTACCTGCATATAATCGTACCGAATTACATCTTCTTTAAAGGGATGATTGGAGATTTTTGCTTCTATTTCTCCGGCATTCCAGGCATACCGACCGATAATCAGCAACTTCATATTGCTCCGTTGTTTCTTTTTAAAAATAGTAAATGCTTCCAGTAAATTGACCACATTTTTACGGGGATGCAATGCACCTGCAAAAACAAAATACTCGGCACCTTCGGCATACTTTGCCCGAATTTCCGTTTTTTCATCAAAGTTTAAAGGTCTGTAATGGGCATTGGCTCCGTTAAAAATCACATCAACTTTAGATGACTCTATGCCGTATGTGGATACAATATCGTTGCGCGTATATTCCGAAACGGCTATAATGCGATTGGCCCTTTTGGCGAACTTCGGTGAAAATCGCCTCAAATACCATCGAAATTTAAGCGGCAAATGCTCGGGAAAATGTTCAAATGCCAAATCGTGCATCACCAACAATGTAGGTATTTGAGTCCTTAAACTCAAAAAACCATCCGTTGAAATAAAAATATCCGCCTGATGTTTCTTGAGGGCACGGGGAATTGCCCATTCGAACCATATCCACCATAAAAAAGGATGGCGAGCCGGCGGGTTCAGAACTACCGCTTCTACATTCTTTGCATATAAAAACGAAGTGTCAAAAGGCCGGTCGAAGAAAAAAACGAATTGATGTTCAGGATGCATATTCACTACCCTGCGCATGATTTCGTGGGTAAACCATCCGATTCCTTCCAGTTTCCCTTTGAGCAAAAACCTCGCATTGACCGCAATCTTCATGACGGCAGCAAATATAACAGAGAATTGGACAGATTCTTGTGGCCACTGCCCGAAAATCAGCTTTGTGATTCCATTCCCGGCAGTAAAATCGCGCATGCCTGATAAAAATATCCCCTTATACTAACTGAAAACAAATTTTCACTTAAAAAACGAGGCGACATAAAATAAAAGACTCAATCTTTGTAGGAACCGATCGCTTTGGCATGAAATGGATAATTTGTGGTTTGATGATACTTTTTGGGGGGCCAACACTTTTGGCTCAAAATTGGTATCATGCCCACCTCACCAAATCTGACGGTTTACCCTCTAACGAAATCTTTAATATTTATCAAGACGAGCGTGGTTATATCTGGATCGCATCCGAAGAAGGATTGACCAAATATGATGGAATACATTTCAAAAACTATTCAACGCCACATATGAGCAGTAAATCGGGCTCATATATTAAACAAGATGGGCAAGGAAGAATCTGGTATGGCAATTTCGACGGACAACTTTTTTATGTAGAAAATGATAGCCTCCGACCACTCGAAAAAAAACCCTTGGCCTCAATTCCTTCTGAGTTTTATATGTCGGGCGACACCCTGGTTTATATAGACCGTAATCATTTTTTAACCGGCATTGAATTGAAAAACAACCTTATTTATGCCCAGAAACGAATAGATAAACAATATACCAATCTCTATCAGTTGGGCCATGAAATACAAGTCACCTCCGACGAGGGTGTTTCATTTTTTAATTCAAAAATCGAATTCATTTCATTTTTGGGGAATATCGGCAAGGAAAATATACTGAAAGCAATTCCGTATCAGGGCAAAATCTACTCTTTGATTTACAGTAACCATGAAATTAGATTATTTAGACATAGCGGCCAACTGGTTCAAGAAATTTTTCATCAGAAACAAAGCTCCTATGTTCAAGGTTTTTTTATCCTGGATGGCATGATATGGCTGCTTAAACGAGATGGAGTCATAAAAATGAACCTGAATGGCGAACAAACGGAAGCATTGTTAGCTAATGAATCCGCTTCGCATATCCTGAAAGACCGAAGAGGCTATATCTGGATTGCAACGAGCAACAATGGTATCTTTATTTTACCACCTATAAATGGGAACAAGGAAATTTCGCTTCCACTTCAAACATTTGAATTATGTTCAAGAAATGGGCACCTTTTTTTATTGGATAAAATAGGAAACATTTTTGTACTGGAAAATAATCAATTGAGCCGGATACTGCAATTACCGAGTAAAAACGCATATTATGACATCATTGATATTGATAGCTTTCAAATCAGTACGACTTCCTTGCCTTCTGATAATTTTACCCTGTTCAACTACAAGGGGAGTAAGTTTCTGGCAATATCTACAGGCATCAAAGCATTTACCAAACTAGATAACAACTTCGGATTAATTTCAGCCAGCGGATTTGTTGGCATTTTTAATGAAGCCTTTCCAACTATAAACAGGCCCGGGTTATGGGACAAATGGGTTGGCCCTTCAAAAAACAACTTTACCATCTTAGATTTAAAACATACTTCTCCCATCCTAAAAGATGTCCGTTCGAAATCTAACGCATATGATTCTAAAAATAAGGTCGCATATATTTCATCGAACATCGGACTGTTTGCGCTTAGTCCGGACACAATTGTAGAACTAAAATTTCAGCAGAAACCACTTTTCGTTTCAAAGGTTGTTTCTTCGAACGGACAAAATTTTTTATTATCAACCGTTGGGGACATTTTTTATCGCCATCAAACCGGACCACTCCTCTGACTCGACCAATTAAACCAAAGTGGCCCAATTAAATTCATGCATCTAAAGGGCAGAACATTGATTTGTATTTCGCACCGTGAAATCCGTTTTCTAGACATTCCTGAAAATCTGAATGCCAACACGTCTTTTACAGGAACCTATACCAATAAACTACCTGTGCATGATGTAAACCATATTGAAACACATGAAGGCCAAATATATCTCGGAATGAGCAACAAATTGATTATTCTGGATAGCCTTCAAACAAACGAAATGGACTTATTTACGTTTAACATCAATGCACTAAATACGCCACAAAAACATTATTCAAATTCGAAAAATGAAAAACTTACTTTTCGAGAGAACAACGTAAGTATTCAATTTTCATTGTTAGATTATTACCACAGCATCCGTACGCTGGAATATCAGATAAATGACGGACAATGGATTAGTATAGATGCCCGATCCAATATGATTAACCTTGCCTCTTTAGCTCCGGCTCAATATGAAGTACGTTTTCGTATTAATGGTGCCGTTCAAAAAGATGCGGCCATTTTCATCATTCAAAAACCATGGTACCTTTCGTGGGGTTTTCTCGCATTGTTGTTTCTTCTTTCCGGCATAGCCACTTATGCCTTTTATTCGAATAAACTTAAAAAGAACAAACAAAAAAGTCATTTGGAATTAGAAAAAGCCATGCTGGAAAAGAACTTAAGGCAGTCGATGTTAAGCAGTATCAAAGCCCAGATGAATCCACATTTTTTGTTCAACGCGCTGAATACAATTCAATCATATATTTTAACGGAAGACAAGGACAATGCCGCAAATTATTTATCCAAGTTCTCCAAACTCACCCGAAAAATTCTGGAGATGAGCGACAAGGAGAGGGTTAGCCTTCAGGAAGAAATTGATGCCCTCATTTTATATATTGAGTTGGAAAAAATGCGCTTCGATGACTTAAATTTTACCATTCAAATTGCTAAAGACTTAAATCCGGAAAAGGTGGGTATCCCTTCCATGATCATTCAACCTTATGTGGAAAATGCCATTAAACATGGTTTGTTGCATAAACCTTCGGATAAAAATTTATCCATCCATATTCATCGCAAAGAACAAATCCTGATTATTGAAATTGAAGACAATGGTATAGGTCGGGTGCGCAGTGAACAAATCAACAAAAACAAACCACATCATTCCTTTGCGGCACATGCCAATATGAAAAGAATTGAACTTTTAAATCTTGAAAAAAACAATATTGGGGTTGCTTATACCGACAAATATGATTCAGGCAATCAGGCCACCGGAACACTTGTCACCATTCAAATCCCCTTAGAATTATAAATATGATACGAGCAATTATTATTGATGACGAAGTACAAGCCAGAAAACTATTACAAGTGCTCTTAAAAAGCCATTGCAAACAAGTTGAGGTTTTGGAAGAATGCACTGATTTACCCAATGGCGTAAAGGCAATCCGTAAACACAAACCGGATTTAATATTTCTGGATGTAGAAATGCCCGGACATAGTGGTTTGGAATTGTTGGATTTTTTTGATGAAAAGGAAATCGAATTTGGAATCATTTTCACCACCGCTTATAATGAATATGCCGTGAAGGCGTTTAAATTATCTGCCATCGACTACCTCTTAAAACCCATTAGCGGCCATGATCTGGAGAAGGCTATCGAGCGTTTTGAACGTTTGCAGCACAAAAACCAGATAACCACCCCGGCTCTTCCCGATAAACAGGAATCTAAAATTGCCATCCCGGTTGGATAGAGTATAAAATTTATCGACCCGGACTCGATTGTTTTTTTAAAGGCTGAAAATACCTACACCGAAATCAACCTGAAGGATGGCAGCAAATTACTGGTAAGCAGAACCTTGAAGAATTTCGAAGATACCCTCAAGCACGACCCAAATTTTGTGAGATGCCATAAGAGTTACATGGTGAATCGAAATTATATTGAAAACTATGTAAAAAGTGATGGTGGTTATTTGCAGTTAATCACAAAAACGGAAATCCCTATCAATACGGAATCTGTTGAAGAAATCATTCGAACCTTCAAATTGGTGAAACGAACTTAAGGTCACTGGAACTCGATACAGATGAGCGCATGCCAAAAAACTAAAAACTTGAGTGGTGTGTATTAATCAGGACCTACTGTGGAAAAAATCGAAGCAAAAAAGAAGGCAATAAATTTGCACAAAAAAGTGAGGAATATATCTTTGTATCGTTTTCATAATAAAATGTTTTAGTTCAACATCTGAGACGCCCGCAAGGGCGTTTCAGTTTTTCAGGAAGTCCTCCATTCGGCATCACTCCTCAATTCAATCCCCACATAATTTTTTAGCTAATTTTTTTTGCTGGATTCAAAATGCCACTTATCTTTACCCTGTTTTCATAATAAAATGTTTTAGTTCAACATCTGAGACGCCCGCAAGGGCGTTTCAGTTTTTCAGGAAGTCCTGCTTTCATCATTTCTATTCAACTGGAACAGGGCGTTCAAACAATCCATGGCCGGAAAAAGTTTCATATCAAATATACTCCTGCTCATTCTCCTGAATGTATTGGTTAAACCGGTTTGGATTTTACTCATCGACAGAAATGTGCAACTGTTAACAGGCCACGAAACCTATGGGCTTTATAACGCGTTGATGAACCTGAGTCTCATTTTTAGCATTTTGCTGGATATGGGCATTACCAATTACAACAACAAACGGATTGCATCCAACCGGGGAGACATCGACCAGGCCCTTCCAAATTTGCTCATTGCCAAACTCATCTTGGCTCCTGTCTTCATGCTAATTTTGTTGCTCGCAGGCTGGATTTTACAATACCAGAAGTCCGATCTGTATATTTTATTTCTACTATCAGTCCTCCAAATTTTATCCTCTCTTTTATTATACCTCCGAAGCAATATTTCGGCCCATCACGATTTTAAAGCAGATAGTTTTTTATCTGTTTTTGATAAAGTTCTCATGATTTTAATTTGCTGCTGGTTATTATACGGAGGGGGGCGTTTAAACTTCCGGATTGAATGGTTTATCTATGCGCAGATATTCTCCACCGGACTTGCTGCAAGTGTCGCTTATTTCATCATCCATAAAAGATATACCCGCCTTGAACTGAGCAGATTTCGATTTCAGGAAATGCGAACCATGTGCCTCAATAGTTTGCCATATGCCTTTTTGATTTTGCTCATGGGCATTTACTTGCGCAGCGGCTCTTTAATGCTGGAGCGTATGGAAGGTGCTGCGGAAAATGGACTCTATGCCGAAGCTTTTCGACTACTTGAAGTCTTGAATATGTTAGGATTTCTATTCGCGGGAATGCTGCTGCCAATGTTTGCCCGACTGATAGGAAAAAATGAATCGATTCAGCCACTTTTATTAACTTCTGTGCATATCCTCATGACCATCAGCCTGGGGCTTGTTGCTTTCGGGTACGTCTTTGCTCAACCAACCATGCAGTTGCTCTATGAAGATGAGAGCCCTTATCTGACCCATATTTATCGCATCGTATTATTAACCTTCCCGGCCATGAGCATCATGAATATCTATTCTACGCTTTTAACGGCCAATGGCGATATGCGTTTGTTGATCCGGATTGCATTGGGCGGGTCCATTTTATCAATTCTACTGAATTGGTTCATGATTCAGCAATGGCACGCTGCAGGAGCTGCTGTATCTGCCTGGCTGGTACAGTGGATCATCGGCTTGGTATATATCCACTTCTCCAGATATCGTCTTGCCTTGAAAATACGACCTGATTTAATCCTCCGTTTTGTGCTCTTTTTTGCGCTCATGATAGGCTCTAATGCCTTATTTCAATACTTCCAGCTAGCATTCATTCCTGCCATGCTGATGAATCTGCCTTTATGCATCGGATTGGCATTTGCTTGCGGACTTTGGTCGAAAAAATTATTTCAGGGCTCCTTATCACAATTTAGTTCCTGAATCACCGTTATAAGCTGCTTTTAGAGATTATATTTGCCCACTTAATTCCGATCTATGGAACACAACGGATTTCGATTCGACTTATTTGACGTGATTAAAACAGGCCTCAAATGGAAAAAATACATTTTAGGTTTTGCTGTCATTGTGGCTATCATCACTGCCATCGTTTTTTTTCTGAAAAAAAATGTTTACAAAGCTTATGGATCCTTTTTTCCATCCTCAGCAGTCATGAGTGGACGAATCAATCTTTTTCGTGAAACTGAACAGGAATGGATTGATATGATTGGTGGAGAAAATGAAGTAGACCGAACTTTTGTTATCGCAAACTCAGCGAATGTCATTTCTTACCTGATTGACAAGTATGATATGGCTCAACATTATCAGATCGATACCAATGCACCGAAAGCTGCTCAAAAAATCTATAAACGATTCACCAAAAACTATATCGTATCACGCACCGGTTATAAACATCTTGAGATCACTTTCACCGATGAAGATCACGAATTGGCTCATCAAATTGTCAATGAAGCCATTAACAGAACTGAATTTCTCATCCGAAAACTTTATGCCAATATCAATAAACAATTGGCCGTTGCCATTGAAACCCGCAAAGACTCTTTGGACCAGGAATTGAACACTTATACCGATTCCCTCATTCAATGCAGGGTTCGATATGGAATTTACGACCTGATTGGCCCCGGCAGAAAAAACAATGGTTCTTTCGTTCCAAAAGGCAGTGGTCTTGCCTATGCAGAAGGACTTGAAGTGATCCAAAATATTGAAGAAATGAAAGATCGTTTGGCCATTGACCGCGCCAGATATCATACCCTTGCTAACGAATTTAAAACAGGCACCTTCGAAGGATTTCCGATGTTACATGTTGTACAGTGGGCCACTCCCAATGGACCTAAAGCAGGCCCTTTTCGAACGATTGGTGTAATCACTGCATTTTCCTTAGCCCTTGTATTCGGACTAATCGTTGCAGTCCTCATTGAAATAATGAAAGTCAATAAAGACCGAATCAAACCATGATATTGAAGTGGTTATACCGCGAATCGGTCTGGTTTACCGGCGCTTGTCTGATCTATTGTATACTGGCTTTTTGGGCTGTGTGGTCCGAAAATTATATCCTCATGCTTGTACCTTTGGGAGCGGCGGCAGCCATCTTTTTCCTGAAAGATGTGCGCCTTCCATTTGTGCTACTCTGTGGAAGCATTCCGTTTTCATTCAATCTCATGGGAATGACCAATATCGGGATGGACTTCCCCGATGAGGCGCTGATGTTATGGACCACTGCCATGTTTCCGTTTTTCCTGTTACTCAACCCTTTCAATTTTTCATTGAAAAAATGGATCAGGCATCCGTTATTGTGGTTACAGTTACTGGCATTTTTGTGGATGTGTATCAGTGTGTTGTATTCCGAAAATGTGGTTCTTTCTTCAAAATATTTGCTCAAACGAATTTGGTATTTGGTTCCCTTTTTAATCTGGCCATTATTTCTATTTCAGGACCGCAAATTGATGATTCGTTGTTATCAATGGATGTTCTTAACCTTACTGCTTGTCACTTGCATTGTGCTGATCCGTTTCAGTGCAGTTGGATTTCGATTTGAAGAGGTTCATGACCCCTTACAACCTTTTTTTATCAATCATGTGATGTACGGCTCCATGTTATCTTGTTTTATTCCATTGGCAGCAGGTGCAATATTTTTATCTCGCAAATTCAGTATTCAGTGGATGCTTGCCATCATTGGTTTGTTTGTTTTTGTATTAGCCGTTTACTTGTCATACTCAAGGGCTGCCTGGATGGGTGTCATTTTTGCTTTAGGCACCTGGCTATTTATTCGATTAAAATGGATGCATCAGGCCATGCTGGTTTTTTTTGCTTTGGTACTCAGTGCGGTGCTGTGGCTGAGCCAGAACAATACCTACCTGAATTACAAACCCAAGTTTGAAAAAACAATCATGCATGAGTCCCTGGAAGATCATATCATGGCAACGATCCAGGGGACAGATATTTCTTCGGCCGAACGATATTATCGCTGGATTGCTGCCATTCGAATGAGTCAGGACAGACCCATTACAGGCGTTGGGCCCAATAATTTTTACGATTATTATAAGTCATATACAATTACTTCCTTCCGAACCTGGGTAAGCCGGAATTTCGAACGCTCCACGACCCATAATTATTTCCTGTTTATGCTGGTCGAACAAGGCTATCCGGCCATGATTCTTTATGCGGCCATGATATGGTCAATTTTCTTTTTTGGCCAACGGCTGTATCATCGATTATCAGACAAAGGGGAAAAGATTATTGTTATTTCGGTGATTTGTATGTTGGCCTCCTTATTCATCAATAATTTTTTTAGTGAATTGCTGGAAACTGATAAAATCGGAAGTCTCTTTTTACTCGGTATTGCCGTTTTGGTCATATACGATCTAAAAAAATCACCGAAATACCCTCCAAGCGGTATTGCCCAGGAAGTATAGTCGCGTAATTTCACGCCTGATTTGACCCCCTCCGTTATATGCACCGAATTGCCTTTGTGGTCATTTTAAGTTTTCTTCTGCACGGGAAGTCCTTTTCCCAGCGCAGTGTGATTGATTCATTGAAAAAGGAAAATGCGAAAAAAAATCCCCCGATTCCGCATGCCGAATTAAACACCTTAATCGCATTCAACTATTTAAATATCAACAATGATACTGCCCTCTATTTTTCAAACCAAGCGATCCGAATTAGTAAAGAGGACCAAGTAGACACCTCCCTTGTGAAGGCCTATATTGTTAAATGTTATGCCCTGGAAAATTTAGGAGAAATTGATGAGGCACTTGCTTGCAACGATACGGCAATTGCTCAGGCAGAGAAATTTAATCGTCCGCGTCAACTATTTAGTGCCTATATGATTCGAGGCACTTTATACAGACGCAAAGCACGATATGCCGAAGCCCTGGACTTTTATTTAAAATGTACAGAAATTGCTGAAAAAAATAACTATGAAGACCTCATGGCCAAATCATACAGCATGTTGGGTGTATTTCATATGTCACGTCGTAATCTGGAAGAGTCTGAACGATTTCATTTAAAGGCTCTGGCCATGCGTCAGAAAATGGGCAATGACAAAGAGATTTATAATTCGTATGAAAACCTGGGCATTGTAAATCGTGAAAAAGGAGAATATCGCAAAGCTTTGGACTTCTATTTTAAAGCATTAAAAATAGTTGAGACAATGGATGATAGCCTTTCATTATCTTTTTGTTACAATGACATCGGCGCAGCGTATTCATTTTTAGGAGAAACCGTACCAGCCGAAAAATACCTGAAAGAGTCCATTCGTATCCGGGAGAAATTACATGCCATGGATGAAATTGCCTATACCTATAATTATTTAGGAGAGAACGAAGAACGAAAAGGCGATTTAAAAGCTGCGGCATATTGGATACACCGGGCTTTGGACAAGGCCATTGAAATTGGCAATCACAAACAACATGCAGAGGCCTTAGAAAGCCTGAGCGACTTTTTTGCCAGAAATAAAATGGCCGACTCTGCCTATCACTATTTGAAATTGCACAAATCCTACAAAGACTCCTTACAAAAAGCAGACAATGAAGAGATCATTGCCAAACTGCGTACCAAGTATGAGACCTCTAAAAAAGAACAAATCATCCATGCACAGTCCTATGCTTTGAGTAAACAAAATTGGTATCTGGCCATCCTGTTGAGCATTTTGATTTTAGGTGGGATAGCAAGCTGGCTTTTTTTCCGAAACAGACAACATCAGCAGAAGAAAAAATTACAGCAAACCATTATGGAGCAGCAGGACCTTGCCACCAAAGCCGTATTGCAAGCCGAAGAAAACGAGCGCCAAAGAATTGCGGCTGATTTGCACGATGGCGTGGGACAAATGCTCACAGCCGTGCGATTAAATTTGCAAGGATTACAGGATCGCATACAACTCAATAAAGAAGAAGATCGTTTGATTTACGAAAAAGTATTGTGCATGATGGATGAATCTTCAAAAGAAGTGAGAACTGTTTCTCATACCATCATGCCAAATGCATTGATTAAAACAGGCCTTGGAAATGCAATTAAAGACTTTGTAGAAAAAATAGAAAATAACCAAATTCTGATACAACTGCATACTCAAGGCTTAAATGATAAGTTGGAAACGCATATCGAAATTGTTGTTTACAGAATTGTTCAGGAATGTGTAAAGAACGTCATCAAACATTCTAAAGCCAATAAATTAGATATTTCCATCATTAGGGACGATGACGGGCTTCGGGTAACCGTTGAAGACAATGGTACTGGATTTAATAAAAGTGAATTGGAGAAAAAAAGTGGTATTGGCATGAAAAATATTCGGGCCCGAATAGAATATCTCAAGGGAAGTCTGGATGTGGATACGCAACCGGGCAAAGGAACCCTTGTTGCTTTTTTTATTCCAACCCATTGATTTTGAGAAGATTCAATTAATTCTTATCTTGTCCATCGTAAAACGTTAGCATGAATATCCGCATAGCCATTTTGGACGATCATCAAATTGTCATTGATGGGTTGCGTCTACTCCTCGAAAATCATTCACATTTTGAAATTGTTGGACAATTTAATCGTGGACAAGAACTCCTCGATGCCCTTGCAGTATTAAAAGCCGATATCGTTATCACCGATATCCTCATGCCAGAAATGGATGGATTGGAAGTGGCGATGCGCTTAAAAGATCAGTTTCCGGATATCAAAGTCATTGCGCTATCCATGAATGGAGAGGGCCCATTGGCCGAAAAAATGATTGAACAAGCAGAGGTTGCCGGTTATGTATTAAAAACAACCAACAAATCAGAATTGACTGAAGCCATTGAATCGGTTTATGCAGGTGATACCTTTTATGCCAAAGAGATACTCGATGAACTAAAAAATTTTCAAAAAATCAAACAAGAAAATGAGTCGATTAATTTAACCATTCGGGAAATAGAAATCATTCAATGTATTGCCTCCGATTTGACCAACAAACAGATTGCCGACCAACTCTTTATCAGCGAAAGAACCGTGGAAACCCATCGTAAAAATATTTTCAGAAAAACGAATATCCACTCAGCTGTGGGTTTGGTTGAATTTGCCCGCAAACGAAAATTGATTTAATCTTTTCAATTTTTAATACCCCCATCGGTGTAGGATATAATAATTTGCACAAACGTGCTGCCATTTAGTTGTTACCATCAAAGGTCATATTAAAGAATTAGGCTTACAGGAATAAATGAACACATTCCGGCGCAATCATTCTTTCATGACCTTGAGATGAGTACCATTCACCCGAAACAGATATAAACCTGATGGCAGGTCTGAAACATCTAAACGAATCCGACCCGCCTGTGCCGGAATTGCTTTTGTAAAGATGGTTGCACCGGTACCCGATATACAAGTTACCGTCCATATTTTGTCAGCCAAACTTTGTTGTTCAAAATAAATTTCCGATCCGGCGGGGTTGGGATAAGCCAAGATCGGTTTTTCATCCATCGTCCAATCTGATGCACTCAAAGGGCTGCAATTTAAGGGATCCAGACAACCATTACTATCCACCTTTACTAACCAGGCATCCTGGGTATTTTGCGGGCCGGTACTATTGGTAACACCCGAAAATAAATAGCCTCCATCGCTGGTGCGGATCACGTCGGAAGGATAATGATCCCCATCAATGCGATGGTAGTAATTATGGCTCCAAAGCAACTCATTCTCCGCACTGAACAGAGCCGCCCAGATATAAAAATTGGTTGGCAAAAAAGATAAGCCAGCCAATATATATTGTCCATCCGGAAACGATTTCAGAATCCAGGGCCCCGACTCAGTATAAAATTTGTTAGTATCCAAATGATATCGCCAGGTTTGATTGAGGTTAGAATCGAGCCCCCAAACGGCCACATAACGATAATGGTAACCTTGTTGATTGTAGGTGGTATCAATTTGGTTGGCCATAATGTAGTCTGTTGGCTTTCCCGGAACTGTTCGTTCAGTAAACAAGGCTCCAAAATATTGAGGGGCGGTTTCCATGTGTAACTTTTCCTGTTTGATATTTCCAAGGCTGTCCAACAACCAGGTAAATTGCACCAGGGAATCAAAAAATTGGGCTTGTTCCTCACGTGCACAGGCTAGGATGATATCCCCGTTGGCTTTCTCACTCAGACCACTGCAAAAGTGATACTTAGAAGATGCAAAAGATTTTTGCCAAACAATCGTCCCCAGTGTATCCACTTTCATCAAATGGATTTTTGGGTTGATCCCGAAATTCTGCCAGGGTCGTTCAGCCCCAACCAAAAAATAGTGCGGACTACGGGTAGATTTAAAAATCAAATGGTCATGATAAAATATACTGGTATCTCCATAAAAACGAATCCAGTTCGTATCCATGGCTAGCGGATTAAAGCTGATCAACATCAGTTGTCTTCGCAATAAACCTTGTACCGAACTATCGTAAAAGTAACGGGTGGCTGTGGTCATCACTGTAAAATCGTCTAATAGCGAAAAAAAACTTGGGTTGAGGTTGGTATCGGGTGCTGATAAAATCAGGCTGTCAACCAAATCACCTTGTAGGGTAAATTTCCCGAAAAAATAATCGGCCCCCAGGCTTTGTTGAGGTTGATCTTTGTAAAATGCACTGTAATAATAACCATTAATTTCATGAACCCAGAACCCCCAAAGGCCATTCGTGTAGTTCTTATTAAACTTGATTTGCGCTGAAATACTATACCCTGCGCATCCCATCAAAATGAGTAATAACCAAAGCTTACGTATCATGGTGTTTTCACAAGTTTAGATTGATAAAGAAGACCATTCGCATTTAATAAGGAAATCATGTACACTCCTGCAGGATAATCATTGAGTTCAAATTGAATTTGAGAATTTGTATCGCTTAACTGAATCCGTTTTAACAGCTTACCCATGAGATCACGCACTTCCAAAATGGTATTTTTTTCAAACGGCTTAGCGATGGTCTGAATGGTAAATGTGCCATTTCCGGGATTGGGGAAAAGTTCATAACCTTCATCAGGAAGAATTTCTTCGTAATAAATGGGATGTTGTGTAGCGTTTTTTAAAGAGGGTGGAATTTCCTCAATCATCGGCATCAAATGCGGATATTCAATTCCATTAAAGCTATAGAGCAGATTAGATGCCCAAATGCCTGATTTCGTATCTGAACCTTTTAATGTTTCCAAATAAGCAACTTCAGACGTATTTAGTTGATGAGAGTTTCGTCCGGAGGCCGCTATTCCTAAACACAACATATTGATCCCATGAACATCGGAAGGTAAGTTTTCAGAAATACTTTGCGCTTCTCCGTAGCGGCCTAATTCTAAATTTAACGAAAACGCCTCTTGTAAGTAATTTTCATTCAATAGATAATCAGCTGCGTCAATTTTATTTCCACTTTCACAAAGCTCCTGAACATGTTGCATAACAAGAATATCTTGTTGGTCCTTCAAACTCCGTATTTGAGCCTCAATTAAATCCCGTGGACTTAAGCCCTGTTGTTGAGCATACCAAACTGCATAATTATATGCAACAATTGGTTTTTGTTCGCACAGATGATTATAAACATCAATACTTAATGGGCTATTTAGTTCCATAATATTCTTCAACTGGTAATTACTGAAAGGGTTATTTATTCGGTCGATAGTAGCCATTAGAATTTCATCCCCCAAAATACCTCCAAGAGCCATTAACTCGTTATACACGTATGCGGAAGAATTCAAGGGTTCGGCAATCATATCCAATAAATTTTGCGCGATCCCATCTTCTAATTGCTCTTCATATTCTTCTCTGTCGTTGACTAAGCCATCTATGATTTGCTCTAAATCAACTTCCGGGCCTATTGTCTGATAAATTTCCGGTGGGCAGCATGAATTATGATTCTGACAATCAGAATTTGGAACGGCGCATGTATTAGGCGTCAAATGATTAGGTGCAGGATAATTACAGGGATTTAACATATAATCTGGTGTATTATGCTGGTTATATTTAACAACTGGAGCACTCGGGGTTTTGTACGATCTAATTACAGCAAGACTATTGCAGCTAGTAAATTTATTTCCGGCCGGTCCAATTGGTCCAGGAGTAAAAGGGCAAAATCCTTGAAATGTTTTCAAATATCCGGGACCAATTGGATTGAGATTTACGTCAAATTGATCTGTCACGCCAATATTATAAATCTGTTGAGCAATGGAAAGAGAAGGGTTATTAAAAATATTGCATAAAATATTTGTTGTCTTATTTTCCCCCATAGCGAATATTCCAAATTTAAGGTCTTGAATAAGATTTAAACGAATATTAGTTAAATTACCCTGGTCATTTTTGGAAGTCTGATGTACGATAATGCCAAATTGAAAATCTTGGGTACCGTTATTATTTGCCCAATCATAGGAGACGGAATTTTCGTTGATGATATTTCCTTCACAGTGATCAAAGAACATTCCGTATGATGCCTTATACGGATTGTTTGTTGATGCAGCTAAATCGTTTCGCTTTAAAGTTATGTGATTATAAAGGGTGGTATGCAATTTCGATGAGCCACTAACATAAATACCTCGCCAATGTTTGTAAAAATAATTGCTTCTTAGATCGGGACCACGGAATTTCAGAGGAGTAAAATAATATTTTACGCCTTCACGAATATTCTCAAAAATATTATTTCTCAATTTCAATTCCGCATCAATACCTATAATTCCAGTACCGCAGCGTTGAATATGCGGATTGTAATTTAATGGATTGGTTAAGACATGCCTTAGGGAACAATTCTCAATACGGACACCTTGTACATCCCAAGCAGTAATAAATTCATCCGTGCCGTAACGCACACCGCCTGGATCTTTATAACGTTCATCGGCTATAACATCATTGGCAATAAATTCACAATTCAAGAAACGGCCTTGATTCGTGAAGTTATAGGTTGTGTATTCAACACACTTTCTGTTATTTACAAATTTTGCATTTTCAGCGACAATAATTCCTCCGGAGCAACAAGACCCTTTCGGATAGTAACTATCCGGATCAGATCCATCAAGGTAATAATCGGAAGTGGATACACCAATACATGCATTTTCAATTTTTGCGTTTTGTACGAGAGCCACAATGCCCTGGTTATAACAATGAGAAAACCCATAATTACCTAAATTTAAATTAATTTGTGGCATAATATAGCCTTGATATGGAGCCTGACTAGTTGTTCCCATGACACGAATACCTCCCCACATGACACCACATTCATTTGTTATTGTAGCATCATCAACCACTAAAGCCGCATTCGGTTCTACTATAATAACCTTTCCTTTACCCATATTTATGGTAGTAGTATACCCAGGAATCTTTCTTATAATTAGTCGGTGGCCTGCTTTTACAATTACATTTTTTTGAATATTCATATCAAAATCCCAAACAGTAGGTGTTGAACCTTGGAGGACCATTGTTGAAGATGGATCGTTTTGATTAATATAATCATCGTTCCAAGGCATTTCGCACTGCCAAATACCACGCCCCCAAGTGCTAGCATAAATTTTCCCCTTACAGTAATTAATTTCCAAGGCTGTTACAATAGCATGAGGCATGTTTTTATCTAAGCAGGTCCAAGACGAATTTGGATTCTTAAGGTCTTTAAAAAAGACACCAACATCCGTAGCTGTAAATAAAAGACGAGATTGATATTCATATATAATGTCGCTAACGTAGACATTCGGGAGTCCCTGACTATAAAGAACAGGGTCTTGCCACGTTTGGCCTTTGTCGTCAGAATACCAAATACGTTTAACTGGTACGATAGGGTCCTGATAACCGCCGTTCGCATTTGCTAGCACCCAAACCTTATTAGCATTGCCAGGATCTGTTTCTATTTTGATGATGGCACCATCCACCGGATAGGTTGAATTAATGTTCACTGGTAACCACTGTGTCGAATTATCCTGAATAAGAAGTTGTCTTTTAGTAGCATCTTGTCCAACAAAAAATCCACTAGAAAAAGGCTGAAGATTTAATGCAGCATAGGTTATTTTATTCCCGTTATCAATTCGCTCTACCGACGTAACTACTGGATATTTCTTACTATTATCATTATTAAATGTAACGATGGTAGGCCACCCATTATTTAGAAAATTAGTTAAGTTCGACCAAGTATTACTGTTAATTTCATGGTCATAAATATGATTATTTGCAATGATTGTTCCATAAGTAGGAACTGCTGTTCCTGGAATTATTGAACCAGTTGTAGACATACAATAAGGTATACCCAAGTAGTAAGGGACGGGAACTAAACTTAAATTGTTCGTATTAAAACTATTACCGTCGTCATTTGATTCCCATAGTTGCCCAAAACCTCCAGAGCCATTTGATGTGGAAATACCTAATCCTTTGATGTTCTTCGAAAATCCCGATACATAACAATCCCCACCTATACCAAATGGAATGTGCCATGTTCCATCTTTGGACTTGAAATAGGTAAACTGCTCATTATCTTGAGTTCCGCCGGTCAGGGTACCAGTAAACTCAGATGCCGCAACGTCATGAAAGGTTGTTGCGTTTATCGTCTTCGTAATTCCATTTATATTTTGCCAATCATTGGTATACGGATAAGTTGTAGATGTGTTCGTTGTTACATTTCTAACCCACTTACTCACACCTCCATCATGTGCAATAATTGCAGTTTCTATATTACTTCCACTAGGCTTTACAAATACCATATCACGAGTATCTACATGTACGACAGTCGCCGCTGTATTGTAATCACTACCTGGTCTGAATCTAAGATTAGGTGACGAATTATATGTAACTCCTGAAACATGACCAGCAAAAATCATAATATCTTTATTAACATGGGAAATATCGAAGAATTTAAAATAAGGTTCCGACAACCACCCTGCCAAATTACCTTGATAATAGTCAGATGGAATTTGTTCCCTTCCAACCAATGTGGCCGAAATTGAAGGTTGAGTTAAATCTGTTTTGGCTACAAAATGATCCTTGTGGTTTTCAAATGCAATATAAACATGATTAGGATCATTAGGGGTTGATGACAAGGCAACTCTTGGCGTTCGAACAAAAGAAAATCTTACATTATCCACACCAATCCGATTCGAAGATGTGGGATTTGGAACAGCTGGACTACAAAAATCTGAAACCGAAAAAACCAAGTGCAATTGTGAAGCAAAAGAAGGATAACCACTTAAAATCGCGCTTGTTATCGGGCCCGTATAATTGGCGCCGCAAATATCATTGATTAAACCGGATGCAATTAATCCATCCTGATCAGTATCGTAAAATGGAGTTAACTGATCGTAATCAATTGTATTGCTTCCGGTTGGCGGCCAAATGAGAAAAGCCCTTATCCTGGTTTTACGAGGCATGTCAACATCCATATTAAATTCCACTTGACCATTTGTTGGAACCAACGCTGCTCCAAAGGTATATTTCAATGCATGATACGTGTTGCCCGGCACCTGAGAGTTCAAGGGATTAACGCGCACCTCTTGTGTACCCCACATAAATTCTATATCTTGGTTGGTTAGATGTCCCTTTCTAGACCATATCCCAGTTGCACCTGCCATCCCGAATGGATTCGTTGCAAAATCTCCATTAATAATAATATTTTCATTAACCCAATGATCCAAAATATTGGTGCGTTCAATCCAATTCGGCGAATTGGAAGTAATGTTGTTGGTAATGAAAAGTCTGCCGCGGTTAGGAACGGTTAAATCACCTAGAATAGTCGTACTAAGAGCTGCAATATTCGAATTCCCGGGAAGGATTTCAAAGTATTGCAAGGCAGAATTATCGGAGGGTATTCTGTTGCCGGGGCCAAACAAATGGTTAATAGTACCTGAGGGAATTGACATTCTACTCAGATATTTCTTTGTTAAAATAAATAATTGATTACCTACAACTTTTAACTCGGTAACTCGATCATCCACAGGATTCAGATTTGGATGGGTGATCTCAGTCCATGTTAGACCACCATCTACTGAATAAATCAACATAGCATTATAATACTCTCGCATTTGGTTTATTAGACCAACATAAATTGTTCGTTGATTTACTGGAGAATTATAGTCAACTGCAATTGCGGAAACACCCATTCCCGAAAAAATACTATTTTCCGTAATATTCTTCCATTCTATACCTCCGTCATATGTTGCCCACACTCCTCCACCCCAACCGCCAGCATATATTTCGTTAGGGTCCTCTGGATTCGCTTCAATACGAAACATAGCCCCTTTTTTCTGAACTGTAATTTGTTCATCTGGTCCAATTTCTTTCCAGCCACTAAAAGGTTTATTATTTAAAGTAGTTGTTGTGCAAGGATTATTCTGATAGTAACTTTTCATGGCTTTTTTAAAGTCCACCATTCTTCCATCATCATCTATCCTTGTTGACCAAAATGTTTTCCATTTTACATACTTAGATTTCCCTGCTGCTTCAACTGAGTCATTCTCCAAGTTGTACAAACTGTCTAACAAATTTGTCAATTGGGCAAAATTTAAACTCGTGTCTCGAGAGTAATAAGTAAACCAATCTCTCGATAGCTGATGTGAGCTTGAATCTTGAGCTTTACAAGGTGCAATTATAATGCACAAAAAAAATGAAAATAGGATTTTGAAATCCCGAAGCACCAAAAAAGCTCGTTTTAAAAGTGGATAATACCCTGCAAATTCTGGAATTGTGACATGCTTATTGCAAGCATTAGTTCGCTTAGTTTTAAATGTTTTCATAATAAATTTTTAGAAATGGGCTTTATCTTACCCCTAATTTAATTGACTAATTGAGATTGGTTTGGATAAAATCATATTACATATCACAGTATGAAAGAGTTGTGATTTGTCATTGATATTTTTTCTAAAGAAGTATTCATTCAAATAGTCTTGCAAATGTTTTATATGGTGATAAATACCTCTCAATGCGGCTTTGAGCATCATAATCTCACGATGTAGAAGCTTGAAATTCTGCTCTGGTTTACTTCTTTCTTGTATCATGTTTGGATAGTTTCGTTTGATTGGATTATATGCTCTCCATTTATCTACCCTTACATGAGCATCTGATGATACTCGTTGTTCGAAAAATGGCTTTAATTCTTTGCTACTAGCGTTTGCAATTTGATGGGCGAAGGCCCTGACTATTTTCTTCTTCAACATTTGAACACCTATTACAAATTCCTTCTTCTTGCCTTTACTCCGGCCGCGCTTGTCAGATTCTTTGCCGCCAACACTGGATTCATCTACATCCACTCGGCCGCTTAATTTAAAATCTCCTTGATGCATCGCTTTCATAATTTTTCGTTTGAAGTAGTAACATGTTTTCGCACGAATACCTGTTCTTCGATGAAGCTCCAAACTACTAACTCCCTTTTTGTCCGTACTCATTAAAACACCATCAGAAAGGCTTTCACAATATCGAATTTTAAATGATGAAACAATGTTCCCGATGTAACCGAATGCTTATTCTTGCACTTATTGCATTTCAATTCCCCAAATTTAACCGTATTGCAGTACCCCCTATGATCGCATCTAACACACCGAAAACCTCCTTCCCATTTAAGTTTGAACAAATAGTTCTTACATTTTTCTTCGCTATTGAATTCTATAATGAACTCTTGTAAATTGTAACCTGTGAACATATTCTCTGATTTTATGTTACAAAGATTCCATTCTCACTACCTAATGAGTTTACGTATCAGACATTTATTTGGGGTATCTTTATGCCCATTTCTATAAATTTTTAATGAAATTAAGGCATATTTGGGGCATTTCCAAATTATTAACAAATAAAATTCAACAATTTGATTTTAAAGAATCTCAGTTACCTACCTAATACATTTTAGCAATTACCATAATCTGTGTGTTAAATAGGAGTTCCTGAATAAGGCTCAAAATAAGTGGTGGTGGGTATTCAAGGGAAATTCCAAAGTCGTTTATACATACCTTTGAAGTCTTATTTACAAGAAGTGTACAGTTGAAAGACATTCCCGCTACACAGAAATATTGCACCTTCTGCGTTGCAGGCAAATCGCAATATATTTACAATGACACATTCATTATGGTCCAATTTCGTCTATGTCTCATTGTGCTACATGGATGTAGTCTCCACGTTAGTATGGTTACAAGCCATCGTTCACCAGTCACACCAATAACAACATGGACAGCTGGAATCTACTGCATCACAACTCCAATAGTCTTTGAATTATTTGTCCTTGAAATTGGTATATGAATACAACTTCATTACCCACGAAATCTACAGCATTTCTAAGTTATTCAGAAGCCTCTAAATTATCAAGAGAGCATCACCATAACTAAAGAAACGATATTTATTTTTAATGGCTTGCTTGTATGCCTCCATCGTAAGTTCATAACCCATAAAGGCCGCAGACATAATCAACAAACTGGTTTTAGGTAAATGAAAATTCGTTATGAGCGAATCCGCCAATGCAAAATCATAAGGAGGATAAATAAAAATATTGGTCCAACCTTCTGATGGTTTCAACATGCCGGTTGTTGTGATAGAAGATTCAAGAGCCCGAACGGTTGTGGTACCGATTGAACAAATTCGGCGTCCTTCTTCTTTGGCCTTGTTAATGACCTTACAAGCATAATCGTCGATGTTATAATATTCTGCATCCATTTTATGTTTGGTCAGATCTTCAACTTCAATTGGACGAAAAGTTCCGAGTCCGGTATGTAAAGTAACTTCTGCAAAACGAATGCCTTTGATTTCAAGTCGTTTAATCAACTCACGGCTAAAATGCAAACCGGCGGTTGGAGCTGCTACTGCACCTTCGTGTTTGGCATATACCGTCTGATAACGTTCTTTGTCCGTATCATCGGGTTTACGTTTGATATAACGTGGCAATGGGGTTTCTCCCATTTGATCCAAAATATGTTTTAATTCCTCATTGGTTCCATCAAACAGGAAACGAATCGTACGTCCGCGAGAAGTGGTATTGTCAACTACTTCGGCAACCAGGGAATTGTCTGCTCCAAAATATAATTTATTGCCGACACGAATTTTTCGGGCAGGTTCAACAATTACATCCCAAAGTCGATTTTGTTTATTCAATTCACGCAACAAAAAAACTTCGATTTTAGCACCGGTTTTTTCCTTACGGCCATAAAGGCGTGCATTAAATACTTTGGTATTGTTAGCAACCATCACATCCTTATCATCAAAATAGTCCAGAACATCCTTAAAAAGTTTGTGTTCTATTTTCCCCGTGTCTTTATGAACCACCATCAACTTGCTTTCATCTCGGTTTTTAGCCGGGAATTGAGCAATGAGGTTTTGTGGCAAATCATAAACGTACTGAGATAATTTCATGAGCAAAAATTGAGGGCGCAAAAGTAATCAAAATATCCCTAATTACCATGATTGCTCCAAGATTCACCCTCAAACATTAAATCAATTTATATATGAATAAAAATCCCCCTTTCCTGTCATCCATCAAAAGCCCTTCCTATGGCCTATTATAAAATGAATCCGCCTAAATTCTACTCGATTTGTAACATTGCAACCATGCCATTGCAAATATGTTGGTTGCGCCGCGATTTAAGGCTTTTTGATCAGGCAGCCCTATCCTATTCACTCCAATCAGGAATACCTACGAGAGTCATTTTTATTTTCGACCCAATCATTTTATCCGAACTCCCCCGTAAAGACAGGCGGGTTCAATTTATCCATCAGCAATTGAATAAAATTGCCGAGAAACTCCGCTCAATGGGTTCGGACTTATGGGTTTTTCATGCCAAACCTGATGAGGTTTTTAAAATGCTCCTCGAAAAGCACTCCATTTCAGCGGTCTATACCAATCATGACTACGAACCTTATGCCCGAAAAAGGGATCAGGAAATAGCAGAAATGTTGGAAAATAGTTTATGTAAATTTCACTCATTCAAAGATCAGGTGATTTTTGAGCAATCGGAAGTCCTCAAACCAGACGGCACACCCTATACCGTGTTTACGCCATACAGTAAAAAATGGAAAGAACATTTCAACCCATCCCTTACCAATCCATATGAATGCCAAGCATTTTTCAAAAACCTTGCACCAGGCATTGGCGAATATCCACTTCCTAAGTTGACTGATTTAGGGTTTGAATCTTGCGATATAGAATTTCCCGAACCTAAAATTTCCGATCAACTCATCACGGGCTATCAGGAAACACGCGACATCCCCTCATTGAATGGAACTTCCAGATTGAGTATACACTTGAGGTTTGGAACCATTAGCATCCGTCAATTGGTTAAGCAGGCTCTTCCATTTCCCGATAAATTCTTAAATGAGTTAATCTGGAGAGAATTTTATCAATGCATTCTATGGCATTTTCCGCAGGTTGTTCATCAAAGCTTTAAACCGGCATACGACCGTATACAGTGGCGAAATGACCCGAAAGAATTTGAAGCATGGTGTCAGGGCAAAACAGGCTACCCCATTGTAGATGCCGGCATGCGTGAATTACTAAATACAGGATGGATGCACAACAGAGTTCGAATGATAGTGGCTTCCTTCTTAACCAAGCACCTCCTGATTGACTGGCGCTGTGGTGAAGCCTTTTTTGCAGAACACCTCAATGATTTCGAACTCGCCTCTAACAATGGAGGCTGGCAATGGGCTGCTGGTTGTGGAGTAGATGCTGCACCCTATTTTCGAATCTTTAATCCAGCCTTACAAACCCAAAAATTTGACCCTCAGGGTAAATATATCCGACAATGGGTTCCTGAATTTGACAGCTTGAATTATGTTCAACCTATCGTTGATCATACCCTCGCCAGAAATCGCTGCCTGAAAGCCTTCCAACAAGCTTTGAAATAAGGGTGCAAAAGCCCTACTTTTGTGGGCTTCCTGCATGAAATTTCTTTTTGTAAATATTTACCGCTATTTAAAAATTCGCCCCTGGTTAGCCAGAGTCATTTTTTTAGTACTCATCGGCCTATTTGTATTATTCGCAACGCGTTCACGATTTGAGAGTGACTTGCAAGCAATGATGCCGCAGGAAAAAAAAGGCCAGGACATCAGTAGCGTGCTCTTTCGTAATAAACAATTAGATCGCATCATATGTTCGGTTTCTTTAAAAGACAGTAACAACGCCGATCCGGATTTACTTATTGCTTTTACCGAAGCATTTCGAGAAGAATTGATAAAGAATGATCGGGAACATCTGATAGAGAAAATTGAAGCCCAACAAGATGATGAGTCTATGGTGCAATTAATGGGACTCGTACAAAATTATTTGCCTGTTTTATTAGATGAGAAAGATTATTTACAAATAGACTCTTGTTTGGATGAAAATTATTTGCGCAACAAACTTCAAACCAATTATCGCATATTTATTTCACCGGGAGGACTCGCTTTAAAGCAACTACTTTTGAGCGACCCTTTGGGATGGAGTTTACCTGCCTTTAAAAAATTGAGCCGATTTCAAATGAATGAGGATGTATCGATGTATGATGGGTATTTGATCAACGAAGCAGGTAACCAACTCGCGTTTTTTCTGCATCCCAGCTGGCCCTCTTCACAAACTAAAAAGAACAAAGGCCTTGAACCCTTGATTGCTCAATCGGCAAAAAAGGTATTGGATTCCGAATCTTTTGCAGCACTGCAATTCCATTATTTTGGCGGCCCCATGGTAGCAAGTGCAAATGCCGTACAAATGCAACAAGATACTTATTTGACCCTTGGCATAACATTGGTACTCCTGTTGATTTTATTCATTGGATTTTTCCGTAGCGCATTTGCTCCTTTACAAATCATGATTCCGGTTGTATTCGGCGGGAGTTTTGGCATGGCCATGATGTATTTGGTCAAAGGCGAAGTCAGCCTGATGGCGTTAGGTGCTTCAAGTGTTATATTAGGGATTGCAGTAAATTATTCGCTGCATTTTATGTCGCATCTCAGACATAGCCCGAACAAGGAAGAGACGATTGCAGAGCTGACCCATCCAATGACGATTGGCAGTTTTACGACCATTGCGGCATTTTTGAGTTTAACTTTTATGCATGCACCAGTTTTGAAAGAACTGGGTTTATTCACGGCATTTAACCTGATCGGTTCTTCCATTTGCACATTGATTTTTTTACCCCATTTTATTCGGGATAAGAATCATCAGGATACACCACATCATAACTGGTTGGACCGTTTTTTTACAAGAAAAAATAAATACCAAACATATTTTTTACTGGCTATACTTCTGACAACCTGTATCCTGGGATTTTATGTAAAAAAGGTCAGATTCACCGAAGATCTGATGCAGATGAATTACATGAGTCCAACGATGTCTGCCCATCAGAAAATCATTAACCAGCGCCTGAAAGTTTCACTGAATAGTTTATTTTGTGTGAGCGAGGGTAAAAATTTAGACGAGGCGCTGCAACAAGCTGGTCAATCGGAAAAACAACTCGAAAGTGCGCTTCAGAAAAATGAAATTTCGGCTTATCAACCCATTGCTTCCTTCCTGTTGAGTAAAAAGAAAATTGAAGAGAGACAAAATCGCTGGAAGTCCTATTGGACAACGCTTAAAAAAGCCAAGCTGCAATCGCAATTACAACGCATTGGCACGGAAACCGGATTTAATAACAAAGCTTTCGATGGCATAGTCAGCATGTTGAATGAAGAGCCCAAAGCGCCTGATTCCATTTATCAAAACACTTTTAAAAATCTTTTTGCGGGTCTGGTCCTTGAAGATAGCAATGGTGTTCGTGTGATTAGCATGGTAAAAGCCAGTCAGGCCCAACGAACAAATTTTATTAAAAATTTCACACCCGGTTCTCATCAATATGTTACAGACCGACAGATGATTACCAGTCGATTCGTGACATTGATTCGTGACGACTTCTACAACATTTTATTTTACACCTCATTCATTGTTTTTTTTACAATACTGATTTCTTATGGTCGTATCGAAATAGCATTGATCTCATTTATACCCATGGTACTTACATGGATTTGTATCCTTGGTTTGATGGGACTTTTGGGGATAGAATTTAATATCATCAACATCATTATCTCCACATTGATTTTTGGCTTGGGTGATGACTACAGCATTTTTATTACGGATGGATTACTGGAAAAATACAAATATGGAAAACCCAAATTAAGCAGCATACGCGTTTCGATTTATTTGTCTGCAATGACTACCATCATCGGATTGGGTGTTTTGATTTTTGCCAAACATCCTGCATTACAATCCATCGCATTCGTTTCTGTAATAGGTATTTTATCCATTCTGCTCATTTCACAAAACATACAACCTATACTGTTTCATTTTTTCATCCAAAAACGTGCTGACAAAAAATTTCATCCATTTACACTATGGTCATTCACGAAAACCATTTTTGCATTTACGTATTATGTAACGGGTTGTGTGCTACTAACCATCGTTGGCTTCATTCTGACTAAATGTATCCCTTTTGCCAAAGATCGAATGAAGTATATTTATCATGTGATGATTTGCAAAATGATGTGGAGTCTGCTTTATATCATGGGCAATGTGAAAAAAAGATTTGAAAATAAAGAAGATGCCCATTTCGAAAAACCCTGTGTGTTGATTGCCAATCATGCTTCATTTTTGGACCTACTGAGAATCATTTCATTACATCCTAAAATTTTATTACTCACCAATAAATGGGTTTGGCGCTCTCCGGTATTTGGCGCACTGGTCAGGATGGCTGATTATTATCCGGTAGAAGAAGGCGCAGCATTTTCGGTAGATAAACTATCGTATTGGGTAGACCGGGGATATTCGATTGCTGTATTTCCTGAAGGCACACGCAGTTATGATGATGAGGTAAAACGATTTCACAAGGGCGCTTTCTATTTAGCGCAACAACTCAAATTGGATATTTTACCAACCATCTTTCATGGGGTAGGATATACCATGCGTAAGAGTGATTTTTTGCTAAAGGATGGAGAAATCAATGTAAAATTTCTTCCAAGGATTACACCGGAAGATTCCAATTATGGCATCACCTATAGCGAGAGAGCCCGTAAAATCGGACGCATGTTTCGGGAAGAATTTAAGGACTATGCTTTGAGTCGGGAAGTACCTGCCTATTATCGTGAACAACTGATTAAAAATTATTTATACAAGGGCCCGGTACTGGAATGGTATTGTCGGATAAAAAGTAAATTAGAAGACAATTATACCCCTATCGAAAAATGGGTCCCCCAGAAAGGACAAATTTTAAATTTAGGTTGTGGCTACGGTTTTCTGGATTACATCTTACATTGGACCTCCAATGAACGTCAAATCACCGGTCTGGACTATGATGAAGAAAAAATTGCCATCGCTAATCATAATTTCGGCAAAGGCCCTCAATTGAATTTTATAGCGGGAGATGTGTTGGATTTCCCGAAGGAAAACAGGTACGATTGTATTCTGATTATGGATGTTTTACATTACCTCATACCGGACAAGCAGAAACAACTTTGTGAATCCTGCATACAATCCTTAAACCCGGGAGGCCGTTTGATTATTCGAGATGGATTGACCGATTATGAAAAACGCCATAAAGGCACACAACTCAGCGAAATCATGTCGACGAAACTATTTGGCTTTAATAAAACCAACAATGAATTGCATTTTATCAGTAAAGAATTTATAGAAACAATTGCTGCAGAAAACCATCTCCATGTACAATGGATGGATGATTCTAAATTCACTTCTAATATCACGAGTATACTCCAGAAGTAATTAGGGGCTGCTGGTTAACGTGAAAATAGTTGATTTCATTACATGGAGTATCAAATTACACTTTTTTAGATACACGTTAATTATCAATATCTCTTCAAAATGCTTGCACTTTATTTTGTAATTTTCACTTCTCACCGGCATCTTCAACTTCTTCGTCATCGTCCAAGGGCTGTACCAAAGTACTATCCCTTGAACGCTTCCTTGAATTTGAAGCGCCCGTGAGATAATCAGCAGCCCCTAATTATTTTATATGTCCGGCGATTTCAGATTCAAAAAATTTACCATCCAGCAGGATCGATGCGCCATGAAAGTTACAGAAATTGCCTGCATTTTCGGCGCATGGATTCCTGTCCATAAGAATGATCAAAGAATACTGGATATTGGAAGCGGCACCGGACTACTTGGTTTGATGATTGCACAACGTTGCAATGCCCGGGTTGACATGGTTGAAATGAATTCGGCAGCCGTGCAGCAGTGCCGGGAAAATATTGATGCATCCCCATTTCATGAACGAATTCGAGTATATGAAATGGATATTTGTAAATACGTTTCTTTGGCACCCTATGATTTGATTGTTTGTAATCCCCCTTTCTTCGAGAATCAACTTGTATCCAATCAGGCAGAAAAAAATATGGCCTGGCACTCCAGCCATTTAACGCTCGAAGAATTGGCATTTCAGGTTAACAGACTTGCGAATGACCGGAGTCGAATGGCGATACTTTTGCCCAAAGATCGTATGAATGAATGGAAAACATTGATGATTAAAGATCAATGGCATTGTGAACGGGAACTTCATATTCGGCATAGTGATCAACATCCCTTTAAATATGTTGTAGCTATTTATCAGAAACAAACAACAATCCGGGAAATATTTCAAATGACCATTCGGGAGAAGCAGGAATATTGTCAGGAAATAAAAACACTCCTTTCAGATTACTATCTCAAATTTTAATCCTCATCCAATCAATGATCCACCCGACGCAGGCTGAGATTGGTAACAGGCGCAACTACCAGTGGATATTTCTCGATGGTAACATAAGAAGAATCAAGACCAAATCCTTTTTCCTCACTCAAACTGAATTTCTTGATGAAGAAATAGAATTTCATAACGACCCGTTCAAATAAAGGCAAGTCATTATCATGAGAAAGGAATTTCTCCATCACAATAAATTGCCAATCACCCGCTATTTTATTTTTTTGCAAAGAGGTGTATCTGCTAGTGATATTGACTTCCTTATTTGCTACCATTTCTTCTACTACTTTCCGGAACATTAAATTGATGCGCTGTTCTTCACGAAAACCTAATCTAAATTCAATGCGTATAATTTCGTTCGGAATGATGGTTTCAACTACATAATCAGTCCGATAAGGTTCATCAACCACATCCACATGGATGAACCAATATATATCTGCACGTTTCGGTTTTTTGTTCAAAATGGAATACATGATTTTGTGCTCAATTTCCTTGGGGTTATTGGCACTCGTGAGATACACTAAATGGGTCGCGTATTTGGGGATGCTCATGTCATTACTTAACTCCTGAATCGTATGCATATATTCATCCATTCGGACAAACTCCACATACCTGTTTTTAATTTTACGGGCTTTAAACCAAACGAACATCACGGCAAACAGCAGACCGCCTATCACTAATGTCACGTAACCTCCGAAAGGAAATTTCTCCAGATTCGCGATTAAAAAACTCAATTCAAGACCAAGGTAAACGGCGAGGTATAAATAAATAATCCAAGGTTTCACCCTCCTTGAAACTAAGAAATTTGCAAAAAGAATAGAGGTGGCTAACATACATAAGGTAATTGCTAAACCATATGCTGCAGCCATATTCGTGGATGACTTAAAGTACAAAGTAATCCCAACACAGCCTACGAATAATAATAGGTTAATGCTTGGTATAAATAATTGCCCTCTTGCCTCAGTGGGATAATTCACTTTGAGTTTAGGCCATAAGTTTAATCTCATACTTTCACTGATGAGGGTAAAAGATCCGCTTATCAACGCCTGACTTGCAATAATCGCCGCCATGGTTGCTATGACGATTCCAATTAATTTAAATTCTGCCGGCATGAGACCATAAAATGGATTAAACCCATTTTCAATCATATGTTTCGTAATGGTTCGCCCCTGATATTCAGAAAGCAACCAAGCCCCCTGCCCGAGGTATTGCAGAATCAAACTCAGTTTCACAAAAATCCAGGAAAGACGAATGTTGGCACGACCACAATGTCCTAAATCACTATACAAAGCTTCCGCCCCGGTTGTACATAAAAAAACCGCTCCTAATAACCAAAATCCTTTCGGATAGATTGTTAATAGCTTAAATGCCCAAATGGGATTGAAAGCATTAAAAATTTTTAAACTATCGCCAATATGCATGACCCCTAAAACGGCGAGCATAACAAACCAAATTGTCATAATTGGCCCAAACAATTTGCCAATACTAACTGTTCCAAATTGCTGCATTAAAAACAACATCGAGAGTATGGTTAACACGATAAATACGATGGTGCCTTCATGTATTTCATGCAATGCCGGCACCTGTCTCAAACCTTCTATTGCAGAGGTGACCGAAATTGGAGGTGTAATCATGCCATCGGCTAATAATGCAGCACCACCAATCATAGCAGGAATGACGAGCCACTTTTTTCTGCGCCTAACCAATGCATATAATGAAAAAATTCCTCCTTCTCCTTTATTGTCAGCCTTTAGAGTTAACAATACATATTTGATGGTGGTTTGAAGGGTTAATGTCCAAATGACGCAGGACAATCCCCCAAAAATCAATAATTCCGAAATTTCTTTATTGATGACAATTTCGTTCATCACATAAAGTGGGGAAGTTCCTATATCGCCATAAATGATTCCTAAAGCAATAAGCAATCCTGCGGCACTCGCGCGGGATAGGTTAGTATGTGAACTCACAATTTGTGAAATTTAGTGGGCAAATATATGAAGGGCGCAAACAAAACAAAGCAAATACCTATCAAAATACTCAATCCACTTTTTCTGCACCAATATATTTGTGCAAAAAAAATGTACCTGCCGGTAAAAAGGATAGAAGAATTGCGATGATCAATTGTCTGAAACTCATCAAACCCTTGTTTTTTGCCTGCCATAGCATATAAATGAGTAAAACAAACAAAATACCATGAAAAGAGCCGGTAATTCTGACAGCTTCGGGCAAATTCCAGAAGTATTTCAGGGGCATGGCTATAAAAAGCAGTATCAGAAAAGAAATTCCTTCCAGATGCCCTACCAATAAAAGGTTTTTTCGAAAATTCATGCTGCAAAATTAAGCATGTTGCGGGCATTTCCCGGTATAAACGGCAATAATCCGTGAAAGCCCGTGAAATTAGTTTTTAGAAGCACCCTATATTTGCAGCCAATTTAAAAAATCTGATGGATAAAAATACCCTGGTTGGTTTTGGCTTACTGATGCTCCTCTTGGTCGGTTATATTGTTTACAATCAAAACGCCGAAAAACAATACTTAGCCAAACGCAAAGCCGATTCAGTAGCCCAAGCCAAATTAAATCCGCCACCTGCACCGGTGAAAGCAATCGATAGTTCATTGGGCATGAACGTACAGACTGATTCGCTGAAGGATACTTTGCAAACCATTCAAGCTGAAACATTTTATGTGATTGAAAACAAAGATTTGCAAATCACCTTCACGAACAAAGGTGGTTCAGCGAATAAAGTTTGGCTAAAACAATTTAAGACATACGATGGTAAGCCCCTGATTTTATTTGAGGGGAATAAGAACTTCATTGATTTGGGATATAAATCAACGGCTGGCATGATGATACATACCAAAGATGAGTATTTCAATGGGGAGATTCGAGCAGATAAGCGGCAAATCGTTTTAAAAGGAAACAATACCAGCATCACCTATCAACTCCCGGAAACCGGATGTATGTTAGAAATGAAGGTAGATGCAAAAAACACTGACAAGTCGGCTCCTGTGAGTTTGCAGTGGAATTCGCAATCCATTATGACTGAAAAGGATGTTGAAAGTCAGCGTATGTATACCCAGGTATGTTATAACCTCGAAAAAGAAGGCTATGATTATTACACCATTAAAGAGAAGGAAGATAAAAATTTTAATGAAGCGGTTAAGTGGTTATGTTTTAAACAGCACTACTTTAATACGACCCTCATTACCGATCAGAAATTGATTACATCCGCTAAAATCAGTTCAGATTTAAGCAAAGAAGATACTGCGACACGCAAGCTTTCAGATTTCAGTGCCTATATGACCTTATTACCACAAGATAATTATAGTTTTAAAATGTATCTGGGTCCGAATGATTATAAGATTCTAAAAAGTTACCAGATTGAGTTGGAAGAAATCATTCCTCTGAGTTATGGCATTTTTGGATTTGTAAAATATATCAACAAATGGATCATCTTACCCATTTTTAATATGCTGAGTCATGCTTTTAGTAGCTATGGTGTGGTTATTTTATTACTCACCTTTATTATTCGTTTATTGATGTCACCTTTTACTTACAAGAGTTATGTTTCGAGTGCAAAAATGAAAGCATTAAAGCCTGAACTGGATGAGTTGCGTGAGAAAATGGGCGATGACAAGCAAGCCTTTGGCATGGAACAAATGAAGTTATACCGACAAGCAGGTGTCAATCCACTTGGTGGATGCTTGCCGGCCTTACTGCAGCTCCCCGTCTTTTTTGCCTTACTTTCTTTCTTCCCGCATGCCATTGAACTACGTCAGGAAAAATTCCTATGGGCGAATGATTTATCGACGTATGATAGTATTCTCAACTTACCTTTTACGATTCCTTTTTATGGAGATCATATCAGTTTATTCACCATTTTATTTGTGATTACCAGTTTATTGATGGCCTTATATAGCATGAACATGACTGCCGATCAAAATAATCCGATGATGAAGTATTTGCCTTTCATTATGCCGGTTATGTTTTTGGGTATTTTCAATAAATTACCTGCAGCCCTCACTTTCTATTATTTTGTTTCGAATGTTATTACATTAGGATTACAGTTTGTGATTCAACAATGGATTATTGATCCTGAAAAAATTCATGCAAAAATTCAGGCAAAGAAAAATGAACCTCCAAAGGAAAATAAGTTGATGAAAAAAATGATGGAGATGCAAAAACAAAATGAGGAAAGAATGAAGAAAGGAGGCAAAAAATAGTACCGGGAATCATTCTCCATTGATTGCATAAAAAAGGATACAACGATGTATCCTTTTTTTTATGGCTTTTAAAGAAATAGATACGACATGTAAACTTTAAATATCCATATCAAAAACACTTGTCAGTCCAAAGAATGTTTTTAAATACTCATTACATACATGATGAAGAATAATGCTACCTGAATATATATCCAAACTCTGAAATTTTGACCAAGACATGGCAATCTTTTAAATGCCTCCTTGTTCGTTGATATAATAAATTTTCATATAGGTTGAAGAACAATTGTTGGCACAATTGTTGGGGCTTACACAAATGTGTAAATAAAATGAAAGTTGCATGTTGCTAATTTCGTTTACCATTCTTTAAAAGGATAGTCAAATGCGGCCTTTTCAGAAAAAGACATCAACTTCATTTTCTTATCACAAAAGAATCATTACGTAAAAAGGTATTATCAGAGCCCTTTTACATGGGGAATATTTTATATAACTAAAAACCACATGCCAACAATAATATAATATTGATAATCAATATTTTAGCTTAACTTCGTAAAACCTATAAAAGGTGTAATTACTTAGAACATGAGTCCATGTTTTTAATTACCTGACGATCAACCAACCAACTTATGGACTGCTTTGTTTTTTTACATATTGAAGTACCTCACCTCCGAAAATGTTCAGTTTGGAATGCGGGTGGTATAAAAACAAACCAAAAAGTTCAGGATAACAATGCTGACTTTTCAGTAAACGCTCATATCCATTCAACTCAAATTTTGATTTTTCCTAAACGAAACAACATTCTGCAACCTCCATAAAATGTTGCTTGAAAAATATTTTTCAATTAAAGATTAAATCCTTGTTGAAAAATAGCCGTGCCAGATTTCATGTAATGGCAATCAGGCATCCCCCAACCAAAATCAATGAGCTCCTTTCAAGCAATAATTAAAGAAAGGGAATTTTAAATTATTTTATAAAACCATTATTCACTTAAATATTAAAAAATGAATCATCAAAAACTCCACAACCACAACAGGAGAAATGGATTTTTCAGTTTGGTATTGACGGCATTGGCCCTCTTAGGATTAAATCTGTATTCCACAGACCTATCAGCCCAATGTTCAGCACCAACAGGAATCTCTGCATCTCCAACCGGATCCGGTGTTACTTTTACCTGGACCGCTGCCCCTAATGCCAGCTATTACGAAATTAAGTATCGTAAGAAAACACCGACTGGTCCATGGATTGCCGGTACATCTTCTACCACTACCAAAACGAACAACGGTCTTAACCCATTAACCACTTATGAATACCAAATTCAAACGATCTGTACCGGATCCTTTGGTGTAAGTTCCTATTCACCAATAGCCGAATTCACGACTCTGCAAAAATGCCCAGCGCCTGTTATCACAGGCATTAGCGGATTAAGCGCTACAGGTGTCACCCTAAGTTGGAATGGTACAGGGGCTTGGTATGCAATACGTTATCGACTTTCTCCGTCTGGTCCATGGATTAATGGAACTCAAACTACTTCCATGAAGACGCTTACAGGTTTAATACCAAATACACCTTATGATTTTCAGGTAGCTTCTTATTGCGCGAACGACCCGGTTCCAAGTAATTGGTCTTCTACCACTTCTTTCACAACGCTCTGTTCATCTTATAATAATGTCACTCAAAATGAAACATCCTGCGATTCCTATCTTTGGAGTGTAAATGGGATGACATATACTCAATCTGGCTCTCATATCGATACGACCAATTGTGTCATCACTTTATTAAATCTGACCATCAACAATAGTAATACCGGATCTAGTTCTGAAACTGCCTGTGATACTTATACATGGAATGGCAACAGTTATAATACGAGTGGTATATATACAGGTACTTTTACCAATGCAGCAGGTTGTGATTCAGTACATACGTTGAATTTGACCATCAACTACAGCAATGCAGGTAGCAGCAACCACACTGCATGTGATGCAACAACTGTCGGTGGACAATCTTACACGGCTAGTGGTTCTCACAATGTGACCTACACCAATGCTTCAGGTTGTGATTCAGTACATACGTACAATGTAACCATCAATTACAGCAACATAGGTAGCAGCAACCACACTGCATGTGATGCAACAACAGTCGGTGGACAATCATACACGGCTAGTGGTTCACACAATGTAACGTATACCAATGCAGCGGGTTGTGATTCAGTACATACTTACAATGTAACCATCAATTACAGCAATACAGGAAGCAGCAATCATACTGCTTGTGATGCAACAACAGTAGGTGGTCAGAATTACACAGCAAGCGGTTCACATACGGTAACGTATACAAACGCTGCTAATTGTGATTCAGTTCATACTTACAATGTAACCATCAATTACAGCAACATAGGTAGCAGCAACCACACTGCTTGTGATGCAACAACAGTAGGTGGACAATCATACACTGCCAGTGGTTCACACAATGTAACTTATACCAATGCTTCAGGTTGTGATTCAGTACATACTTACAATGTAACCATCAATTACAGCAGTACAGGCAGCAGTAATCATACGGCTTGTGATGCAACAACTGTCGGTGGACAATCATACACAGCTAGTGGTTCACACAATGTAACGTATACCAATGCAGCGGGTTGTGATTCAGTACATACTTACAATGTAACCATCAATTACAGCAATGCAGGAAGCAGCAATCATACGGCTTGTGATGCAACAACGGTCGGTGGACAATCATACACTGCCAGTGGTTCACACAATGTAACGTATACCAATGCAGCAGGTTGTGATTCAGTACATACGTACAATGTCACCATCAATTACAGCAATACAGGCAGCAGCAATCATACGGCTTGCGATGCAACAACTGTCGGTGGACAATCTTACACTGCAAGTGGTTCACACAATGTGACGTATACCAATGCAGCAGGTTGTGATTCAGTACATACGTACAATGTCACCATCAATTACAGCAATACAGGTAGCAGCAATCATACTGCTTGTGATGCAACAACAGTAGGCGGGCAATCATACACAGCCAGCGGCTCACACAATGTGACTTATACCAATGCATCAGGTTGTGATTCAGTACATACTTACAATGTAACCATCAATTACAGCAATGCAG